>NZ_JBIUBW010000006.1:0-366142 GCF_044548465.1 Streptomyces sp. NPDC052023 | reverse complement strand
CCGAACGACGCGGTCTCCGAGGTGAAACGGTCACCGGTGAGCTGCATACCGTCACCCGAGTCCCCCGCGAACCTGATGATCACCCGGTCCAGACGGCGGACGTCCTTGACGCCGGCCGCTTTGCGCTGCTCTCCCACGACCGCTCCGTCGGCCTGCTCCGCTGGGCTACTGACCTGGCTCGTCACTGAAGTGGACCTCCTTCGAGGCGGCTGTCGGGGACCGACCCCACAGGGTCCTCCCAGGACCAACCCTACGACTGCACGGCTCGCCATCCCTCGGCCATTTGCATGATGACTCCCTGCCCGAGTAGCCCTCCGCCCCTCCCGTTCGGACGCACCGAACGGGAGGGGCGGAGGGCCGACTCAGGAATTCAGATAGGTCAGCACGGCGAGGACCCGGCGGTGATCTCCCTCGCTGGGGGACAGCCCCAGCTTGAGGAAGATGTTGCTGACGTGCTTCTCGACCGCCCCGTCACTGACCACCAGCTGCTTGGCGACGGCGGAGTTGGTCCGGCCCTCGGCCATCAGGCCCAGGACCTCCCGCTCCCTGGGCGTCAGCCCGGCGAGCACGTCCTGCTTACGGCTGCGGCCGAGCAACTGCGCCACGACCTCCGGATCGAGGGCCGTACCCCCCTCGGCCACCCGCACGACCGCGTCCACGAACTCCCGCACCTCGGCCACACGGTCCTTCAGCAGATACCCGACGCCGCGGCTGGAACCGGCCAGCAGTTCGGTGGCGTACCGCTCCTCCACGTACTGTGACAGCACCAGCACGCCGAGCCCCGGATGCGCCTTCCGTAGCTGCACCGCCGCCCTGACGCCCTCGTCCGTGTGCGTCGGCGGCATCCGCACGTCGGCGACCACGACGTCGGGCAGGCTGCCCTCGGCGTCCAGCTCGGTGATGGTCTTGATCAGCGCCGCCGCGTCACCCACCCCGGCGACGACGTCGTGGCCCCGATCGGTGAGGAGCCGGGTCAGGCCCTCCCTGAGCAGCACCGAATCCTCGGCGATGACCACCCGCACCCTGTCCTCCACGCTCATCGGCCCCCCGTTTGCTCGACTTCGCCCCAAAGACCCGTCAAGCATTCCAGGTTTTGGAAGAGGGTGGGGGTGGGTGCGGGGAGCCTGGTTGTCAGGTCTTCGGCGGCTCAGCCCCGCCAGGGCAGTTCCGCGGTGACCCGGGTAGGGCCGCCCGCCGGCGAGTCGACCACCAATATGCCGTCCACCGCGTCCAGCCGCTCGGCGAGCCCCGCCAGCCCGGAAGCGACGCCCGCCCCGGCCCCGCCCACGCCGTTGTCCGTGACCTGCAGCATCAGCCGGTCCTCCGACCGCCAGACGTCCACCGTCGCCGAGGTCGCCCGCGCGTGCTTGCTGATGTTCTGCAGCAGCTCGGAGACCGTGAAATACGCGATCCCCTCAATCGCCGGCGCCGGACGCGACTGCAGGTCCACGTCCACCTGCACCGGCACCGCGCACCGTGAGGCGACCGAGGACAGGGCGGCGTCCAGGCCACGATCGGTCAGGACCGCCGGGTGGATGCCGCGCGCGAGGTCCCGCAGCTCCTGCAACGCCGTCTTCACCTCGCCGTGCGCCTCGTCCACCATCCGCGCCGCCGCCCGCGGGTCCTCGGCCAGCTTCTCCTTCGCCAGGCCCAGATCCATCGCGAGCGCCACCAGACGGGCCTGCGCCCCGTCGTGCAGATCGCGCTCGATGCGCCGCAGGTCCGCGGCGGCGGTGTCGACCACGATCCCACGGTCCGACTCCAGCTCCACCACCCGCGTCGCCAACCGCGACGGCCCGAGCAGGCCGTGCACCAGCAGCCGGTCCACCAGGGTCAGTGCCCGCACGATCCACGGCGTGGCCAGTGTGAACAGCAGGCCCACCAGCGCCGTCACCGTGATCTCGAACGGGTTGTCGAGGTAGATCCGGTGCGTCTCGTCGCCGTACAACTGCAGCCCGTCCTGGCCGCCGTACAGGGGGAAGACCCAGTACCAGACCGGGTAGGTCAGCAGCGCCCAGCCGTACGCCCAGAAGTTCACCGCGACGACGAAGGAGAAGACGGCCCACGGGAAGTGCAGCACCGAATACAGCAGGTGACGCCAGGACGTCCCGCTCTTGAGGACCGCGCCGACCCATCCCATCAGGCTGCCCTTGCGCGGCCGCAGCGGCTCCGGGGCGGCCACGTCGAGCCCGAGCAGCCCGCGCGCCCGCGCCCGCTCCAGCGCGCCGAGCCCGCGGCAGCCGGCCAGCCCCGCCGCCAGCACCGGTATCCCGAGGAACGTCACCAGCAGACCCGCGCCGAGCGCGACCATCGTCACGGCGTACGTGAACATCAGCACGCTGATCGGCAGGCCGAGCAGCACATAGGCGAGCTCACGCCAGGTGCGGCCCTCGAACGGCGCCCGCAGCCCGGCCGGCAGCCTGGGCCGCCGTCCGGCGGTTCCCTGCGTGCCCCAGTCGGACGTCCCGTTGCGTTGTCCGTAGCCGTGCCCGTACTCCGTGGCCATGGGCTTGGTCCCCGTTCTTCTTGGTCTGCAGCGTCTGCGGGCGTCTGCAGCGTCTGCGGCAGCTGCGGCGTCTGCTGTGTTCGTGGCTGGTCTGGCTGGTCTGGCTGGTCTGGGCTCGCGGTGTCTGTGGTGGCCGCGGTGTGCGTGGTGGCCGTGGTGGCCGTGTTGTCCGTGGTGTGCGTGGTGTCCATGGACGTGCCGTCGTAGCTCTCAGCCTGCTGTGTGCGGGGACCGTGGACCATGGAGGCCGTCGGCATCTTGAACGGGGGGTTTTCCCTACCCCCAGCGCGCTGCGGACTCCCGGAACCTCAGGCCCGGCGGTCCCGCCACGGCAGTTCCGCGGTGACGACGGTGGGGCCGCCCGCCGGGGAGTCGACGACGAACAGGCCGTCGACGGCGCCGAGACGCTCCGACAGACCGCGCATTCCGGTGCCGCCGTCGAGGTCGGCACCGCCACGGCCGTCGTCGGCGACCTGTATGAGGAGCCGCTCCTCGGCCCGCCACACGTCGACGGACGCGGACTTCGCGGCGCTGTGCTTGCTGACGTTCTGCAGCAGCTCCGAGACGGTGAAGTAGGCGATGCCCTCGATGGCCTCGGCCGGCCTGGCCTCCAGGTCGACCGTCACCTTCACCGGCACCGTGCAGCGCGAGGCGACCGAGGAGAGGGCGGCGTCCAGGCCGCGGTCGGTCAGAACCGCCGGATGGATGCCGCGGGCCAGGTCCCGCAGTTCCTGAAGGGCCAGCTTCACCTCGCCGTGCGCCTCCTCGACCATGGCCGCCGCGTAGACGGGGTCCTCGAGGAGCTTCTCCTTGGCCAGGCCGAGGCCCATCGCCAGGTTGACCAGGCGGGCCTGCGCCCCGTCGTGCAGGTCACGCTCGATACGCCGCAGATCCGCGGCGGCCGTGTCGACCACGACCCCCCGGTCGGACTCCAGCTCCGCGATCCGCCGCTCCAGCTCGTCGGAGGGCGACAGCAGTCCGCGCACCATCGCCCGGTCCGCGTTGGCCAGCCCGCGCGCGATGAACGGCAGCACCGGCCACAGCACGAACAGCGAGGTCAGCGTGACCGTGAAGGTGAGGATGCCCCACGGCAGCCGAATGAAGTCGTACAGGGCGGTCCGCCAGCCCACCGGATCCTTCAGCGCCATCCACAGCCGTGGGAGGAATCCGCCCGCGGCACGCACCGGCATACGGCTCGGCTCCTCCACGCGGACCCCGAGCAGCTTCCTCGCCCTCGCCCGCTCCAGCCGGCCGAGCTGCCGGGCGCCCAGCAGACCCGCGGCGAGCAGCGGGAAGCCGATCACCGTGACGGTCAGGAAGACACCCGTGGACAGCACGGTGACGACGTAGACGAAGCCCACCAGGGCCATCGGCAGATTCGCCAGGAGATGCGCGATCTCCTTCCAGGTGTGGCTGTCGTAGGCAAGGCGGGGCGGCGGCGGGCGGTCCGTGTCCAGGTCGGCCGCCGCCGCGCTCGCGGGCGGGAATTGTTCGGTCACATGGGCTAGCGTGCCCGGCGGCACGCGCCCGCGCCATGAGGTGCGCCGCCACGTTCCGCGGGGGAAAACCCCACCCCTGCCCCGCCGGGCGTGATGGGCTGCTTACCGCCTCTTTAACAGGCCCTAGACTCACGTTGCGTACAGATCGTCGAACGGCGGCATGACGTCGCCAGGCCGGAAGGCCGCCCGAACAGTCGTCAGGGTCGAGGCCAGGGGAGCGAGGGGACGGACGTGCGGGAACCGACCGTCGAACCGACCGCAGTCATCGCGGCGGACTACTTCCAGTCCTACTCGGTCGTCGGACTGCTCGCCGCCGTCGGCGTGCTGTTCGTGGCCATCGCCTTCGGCGCGGGCCGGCTGCTGCGCCCCGTCGCGCCCACCCCCGAGAAGCTTCTGACCTACGAATGCGGCGTGGACCCCGTCGGGGAGGGCTGGGCCCACACCCAGGTCCGCTACTACGTCTACGCGTTCCTCTACGTCATCTTCGCGATCGACTCGATCTTCCTGTTCCCCTGGGCCACGGTCTTCGCCGAACCCGAGTACGGAGCGACGACGCTCGTCGAGATGTTCATCTTCCTCGGCTTCCTTGCCGTGGGCCTGCTCTACGCATACAAGAAGGGTGTCCTGGCATGGACGTGACGCCAGAAACGACTCCTTCGGTGCCGCCGGTGGACGCGGGACAGGCCGGGCCCGTCGCTGAGCCCGTCCTGCTCCCGGAGCCGAAGCGCCTCGGCGCCCTCGCGCGCCTCGCCCCCGAGCCCATGAAGGTCGTCCTGAACTGGGGCCGCCGCTACTCGCTCTGGGTCTTCAACTTCGGCCTCGCCTGCTGCGCCATCGAATTCATCGCCGCGTCGATGGCCCGCCACGACTTCATCCGCCTCGGCGTGATCCCCTTCGCGCCGGGCCCCCGCCAGGCCGACCTGATGGTCGTGTCCGGCACGGTCACCGACAAGATGGCGCCCGCCATCAAGCGTCTCTACGAACAGATGCCCGAGCCGAAGTACGTCATCTCGTTCGGCGCCTGCTCCAACTGCGGCGGGCCCTACTGGGACTCGTACTCCGTCACCAAGGGCGTCGACCAGATCATCCCCGTCGACGTCTACGTCCCCGGCTGCCCGCCCCGCCCCGAGGCGCTGCTCCAAGGCATCCTCAAGCTGCAGGAGAAGATCGCCCGCGAGTCGCTGGGGGAGCGTTACGGTGCCACCCGTCCGTCGGCGGCGGCCTTGCAGAGTGGCCTGGTCTCACCGCCGGCCACCGGCGGCACCGGCACGGGGGAGGCCCGATGAACGGCGCCGTCGGCTGGCTCCCCGCCCCCGCCGAGGACCTCTTCGGTACGGAGGCCACGGCGGAGGAGTCCTACGGGCTGCTGACCGTGGACGTACCGCCCG
This sequence comes from Streptomyces sp. NPDC052023, assembly GCF_044548465.1. NCBI lineage: Bacteria > Bacillati > Actinomycetota > Actinomycetes > Kitasatosporales > Streptomycetaceae > Streptomyces > Streptomyces sp. NPDC052023. Next base: position 360,749 of record NZ_JBIUBW010000006.1, on the reverse strand, counting down.
CGTCCTGGACGGCCGCTCTGCGCACCGCCCGCGACGAGCTCGGCTGCACCTATTTCGACTGGCTGAGCGCGGTCGACGAACCGGGCACGGGCTTTCGCGTGTCCGCCCACCTGGTCGCCCTTGCCCCCGTACGCCGCCTGTTGATGCGCACCACCGTCCCGTACGACGCTCCGGTCCTGGCCTCCGCGGTCGACGTGTACGCGGGCGCGGCCTGGCACGAGCGTGAGACGCACGAGATGTTCGGCGTCGGCTTCGAGGGCCATCCCGCGCTGGACCACCTCCTCCTGCCCGACACCTTCGAAGGCCACCCTCTGCGTAAGGACTTCGTGCTCGCCGCCCGGGTCGCCAAGGCATGGCCCGGCGCGAAGGAGCCCGGCGAGTCCGAGCACGGCGGTCCCCGGCGCCGCCAGATGCTCCCGCCGGGCGTGCCCGATCCCAACGAATGGGGCCCCCTCAAGGGCCAACTCCCCGCGGCCCCCGCCCGCCCGGCCCGCGGCACCGCCCGCGCCGCGGGCGCCGCGGCCGACCGCCCCGCACGCCGGACCCGCACCACGGCGGAGGGCTCCGCCGGCCAGTCGGCCGCCGCCGGCACGTCGACTGAAACTCCGCTACCGCCCACCGCCGGCCCCCGCCGCGCCCGGAGCGCGAGCGCGGGGTCGGCTTCGCAACGCGCGGCGGACTCCGCCGACACTCCCACCGCCCCGGCAAGCCCTCGTCGGGCCCGCAGCGCGAGCCAGGGCTCGGCTTCCCAGCGCGCGGAGCGCCGCGAGGAGGGCGCTGAGGCTGCGCCGCAAGGTACGGAGGATCCCGCGCAGGAGACGCAGCCCGCGAAGGCGCCGGAAGCAGCGGAACGACCGGAGGCTGGGGCCGGTACGGGAGCCGCGGAACGACCGGAGGCTGGGACCGGTACGGAAGCCGCGGAACGACCGGAGGCTGGGACCGGTACGGGAGCTGGAGCTTCTGGAGGTACGGAGGCTCCTGCCGGCCCGCGACCCCGGCGCGCCCGCAGCGCATCCCAGGGCTCGGCCTCGCAGCGCGCCGCCGGTGAACCGGGGACGGAGAAGCCCACCAGCCCGGTCACCCCGCGCAGCTCCGACGCCCCTTGGCACCACGCCCGCCCTGCCTTCGACGAGCCGGCCCCTGAGGACGCCGACGCCTCGGCCCCCGAGGACGCCGACGCTCCGGGACGCGCGGAGCCTGCGCCCGGTCCGAAGGCAGAGCCTGAACACGCCCCCGGCCCCCAGGAGTCCGCTCCGAAGGACTCCGCACCCGACGACCCCCTACCCCCCACCCCCACCCCCGAGGGCCCCCCAGGAGGCCGAGAATGAACGACGTGCTCGACGTCGCTCTGCGACTCCTGGTCGTCTTCGTCGTCTTCCTCACCTTCCCCTTGATCATCGGCCAGACCGAGCACAAGGTGATGGCCCACATGCAGGGCCGCCTCGGCCCCATGTACGCCGGCGGCTTCCACGGCTGGGCCCAGCTCGTCGCGGACGGCGTGAAGTTCGCGCAGAAGGAGGACGTGGTACCGGCGGGCGCGGACCGCCGTATCTTCCAGCTCGCCCCTGCCGTAGCCCTCCTCCCGTATCTGCTGGTCCTGCTCGCCATCCCCATCGGCCCCGGCGAGGGCGCGGTGGGGGTACTGATCGACGCGGGCATCTTCTTCGTGCTCGCCGTCATGGGCGTCGGTGTCCTGGGCTCGCTCATGGCGGGCTGGGCCAGCGCCAACAAGTTCTCCCTCCTCGGCGGCCTGCGCACCGCCGCCCAGCTGCTCGCCTACGAACTCCCGATGCTCCTCACCGCCGCCTCCGTGGCCATGGCGGCGGGCACGGTCTCCCTCACCGGCATCCTCGACGCCTTCCAGTGGTGGTGGCTGCCCTGGCAGATCGTCGGCGCGATCGTCTTCTTCGTCGCGGGACTCGCCGAGCTCCAGCGCCCCCCGTTCGACATGCCGGTCGCCGACTCGGAGATCATCTTCGGTGCGTACACCGAGTACACGGGTCTGCGCTTCGCCTTGTTCCTCCTCGCCGAGTACGCCGGAATCGTCGTCCTGTGCGGCCTGACCACCGTCCTCTTCCTCGGCGGGTGGCACGGCCCCTGGGGCGCCGACGGCCTCGGCTGGGTCTGGACGCTGCTGAAGACAGCCGCCCTCGCGTTCCTCGTGATCTGGCTGCGCGTCACCTACCCGCGGCTGCGCGAGGATCAGCTCCAGAAGCTTTCCTGGACCCTCCTCGTCCCCCTTTCCCTCGCCCAGATCGCCCTCACCGGCATCGTCAAGGTGGTGAACCAGTAGCCATGGCAGAGTCCCTCCCGCCCACCCGGTCCCGCTTTCCCGGCAGCGGCCTCGCCAAGGGCCTGGCCGTCACCCTTCGCACGATGACGAAGAAGACCGTCACCGAGCAGTACCCGGACGTCCAGCCCGACCTCCCGCCGCGTACCCGCGGCGTGATCGGCCTGTTCGAGGAGAACTGCACGGTCTGCATGCTGTGCGCCCGGGAGTGCCCGGACTGGTGCATCTACATCGACTCCCACAAGGAGACAGTGCCCCCGGCAGCCCCGGGCGGCCGTGAGCGCAGCCGTAACGTCCTCGACCGTTTCGCCATCGACTTCTCCCTGTGCATGTACTGCGGTATCTGCATCGAGGTCTGCCCCTTCGACGCCCTGTTCTGGTCCCCGGAGTTCGAGTACGCCGAGACCGACATCCGTGACCTCACCCACGAGCGCGACAAGCTCCGCGAGTGGATGTGGACGGTGCCCGCCCCGCCGGCCCTCGACCCCGGCGCGGAGGAACCGAAGGAGATCGCCGCCGCCCGCAAGACCGCCGAGAAGCTGGCCGCCACAGCTCAGGCCGAACCCACCCCGGAGCCCATCGAGCCAACCGAGCCGGCCGGGCAGCCCCGCCCGCGGGGCACGCGACCCGCCGGTCCGGAGGGCACCGAGCCGACCGACGACCCCCAAGGGGGAGCCTCGTGACCCTCGCCGCGACCCAGCACGGATTCCTGTCCCCGACCGGCGTCGAGATCGCTTTCCTGATCGTCGGTGTGGTGACCTTCGGCTCCGCGATCGTCACGGTCACCACCCGGCAGCTGGTGCACGCCGCCCTGTGGCTGGTGGTCACCCTCGGGGGCCTCGCCGTCGAGTACCTCCTGCTCACAGCCGAGTTCATCGCCTGGGTGCAGGTGCTGATCTACGTCGGTTCCGTCGTGGTCCTCCTCCTGTTCGGTCTGATGCTCACCAGGGCCCCCATCGGCCGCTCCCCGGACGCCGACTCCGGCAACCGCTGGGCCGCCCTCACCGTGGCCGTCGGCGCGGCCGCCGCCCTGATCTGGGTCGTCGTCGACGCCTTCCGCACGACCTGGATCGACCTGGACGGCGCCCCCGCCGGCTCCACCAAGGCCACCGGCGCGGCCCTCTTCCAGAACTGGGTCCTCCCCTTCGAGGCCCTCTCCGTGCTCCTCCTCGCCGCGCTGGTCGGCGCGATCGTCCTGTCCCGCAAGGCGAAGGCCGACGCGGCGGTGGCCGGCGCCGCGAACGACCCGTCGGCCCCCGGCGCCCGGAGCGGCAAGGGCGGTGCCCGCTGATGCATCTCGCCTACCCCGCCGTACTCTCCGCCCTCCTCTTCTGCACCGGCCTGTACGGCGTCCTGGCCCGCCGCAACGCGATCCTGGTCCTGATGTCGGTCGAGCTGATGCTCAACGCCGTCAACCTCAATCTGGTCGCCTTCGACGTCTGGCTCAGCAGAACCGCCCAGGAGACCCTGCACTCCGGCCAGGCCCTGACCCTGTTCACCATCGCCATCGCGGCAGCCGAGATCGGTATCGGCCTCGCGATCGTCCTCGCCGTCCACCGCAACCGCGGCACCTCGGACATCGACAAGCTCCGCGACACCGCCGAGGGCCGCGAGACCGATGGACCCCACGGCGAGGCCGGCGCGGCCGAGCCGGACGCCGAGAAGGCTGAGGCCACCGCGTGACGACGACCACCCTCGCTTACCTCGTTCCTCTCCTTCCGTTCCTGGGCGCGGCCGCCGGGCTGTTCCTGGGGCGCACGGCTCCCGGATTCGTCCGCCCCGTCGCCGTCCTGCCGACGCTCGCCTCGCTCGTCCTCGCCGTGCTGGTCGCGGTGCGCCAGAGCGGCGACGAGGCCATCACCTCCGCCACCGAGCTCACGCCGACCGGCTCGATCCCCATCGAACTCGCCCTGTACATCGACGGCTTCGCCGCCCTCGTCGCCGTCCTGGTGGTGTTCGTCGCGCTCTGCGTGCAGATCTACTCGACCGGCTATCTGCAGGACGACCCGCGCTATCCCTCGTACGCCGCGCTCGTCTCCCTGTTCACCTCCGCGATGCTGCTCGTCGTCTACTCGGGCGACCTGATGGTGCTGCTGGTCGGCTGGGAGGTCATGGGCATCTGCTCCTACTTCCTGGTCGGGCACTACTGGGAGACGCCGGAGGCCCGCGCCGCCTCGATCAAGGCATTCCTCGTCACCAAGCTCGGTGACGTCCCCTTCCTGATCGGCCTGTTCGCGCTCGCCGTCGACGCCGGGTCCTTCCGCATCACACGCGTGCTCGGCGCGGTCGCCAGCGGGGGGCTCGACCACCCCACGGTGATCGCCCTGCTGCTCCTCGCCGGCGTGGCGGGCAAGTCGGCGCAGTTCCCCCTGCACACCTGGCTTCCCGACGCGATGGCGGGCCCCACGCCGGTCTCCGCGCTGATCCACGCCGCGACGATGGTCGCCGCCGGTGTCTACTTCGTCGCCCGTCTCCTTCCCGTCTTCCAGGCCTCCGCGGCCGCGATGGTCGTCCTCGCCGTCATGGCCGCCGTCACCATGGCCGGTTCGGGCATCGCCGCGCTCGCGCAGGACGACATCAAGCGTGTCCTCGCCTACTCGACGATCGGCCAGCTCGGCTACATGACCGGCGCGCTGGCCGTCGGTGACCGCGGCGCCGCCGTCTTCCACCTCCTGTCCCACGGCGCCTTCAAGGCGTTGCTGTTCCTCGCGGCGGGCGTGATCATCCACGCCGCCGGCACCAACTCGCTGGCCGCCATGGCCCGCATGGGCGGCCTGCGCGACCGCGTCCCGGACGCCTACTGGACGATGACCGTCGCGCTCCTCGCGCTCGCCGCGATCCCGCCTTTCAGCGGCTTCTTCTCCAAGGAGTCCGTCCTCGGCGCCGCCGAGCACGTCACCACCGGGCACACCGAGCACGTGCCCGGCGCCGCCGGCTGGATCGTGCTGGTCGCCGGCCTGGTCACGGCCCTCCTCACCGCCGCCTACGCGATGCGCCTGTGGCTGCTCGCCTTCCGCGGCCACGGCCCCGAGGTGCCGGACCACGGCAGGCAGCCGCTGACGATGACCGTGGTGCTGTGGGTGCTCGCCGCCCCGTCCCTGGCCCTGGGCGGACTGGCGTACCAGTCGCTGCCCGGCTGGTTCGACGGCGGTGAACTGACCCCGACCCTCACCACGTCCGTGCTGGGCACCGGCCTGGCCCTGACCGGCGGCCTGCTCACCTACGCCGCTTGGCGGCACACCGCCGCACGCGCCGCCCGTGTCCCGCTCGGTGCGGTCGCCGCCCACCCGGAGGGCGACGCCGGGCAGGTCGAGGCCGAGGCCATCGCCACCCACGAACCCGCCTATGGCGACGTGGCGCACGCATCCGACCCGGCGGACCCCGGACGCCTGCTGCTGGGCCCGCTGCACCGGCACGCGGCCGTCGGCTTCCACCTGGACGCCGTGTACTCGGCGCTGTTCGTCCGCCCGGTCCAGGGCGGCGCCAGTCTGGTGCGGTTCCTCGACCGCGAGGTCGTCGACACCTACGTACGCGGGGCGGGAGCCCTGCCCCGCTGGCTGGGGGCAGCCGTCCGGCGCGCTCAGACCGGCAATGTGCAGACCTATGTGAGCGCGCTGCTCGCCGGCACCGTCGTCCTGGTGGTCGCCGCCGTCCTCGTCGCCACGGGAGCGTGAGCAGGCGTGATCGATATCAGCGAGTCCGTGATGCAGTTCCTTCTGGCGTTCGCCGTCGTCGGCCCGCTCCTCGGTGCCGTCGCGGCTCTGCTGCCCGCCCCGCCCGGGCTGAAGGGGAAGTCCCCTGAGCAGGCGGTGCTGCGGCACGGCGTGACCGTGACCGGCGTGGTTCTCATCGCCGCGATCGTCCTGGCGCTCGGCTTCGACCACGACCAGCCCTCGAAGATGCAGGCCAGCACGGACATCAGCTGGATCCCGGCACTGGACGTGCGGATCCACCTCGGCGTCGACGGCATTTCCCTCCCCCTTGTCGTCCTGACCGCGCTGCTGACCTTCCTCTGCGCGCTCTACTCGTACTTCAAGATGCCTTCGGGTCCGGCCCCGAAGGCCTTCGTCGCACTGCTGCTCGTCCTGGAGTCCGGCACCCTCGCCACCTTCGCCGTCCTCGACCTGCTGCTGTTCTTCCTCGCGTTCGAGATGGTCCTCATCCCGATGTACTTCCTCATCGCCCGCTGGGGCGGCGAGGGGCGGGCCCAGGCCGCCTGGAAGTTCATCCTCTACACGCTGCTCGGTTCCGTGGTCATGCTGCTCGGCCTGCTCCTGATCGGAATCACGGCGGGCACATTCGACATGGTGGCACTCGCCACTGACAACGGCCGGTCGTTGAGTACATCCGTGCAGGTCATCGCCGTTCTGGCGGTCGGGCTCGGACTCGCGGTCAAGACGCCGATGTGGCCGCTGCACAGCTGGCTGCCCGACGCCCACACCGCGGCGCCGACCGTCGGCTCGGTCCTGCTGGCCGGCGTGATGCTGAAGATGGGTACGTACGGGTTCGTCCGCATCCTGCTGCCGGTGGCACCGGACGGGTTCCGCACCTTCGCCCCGTACCTCGCCGCCTTCGCCGTCGTCGGGATCATCTACGGATCCCTGGCCTGTCTCGCGCTCGCCAAGCAGGGGGCGAAGGGCGACCTCAAGCGCCTCATCGCCTACTCCTCCGTCGGCCACATGGGCTTCGTGCTGCTCGGCATCGCCACGATGACTCCGACCGGTGTGAACGGCGCGCTGTTCGCCAACATCGCCCACGGCCTCATCACCGGCCTGCTGTTCTTCCTGGTCGGCGCGCTGAAGGACCGCACCGGCACCACCGACCTCGACGCCCTGGCCGACACGACCGGCGCGGCGCTGTACGGCAAGGCCCCGCGCTTCGGCGGCCTGCTCGCCTTCGCCGCCGTCGCCTCCCTCGGACTGCCGGGCCTCGCCGGGTTCTGGGGCGAGATGCTGGCGTTGTTCGGCGCCTTCCAGCCCGCCGCGGGCCTCAGCCGCCCGGCCTTCCTCACCTTCATGGCGATCGGCGCGTTCGGCACCCTGCTCACCGCCGCGTACCTGCTCGTCGTGGTCCGCCGGGTCTGCATGGGCGTCGTCCCGCAGGAAGCACCCAGGCTCGACGACATACACACGTACGAGTACGCGGCGTGGACCCCGCTGGTCGCCCTCACCGTCGTTGCCGGGCTCTGGCCGAAGGCCCTCCTCGGCCTGACCGACCCGGCCGTGCAGCAGCTCCTCGCAGGAGGCACCCGATGAGCTCCCTGGCCCAGCCGCCGGCCGAGTCCGTGGTCCAGTCCGTCGACTGGACGGCCATCGCGCCGCCCACCGTCGCGGCCGTGGTCGCCCTCGCCGTCCTGGTCGCCGACCTGTTCGTCGGGGATGCCAGGAAGGCGCTCCTCGGGTGGGTTTCCGTGGCCGGTCTCGCCGTGTCCACGCTGATGCTGCTGCCGATCCTGGACGGTGACCGGTCCACCTTCTGCCTCACCGGCGACGCTGATGTGTGCAGCTACACGGCGGACCGGTTCACGCTCGTCATCCAGTTCCTGGTGCTCGGCGGAGCGCTCCTGGCGGCCCTGCTGTCCGTCACGGCCCTCAAGGACGCGCGCAGAGGACTTCCCGAAGGGGAGTTCTGGTTCCTCCTGCTCTCCTCCGCGGCTGGCGCCGCCCTGCTACCGGCCTCCCGCGACCTCGCGACGCTGATCGTCGCCCTGGAGGTCGCCTCTCTGCCGGCGTTCGCCCTGGTCGGCCTCCGGCACGGCGACCGGAAGTCCTCCGAGGCAGCCCTGAAGTTCTTCCTGTCGTCGGTCACCGCGACCGCCGTCAGCCTCATGGGCATCAGCTTCGTGTACGCCGCGACCGGCACGCTCTACCTGACCCAGATCGCCGAACGCATCCAGGGGGTCGACGGGCAGCTGCACACCCTCGCCCAGACCGGTGTCGCGCTCACCCTCATCGGCTTCGCCTTCAAGACGGCCGCGGTGCCCTTCCACTTCTGGGTGCCCGACACCTATGTGGGTGCCCCGCTGCCGGTAGCGGCCTACCTGTCGGTGGTCGGCAAGGCCGTCGGCTTCTCCGGGCTGATCCTCGTCACGGTCGTCGCCTTCCCGTCGTACGCCGACGTCTGGGGCCCGGCACTGGTGGCCCTGGCCGCCCTCACCATGACCGTCGGCAACGTCGGCGCGCTCCGGCAGCAGAGCACGCGCGCGTACAGCGCGGTCCGCCTGCTCGCCTGGTCGTCCGTCGGCCAGGCCGGCTACCTCCTGGTACCGATCGCCGCCGCCGCGTACTCCGGCAACCCCGAGCACTCGATCGGCTCCACGCTCGCCTACGCGCTGATGTACGCCGCCGTGAACCTGGGCGCCTTCGCGGTCGCCGCACTGGTGGGCCGTACGAGGCACCTCAACCGCGTGAGCGACTACCGCGGCCTGTACGCCACGAACCCCGTGACGGCGCTGCTGCTGGCCTTCTTCCTGCTCTGCCTGGCCGGACTGCCGCCTGGCATCATCGGTCTGTTCGCCAAGGTCACCGTCTTCTCCGCGGCTGTCGACGCGGGCCTCGGATGGCTTGCCGTAGTGATGGCCGTCAACGTGGTGATCGCCCTGTACTACTACCTCCAGTGGACGGCCCTGCTGTTCCGCGCCCCGGAGGGAGAGCCTGCCGAGCACCTCGTCCCGGCACCCCTCACTGCCGCCATCGGGCTGACCGCCGTCCTCGGTATCGGCCTGTCCGGGGCACCGCAGCTGATCCTGCGTTTCGCCGACACGGGGCTCTTCTAGGGGCGGCTCGGGGTCCTTCACGGGGCACACCAGGGGGCTCTTTCCGGCGACCACCCGGACGGCCGGGCGCCCTCACCCGTACGGCCGACGTGCGCCGCCGCGCGTACAAGGGAACTGCTTGCCCTCGCCTCGCGTTGTCCAAATCGGGAGGGTCCACTGGACGTGTCACCACGGCACCAGCGGGACCGAAGATCAACTGGCAAAGGGTTCCCCTGCTGCACAACTTGGAGGGCGTACCGTGCACCGCCGGCACAACGGGCTCAGGACCGCAGTACTCCTCGGGGGACTGTCCGCGCTCATCATTCTCATCGGCAGCTTCTTCGGCCGGGCCGGTCTCGTCGTCGCCGTTCTGATCGCCCTGGGCACGAACGCCTACGCCTACTGGAACAGCGACAAGCTGGCCCTGCGCGCGATGCGGGCCCGCCCGGTGAGCGAGTTCGAGGCCCCCGCGCTGTACCGCATGGTCCGCGACCTCTCCACACAGGCCCGCCAGCCCATGCCCCGCCTGTACATCTCCCCGACGGAGGCGCCGAACGCCTTCGCGACCGGCCGCAACCCGCGCAACGCTGCCGTGTGCTGCACCGAAGGCATCCTGCGCATCCTGGACGAGCGTGAGCTGCGCGGCGTCATCGGACACGAGCTGAGCCATGTCTACAACCGCGACATCCTCATCTCGTCGGTCGCCGGTGCCCTTGCCTCCGTGATCATGTTCCTGGTCAACTTCGCCTGGCTGATCCCGATCGGCCGTTCCGACGACGACGACGGCCCCGGCATCCTCGGCATGCTGCTGATCATGCTGCTCGGCCCCCTCGCGGCCACCCTCATCCAGCTGGCCATCAGCCGCTCCCGCGAGTACGAGGCAGACGCCTCCGGCGCCCAGCTCACCGGCGACCCGCTCGCCCTCGCCAGCGCCCTGCGCAAGCTGGAGGCCGGCACCAAGCAGCTTCCGCTGCCCCCCGAGCCGCGGATCGAGACCGCTAGCCACATGATGATCGCCAACCCCTTCCGCCCGGGGCAGGGGCTGTCCAAGATGTTCTCCACGCACCCGCCCATGGCCGAGCGCATCGCTCGCCTCGAACAGATGGCAGGTCGTCGCCCATGAAGACCGTCCTCAACGTCATATGGCTCGTGCTGAGCGGGTTCTGGCTGTTCCTGGGCTATCTGCTGGCAGGCGTGCTGTTGTGCATCACCATCATCGGCATCCCGTTCGGCATCGCCGCGTTCCGCATCGGCCTCTACGCCCTGTGGCCCTTCGGGTACACGACGGTCGAGCGTCGCGACGCCGGAGCACCCTCCTGCGTCGGCAACGTCCTGTGGCTGATCCTCGCGGGCTGGTGGCTGGCCCTGGCTCACATCGTCACCGGTCTCGCGCTCTGCGTCACGATCATCGGCATCCCGCTCGGCATCGCCAACTTCAAACTCATCCCGGTGTCGCTGCTGCCCTTCGGCCGCGACATCGTCTCCACGGATCAACCGTTCGTCGCGGGTTGGTGACGCCGACGCGGGAGGTTCCGCCCCGTCGTCCACAGCCGCAGAGTTATCCACAGGCCCGCCCGACTGTCGGTGCCGGCTTGCATCATGAATCCATGACCGAGATCGAGCAGTTGCTGGCACGGGTGGCGGACAAGGCCCGTAACACCCGCCCGTGGGGCCGGACTTCGCTTCCGGTGCCCGTGGAGCCCGCGGCGGTGGCCCGCGCCGAGTCCACACTCGGATTCCCGCTGCCGCCGCTGCTCGCGCAGCTCTACATGCGCATAGGAGACGGCGGTTTCGGCCCGGAGTACGGCCTGCTGCCCCTGCTCGACAGCCCACCCGCCGACGAGCCCGCCGTCGTCGTCCAGTACCTCGCCAACCGCGAGAGCGGCCGCAAGGACCCCGAGTGGCCCTGGCCCGAAGGTGTGCTGCCGATATCGCACTGGGGCTGTGCGATGTACGCCTGCGTGGACTGCCTCGACCCGCAGGCCCCCGTCCTGCTCTTCGAGCCGAACGCCGACGACGCCGGCCACGCCTGGTTCGTGGACGCTCCCAGCCTCACCGCCTGGTTGCACGCCTGGGTCGAGGGCGCGGGCTGGTACGAGGAGAGCAACGAGGGGTTGGATCTGGCGCCCTGGTCAGACTTCCGCATACGCACGACCCCGACGCCGGCCCCATAACGAACCCGGTCGGCCCGCACGCCGCCGGTGTGGCTCGCGCCGTATCCGGCCGCCCGGCGCAACCGCGCAGCACTGCCGGGCCGTCCTCCGCAGGGAAGAGCATGCCGCGGCAGCAAGGCGAGACGCGGCAAGGCCAGACGCGAACAGCACGACCACGGCCGCACCCGTCCGAGGGCAGATCGCCGAGATCACAGTTCCCGGTGGACCGTGCGGACCTGGCGGGAAAGGCAGGCTCACGGCATGAGCATCATCGCTTGGATCATCTTGGGGCTGCTGGCCGGAGCCATAGCCAAGATCCTTCTGCCGGGCCGCGACCCGGGCGGGTTCATCGGCACGACTGTGATCGGTATCGCGGGCGCGTTCATCGGCGGCTGGATATCGGCCCGCTGGCTGGACCATCCGATCACCAAGGACTTCTACGACGGCGCCACCTGGGCGGCGGCGATAGGCGGCTCGCTGGTCCTGCTGATCGCGTACCGCCTCTTGTTCGGCCACTCACGCGACTGAGCGGGCGTAGGGGGGCGGGCTGCGTGGCGCGCCAGCGTTGCCCGGCGGGAGAGAGGTGCCGACGCACGGGGCGAAAGCCAGCCCTGCGGGGAGGGAGGCCGTCGCGCCACAGACGGGGGGTCACTCGGCGCGGGCGGCGAGGCTGCGGATGCGGGGTGGACAGGCGCGCGGGTGTCGGGAGGGCCGACTGCAAGAGCTGAGTGGGGCGAGGTGGGTAGCTGGCGTGAGGAGTGAAGGTGACGCGCCTGAGGGCGAGAATGTGCGGGTGCCGGGGGAGGAAGCCGACCTGCGGTGCGTCGATGGGGCGTTCGGCACGAGGAGTGACGGCGCCGGGCCCGCGGGCGAGAGGCATACGTGATCCGGGGGAGGAAGCCGACCTGTGCTGCGTCGATGGGGCAGCCGGCACGGATGACCGACAGCGCCGCGCCCGCGGGGCGAGAAGCGTGCGCGAGTTGGGAAACGTGAAGGCCCACTTGCGATGGGGCCAGGGGTGCTGTCGGCGCGAGTAGTGAAGCCCACGTACCGCGAGGCAAGAAGCGAGGGAGTGTCGGCAAGTGGAGGTCGTGGCGCCGCGGGGTGAGGTGCCTCTTCGCGGGGGCAGTGAGGTGGTCGCGCCGCGGGGTGAGGTGCCTCTTCGCGGGGGCAGTGAGGTGGTCGCGCCGCGGGGTGAGGTGCCACTCGCGACCGCAGCGAGGCCTTCCCGCCCCAGGGCGAGAGCGAGCCCGTGCCGGAAAGGAGGGGGCCGACGGACGCTGGGCGAGGTGGCACCCGACGCGGGAGGTAGGCCGACGCGCCGCGGGCCGAGAGATCACCCGCGCGAGGATTGACGACGTCGCGCCACAGGGCGAGAAGCGGGTCTCCCGCGACGCGAGAAGCGACGCGCGGTGGCGAAACTGCGTCCGCGGGGAGGCAAGAGTGCGCCCGCGAGGAGGCGAGAAGGGCGGGCCACCTTGCATGGCGCCGGCGCCCGCCCCTCCTCGATGCCTCGGCAGCACGCGGCGTCGTACTACCGGTAGTTCACGAACTGCAGTGCGAAGTCGAAGTCCTTGCCCTTCAGAAGGGCGATCACGGCCTGCAGGTCGTCCCGGCTCTTGGAGGTGACGCGCAGCTCGTCACCCTGAACCTGGGCCTTGATGCCCTTCGGACCCTCGTCGCGGATGATCTTCGCCACCTTCTTCGCGTTCTCCTGGGAGATGCCCTCCTCGATCGACGCGAAGATCTTGTATTCCTTGCCGGAGAGCTGGGGCTCACCCGCGTCCAGGGCCTTCAGCGAGATTCCGCGCTTGACCAGCTTGGACTGGAAGACGTCGAGGACGGCCTTCACGCGGTCCTCGGAGTTCGCCTCCATCAGGATCTTGTCGCCGGACCACGAGATCGAGGCACCCACGCCCTTGAAGTCGTAGCGCTGCGAGATCTCCTTGGCGGCCTGGTTGAGGGCGTTGTCGACCTCCTGCCGCTCGACCTTCGAGACGATGTCGAAACTGGAGTCGGCCATGTGGTGTGGCTCCTTGTATCAGAGGGCGGTTCGGTGCGTCGCGGCGTACGCGCGGCGGCGGCGGGGCCCGGCTCGGACCCGGGGCCGCATCCGGTCAAGACTAGCCACCCCGTGTCGTCCGAGCGTGCGATCAATCGGGTGGCGAAGCACCCCTCCGTATCGGGTATTGTTTACGTCGTTGCCAGCGAGCGCCGCCGAAAGGCGGTTCGATCGGCAGCAAACCCCGGCGGTGTGCCCGAGCGGCCAAAGGGAGCAGACTGTAAATCTGCCGGCTCAGCCTTCCCAGGTTCGAATCCTGGCGCCGCCACAAGACCGAAAGGGTCTGCGACCAGCAGCAATGCTGATCGCAGGCCCTTTCGGCGTTCACGGACCCGGCCTGATCGTTATGGGTGCTTTTTCCCAGTGTGTCTCACCCCGATTCGGGTGCTGACCAGTCCGTGTGGGGCAGGTGTGGGGCAGCTTCTGCCCCTCCTAGCCGCCATTCTTCAGCGCCCGCTCGATCCGGGCGTTCGCCGTGGCGGCGCCGCCGTCCAGGCACTTCGCGTAGACCCGGAACAGCACGGCCACGCTGTGGCCGGCGCGCGCTGCCACCTCCTGCGGCTCCACACCGGAACTGAGCCAAGTGGACACGGCGGCGTGGCGAAGATCATATGGTCGCTTCGCCAGGAGCGACGCGCATTGAGCGCGCGTGAGAGCCCGCGCACGAGCTTCCGCCCATACCTCGCCGTACCCGGTGTCCTGGATGAGCCCGCCACGTTGCGTCCGAAACAGCCGCCCGTCGGAGGCCACTCCGTACGCCGTGACGTGCCACCGCAGCAGGTTCACGAGATCGGGCGGGATCGGAACGGTGCGGACTGCTTTTCGGGGCCGGTGCTTGAGCCCTCGCCGATCGTGTGCCTCACCGCTGTCGGTCCAGGCCGATCCCGAGCGCGGGCGAGTCTCCCGGAGGCGCAGAGTGCCCCACCCCCGGCGTGGCAGGTCGCAGTCCTGGAGGCGCAGGCCGATGACTTCCGCCGGCCGTGCCGCGGCGTAGTACATGCAGCCGAAGAACGCGACCAGGCGCCGCCCACGGGGGCTTTGCGTGCGCACGGCATCGAGCAAGGCGAGAGCCTGTCGGGGGTCCGGCACCGAGGCGGGGTCCAGTTCCTCCGCTACCTGCTCCGGAGACTTCCACTGCACCTGTAGGAGGGGGTTGTCCGTCAGGCGGCCAGCCTCAACGGCGTAGCCGAGAGCGTTGTGAAAGATGGCCCGCTTCCGGCGGATGGTCGACGCCGCCGCCGTGGTGCCGTCCAGCTTCTTGGTCAAGGCGTCCAAAGCGGCGCGTACCTGCATACGGTCGGCCAGCGCGGACGTGGGCAGGGACTTCCGCTCGAACCACGCCAGCACGGCGGCCACGTCGTCCGGCGGTTGCTGGTCACGGCGGCTCACGTTGAACGCCCAGCTATAGAGGGCCGTCCGTACCGTCTGAGCATCAGCCATGCCCTTGGCGTCCCTGACGAGTGCGGGCGTAACGGTGGCCATTGCTTCCGCGAGCGTCCGGCGTGTGGAGCCGGGGGAGAGCTGCCACTTCATCTCGATGTACTCGCGGGCGTGCTGGTACCAACCCACGTCGTTGCGCTGACGCAACTCGGAGAGCGGCACACCGGTGGACTCGTCAAACGGCTCGCCGGCGTGAGCTGCCCGCAGCAGCTCAGCGCGTCGGCCCTCTGCCAGTGTCTTGGTGCGGAACGTCTGCGAGTGAGGCGTCTCGCCCGTCTTCCAGCGCAACTCCGCGGAGCTCTGTCCACGATCCTTCCGTTGGCGGACGGACCAGATTCGAACGTCGTACGTCTTCCCCATCAAGGGCCTTCCTACGAAAGGGGCCCCGCCATGGCGGGGCCCCGTCGGTGCGGTCAGGGATCAGGCTGCGATTTCGTGCGTGGCCCACCAGGCATCCAGGTCGCTGCGACGACACCGGATATGCCCGTTCGGGAGCTTGATGAGCTTGGGGGCCTTGCCGCGGGCGCGCATGCGGTAGAACGCGGCGCGGCTCATCTCGATCTCTTCGAGGACTTCGGAGAGCTTGAGCATCTTGGGGCGTGCCAAGGCAGAGACTCCTTCAGAGAGTTCAGCGGCAGGGGGAAGGGAAGCGGGTCTGCGTGTGTCCGAGGTACGGATTTCTGCGTCACCCGCGTCATCTGCGTCATTCGTGCATCTGACCTGCGGTTTCGGGGTGACGCAGGACCCTGGGGGTGTGTCACCGGTGACGTAGACCTTCGTCATCGGGTGACGTGGGTGACGCACGATGACGCAGAGATCGGCCGTCTGCGTCACCGCTGTTTCAGCAGGTCATCGATCGTTTGCGGGGTGTGGGTGACGCAGGTGACGCAGGGTCTCTCTACTTCGGACAAGAGAGGGGTGGTGTCTGTTGTGGTGCGCGGCTCAGAGAGTGAAGAGCGGGCCGCTTCGCGGCGCGACCATCGCAGGGCGGCGCCGCCGCCGAACAGCAAGAGGAGCACGCGGCCCGGGTGCTCCTCTTGCTTGTGCGGGCAGGGGCGCGGTCCGGCTAAAAGGCCGCCTCCTGCTCGGCCGAGGTAGGGGCGGTGTCAGGTCGCGCGATTTCGATGTAGCGGGACGTTTTGGTGCGTCCCCAGTCGATGAGGACGCCTCGGGCGGCGAGGGTGGGTTGAAGGCGCTTGAGGCGGTCTGAGAGCACCTTGCCGGTGGTCGGCCACCCTTTGGGCAGGGGACGGCACTCCTCGCCAGCGTAGAGGCCGGTGAGGCAGTGCAGCCATTCGGCGGACGTCATCCGCTGCTCGGTGCCCGGGTCGATGCCGGTGGCGTGCTTGAGCACGGTCTGCGCCAGCAGGTCGCCTTCAATGACGTCGTCGTTGAGGTCGTCCAGGCTGGCCCGGTAGGCGGCGAGCGCCCCGAGACCGGTGGCCGCGTCGAGCTGCGCGCACAGGTGGGCGAAGTCGGCCATGCGCAGGTCGGTTGGGATGTCCGCCTGCGCCGCGCGCACCTGCACGGTGAGGTCCAGGAGGGAGCCGAGGATGACGGGCAGCACCTCTGCGAAGTCCGACCACAACTCGGCTTCGGTGCGCCGGACGCGGGGGCGTTCCAGCCGCAGGGGCAGGAGCCGTTCGGCGAGGTCGGGGCGGATGACGCCGACGTCGATGCCGGTCAGGAGCAGGGGGCGGCGGTAGCCGATGCGGAAGACGTCCCCGTCGGTGAACAGGGCGCGCTTGACGTTCTCGGCGCCGGTGACGATGCAGCACATTGCGTCGGACAGCTCGGGGGTCATGTGGGAGAGGTTGTCCAGGGCGGTGACCCAACCGGCCGCGACCGCCGTGATCAGGTTCTCTTCATCCTTCGGGGCGCGGCGCAGGTCTCCGGTCATGCCCTCGATGATCCGCACGAGCATTCGGCCGCCGGTGGACTTGCCCGCGCCCTGCGGTCCGGTGAGGAACGGGGCTGGGACGGGCACGGTCGGGCCCAGGCAGCCGATGAGCCAGGCGATGGCCAGGCACTCGGTTTCCGCGGTGGCGAAGTTGCACAGCCGCATCAGCAGATCGATGCCCTTGCCGTTGCTGTCCTTGGCCGGCAGGGGCAGTTCCCCGGTGAGCTGGGTGCGGCGCCAGCACACCTCACGCGGGTCCGGGGTGCGGATGTCCCAGCCGGTGGGGTGGATACGCACGGACTGCCCGTCGCTGCGCCCCAAGTCCAACCACGTCGCCCCGTCGAATCCGGGGGCGACGCGGATGTGCACGGGCTGCACGTCCTCAGTCAGCGCGAGTGCCTCGATCAAGTCGAGCGCTTCCTTCATGGCGGTGCCGTTGAACACGCCGATGCCGTCCTTGAACAGTCCGACCATGAGTTCCTGCCGGTGGCTTCCCGTCGTGCCCTGGGAGCGGATCGGGCGGGCCACGGGGTGGCCGTTGCGCTGCGCGTACACGGTGCCGTCGGCGGTGCGGAAGTACCGGAAGTGGGATTGCGCGTAGTCGGTGATGACCTCGCGTGCGGGGTTCTTGTCGTCGTCGGACACGGTCACAGTCCCAACGTGGTGGAGGCGTTGTTCCATGCGTCAAGGCAGTGCCGGGCCGTCTCGCCTTTGGCTTGCGCGGCGGTGAACAACCGGGCGATGTGGGTGTCGGTGAGGCAGCCGCACCGGCCGTGCGTGGACAGCACGGCCAGGAACGTCCCGTAGACCGTGGCGTGGATCGTGCTGCGGGCCTGCGTGATGCGCTGCTCCGCCATGGCGATGCCGCGCTCCAGGAAGACCGGCGTGCGGTGTGGGCACTGCCCGTCGCCGGACCGCGCGGGCACGGAGACGGAACGGGGCGCAGTCCGGACGGCGGACGGTTCTTTCACGGCCAGCGCACGGACGACATCGGGCAGGGCGCTCATGGTGCCGGTGCCGGGGCCGAGCCATCGTGCGTAGGACATGGTCGACTTGATGTCGACCCCGGGCCGGACGCCGTTGTGTGACGTCATGGTGCCCCGGTAGATCCAGTGCTCGCCGCGCGTCGTCGGAACGGTCCGCGTGGCGGGCAGGGCAGTGCGTGCCCAGTCGACGGCCGCCGCGTCGTCGAGGTCGACCACGGTCAGCCCGGCGGCCCCGGGGTGGTAGGCGACGCAGACGGCCCGCCGCCATGCGGTCATCCATGCCGGGGAGGTGAGGACGGCCGGGTCGGTGGTGGCGGCGGCCCACGCGTGGCAGACGCCGAGGCACCGGCACGGGCCCGCGTTCTTCATGTTCGGCCGGCCGCCGCACGCGTTGTTCGCGCACCGGTGGCAGTTGCCGAACGGCGCCTTGCCCGCGCGCAGAGGCAGTACCGGCACACCGCTAGCCGACAACTTTAGCGCGGTCCGCAGGGGTTCGGGCAGCGTGCTCATGCGGCCACCCCCAGCGCGGGCGTGGCCGCCATGGTGCCGAGCAGCAGGCCGTAGGCGTGGTGGGCATGGCGGGGCACAACGCCGTTGCCGAGAATCCTGAGTTGTTCCTTGCGGGGGATGCCGGACACGGCGGTGACCCATCCGGCGGGCAGTCCCATCATCCACTCGGTGAACAGCGGAGCCAGCCGTCGGTTCCCGCGCGTGCCGGGTTCGGTCGGGCACGGCGCCGGCCGTCCGGTGATGCGCTCCCAACGGCGGATCGCGGGCCCGTAGTCGGTGCCGTCGCTCGCCACCCAGCGTTCGTCCAGCGGGACCGGCCCGGTGGGGGTGGTGTCCACGCCGGCGAGCAGGTTGACGGCCACCTCGTTCAGCGGCCGGGCGTTGCGGTCGAGCAGGTTCGACGCGCCGGACTTCCAGTCGCGGGCCGCCGGTGTGGGCAGCAGGGTCACGACTCCGGGGGTGTCGGGAGTTTCGTGACGGCGGTGCGCAGGTTCATCCCGCCCCTGCGCTTCGGCGACGTTCCGGGGCCGCCAGTGCCGTCCGAGCTGGTGGGGGTCGGCATCAGCGGGATGGGCAACTGCGAACCAGCGGTCGCGCTCGTGCGGGGCCCCGGTTTCGGGGTCACCAGCGCGTACGCATGTCCACCGGACGTCATACCCGATCGTGGCCAGGTCCGCGGCGACGACGTCCAGCCCCCGCGAGCGGAGCGCCGCCACGTTTTCCAGGAAGACGAGGCGCGGTCGAAGGTCGCCCACAGCCTCAGCGACGTTTTTCCAGACCCGCGACCACTGCCCATTGATCCCGTCCCTTCGTCCAGCGTTGGAAGTGTTACGGCAAGGGAAACCGGCGCCGATCACGTCCGGCCGGAACACATCCCGGACGCGGTCCCAGTCGACGTTGCGGATATCCCCGAGGTTGGGCACGCCCGGGTGGCGCGCGGCGAACACGGTGGCGGCGTGGGGGTCGTTCTCGGCGTAGGCCGCGACCTGGCCTCCGATGCGCGCCCGGATCGCGGCTTCCAGTCCGCCGTAGCCGGCGCACAGGGCGACGATCGTCGGCGGCGAGCTGAGGGCTCGCCGGATGTCGGGGGGTTGGGTCATGCTGGATGTCTCCAGTTCGTCGTCAGCGTGCTGGATGGTCAGGGCGGCCCCGGGTTCTTGGCGGAATGGGGGGCCGCCCTTGGCGTAGCTAGCTGTGGAAGTGGTTGCGCTTGATGACGGCCTTGCGGATGTTGACCGTGGTCCCGCCGCCGGGGTGGTGTCCGAAGATCTGCACGGCGATCCAGCCGCCGAAGCAGATGGCGGCGAGGGTGATGAGCTGGGTGATGAGTGCGGTCAGGGCGGTGATGAACGTGGTGAGCAGCAGCAGGCCGCCGCAGAGGGCGAGGAACCCGACACCCCCGAGAGCGACGTTCACCGCCGCGCGGGAGACGACCGGCTTGGCCGTGACCGGTTCGGGCTTTGCAGGCTCGATGGCGTAGCCGGTGACCAAGCGGCCGTCGGGCAGGACGACGCTCGCCACGGCCGGGATGGTGCCCGGCTGGATGGGGACGACCGGCGCCGCGTGTACGGCGGGGGTGATCGGGGTGGGGTGGTGGACCACGAGGGGCGCGGTGTGGTGGGTGGTGGGTTCGTTCATGGCCGGGTCTCCTTCAGTTGCCGAGGGCGGACAGGGCGTCGGCGCATGCCTGCACGAGGTTGTGGATGGGCTCGTAGGCGCCGGTGCCGGCGGCGAAGAATCCGAACAGGAACAGCGCGAGCGCGGCGCCGCCGCCAGCGGAATTGGTCTTGACGGCGAAGACGGAGGCGGCGCCGAACAGCAGCACGGCGGAGATGT
Source organism: Streptomyces sp. NPDC052023 (assembly GCF_044548465.1). NCBI lineage: Bacteria > Bacillati > Actinomycetota > Actinomycetes > Kitasatosporales > Streptomycetaceae > Streptomyces > Streptomyces sp. NPDC052023. Next base: position 340,818 of record NZ_JBIUBW010000006.1, on the reverse strand, counting down.
TGAGGATCATCGGGACCCTTCCGGGGTGTCGGTGCCGGCGCGGTAGATGCGCGCCCAGCGGTTGTAGAGCCAGCGGCCGGTACGGATGCGCTTGCCGGTGGCGTGGCAGCGGCGGCAGTCCTTGCCGCGCTTGATGCGGCCCTTGCGGTCTGTCTTGAGCGCGTGGCCCATGCCACGGCAGCGGCGGCAGTCACCGAACGGCGACACGGCACACACCCCGACGTAACCGAGGGTGACGGCGAGTAGGCAGGGGATAGCGAGCAGGGCGGGGGTCATGCGGGGCCCTTCCTGGCGGGTTTTTGGGGTTTGCGCAGGTGGGCCGCTATCCGCTAGCGGCCTGATCAGAGGCGGTTTGAGGCGCTAGCGGGGCCGCTAACGTTAGCGGGGGCTGCCGCTATCGTTAGCGGCCCCGGAGCGTCAGCCCGCGTCCCGCTTTCCGTCACGCTCCGCAACGGCGGTGGTGATGTGGGAGCGGTCGACACCGCGCCGGTTGACGACCTTGCCGTTCACCCGGCGCCCGACCTGGATCGTGGACACGCCGTGCGGCTTGAGCGCGGCGGCCAGTGCGTCGGGGTCCCATCCGTCGTAGACCTCCGGGCGCAGGTCCGCGAGCCGGGCCACGATGGTTTCCGACCACGCCTTGGCTTCCTTGGCGGGGACCACGGCGAGGATGTCCGCCAGCAGGTCATAGGCGGCCATGGTCGGCTCCGGTGCTTCCCCGAGGGCGTGGCCGGCGAGCAGTCCGGCCTTCTCGCGGACGCGGCGGGCGCGGGCGGCGATGGTTTCGGCGCCGCTGGCGTCGACGTAGACGGAGCGGACGATGCGGGCGTCGGAGCCTTCACCCACGAAGTAGTGGATGCCCTTGTCTCCCCAGGCGAACATGGTCGCTCGCACACCGCGCTTGTAGGCGGAGGTGCCCAGCACCATGTCGTTCTCCAGCTGGCCCATCACCTTCAGGCACCACCGCGCGGACGCATTCGCGGAGATTCCGGTGGGCAGCGACTTGGCGTCCGGGCGCTGCGTGGCCAGCAGGACCACGATGCCGGTGGCGGGGCCGCGCTTGACCAGGTCGGTGATGATCTCCTCGAACTCCTTGCCGTGCTCGGGGTGTTCAAAGAGGACCTGGCACTCATCCACGCCGACCACGATCGGGTGCAGCCCCAACGACCGCTTGTCCGCGAGGGCGGACGTCACCTTGGACTCGGGGCAGATGTCCCGGGGCAGGGAGCGGATCACCTTTGTGCGGCGGCGTAGTTCCTCGCGCAGGGCTCGGAAGTCGTCCAGGGCGTACTGGATGGGTTCGTCGTCGTCGCCGGCGGCGTGCCGGTAGCCGACCGCGTTGCCGACCGGGTCGAGATCGCCGGTGCCTTTCATGTCGTAGGTGTGCAGCTCGGCACGCGGGTCCAGGGCTGCGATGAGCAGCAGCAGACGCAGCAGGAACGTCTTGCCCATGCGCGGGATGGCGCCGATGACGCCCGCGATGTACATGAGCGTGACTTCGGTCCACCGGCCGCGCTGGTCGGTGCCGTAGGCGACCGGCTTGAACAGATCCACGCTGCCGGACTTCAGCAGCGGCCACGTCGGCTGAGACGCCCGGGACATGTCCTGATCCCCGACCCACAGCACGAGGTGCCCGGTGTGCTCGTCGGGGACCGCCTCGGGCCACACGCAGCCCAAGGGGCGGCGCAGACCGGAGGCGAGCCGCTCGCGACGCTCGATGATGTCCGTCACGGTCACGCCGTAGGGCAGGTTGCCCTCTGCGCGCCATCCGGGGCCGTCGCGGGTGATGGGGGCGGTGAACTCGAACCCGTCCCGGCCCTTGCCCTGCGCCTGATTGATCGCGGGAATCCCCAGCGCTCCCAGCGCGCGCAGCACGATGTCACTGGTGAGCTTGGTTGCCTTGGGCAGTTCCACGGCCCGGTGCACGACCGGGGCGTCCGCCTTGCGGCCGGCGGCCCCCAGAGCGAGGACGACCGCGCCGACGGAGACGGCTTGCAGCCAGTCGGGGGCCAGCACGTAGATGGCGAGCGCCAGACCGAGACCGGTGAACAGCGCGAGCGCAGCGACCAGGGTCCGCAGCCGAACCCGTCCGTCACGCTGCCGCGACAGCTTCAGGTACTCGGCAGCGTCCTCACGCCGCACGGCGGCCAGGCGGACCGGTTCGCCCTCGCGGTCGGCCACCCACCGCATCGTGCCCCCAACGACCTTCGCGGCACCGGCCGGTGCCTGGAAGGCGAGGCGAGCGGCGTAGACCGGGGCACGCAGCGCGTGGTAGCCCGCGGCGTGGGCGTAGTGGCGGGCCACCCATGCGGAGGCGGTGCGCAGCTCAGCCACGGACTTCAGCCAGACCGGCACGACCGCGCGGCGGCGGGCGCCGGCGAGGCGACCGAGGTAGCCGGGACCGGTCGCCGCGGGGGCGGGCTGGTCGACCACGACCGGCGTGTCCGGGTCCGCCGGCTCAGGCTCCGGGACGGTGGTGGGGGCCGGTTCGCGGGCGGCTCGGGCCTTGTCCAGGTCGACCACGTCGGCGCCGTGGTCGGCGGCCATTTCGGCTTCCAGGCGGTTGAACAGTTCGTGGTCGTCGTCGGGATGCTTCACTGAGACTTCCTTCTCTCGCAGAGGGAAGGCGGGGCCCGGTCCGTCGCTGTAGGAGGTGTGCGGACGGACCCCGCCGGGAGTTCAGGCGGCGTACTGCTCGGGGTAGGCGCACGGCACGCACGTGCCGAGCGTCGTGGGGATGACGTAGCCGGCGTCACGTCGGCAGGCAGGGCAGGTGCGGCGGGCGGTGTTTGCCTTGGCGAGCGCCGCCCACCGGGCCGGGGTCATCGGCCTTACCGGTTTGGCGAGGTCGATGCGGTAGAGGTAGGCGACCAGCGGGCCCCGGCGGCGGCGTGGCCGTTCGAGCTGTGCGGCCACGTCCTGGCCACCGGGCCGCAGCCCGCGTGCTCTGAGTTGGCGGCGGGTGGCGTAGCCGTCCGGGGCCAGGCGCCACCGGTAGACCGGCAGCGAGGCCATCAGGCAACGCGCTTCCACGCGGCCCGCAGTCGGACCTCAGAGGCGGAGTGGCCGGCGGCGCGGAAGCGGGCGGCCATGTCGCGGTATGACAGGGGCGGCGTCTGGCTGTGCCGGATGTCGTGAACGAGCGTGTCCAGCGCGTCATCCGACAGCGCAGGCGCCCCCGTCTCCAGCGCCGGAACCTGCTCGGTCGGGCCCCACACAGGGAGTTCCCAGCGGGGTGTGACGCCGGGCGTGACGGGGCTCGTCACGCTGGTCAGGGCCCTGCCGGTCTCCTCGCCCTTGCGGGCGGTCTCCAGCGTCGACCACGCTCCCGCGAGCCTCTGCGCGGTCTCGGCTTGGACGCGTGCGACGCGGGCCCCGGCTTCCGTCACGGCCGTTAGCCGCGTCTCCTCCGTCGCGGCTTCCGCCCGCAGCCGGGCACGGGCCACGGCCGCTTCGTCGCGTGCTTCCTGCTGGATTCCCCGGATCGCGTCCAGCGCGAGCGGAGTGAGCGCCGTACGCTCCCACAGGCTGTGCACAAGCCACAGGGCCTTGGCCGCGATCGGCAGCCACGCCACAGCCAGCCACGCGCCGGCGGAATGCTCAGCAGTGAGGGCATGGACGACTAGGACGCCGGCGGCCAGGACGCCGAAGGACCAGCCGACCGCCGTTACGGCGCGGTTGTGGTCGCCTTGCGCCGCCAGGCGGCGTTCGTAGGCGAGGGTGGCCAGCCATCCACCGTCGATACCGAGACCGACGATCAGAGCGACCGGCCAAGGCACCGCCGCACCCAGCCACATCATGACCACCGCGAGGGTGAGCACCATCGACACGGCCGTCATCGCGACAGCCGGAAGCACGGTCTTGGCCTTCACCGGGCACCTCCCGCCGGGGCACCGTCGGCGGCGGGGAGGTCGGCGTACGCGGTCAGGACGATGGCCGCGCCGGCGAACGATCCCTCAGCCGCCAGGACGCGGGTGCGGCCGTCGCTCTGTGTGCGGGCGTCGACCGCGTCCGGCGCGATACGCAGCGCGGTGCGCCACTGCTCGAACGCGGCCAGGCTCTCGCACGAGGTGTCGTGGAAGGACAGCCGCAGCCGCTCCGGGTAGAGGGGGGAGACGTCCACGTTGGGGGCGGGCAGGTTGGGGAAGTCCACGGCCAGCAGTCGCAGCGTCCGCAGCGGGATGGCGAGTTCTTCCAGCGTCATGCCGCACCCCCGGGCAGGCTCGTACCGGCCGAGCGGTTGACCAGCGCGACCCGGGCGGCGAGCGCCCGGCGCCGGGCCCGGCGGATACGCCGCTCGTCCAGCTCGGTCGGGGCGCGGTCCAGGGTGGTGATGTGCGCGTCCAACAGGTCGACGTCCGCCAGGATGACGGGCATCTCCTGCTCGATCGCGTCCAGCTCAGCGTCGGTCGGTTCCATCCACGGTGCGAACGCGGTAACAGCGTCCTGAAGTGTGACGATGGGGTTCATGGGTCGTGGTCTCCCTTGCAGGTGAAACGGCCCCAACAGCGGTCCCGGGTCTAGCCACCCGGGGCCGCGCGCCGTTGCAGGTGAAGCCGCGCAGATGGCGCGGTTTGGCCGCTGAGCAGCGGCCGAAGTGCCCCGGACCGGTCTCGAACCGGTCAGGCTGCCGTACGGGGCACGCCGGTCTTCTCCGCCTTGTTTCCGACCCCTTCGGGCAGGCGGACCACGGGTTACCGGCAGTTCCCTGTGTGCAGTTGTCAAGGCGCTGACGCTTCCTTGGTACTCACCCCTGGGGGTTTTCCTTCCGGGCGTTGCAGTACCTGTTTTACAGGTACTGCATGATGGCCTGTCAAGTATGTCGCCGGAATCTCTTGCTTTCTCGCCGGGACGTCTTGGCGTGCTCCCAGCATCCGCCCACGTCAGGGGAGTTGGTCACCCCACCTATGGACACGTCCGGGCCATGTGGCTACGGTCAAGAAGTCCCTAGAAGTCCCTCAGGGGGTGCAGATGTCGAACGAGCGCTTACGGTCCGCTCTCCTGGCGCGCGGCATGACCGTGCAGAGCCTGGCTGAAGCGATCGGGGTAGGCCCCAAGACTGTCGAACGTTGGATCACTCAGGGCAAGGTGCCGTACCGGCGTCACCAGTACGCTGCGGCGGCAGCGCTCAACATCGACGTGACCACGTTGTGGGAGGACACCCGAACCCTTGACAGCGCGACAGATCTAACAAAGGCGGAGATTGCGACCGTGTACCCGCACCGCCACACGGTGCCGGTCGGTCTCTGGCGAGAGCTGTACAAGCGAGCTGACCGGAACTTGGACTTGCTGGTCTACTCCGGACTGTTCCTCTCCGAAGATCCCCTGTTCCACGACCTGCTTAGGGCGAAGGTGGAAGCGGGAGCGCAGGTGCGCATCCTGCTAGGCGACCCCGGATGTGCGGCCGTCCGGCAGCGTGGCATTGATGAGGGTCACCGGATCATGGACGGCAAGATCCGCAACGCTCTGGTGCTGTACCGGCCTCTCATGCGGAGTCACCCAGACATCGACTTTCGCTTGCACGACTCGACTCTCTACAACTCCATCTACCGAGCCGATGACGAGATGCTCGTCAACCCGCACGTCTACGGCATCGGGGCCTACTTGGCGCCCGTCATGCACCTGCGCCGGCTCCCGGGCGGGAGTCTCTTCGACACCTACGCCAATAGCATCGAACACACCTGGGAGAACGCCCGACCGATCACTGCCCAGGACATCGCGAGCATCACGGGAGCCTGACATGGGACGCATCGACTACTTGCACGATCCCGACGCCCCGCCGGCCAACTCCGTCGTGCCATCCGTCGTCGCGTTCGTGCAGAACGACGCAGGGCAAGTGCTGATGATCCAGCGGTCCGACAACGGACGCTGGGCACTTCCCGGCGGCGGTCATGACGTGGGCGAGACCATCAGCGACACCGTTGTGCGGGAAGTCTGGGAAGAGACCGGCATCCGGGCCGAAGTCGTCGACGTGTCGGGGCTCTACACCGACCCTGGGCACGTCATGCAGTACGACGACGGTGAGGTCCGCCAGCAGTTCAGCATCTGTTTCCGTGCGCGGCCGGTCGGGGGGGAGCTGCGTACGAGCAATGAGACGACTCAGGTCCGCTGGGTCGACCCAACGGACCTGAAGACGCTGGACGTGCACCCCACGATGCGGCTCCGAATCGAGCACGCGATGGACCGGACGCGGACGACGCCCTACATCGGCTGACGCTTCGCAGCGGCGACTCGTTCGAGGACGCGGCCTGTGCAGTCGAGAATCTCCGGTTCGGCCCGGCGGATGAACTTGCCGATCAGACTGTCTGGCCCGTAGCGGCCGGTGATCTCGTTGATCCGGTCGATGGGGTTCGTCGGCGTGCCGTCCGGGGTGGTGTTCATGTCGCAGTAGCAGAGCGCGTCGTTCAGGCGCTCGCTCTCGCGGGGGAACTCCCCGACCAGTTCCGCATGCAGCCCGCGCGCCTCTGCCTCAAGCCACGAGCAGGAGTGGTGAGCCACCAGGTTGGTCACCCGTTCATCGGCGCCGGCCACGTCCCGGAGATAGCGGGCCCCGTCCAGCGGGTGGAAACCTGTCTTGGCCAGGTCCGGCGCGTAGCCGATGTCGTGCAGCACGGCCGCAGCCTCCAACAGGTCCGCGTCCTGGTCGAGAACGAGCGCGATCGTACGTGCCCTCTCGGCAACCCCCAAGCAGTGCTGCCAGCGCCGCGGCAACGGCTCAGCGAGCAGGGACTCAGCCAGGGGAAAGGCCCACTCCGTCAACGTCGACAAGCTACGAACGCCCCTCTCGCGCCGGCACGGCGCGGACCGTCCGCACCTTGCCCTGACCTCCGCCCGCCAGCACGCCGGCGGCCTCCAACTTTTCCAGCGCCTTGGTCACGGTCGGACGTGACACCCCGAACCGTTCGGCCAGCACGGAGGCGCTCGGGAACGCTTCCCCTGCTTTCAGTCCGTCAGTCACGATGACCTCTGCCACCCGCTGATCGAGCGGGCGTCGGTCGACTTGCGCCCCCGCGCGTACGACGCGCCACCGCTCGCCTGGTACCGGCTCGGCCACGCCGTCCTGACGCAGCACGCCGAACGCACGGAGGGCGACCCCCCGGGACACCTTGTGGTCGCGCATGACCTCAGCCAGAGACGGCAGCTCCACCATGTCCGGGTCGTCCCGGATCTGCCTTTTCATGGAGTCGGCAATCTTCAGGAAGGTTCCTCGAGGGTTGGCCTGCTGCGACACTCGCTCTCCCTCTCCGTTCGCCAATCGTCACGCCAAGACTCCCACGACTCGCCGCCACTGCGGAGGGGCCCGGACTAGGAGGCGCACAAGCGCAGGTCCGACCTTCGTCGTGTGTTCGGCGCGCCGCCGCCGCTAGCATGAATGCGCATAAAAGGTACTTATCGGAGTTCGGATCTTAAGTACCCTGCTCAACGCTAGAATTACAATCATGGGTCCCGCTGAGTCGCCTCGCGCCGTGAGTTCTCCACAACTGGGCTTCTATTCTCTTTACAGTCCATGCTTGGTGTGCGTGGAGACGCAAGACGAGAATGGAGAGGTCGGAATAGGGACGGCGTTTCACATCGGAGATGGCTACCTTGTGACCGCCCGTCATGTCATCCAGGGGCGACACCTGACAAACATAATCCCGGCGGATTCCGGGACTGTGTCGCTTGACTCTGTAGAGGTGATATTTCCATCCGACCCTTGCACCGACCTTGCGATACTCAAGACCAACTTTTCTCTAGATGCATATATGGAAGGGGTCAAGTTTTGGGGGCGGGATGACGTGAGAAAGGTAAGTCATATTCAGATTGGCAGTCACCTTAATGACTGGCTCGACGATTCCGTGATCCTGACGAGAGTCGTTGCTTTCGGCTACCCGCCCATCCCTACTTCTCCATGCCCGCGACTCGTGGCAGTTCGGGGTGAGATTAACGCCATCATTGACCCCTACGTCGGCTCTCATGACCCGCTCTTCGTAATTTCGCCGATGGCTCGTGGCGGATTCAGCGGGGGGCCGGTTCTGACTGAAGACGGGTGGCTTGTTGGAGTCATCACCTCGTCGCTTCTCACGGACCATGCGGCTCCGGAACTCGGATTTGGAGCCGCTCTGACCGTCGAGCCTCTATGGGAGATGCTGTTCGAGAATCGGATCTTCCCCGCCTCTAACGCAGACATGATGTTCGAGTTGAGGCATGGTTGGGGTCTTGCTGAAGACTTTTTCCCCTTTGATGAGGAAAAGTTGCAGCGGCTTAAAAGGGGAGAAGATTTTGATGCGACGGAATCTTGATGCTGGTTGCTGAGATAGCCAGTGAAGCGCGCATTAGCCGAGTCCGAAAGGGACGCGAGCGAGAACGAGACCTCGAACCTCGGTAGCTCCCCATTCGGTGATGAGTCGCTTCCCTATAGTGTGGAAAGTGGCGCCGGTGGTGAAGATATCGTCAACGAGCAGCACCCGCTGACCCTCTATGCTCTGACGCAACCGCAATGCTGCAGCGTGCTGACGTGCAGATTCCATTTTAGTTGACCAGCTCTTTCCTCTGCCGGCCGACTTCTCCGTCTCGTGATCTTTAACTAGAACGGGGCTTTCGGGGTTGGCAATGGGCCAGCGTCCAGTGCCATCTTCGGCGTATGCGGCCTTCATCATGACCTCGATATGGCGCACGGGCGTGCGTTCTTTCGCTGTCGGGTTACCTAAAATGAGGTCGATGTCCTGAACTTCGGCCTCATGTGCGTTAAGCCAGCCGACGATCAGGCGACCGAATATTAGTCCCCAGCCAGTGTAGCCGTCATACTTGAATCGTTTGATCTTCTCCTCAAGAGAGCCAGCGAACATCGCAATGGCGTCAACGCGAGTGAAGTGTCTCTGCTGCGGAGTCCATCGGCAGATTATATTTCGGCACTCGTCGCCCGGAGAACTGAGAGTTTGGCTACACAAGGCGCAATGGTATTCAGCAAGAGGGTTCAGCGTCTTCTGGGCACATTCTGCGCAGACGCCGGGAGATCCTATGCGAAGGTAGGCGCAGGCTCGGCATCGAGGGAAGCCCAGCGGCTGAGGAAGGTCTGCAGCGTACGTCACAGACCCGCCAATGCAAGCTGAAGCCGCTGCTGTCCTGCCTGCTGTACTCGTGTGGCTTCGCCCATAAGTTCCAGCACGTCAGTCAGTTCTGCCACTTCGACGGCCTTACGCTCGGCAATCATCTTCGCAGCCCAAGGCTCCTTCGTGGCTAGGGAGCGCAATAGGAAGACGCGCTTACCGTGTTCATGCGCGATCCGTGCTTGCATCTTTGCGCCAGAGGTGGAAGACGCTTCGATGACAATGCTGCCCATAGTTGAGCCCGATGTGACGATATTCCGGCGGGGGAATGTCCAAGTTGCAGCTGAGGAAGTCGGCCAGAACTGGGAGAGCAAAGCTCCGCCGTGATCAAGGATGCGTGCAGCGAGCGGCTTGTTCTGCGCGGGGTAGATTTTAGATGCGATGCCAGTTCCCATGACAGCTACGGTGCGCCCGCCTGCCTCCACCGTCGAGGTGTGTGCAGCGGTATCGATGCCTTTGGCGAGACCGCTGAAGACTACGACTTCATGCTCCACAAGGCCCCGCGCCATCCGGGCTGCGCGCTGCAGTCCTTCCTCACTGGCATTGCGAGTACCGACAACCGCAGCCGAGCGAGCGTCCCGCTCCTCCAGAGAGCCGAGGTAGAACAAGAATGGTGGAAGATTCGGGATAACCCGCAGATTTGCCGGATAGTCCGTATCGAGAACCGTGACCAATCGTGCGCCTGCACGGTCAGCAGCGTTGCATTCGGCTTCGACGCGCGCGCGAGCGTCGTCCAAAGAGGTCAGGGCCTGACGCAGAAGCGGCTGGTTGCGTCGAGCGATGGTGGAGTCCTCAGGCAGGTCTCCGCCGAGCACGATGTCCAGTGCCTCGCGGGACTGGCAGGTCCGTGCGAGCAGGCTCCAGTCGATGGACTTGCTGTCCGCTCGCAGTGCGCAGAGGGCGAGCAGGTCGCTCTGCTCGCGTGTCATCTTGATCACGGTGCATCCTTCTACTCGTCGGCCCTAATGTTCGAAGGCTGTTTCGGTCGTACGAGGGGCCGGTTCCATCATGGCGCACGCCGTTCTCCTTGTGCAGAGGGAACGCGTCGCGCCTTGGTGTGACTGATGCGACGGCTGAGCGACGGGCAGGACCAGTCGCCGTGAGGGAGTGAGAGCGCGCCCCTTACGGTGGCTTCGTCCCTATCTGCTGAGCAGAGGCGTCTGGGGTGCTTGGCCCCCAGGTGTCCCCCGATAGTGACCCGAAGATGAGAAGTCGCAGGTCACAGGGAGTAGACGGAGCCCGCTGTAAATCTGCTGGGCTCCCGACCAGCATTGGCGTTGGTTGCCACAGGCAGGGCGACGGTAGCCAATGACCATGACGAGCGCACCGTTCGCCGCGTGCTCGTGGCGCGTTGGCTGGGCAAGCCCAGATGTCCGAACTGCATCCTCGATTGCAGGTCGGCTCTGCTGTCGTACGCTGCGTCAGCGATCAAGATGACAGGGAGGGGACATGCCATCTGAGGGCGAAGCACGCTCTGCGCAAGCGATTTCGAACATGCGAGTCGCCGCCGGCGAATACCTGAAGGTGTTGGAACGAGCCGAGGACGCCGCGGTCGGTAGGGAGGCGTGGCTGGAGTTCGCCGCAGAGCTGGGAGGCTTGTCGGCCCGTCTCCGCGACGGACTGAACGAGGCGAACAAGGGCCTTGGTATCGCATCGGCGCGCGAGGCCATACTGCTCTACCTTCTTCGCCATGTAGGCGAACCTGTGCCAGCCGACCACCTCGCCGGTGTCTCGGGCATCGTGGAGTGGGCAAGGCGGGTGCGGGAACTGCGGGTGGAGTTTGGCTGGCCGGTCGAATCTGGAGTCACCCGCGATGACCTCCCCTACGATCACTACAGACTGACGGCTGACGAGCCGGATGAGGACCTGGCCGACCGCTGGCGGGTGGCCAAGGAAGCACGAAACCTCAAGAAGCCCGGAGGCAAGGACGCGGCTGGCCGCGCCAGGCTCCTCCACTACCTCAAGGCGATCTCTCCTCGGCCTGCTGACAAGGAACAGCTTGCCTACGTTGCCAAGATCCAGGAATGGCCTCGTCGTCTGCGTGAGCTGGAAGAAGAGGGCTGGCAGATCGTCTCCAATGTCGATGATCCATCTCTGCCTCCAGGCTCCTATAGGCTCCCGACCCTGGAGAGGCGACCGCCGCGCGTCCGCGAGGCGATCAAGCTTCGTTACAAGATCCTCGATCGAGACAAGCGCACCTGCCAGGACTGCGGGCGGACTCCAGCCGAGGGTGCTTCGCTGCAGATCCATCACGTTCTGCCAGTCCACAAGGGCGGCAAGAATGACGAAGAGAATCTGATCACTCTCTGCATTCAGTGCCATGGGGGGCGGCATGCCCTCATGGGTGGTGCTCCGAAAGATGAGTTGCTCAACCCGGAGTACGAGGCAGACCTGCGGGACGTCTAGCACTCCACACGGTTACGTCGAGCCACGAGAGACTCGCGCAGCACTGGGCTGTCAGTGGTCACCGGTACGCTCGCATGGCGCTGCACTGCACAGTGCGGCCGCTTGGACCGCCCCCTGATGCTCTGGAGATCACGTGCAGCCAGTCAAGATCGTCGACTTGTTCGCCGGACCTGGTGGCGTGGACGTGGCAGCTGAGAAGTTGGGAGTACCCACCGTCGGCATCGAATGGGATGCCGATGCTTGCGAGACCCGCCGCGCTGCTGGCCTGGGCACCGTCCAAGGCGACGTGCGGCAGTACGGTCCTGCCGACTTTCCGGACGCAGACGTGCTCGCTGGCGGCCCGCCCTGCCAGACATTCACGGTCGCAGGCACTGGCGCGGGCCGTAAGGCCCTTGACGATGTCCTCAAGTTCGTTGAGCAAATGACTGCTCGCGTCAACAGCGAGCAGATTGTGAGCGATCTCGCGAACCTGGACGACGAGCGGACCGGCCTCGTACTGGAGCCCCTCCGATGGATCTTGGAAGCCATCGACGTGCAGAGGAAGCCCTACGAGGCGGTCGTCCTGGAGCAGGTGCCTGCGGTGCTGCCTGTATGGGAGGCGTACGCCCGAGCTCTCCGGAACGAGGGTTACTCGGTTGACTACGGACTCTTGCTCACGGAGGCCTACGGCGTTCCGCAGACGCGGAAGCGGGCGGTACTGATCGCGCGCAAGGGGGAGCACGACGTGAAGCTGCCCGCCCCTACCCATCGGACCTACCGCAAGGGGTTCCCGCGTGATGCCGGCGACGCGTCGAAGGAGCCCTGGCGCACGATGGGCGACGTAATCGAGCGAGGAACGCCCTTCGAAGTCATCTCGAATTACGGAACCGGCGGTGACCCAAAGCTGCGTGGGCGCAGGTCCTCGTCGCAGCCCTCTGCAACTGTGACTGGCAAGATTCGCCGCAACCGTGTCGTCTCCCTCGACGGAACCGAACTGGAACGGTTCAGCCACTCCGAGGCCGGACGTCTTCAGACGTTCCCTGCCGATTACCCGTGGTCCGGTCGTGACATCGGACAGCAGATCGGGAACGCAGTACCGCCGCGGCTGGCCATGCATGTCCTGAGCGCTGCCTTCGGCTGGTCTCCTCCGAGTGAGGAGCTGCTGGCTAAGCTCGACTGGTGGCACCGTCTGCCGGCGCAAGCCGCGTCCGCGTCTGACGCCGAGGTGCTGGTGGGGGCGTGACGCATCGCGATCTCCTGGAGACCGTTCTAATGTCCCGCCGAATGACGGCCGTGTCTGCCGTTGTTGGGCTCCGGCTTGAAGAGAGCTGGTGGGTTGCTGGCTGTACCGACCCGAATGGCCTTCGGGTCGGTCGTACCGCGCCGACGACGCTGCACTTGGAGTGCGGCGCCGTGATGAATCTGGGTTCTGCGTACGCCGCGACGTTGACTGTGCCACGCTGTCTGCAGCACAGAACCACCTCGGTTGGCTGCGGATGGTCCGCCAAACACTCGCAGACCCACCAACGAAGTGGTATCCCGCCACAGTGCCCGCGGGCCGGGCCAGTGTGCTGACGTCAGACATCGCTCTGCCTGTAGGAGGGATGCGGCGCCGGGCCCGCCGAGCGCCGCACCCTGTGTGTCTTTCGGGACGGAATGGGCCGCCATTGTCGTTGCGCTCGCTGTTCCTGCCGCTGGCGTCTTGAACACAGCGCTGAAGGAGCGAGGCGCGACTAAGCGGAGGCAGATTGATGCTGAAATCCAACGCGAGCGCCTTCGGCGAGGCTTGCCTCAGAGCTCCATGAATGGCGAAGAGCCCGGTGATGCGACGGACGACGGCGAGGCGGACGGGGCTGTCTGATCACGAGCACTCCCTTCCAAAGCATCTCGGGCCATCCTGTGGCCAACAGTGCTACCGCCTGGCCCCGTCCTCCCGTGTTCCAGGTCACCGATCCATGGGAGCCGGCCCGCGCACAGTCTTGAGCCGACCTGATCAACGCATAACGTGGGTCGGGGGCCGTATTTGTTTTCCGCCCCCTAGGCGCGGTCTCACGCCAGTCGTAGGACGGGGCGGCTATCCGGCTTGCCGAGCAGTTCCCTCACGCGAGCAGGGTTCCAGGGCAGCGCCCGAGCCAACTCGCGGATCGTCAGCCACTTGCCCATGCTCGGCGGAGAGAATCCCAAGCCTTTACAGCATGCGCCGCTTCATTCAAGAACGTTCGAACACTCACCAGAACAGTCGTGCACCACTCGAACACTGCAACGATCTTCGTTGCTGTGGCAGAGGAACTCCGCCTGTGACGCTGACTTTTCCTGCTACGGGAATCTGCAGATGCCATTGGGCCAATGTACCCACCGGAAAGTCACGCCACGTGCAAGTTCCTCAGAATCATCACCCGTTACCGGTTGACACCGCTTTGTCCTGCGTCTTTGTCTGGTGCGTCCACGAACGCCCCTGTACGGTCATGCGGACCGTTTGAAGGCGTGTGGGGTAGTCGTGTGAGCGTGGCCTCCTCCCTGCGTCCGCTTGAGGGCCGTGGGCCATGTGTGGGCCGCCCGGACGATGTCTGCACAGGTCAATCCTGGGGCATCTCGCGAATCGTGACGCTCTTGAAAGCTGCTTCGAGGCGTTGGCGCAAGGTCTACGCTGCGGCGTGTGGATGATCTCTTGAGGCAAGCCCCCGTGAGTGACCAGGTGCATGAGGACGCCTATCGCGCCTGGCGATCGTCGCTGACGACTCTGCTGGGGGATGCCTCGCTGCTGTCGTGGTGGCAGGAGCGCCGCTATCAGTTCGCTCACCGAGTGGGTGCCCTCCTGACCGAGGCGCGTGCAGACTGCTCCGTCACGGTGGGCCCGGTGCTCTACGGAGTGTTCGCGTCAGGGGCAGGGCTTTGTTACGTAGGGCAGACGCAGGAGGCGGAGCGTCGTCTGCGTGACCTTCCAGTGGGCGAGAGCCACCACTTGGCCAACACGGTGCCACCCGAGGTCTGGGAGAGGGTGGTCGTGATCCGATGGCCGCTACTGCTCTCCGAGGCGCCGGCATCCGAGCAGATGGAGGTCGAAGCGATGGGTTCCGCGGTCTGCGGACTCGCGCTGGAGCACACGCTCCAAGTGGCGACAACCCCTCCGCTGAACAGCCGCCGACGCCGAACTTCCGGCGACTGGCAGCCGCGCAACCTCATGCAAAGCCGCTCTCGCGGCGCCATCCATTCGCAGCGGATACCAGAGCTCAGCCGACTCACCCTCGCCGCCTGGAAGGCCCTCGCGGAAGCGGAGGCACCGAAGGGGGCAGCAGTGGTTGCCTCCGAGGTCGGCCGGGTGGTGTTCCCCTCGACATTGCACGAGCCGCGTTGTACATGAACGGTGGCCTCGATGGCATGTCGAAGCAGCTGTCAGTGTGCTCGTTCCCCCAGGCGTCCCCCCAGCGGAGGCTGTTCGGCGGGAACCCGCAGGTGGAAGAGACTGACCAGGCCCGCTGTAAATCTGGCGGCTCAGCCTTCCCCCCCAGGCCATGCTGATCGCAGACCCTTCGGCGTTCACTCTAAGTAGGTAGGTGACTGCTTCACTGAGCGCTCAATGGGCCCGCTCCCCGTTGCTGGAGTTGCTCTAGGACAAAGCGGATTTCTCTGAGCTGCCTCCGCTTGGCGCGAGTTCCATACGCGTAAAGGAAAGGCCATTGGGGGCCATTGAACTCCGCTGGAGCGAATCCTATCTGACGCGCCAATCCTTTGCCGAGCGGATAAACGGAGGCGACTACAGAAAGAAACAGGCCCACTTCCGACGTGCCGCTGAACACCCCGTGAAGGACATCCTGCACGACTTGGGGATCGTTTGTGACCTCGATTATCGTGCTCGCGACACCTATAGAGCTAACTGCAACGTCATCTTTTGCGATGAAGTGCTTGCTTCCATATCCCAGTGAACTCGCTATGATGGATCTGATGGCTTAGTTCCTCTATGAGCTTCCCGTTTAGCTCTTGTGGTTTGTGCCCTCTTAGGTGTCTACATACGCCCTTCATCCACCGCATCAAATCATTTCTACCATCGCTGTGAATGAAGTTGTCGAGGATATTGGGGTCGGCCCTACGCCGTGCATGTATATCCAACTCGCCAAGGATATCTAGCATCTGCGTAGCAAGTTCACCAAGCCCTGGGTCCCGCCCTGTGTAGATGCTCGTGCTGGAGGGTTGGACGGGAGTGCTCGTCCCGGTACCCGGTGGCTCTTTGGCGAGAATACGCAGAAAATCTCGATGCATGCGCTGCGCCAGGAAAGGGGCGTCAACTTCTGCGAACGCTATTGCCTGTCCATGATTGTATGCGTCCCGAAGGATCCTCCGCGCGGCTTCGGCAGGCTGGTCGATATGTACGAGGGCGGCCTCTCGTGTGCCACCGGGGATGGCTCGCCTCCGCGACTTATCGCGGAGCACATTGAACCAGCGGGTCACTTCCTGCGGGTGCTCGTCGAGGTATTGATCGGCCCATGCGTACCCTTGCTCAGGAGGTACCGCCACGACTCTCTGCTTATTCTTTGGGAGACTTACGTCCTCCTCGCATATTTGCTTTATTCGCCCGTCGATTTCATTGTCCCAAGTAGTTCCGGGCCAGCGCTGAGTGTTGCGCCAAGCGGGATCGTAGAGCCAGTTGTAGCGGCCGAATACCCGGATATTCCCTTCCTCTAGGTAGCCCAAAAAGGTCTTGGGGGAGAAAGGGCAGGAAGGGGATTTTATAATCGCGCTAGATGGCGCCCACAGGCAAGGTCGACTCATCGCGATCATTCGTGGAAGCGCTCGATATCCTGTATCGCCGTATTGGCTAATGTGGCAGAAGGTGGAGAATGTGTCGGTATTCATACTCCGCTCCGCTGGTACTATGATGTCACTATCCTTGGGTAGGTATCCCGAGTGGTTGTAGTGTCGGATGCTCGGTCGAATGGTCTATCGGCGGCATTAAAGAGCCACAATTCATGCTCTCCGTTGTTTTTGACCGCGTGCGACCAAAGTTGTGGGATAGTAAAGCTAACTGCTCCGCGTCCGTGAAATTCCTGGCAGTGGCTCTCTGTGTCTGGTCCCGTGTCCCAGTGGAGCGACCACTTGTCGCTGTAAACGACTGTGATCAGTTCAGACTTCTTGGCGTGATAGTGATTTCCGCGTACGTGTCCAGGATGGAGGGCGGCGATGTGAACCTCCCGTATGGCTAGGTCTCCGATTTTTTCGGCGGTCAAAGAGAAACTGACCCCCCGCTCGTCTGTCGAATCTGGGAGATATGTGATGTCCATGTCTTTGGCCATAACACCAGCCTAAGGCGGGCTCAAACAAGTCGCCACAGAGGGCCGGTGAGGACATTGATGTCTGCCGCTGAGCATGCCCGTGATGGACTGGTGTGGCATCCACCAGGCGACCATGTATCGGCGGCGAAGCCGTCTGCTCCGGCGATGTCCGCGCGGTCGACGTTGCTGCAGCTCGCTGTCGTGGGGCAGTTGTGGGGCAACGGCACGAGGAGCGAGGAAGGGTCCAGGTCGTGTGTCATGTCTTGCGCGGACTGTAAATCTGCCGGCTCAGCCTTCCCAGGTTCGAATCCTGGCGCCGCCACACTGGGGAAAACCCCCTCCGACCAGCCATCATGGCAGGTCGGAGGGGGTTTTTTCGTTGCTGGCCGCACGAGGCTTCACACGGAACGCAGGGCCAGTTCGTTGAAACCGGTGCCGGTGCCATGGCGGTGACCTGGTCCGGCAGTAGCGGCCGCTGCGCGGTGAGGGCGGGGGCGATCAGGCCGGCTTGGGCGAGTACGGCCCTCCGGTCCCGGTAGATGTGCTCGCTGTCGATGGCGCCGTCGCGGAAGCCCACGCTCGCCACGAGGGGAATCTGCACCGCCCGGCCGGTCGGCTTCACGCCCGGGAGGATCCAGGGACCTCGATGTCGTGGGTGAAGGAGACGATCAGCTCGTCGACGACCCGTTCGTCCCCGACGGTGCGGGAACCGACCGGAGGGCGAAGTCGGCGGGGTGGTGGCCGATGAACCAGCGGGCGTAGAAGTCGGAGATGTCGCGTCGTCCGCTGGCGCCCATGGCGGTGGGCACGTGGAGCACGGTCGGGTGGTCCGCCATCGTGCTCATGGTGGCCCGAAGGTCCAGATTCACGAACTCACCGTCCGTGTGGGCCGTCCAGCAACGCTCCATGGCCGCGTGGTCCGCCATGAGGGTCTCCTCGGGGACGGGTTTTCCAGTCTCCGAACGGAGGGGCCGCTCGCTACCGGGGCTCACGCGACCAGATGGACGGCCCGCACCCCGACCGTCCGCGCGTCCCATTTGTGCTAGATACGAGTTATGCTGCCTATGTGGTCCCTCGTGCCGCCACACCACCCACTCACGCTACGTAGTTGCCGCCCTGCCCGTTCTGTACGGCGACGGCGACGGCCCGGCGCCCGTGCGGTGGGATGACCCGTGCCACGCCCCACCCCCGACGACGGCACGGACGCACTCCAGGACGCCGCTCTCACGCGAAACGTGCTGAAGGCGGCGGTCGCGGACCCGCAGCGACTGCCTGAGACCCTCGCGTCCTACGCCGTCAAGCAGATGGGCCCCGCCGCCGCCCGCTCGGTGACCATGACGCGGGCCGCGCACCCCGACGCCACCATGGCCGAACTGCAGGATCTGCTGCTCACCCGGGGCAAGCGCAGGGTCGTCTCCGAGGGGGCCCTCATCGGCGGGCCCATGATGATCATGGCGCCGTTCGCGTTCTGCGCGGCACTGCTCAGCCAGGCGCGTATCTGCCTGGAACTCACAGCTCTGGGAGGACAGGACCCCACCGCTGCCGTCCGCAGTGCCGAACTTCTCGTCCTTCAGGGGGTGTACGGGGACGTCGACCAGGCGCGGGCCGCGCTTGCGGACGCGGCTCTCGCCGGGCAGGACAAAGCCGCGAAGAAGGCCCTGCGAACAGCGGAAAGAGGGCCGCACGGGGCGAGCAGAGGGCACGCGGCGACGCTCTTCGAGCTGACCCTGCGGATGGCGCGCGTCCTGGGGCTGATCGTGCCGAAGGGCGAGGCCAAGGCAGGGGGCGTGCGGCGTTGGCTGGTCGCTGCGGGGCGTTACGTCCTGCTCGGACTCGTGTTCCTGGTCGGTCTGGTCGCTCCGCTGGTCTGGATGCCGTACGTGGGCCGGTCGTACAGCCGGGCCACCGATCGCCTTCTGGACCGTGCCCTCGTCTTCTACTTCGGTGAGCGGGTCGCGCGACCCCGCCCGGGCACGAGGGGGGTTCCCGGGATGGCGGCAGCCATGGTCAAGGCGCTCGTCTCGCTCCTGATTCCTGTGGGCCTGATCGTGGTGGTCGTCCTCGCCGACCTGCGGGTCGCCGACAGCCGCTGGCCCGTTCTGGCCGTCACGCTGCTGACGGCGTCGTTCGGTGTGGCGGCGGCATGGCAGTGGCGACGGCGCCGAAGGCGCAGGACCGGCTGACGGCGCTTCAAGTGGTCGGTGAGGTCCGGAGGTCGGCCCCCAGACGGCTCTGCCCGTGTCCGGGTGCTGGGTGCGAAGAGGTGTTCGGGGCACACTGGCCCCATGAGCTTTCGCTCCTCCCGCCGCAGGACCTGTCCCGAGTGCCGTCGTGAGATCGCCGTCGTCGCGGGACGGTTCGCCCGGCACGACCCGCCCGGTGCCCGGGAGAGCGGCCGGCTCGTCTCGTGTCCCGGGTCACGTCGCCAGGCGCAACTGGGTGCTGTGCAGCCGTCATTGGACGGTCACGTCGTGCCGGAGTTCCCCGGACAGCTGCCGCTGTTCTGAGGCGGCGACCGCCCCGCCGCAACAGCCCGCGGCTGTCCGAACTCAGTTTCCGGCCACCGACTTCACGGCCACCGACACCGGGGCCGATCCGCTGATCAGCTCCAGGGTGAGGCCGGCGGTGGCCGGGGTCTCGAGCAGTTCGGCGAGTACGGCGGCCACGTCGTCGCGCGGAACCGGGCCGCGACCGGTCTGCGCCTCCAGGCGGACGAGGCCGGTGCCTGCGTCGTCCGTCAGTTGGCCGGGGCGCAGGATCGTCCAGTCCAGCGCCTCCTGGCGGCTGACGTGCGCGTCGGCCTCGCCCTTGGCGCGCAGGTAGACATCGAAGACCTCGTCGCCCTGGTGGTTCGGGTCGGCGCCCATGGACGAGACGATCAGGAAGCGGCGTACGCCGGCCCGGACCGCCGCGTCCGCGAACAGCACCGCCGCGCCCTTGTCCACCGTGCCCTTGCGCGCCACCCCGCTGCCGGGACCGGCGCCGGCGGCGAACACCGCCGCGTCGGCACCTTGCAGATGCGCCGCGACCTGCTCGACCGTGGCCGACTCCAGGTCCAGCAGCACCGGTTCGGCGCCCGCCTCCCGCAGATCGTCGCCCTGTTCGGGGCGGCGGATGATGCCCGCCGCCTCGAACCCGCGCGCGGCGAGCAGCCGCTCCAGCCGCAGCGCGATCTGTCCATGACCTCCAGCGATGACAATGCGCATGCTTCCGACCGTACGCCCGAACGGCCGCAACCGCCGCGTGGTGCGGGTGGCGTGGGGGGTGCCGGGCCGGCTTCCACGGGGAGCGGATCCAGGGGGGGCACAGTCGTGACCTAGGGGCGCACGGCGGTGGTCGACGGCGCACGGCCGTGGTCAAGGGGGCGCGGCGGTGGCCAAAGGCGCACGGACGACACCTCTACGCCCCCGGCGCCTCTGCGACAGCCCCCCGCGCCTCTGCGACAGCCCCCCGCGCCTCTACGACAGCTCCCCCCGCTCCTGTACGACAGCTCCCCCCGCTCCTGTACGACAGCTCCCCCGCCCCTCTACGACAGCTCCCCCCGCCCCTGCCGCGGCAGCCCCAGCTCCGCCGACGCGGCCGAGTTGCAGTACTCGCGTACCGCACTCGTCCGGGCCACCACGCGCCCCCGGTGCACCACGATCCGGCTGTACGCCAGCGACAGGGCACCGGCCAGCCGGTCGCCGCGAACGGCGAGCAGTTCGGCCGGGAAGCCCGCCTCCACCCGGACCTCGGGGAGGCCCAGGGCGGCGCGGGCCGAGGTGCTCACGGCGTCGTAGGCGTCCTCGGGGCGCAGGCCGTGGTGGGAGGCAAGCAGGTAGGCGGCCTCCAGAGGGTCGCCCCGGCCCACGGGGTTCGAGGGGTCCCGCAGGGCGCCGCTGCCGGCGGCGAGGCGTACGCCGGCAGCGCGCAGCAGCCGTACCGGCGCCGTCCCGCGCCGGTCGGAGCCCCCGCAGCCACCCTGTGGCAGGCACACCACGGTCACGCCCGCGGCCGCCAGCTGGTCGGCGGTGCGGGACGCCACGTCGGTGGGCAGGTCGCCCAGGCCGCCACAGGGACCGATCGTCACGCCGGGGCGCAGGCCGCCGGCCATCGCGGCGAGGCGGGCGAGCCGGGCCGGGTCGGTGCCGTCGGTGTGCAGGTCGACGGGGCAGCCCTGTTCGGAGGCGACCTCCAGGACCGCCTCCACATAGCCCGTCGGATCGGGGTCGAGATCCGGACAGCCGCCCACCACCGAGGCGCCCATCTTCACGGCGTCCCGCAGCATGGCGAGCCCGTCCGCCCCGGCGACCCCGGTCAGCAGCCGCGGCATCGCCACCGTCGTCAGCTCCGCGAGCCCGCGCAACGACCGCCGCGCCCGCAGTACGGCGGTCAGCGCGCCCAGCCCCGGAACGTCACCCACGCGGACGTGTGCCCGCAGGGCGGTCGCCCCGTGCCCCAGTTGCAGCAGCGTGGCCTCGGTGGCCCGGCGCTGGACGTCCTGGGTGTCGTACGACGGCGGACCACCGCCGTCGGCGGACAGGGCCGAGTCGGCGTGGGCGTGGGCTTCGGCCGGGGCCGGCAGCAGCAGGTAGCCGCCGAGGTCCACCCGGCCGCCACCGCCGCTGCCGCCGGCACCGCCGCGGGACCCGCCCAGGCTGCCGGCCGTGCCGACCGCCTCGATGCGCCCGCCGCCCAATCGGACGTCCACCGTCCGGCCGTCGGTGAGTCGCGCGCCGCACAACAGCAGGGAGTTCCCGTCGCCCTGACCCGAGCCCGACGGGAACGAAGACGAAGGGGGCGGCTGCGGCTGGCTGTCGGGCATCGCGCTCCAGGGATCGGGCTCGGGGCTCGGGGCTCGGGATCAGGGCTCGGGGTCCGGACCGGGTCAATGACCCACCGCCGTGCCATCACGCAAGATCACGCAGAGTGAGTCGAGCCTATGGCGGCGTTCGGCCCGTGGCGCGGAGGAGCGCAATAGTCGTACCGGTGTGGTCCGCCGGTCGAGCGCGGTGCCGAGGGGGCCTCCGGGGCTGCTGAGAGGTGCGCGGCGGGGGCCTGACGGGGGCGCTGAAACGGATTTGGGTGAACGGCGGCCGAGCGTGTAATGTCTTCATCGCTCGCCCCAATAGCTCAGTCGGCAGAGCGTCTCCATGGTAAGGAGAAGGTCAACGGTTCGATTCCGTTTTGGGGCTCTGGTGTGAGAGGTTCCCGCCGTCAGGCGGGTCCGATCGCATCGCAGCGGTGTAGCTCAGTCGGTAGAGCAAGCGGCTCATAATCGCTGTGTCACCGGTTCAAGTCCGGTCACCGCTACTGACAGTAGCCGATTGCGGGGTCGGTCCTTCGATCGGCTACTCTTTCTTGCGTTGAATAACCTACCCGTTCGTCAAGGAGCACTCACGTGGCTGCCACCGACGTCCGCCCGAAGATCACGCTGGCCTGCGTGGAGTGCAAGGAGCGGAACTACATCACCAAGAAGAACCGGCGTAACAACCCGGACCGTCTTGAGATGAAGAAGCACTGCCCGCGTTGCAACGCGCACACCGCGCACCGCGAAACGCGCTGACGCAGGCCAGTACATCTCGTACGACTCGTCAAGACGAGGCCGCCCCCGCTGTTCAGGGGGGCGGCCTCGTCTCATTTTTCGGTCACCCTTTCGGTCGGCGTGGCCACCGAGCGCAATCGGCCGCGGCGGCCTTCTATACGGTTGACCCGGCGCGGTGCTCGTTGAGCAGAGCCTTTTGAGGGGCCGCCCTTCACCGGTCGACCAGAGCAGAAACCAGGAGGTGCCGAGCCATGGCGCTCGACCAGTCCTTCGTGGGGCGGAGCTACCCGCCCACTGACCCCTATGAGGTGGGACGGGAGAAGATCCGTGAGTTCGCGGAGGCGGTGGGAGACGCCAACCCGGCCTACACGGACCCGGAAGCCGCCAAGGCCCTCGGCCACCCCGACGTGATCGCCCCGCCCACCTTCGTCTTCGCGATCACCTTCAAGGCGGCGGGGGAGGTCGTCGCCGACCCGCAGCTCGGTCTGGACTACAGCCGGGTCGTGCACGGCGACCAGAGGTTCGCCTACAGCCGCCCGGTGCGCGCCGGCGACCGGCTCTCGGTCACCTCGACCATCGAGGCCATCAAGTCGATGGCCGGCAACGACATCCTGGACGTCCGCGGCGAGGTGCACGACGAGGCCGGGGAGCACGTAGTGACCGCCTGGACCAAGCTGGTGGCCCGCGCGGCCGAGGAGGCGTGAGCAGATGACCGCCCAGATCGCGTACGCCGATGTCGAGGTCGGCACCGAACTGCCCGCGCAGACCTTCCCCGTGACGCGCGCCACTCTCGTCCAGTACGCGGGTGCCTCCGGGGACTTCAACCCGATCCACTGGAACGAGAAGTTCGCCAAGGAGGTGGGCCTGCCGGACGTCATCGCACACGGCATGCTCACCATGGCCGAGGCGATCCGTGTGGTCACCGACTGGACCGGTGACCCGGGCGCGATCGTCGAGTACGGCGTCCGTTTCACCAAGCCCGTCGTCGTACCGAACGACGACCAGGGGGCCGTGATCGAGGTCAGCGGCAAGG
Source organism: Streptomyces sp. NPDC052023 (assembly GCF_044548465.1). Taxonomy (NCBI): domain Bacteria; kingdom Bacillati; phylum Actinomycetota; class Actinomycetes; order Kitasatosporales; family Streptomycetaceae; genus Streptomyces; species Streptomyces sp. NPDC052023. The sequence continues at coordinate 317,520 of NZ_JBIUBW010000006.1, read as the reverse complement.
TGGCCGCCAAGCTCGACGACAACACGGTCCGCGTTGACCTCACGGCGACGAGCGCCGGGCAGAAGGTGCTGGGGATGTCCCGGGCGGTCGTCCGCCTGGCCTGAGACCTGCGTGGATGCACGTACGCGCAAGTAAGGGGCGCCCGCCGTAGCGGGCGCCCCTTACTGTCGGCACCCCCGCCCCCCGAAGGGGATCCCTTGACCAGGTTAGTGATTGAGTACTAACTTGACGCCATGGTCAGGATGAGCGCAGAGGAGAGGCGTGAGAGCGTCGTCCGCGCGGCGATCACGGAGTTCGCGCAGAACGGCTACTACGGCACCTCCACCGAGGCCATCGCCAAGCGGGTGGGTGTCTCGCAGCCGTATCTCTTCCGGCTCTTCCCAGGGAAAAAGGCGATCTTCCTCGCGGCCGCCGAGCGCTGTCTCGCGGACGTGCGCCGGCTCTTCGAGGAGGCGGCCGGCGAACTGAAGGGCGAGGAGGCCCTGCACGCCATGGCGGAGGCGTACACACGTCAGCTCGCCGACCGGCCGGAGCTACTGCAGATGCAGTTGCAGATCTACCTCGCGGTGGCCGCGGCGGAGGTGTCCGGGGACCGCGAGTTCGGCGAGATGGTCCGCAAGGGCTGGATGGAACTCTGGGACACCGTGCATCTGCCCCTGGGCGGCGATGTGGACGAGATCACGACCTTCATGGCGTACGGGATGCTCGTCAACGCCCTGGCGGCCATGGGATTCCCGCCAGGCCATCGGGTGTGGGAGGGGCTCTACATGTCGGCTCGCGTCCTGCGAGGGCTCGGAGAGGCGGAGTAGCCGGGCGCGGGAGCGGCGCTCTTCGAGGGCCGGCGCTGTGGTGTGTGCCACTGGAACTCGTGTGACCGAAAAAGTTAGTCATCGATTACTAATCAATCAGCGAGCAGCAGCTCTGGGGGAGCGGATGTCACAGCAGAAAGCACACGCCGTCTGGGCGCTGGTGATCACCAGCGTCGCCGGCTTCATGGCGGCTCTCGACAACCTCGTCGTCACCACCGCACTGCCCTCCATCCGGGAGGACCTCGGTGGGGCGCTGCACGACCTCGAATGGACCGTGAGCGCCTATACGCTCACCTTCGCCGTGCTGCTGATGTTCGGGGCGGCACTCGGCGACCGGTTCGGGCGGCGCAGGTTGTTCATCGGCGGGCTCGCGCTGTTCACGGTGGCGTCCGCGGCGGCGGCCCTGGCGCCCGGCATCGACTCCCTGATCGCCGCACGCGCCGTGCAGGGCGTCGGAGCGGCCGTCATGATGCCCCTGACGCTCACCTTGCTGACGGCGGCCGTGCCGGCGGAGAAGCGGGGGACGGCGTACGGGATCTGGGGTGCCGTCAACGGGCTGGCCGTGGCCTGCGGACCGCTCATCGGAGGGACCCTCACCGAGCACATCTCCTGGCAGTGGATCTTCTGGCTGAACGTTCCGCTGGGTGCCGCGCTGCTGCCGCTGGCCCGGCTGCGGCTCACCGAGTCGTACGGCACCGGCGCACCCCTGGACGTGCGCGGCACGCTGCTGGCCAGCGGCGGGCTCTTCGGGATCGTGTACGGGCTGGTCCGCGGACCGGTCGAGGGATGGACCGAGCCGGTCGTACTGATCGGGCTGTTTGCCGGGGCGGCGCTACTGGCCGCCTTCGTGCTGCACGGCACACGCGGGCGGAACCCGATGCTGCCGATGCGGCTGTTCCGCTCCCGCGCCTTCGCCGGCATCAACGCGGCGAGCATGCTGATGTTCCTGGGGATGTTCGGGTCGATCTTCCTGCTCAGCCAGTACATGCAGGGTGTGCTCGGATACTCGCCGACCGAGGCGGGGCTGCGGATGCTGCCGTGGACAGGGATGCCGATGCTGGTCGCGCCCCTCGCCGGGATCCTCTCCGACCGGGTCGGCGGGCGGCCCGTCGTGGCCGCCGGGCTCTTCCTCCAGGCCGCCGGGCTCGGCTACCTCGCGTCCGTGGTCACGGCCGACGCGTCCTACGCGGCCCAGCTGCCCGGCCTGATCCTCAGCGGCATCGGGATGGCCCTGTTCTTCGCCCCGGCGTCCGCCCTGGTGATGGCCAGTGTGACGCCCGTGGAGCAGGGCATCGCGTCCGGCGCGAACAACGCGCTGCGCGAGGTGGGCGGCGCGCTCGGCATCGCGGTCATGTCCTCGATCTTCGCGGCGCAGGGCGGATACGAGTCCGCTCAGACGTTCGTCGACGGGCTGCGCCCGGCGATCGTGGTGGGTGCCGGCGTGGTGGGCCTCGCGGGGGTCGCCGCCCTGGTCATCCCGGCGCGCCGGCGAGGCGTACCGGCGGAAGCCGAGCGGGCGGCGGAGTCGCGGGTGTTCGAGGGGGCGGCTCGCTGAGCCGCGGAACACCACGGAGGGCGGCACGCGGGCCCACCTGATGCGCTGAACTGAACCGCACGCGCGCGTACGGCCTCGTCCAGAGCGACGGGGCCGTACGCGCGCGCGTGCCCCGCCACCGGCGCCGCGGGTGGACGCGCGCCTGTCGGCCCTGTCCGTGCCGTCTCGTAGTCTTGGGCGCGTGCAGGTACTCCACGACGCCCCCCTCGCCCCGCTGACCACGTTCCGGCTGGGCGGTCCCGCGACCCGGCTGGTGACCGCGACGACCGACGCCGAGGTCGTCGAGGCCGTGCGGGAGGCCGACGCCGCCGGGACGCCGCTGCTGGTTGTCGGCGGAGGCTCGAACCTCGTCATCGGCGACAAGGGCTTCGACGGGACCGCCCTGCGCATCGCCACCCGTGGCTGCGAGCTGTCCGGTACGCGGCTGGAGCTCGCCGCGGGTGAGGTGTGGACGGACGCCGTCGCGCGCACCGTGGAGGCCGGGCTCGCCGGTGTCGAGTGCCTGGCCGGCATCCCCGGCTCGGCGGGAGCGACGCCGATCCAGAACGTGGGGGCGTACGGCCAGGAGGTCTCCTCCACCATCACCGAGGTGATCGCCTACGACCGCCAGGCCGGCGGGACGGTCACCCTGACGAACGCCGAGTGCGCTTTCTCGTACCGGCACAGCCGCTTCAAGGCCGACCCCCAGCGGTACGTCGTCCTGCGCGTCCGCTTCGAGCTGGAGGACGCGGGCGGGCTGTCCGGGCCCATCCGGTACGCCGAGACCGCACGCGCGCTCGGGGTCGGGCCGGGCGAGCGGGTCCCGCTCGGCGACGCCCGCGACATGGTGCTGAAGCTGCGCGCCGGCAAGGGCATGGTGCTCGACCCCGAGGACCACGACACCTGGTCCGCCGGGTCCTTCTTCACCAACCCGATCCTGACGGACGCCCAGTTCGCCGCGTTCCACGCGCGCGTGCGCGAGCGTCTCGGTGAGGACGTGGCGCCGCCGGCGTACCCGGCCGGGGACGGGCACACCAAGACCTCCGCCGCCTGGCTGATCGACAAGGCGGGCTTCCGTAAGGGGTACGGCACCGGACCCGCCCGGATCTCCACCAAGCACACCCTCGCCCTCACCAACCGCGGCGAGGCGACCACGGAGGACCTGCTGGCGCTGGCCCGCGAGGTCGTCGCCGGGGTGCGTGAGGCCTTCGGGATCACCCTCGTCAACGAGCCGGTGACGGTGGGCGTCAGCCTCTGACGGCAGTGGTCCCGTCTGAGGTCAGCCAGGTGTCCACGCCCGCCAGGAGCCTCTTCTTCGTTTCTTCCGGCGCCGCCGACGCCCGTACCGACTGGCGGGCGACCTCGGCCAGTTCCGCGTCCGTGAAGGCGTGGTGCTCGCGGGCGATCTCGTACTGCGCCGCAAGCCGCGAGCCGAACAGCAGCGGGTCGTCGGCGCCCAGCGCCAGCGGCACGCCGGCTTCGAAGAGCTTGCGCAGGGGGACGTTCTCGGGCTTCTCGTAGACACCGAGGGCCACGTTCGACGCCGGGCACACCTCGCAGGTGACGCCGCGGTCGGCCAGGCGCTTCAGCAGGCGCGGGTCCTCCGCCGCGCGCACGCCGTGCCCCACCCGGTCGGCGTGCAGGTCGTCCAGGCAGTCACGGACCGAGGCGGGCCCGGTCAGTTCGCCACCGTGCGGGGCCGACAGCAGGCCGCCCTCGCGCGCGATGGCGAAAGCGCGGTCGAAGTCGCGGGCCATGCCGCGCCGCTCGTCGTTGGAGAGCCCGAAGCCGACCACACCCCGGTCGGTGTAGCGGACGGCGAGGCGGGCCAGCGTGCGGGCGTCCAGCGGGTGCTTCATGCGGTTCGCGGCGACCAGGACGCGCATGCCGATCCCGGTCTCCCGCGCGGCTGTCTCCACCGCGTCCAGGATGATCTCCAGCGCCGGGATGAGCCCGCCCAGGCGCGGGGCGTACGAGGTCGGGTCGACCTGGATCTCCAGCCAGCCCGAGCCGTCCTTGACGTCCTCCTCGGCGGCCTCCCGCACCAGCCGCTGAATGTCCTCCGGCTGCCTCAGGCACGAACGAGCGGCGTCGTAAAGGCGCTGGAAACGGAACCAGCCCCGCTCGTCCGTCGCCCGCAGTCTCGGCGGCTCCCCGCCGACCAGGGCGTCGGTCAGCGCGTCGGGCAGCCGGACGCCGTACTTGTCGGCCAGCTCCAGCAGGGTGCCCGGCCGCATGGAGCCGGTGAAGTGCAGGTGCAGATGGGCCTTCGGGAGGTCGGAGACATCACGTACACGTTCCATTCCAGGATCCTGCCGTACGGCTTGCCCGTCCCTCCAGCGCTTTCCCCGTTAGTGGTCTTGCTCGCACGAAAACACGAAAGAACGGGCCGTCTCCCTGAAGGGAAACGGCCCGTCACGCGCGCGTGCGCCACGAAGACGTCGCGGAACGTCAGTCGCGCGCCTCCGCCAGCAGCTTCTGGATGCGGCTCACACCCTCGACGAGGTCCTCGTCACCCAGGGCGTACGACAGCCGCAGGTAGCCCGGCGTGCCGAAGGCCTCACCCGGCACCACCGCGACCTCGGACTCCTCCAGGATCAGCGCGGCCAGCTCGACCGTGTCCTTCGGGCGCTTGCCGCGGATCTCCTTGCCGATCAGCGCCTTCACCGACGGGTACGCGTAGAAGGCGCCCTCGGGCTCGGGGCAGAACACGCCCTCGATGTCGTTGAGCATCCGCACGATCGTGCGGCGGCGGCGGTCGAAGGCCTCGCGCATCTTCTCGACGGCGTCCAGGTCGCCGGAGACGGCGGCCAGTGCCGCGGCCTGGGCGACGTTCGAGACGTTCGAGGTGGCGTGCGACTGGAGGTTCGTCGCGGCCTTCACGACGTCCTTCGGGCCGATGATCCAGCCCACCCGCCAGCCGGTCATGGCGTAGGTCTTCGCGACGCCGTTGACGACGATGCACTTGTCGCGCAGCTCGGGCAGGACGGCCGGCATCGACACGGCCGAGGCGTCGCCGTACACCAGGTGCTCGTAGATCTCGTCGGTGAGTACCCACAGGCCGTGCTCGACGGCCCAGCGGCCGATGGCCTCCGTCTCGGCCTCGGAGTAGACCGCGCCGGTCGGGTTGGACGGCGAGACGAAGAGAACGACCTTCGTCTTCTCCGTGCGGGCCGCCTCCAGCTGCTCCACGCTGACCCGGTAGCCGGTCGTCTCGTCGGCGACGACCTCGACCGGGACACCGCCGGCCAGGCGGATCGACTCCGGGTACGTCGTCCAGTACGGCGCGGGCACGATGACCTCGTCGCCCGGGTCCAGGATCGCGGCGAATGCCTCGTAGATGGCCTGCTTGCCGCCGTTGGTGACAAGGATCTGGGAGGCGTCGACCTCGTAGCCGGAGTCGCGCAGCGTCTTGACGGCGATGGCGGCCTTCAGCTCGGGCAGGCCGCCGGCCGGGGTGTAGCGGTGGAACTTGGGGTTCCTGCAGGCCTCGATCGCGGCCTCGACGATGTAGTCGGGGGTCGGGAAGTCGGGCTCGCCGGCGCCGAATCCGATCACCGGACGCCCGGCGGCCTTCAGGGCCTTGGCCTTGGCGTCCACGGCGAGGGTGGCGGACTCGGAGATCGCGCCGATGCGGGCCGAGACCCGGCGCTCGGTGGGTGGGGTTGCAGCGCTCATGGGTCCATCGTTTCAGACCGGAAACCGGCCCGGCACACGGGTTTCACGGACTGAACAGCCCAGGGCATACCGTTGAACAACAGTCCGTATACCCCGGGTGGCTCCGGCGATCTTCGGCCGGTCCCCGGTCCGGTCCGCGCGCCGCAGGGCGGCGATCCGCCGGGAGAGCGGACCTCACAGGCCATTTCTGTTCGACGCCCGGCTCATGACCACGTACACTCTCACCTCGTTGGCCTCCACCGAGCCCCGCGCTCGACCGGTGCACACCGAGCACCCGGTTGGATGCGGTACGTTGGGGGACACACGAAGGGTCGTAGCTCAATTGGTAGAGCACCGGTCTCCAAAACCGGCGGTTGGGGGTTCAAGTCCCTCCGGCCCTGCTACACACACCGCCAGGATGTGTGCGCAGGTACGTACAGCAATGCACCGCCGTGCGGCTCAAACCGGGCGCGGCACGGCCACGACCCGGGACCAGGTGAGGACGAATGACGGACGCCGTGGGCTCCATCGACACGCCTGATGCCCAGGATGAGGCACCGGAGTCCAAGAAGACCCGCAAGGGTGGCAAGCGTGCCAAGAAGGGCCCGCTGAAGCGCCTTGCCCTCTTCTACCGGCAGATCGTCGCCGAGCTCCGCAAGGTCGTCTGGCCCACGCGCACGCAGCTGACGCGATACACGACTGTCGTGATCATCTTCGTCGTCGTCATGATCGGACTGATCACCGTGATTGACTATGGGCTCGACCACGCCGCCAAGTACGTCTTCGGCTGAGCCAAGAGCGAAGGGCGCCGGGATCCGGCGCCCCTTTCGCGTGTTCCACCCCTATGTATCCAGGAAGAAGCAGCCACCGTGTCTGACCCGAACGTGAACGACGACGCCATCGAGCCGGTCGAGTCCGTGGAAGACGAGCTCGACATCGTCGAGGGTGCGGACGAGGACCTGGACGAGGCCGAGGCTGCCGACGCCGCCGCGGGTGAGCCGGCTGAGGAAGCCGCCGTGCACGTCGAGGACGAGCTCGCGGACGAGGCCGAGCCCGTGGAGGAGGCCGAGCCCGAGCCGGAGCTCGACCCCATCGAGAAGCTCCGTGAGGAACTGCGGACCCTGCCCGGCGAGTGGTACGTGATCCACACCTACGCCGGTTACGAGAACCGCGTGAAGACCAACCTGGAGCAGCGCGCCGTCTCGCTGAACGTCGAGGACTACATCTTCCAGGCCGAGGTGCCGCAGGAAGAGGTCGTCCAGATCAAGAACGGCGACCGCAAGACCATCAAGCAGAACAAGCTCCCGGGCTACGTCCTGGTCCGCATGGACCTGACGAACGAGTCCTGGGGTGTCGTCCGCAACACCCCCGGTGTCACCGGCTTCGTCGGCAACGCCTACGACCCGTACCCGCTGACCCTGGACGAGATCGTCAAGATGCTCGCCCCGGAGGCGGAGGAGAAGGCCGCCCGCGAGGCCGCCGAGGCCGAGGGCAAGCCGGCGCCGCAGCGCAAGGTCGAGGTCCAGGTGCTGGACTTCGAGGTCGGCGACTCGGTCACCGTGACGGACGGCCCGTTCGCCACGCTGCAGGCGACGATCAACGAGATCAACCCCGACTCCAAGAAGGTCAAGGGCCTGGTGGAGATCTTCGGCCGGGAGACGCCCGTCGAGCTCTCGTTCGACCAGATCCAGAAGAACTGACGCCTTCTGGACGTACCGCTTCCGCGCAGGTCAGGTGGGCTTTTGGAGCCTGTCTGACCTGCACGGTTTTTGGCCGCGCATCTATACCCGTTATCGTTGTGCGGTATGCCTTCTGCCGAGACGCGACTCGGCGGAGGGTAGACCCGAATCGAAAGGACCCGGAGAGCTATGCCTCCCAAGAAGAAGAAGGTCACGGGGCTCATCAAGCTCCAGATCCAGGCCGGTGCCGCCAACCCGGCTCCGCCGGTCGGCCCCGCGCTGGGTCAGCACGGCGTCAACATCATGGAGTTCTGCAAGGCCTACAACGCCGCGACCGAGTCGCAGCGTGGCTGGGTCATCCCGGTGGAGATCACGGTCTACGAGGACCGCTCCTTCACCTTCGTGACCAAGACCCCGCCGGCCGCCAAGATGATCCTCAAGGCCGCGGGTATCGAGAAGGGCTCCGGCGAGCCGCACAAGACCAAGGTCGCCAAGATCACCGAGGCGCAGGTCCGCGAGATCGCCACCACCAAGATGCCCGACCTCAACGCCAACGACCTGGACGCCGCCGCGAAGATCATCGCCGGTACCGCGCGTTCCATGGGCGTCACGGTCGAGGGCTGAGCCCCAACCTCCCCAGAGCAGTAGTGGCAGGGCCCGCTCGGCCCGGACCACAACTCCTAAGAAACCCAGGAGCAGTAGTGAGCAAGCGCAGCAAGTCTCTCCGCGCTGCGGACGCCAAGATCGACCGGGACAAGCTCTACGCCCCGCTCGAGGCCGTTCGTCTCGCCAAGGAGACCTCCACGACCAAGTTCGACGGCACCGTCGAGGTCGCCTTCCGTCTGGGTGTCGACCCGCGCAAGGCCGACCAGATGGTCCGTGGCACCGTGAACCTTCCGCACGGCACCGGTAAGACCGCCCGGGTCCTGGTCTTCGCGACCGGCGACCGTGCCGAGGCCGCGCGTGCCGCGGGCGCCGACATCGTCGGCGCCGACGAGCTGATCGACGAGGTGTCGAAGGGGCGTCTGGACTTCGACGCCGTCGTCGCCACCCCGGACCTCATGGGCAAGGTCGGCCGCCTGGGCCGTGTCCTCGGCCCGCGTGGTCTGATGCCGAACCCGAAGACCGGCACCGTGACCCCGGACGTGGCCAAGGCCGTGACCGAGATCAAGGGCGGCAAGATCGAGTTCCGCGTCGACAAGCACTCGAACCTGCACTTCATCATCGGCAAGTCGTCCTTCGACGACACCCAGCTGGTGGAGAACTACGGCGCGGCCCTGGAGGAGATCCTCCGTCTGAAGCCGTCCGCCGCCAAGGGTCGCTACATCAAGAAGGCCGCCATCACCACCACGATGGGCCCCGGCATCCCGGTCGACCCGAACCGCACCCGCAACCTCCTCGTCGAGGAGGACCCGGCCGCGGTCTGAGCCCCCAAGGCTCGCTGAAGTCGGTCACGGGCCCCGCACCTTCGAGGTGCGGGGCCCGTTCGCGTGTCCGCGGCGGCGGAGGGACTGTCACCGTGCGGTCGGGGCAGCGGTGAATCCCAGGGGCCCTGTCGGACCCCTGGGATAGGCTCACAGCTCAATCAGAGACACATGGTTCATACATGTGATCCACAGGGTGTGCAGAGACTTCCCGTGGGGGGAATCGATGAAGCTTTCCGCGCGCACGAGGAACAGGGCGGGGATCGCCGCGCTGGCGGCCCTGACGCTGGCCGGCGGAGCAGTCGGCTGTGGGGCCGGCAAGGGGGACGGGGCGTCCGGCTCGCGGAGCGTCCAGCAGGTCCTGACGGTGGCCTACGAGAAGACCGCCGAGGCCAAGTCCGCCAAGGTCGAGATGACCATGTCGATGCCCGCGGGCATGGACGACATGACCATGTCCGGCGTGATGGGCTGGGACCCGACCGTCATGGACGTGACCATGAAGGGCTCCATGCTCGGTGCCGAGCCGGACATGCCAGACGCGGTCCGCATGGTCTGGCGTGACGAGGTCATGTACATGGACATGGGCGACTCGGCCGCCCTGGAGATGGACGGCAAGAGCTGGATGAAGCTGGACCTCAAGGCCGCCGCCGAGGCCGCCGGGGACCCGGCTCTGACCCGCCAGATGACGTCCGGCCTGGACAACATGAACCAGAGCCCGGCCGAGCAAATCGCCCTGCTCCTGGAGTCGCCCAACCTGAAGCACGTCGGCAGCGAGAAGGTCGACGGCGTGGACGCCGAGCACTACAAGGGCACGCTCACCGTCAAGGAGATGATGGAGAGCAACAAGAGCCTGGACTTCCTGGAGCCGGGGGACCGCAAGCAGCTCCTGGAGAACGTCGAGAAGTCCGGCATCAAGGGCTACGACACCGAGGTCTGGGTCAACGAGGACGACCTGCCGGTCCGGATGGACGTCACCATGACGTCCTCGGCAGGGGACGTCGACATGAGCATGAAGCTCTCCGACTACGGCGCCAAGGCCGAGGTGGAGGTGCCGCCGGCCGCGGAGACCTTCGACCTGATCGAGATGCTCGAGGGGCTGGGCGAGGCCGCGAGCGGTGAGGGCGCCTTCGGCGAGGACGCCCCGGAGATGGATCTGAGTGGGCTGGAGGGCCCGGAGACCGGGTCCGAGTTCTAGCTGCTCCGGGACCGGATTTGCTTGACAGCGATCCGGTCCCGTACGCTTCCCCAGAAGCCAAAGACCGCTGGTCGTTGCCGTGCGCTCGGAAGAGGGTGCGGTGGCCGAAGGATCCGCTGAATAGCGGACGACCCGCGCAGGTGACAGTGGAAGTGCTCCCGGAGTGCGTACGACAGCGTATGCACGGCCGGTCGAGTCCGCCCCGTGCGCCTGCGCCGGGGCGTTTCGTTTTCCCCAGTCCTCCTTCGGGTCCGCGCGGTCCGAATCACCCGGAAGGAGGCCGAGGCTCTATGGCGAGGCCCGACAAGGCTGCCGCGGTTGCCGAGCTGACGGACAAGTTCCGCAGCTCCAACGCCGCCGTGCTGACCGAGTACCGCGGTCTCACCGTGGCGCAGCTCAAGACGCTGCGTCGTTCGCTCGGTGAGAACGCCCAGTACGCCGTGGTGAAGAACACGCTGACCAAGATTGCGGCCAACGAGGCCGGGATCACGCTCGACGACCAGCTCTTCGCTGGTCCGACGGCCGTCGCCTTCGTCACCGGTGACCCGGTGGAGTCGGCGAAGGGTCTTCGTGACTTCGCCAAGGACAACCCGAATCTCATCATCAAGGGCGGTGTCCTTGACGGCAAGGCGCTGTCCGCCGATGAGATCAAGAAGCTTGCGGACCTCGAGTCCCGCGAGGTTCTGCTCAGCAAGCTGGCCGGTGCCTTCAAGGCGAAGCAGTCCCAGGCTGCCTCCGTCTTCCAGGCGCTGCCGTCGAAGCTCGTCCGCACCGTGGACGCGCTGCGCGCCAAGCAGGCCGAGCAGGGCGGTGCCGAGTAACTCGGCTCGCACATTGACCGCCGCGGCCTGAACGCGACGGTCACAGCGGGCCAGACGTACGCCCGCCAGACATGTACATCCGGCACCAGCCGAATTAGTGGAAGGACCGCCACCATGGCGAAGCTGTCTCAGGAAGACCTGCTCGCGCAGTTCGAGGAGATGACCCTCATCGAGCTCTCCGAGTTCGTGAAGGCGTTCGAGGAGAAGTTCGACGTCACCGCCGCCGCTGCCGCGCCGGTCATGATGGCCGGCCCGGGCGCCCCCACCGCCGAGACCGTCGAGGAGAAGGACGAGTTCGACGTCGTCCTCACCGGCGCCGGCGACAAGAAGATCCAGGTCATCAAGGTCGTGCGTGAGCTGACCTCCCTCGGCCTGAAGGAGGCCAAGGACCTGGTGGACGGCGCCCCGAAGCCCGTCCTCGAGAAGGTCGCCAAGGACGCCGCGGACAAGGCCAAGGAGGCCCTCGAGGGCGCCGGCGCCTCCGTCGAGGTCAAGTAAGACCTCTCGGGTCCGCACGGACTCCAGCGCGCGCCGATCGCGGCCGTAGAGCCGTGAACAGCCCCCTGGGGCTGTAACGCGAACGCACCGAAGAGCGATCATCCATCCGGGTGGTCGCTCTTCGGCGTTCCCGAGGGCCCGGCGGCGGCTGCCTTGCACCCGTGGTCGCGAGGAGTAAGGTGATCTTCGTCGTGCCTCTCGGAACCCCCGGTGCAGGCAGCACGTGACGAGCGCAGCACCCCGGCTTGGGTAAGAGGGCCTTGACGAACCGCACGCAGCGCGCAATTCTCAGGACGCGTCGTCACAAGGATCCGAATCCGAGGCATGGATCGACGGCGAAGAGGGCAGTATCACCGTGGCGTTGAGGGCGTGGCCTTGTCGCAGGGGTTGAGGACAACGAGGGCAGCGAGGGTCTTCGAAAACCCGCACTGGACATCAGTGTGCCAAGTGGCTACACTGACCCTTTGCGCTGCCTGTTAGCTGTCCCCTGCCCGTCACCAGGGGCATGCCCTCGCTTGAGCACCGACGATCGGACCGTCCCTGACCTGGGACTATCTGTCTCTGTGTATCGGTGAGGGGCCGGTACGCGCGTAGTGAGTCCGAGCCCTCGGAAGGACCCCCTCTTGGCCGCCTCGCGCAACGCCTCGACCGCGAATACGAACAACGGCGCCAGCACTGCCCCGCTGCGCATCTCCTTTGCAAAGATCAAGGAGCCTCTCGAGGTTCCGAACCTGCTCGCGCTGCAGACCGAGAGCTTCGACTGGCTGCTCGGCAACACGGCCTGGCAGAGTCGGGTCGAGGAGGCTCTCGAGAACGGTCAGGACGTCCCCACCAAGTCCGGGCTCGAGGAGATCTTCGAGGAGATCTCCCCGATCGAGGACTTCAGCGGGTCGATGTCGCTGACGTTCCGCGACCACCGCTTCGAGCCGCCGAAGAACTCGATCGACGAGTGCAAGGAGCGTGACTTCACCTACGCGGCTCCGCTCTTCGTCACCGCCGAGTTCACCAACAACGAGACCGGCGAGATCAAGTCCCAGACGGTCTTCATGGGCGACTTCCCGCTCATGACCAACAAGGGCACCTTCGTCATCAACGGCACCGAGCGTGTCGTGGTGTCCCAGCTGGTCCGTTCGCCGGGTGTCTACTTCGACTCCTCCATCGACAAGACGTCCGACAAGGACATCTTCTCCGCCAAGATCATCCCGTCCCGGGGTGCCTGGCTGGAGATGGAGATCGACAAGCGCGACATGGTCGGCGTCCGTATCGACCGCAAGCGCAAGCAGTCCGTCACCGTCCTTCTGAAGGCGCTCGGCTGGACCACCGAGCAGATCCTCGAGGAGTTCGGCGAGTACGAGTCGATGCGCGCCACCCTGGAGAAGGACCACACCCAGGGCCAGGACGACGCGCTGCTCGACATCTACCGCAAGCTGCGTCCGGGCGAGCCCCCGACGCGTGAGGCCGCGCAGACGCTGCTGGAGAACCTGTACTTCAACCCCAAGCGCTACGACCTCGCCAAGGTCGGCCGCTACAAGGTCAACAAGAAGCTGGGTACGGACACCGGCCTCGAGGCGGGTGTCCTGACCGTCGAGGACATCATCGCGACGATCAAGTACCTGGTGAAGCTGCACGCCGGCGAGACCGAGACGGTCGGCGAGTCCGGGCGCTCGATCATCGTCGAGACCGACGACATCGACCACTTCGGCAACCGCCGTATCCGCAGCGTCGGTGAGCTGATCCAGAACCAGGTCCGTACGGGTCTCGCCCGTATGGAGCGTGTCGTGCGCGAGCGCATGACCACGCAGGACGTCGAGGCGATCACGCCGCAGACCCTGATCAACATCCGGCCGGTCGTCGCCTCCATCAAGGAGTTCTTCGGCACCAGCCAGCTGTCCCAGTTCATGGACCAGAACAACCCGCTGTCGGGCCTGACGCACAAGCGCCGTCTGAACGCGCTCGGCCCGGGTGGTCTGTCCCGTGAGCGGGCCGGCTTCGAGGTCCGTGACGTGCACCCCTCGCACTACGGCCGCATGTGCCCGATCGAGACGCCCGAAGGCCCGAACATCGGTCTGATCGGCTCGCTCGCCTCGTACGGCCGGGTCAACGCGTTCGGTTTCGTCGAGACGCCGTACCGCAAGGTCGTCGAGGGCCGGGTCACCGACGACGTCGACTACCTGACGGCCGACGAGGAGGACCGCTTCGTCATCGCGCAGGCCAACGCCACGCTCAACGACGACATGCGGTTCGCCGAGAACCGCGTGCTGGTCCGCCGCCGTGGTGGCGAGGTCGACTACGTCGCCGGTGACGACGTGGACTACATGGACGTCTCGCCGCGCCAGATGGTGTCGGTCGCGACCGCCATGATCCCCTTCCTTGAGCACGACGACGCCAACCGTGCCCTCATGGGCGCGAACATGATGCGCCAGGCCGTGCCGCTGATCCAGGCGGAGTCCCCGCTCGTCGGCACCGGCATGGAGTACCGCTCCGCGGTCGACGCCGGCGACGTGGTCAAGGCCGAGAAGGCCGGTGTGGTCCAGGAGGTCTCCGCGGACTACATCACCACCGCCAACGACGACGGCACGTACATCACGTACCGCCTGGCCAAGTTCGCCCGCTCCAACCAGGGCACCTCGGTCAACCAGAAGGTCATCGTCCACGAGGGCGACCGGATCATCGAGGGCCAGGTCCTCGCCGACGGTCCGGCAACCCAGCAGGGCGAGATGGCGCTGGGCAAGAACCTGCTCGTGGCGTTCATGCCGTGGGAGGGTCACAACTACGAGGACGCGATCATCCTGTCGCAGCGCCTCGTGCAGGACGACGTCCTCTCCTCGATCCACATCGAGGAGCACGAGGTCGACGCCCGTGACACCAAGCTCGGCCCCGAGGAGATCACCCGGGACATCCCGAACGTCTCGGAGGAGGTCCTCGCCGACCTCGACGAGCGCGGCATCATCCGTATCGGTGCCGAGGTCATCGCCGGTGACATCCTCGTCGGCAAGGTGACCCCGAAGGGTGAGACCGAGCTGACCCCCGAGGAGCGCCTGCTGCGCGCGATCTTCGGTGAGAAGGCCCGTGAGGTCCGTGACACCTCGCTGAAGGTGCCGCACGGCGAGACCGGCAAGGTCATCGGCGTCCGCGTCTTCGACCGCGAGGAGGGCGACGAGCTGCCGCCCGGTGTGAACCAGCTGGTCCGCGTCTACGTCGCGCAGAAGCGCAAGATCACCGACGGTGACAAGCTCGCCGGCCGCCACGGCAACAAGGGCGTCATCTCCAAGATCCTGCCGATCGAGGACATGCCGTTCCTGGAGGACGGCACCCCGGTCGACATCATCCTCAACCCGCTGGGTGTACCGTCCCGAATGAACCCGGGACAGGTCCTGGAGATCCACCTCGGCTGGCTCGCCAGCCGCGGCTGGGACGTCTCCGGCCTCGCGGACGAGTGGGCGCAGCGCCTCCAGGCCATCGGCGCCGACAGTGTCGAGCCCGGCACCAACGTCGCCACTCCGGTCTTCGACGGTGCGCGTGAGGACGAGCTCGCGGGTCTGCTGCAGCACACCATCCCGAACCGCGACGGCGAGCGCATGGTGCTCCCGTCCGGCAAGGCGCGGCTGTTCGACGGCCGTAGCGGTGAGCCGTTCCCGGACCCGATCTCGGTCGGCTACATGTACATCCTGAAGCTGCACCACCTGGTCGACGACAAGCTGCACGCCCGTTCGACCGGTCCGTACTCGATGATCACCCAGCAGCCGCTGGGTGGTAAGGCCCAGTTCGGTGGCCAGCGGTTCGGCGAGATGGAGGTGTGGGCGCTGGAGGCTTACGGCGCCGCGTACGCCCTCCAGGAGCTGCTGACCATCAAGTCCGACGACGTCACCGGCCGCGTGAAGGTCTACGAGGCCATCGTCAAGGGCGAGAACATCCCTGAGCCCGGCATCCCCGAGTCCTTCAAGGTGCTCATCAAGGAGATGCAGTCCCTGTGCCTCAACGTGGAGGTGCTGTCCAGCGACGGCATGTCCATCGAGATGCGTGACACCGACGAGGACGTCTTCCGCGCAGCGGAGGAGCTCGGCATCGACCTGTCCCGGCGCGAGCCGAGCAGCGTCGAAGAGGTCTGACGGAGTCCGGCGGGCCTTCTGAACAACCGCAGAAGGCCCGCCGACCCCGGGACCCCGTTTCAGACCCCAAGACTTACGACCCTGAGAGGGATTGACGCATAGTGCTCGACGTCAACTTCTTCGACGAGCTCCGGATCGGCCTGGCCACCGCTGACGACATCCGTCAGTGGAGCCACGGCGAGGTCAAGAAGCCCGAGACGATCAACTACCGCACCCTCAAGCCCGAAAAGGACGGACTCTTCTGCGAGAAGATCTTCGGTCCGACCCGGGACTGGGAGTGCTACTGCGGCAAGTACAAGCGTGTCCGCTTCAAGGGCATCATCTGTGAGCGCTGTGGCGTCGAGGTCACGCGCGCCAAGGTGCGCCGTGAGCGGATGGGCCACATCGAGCTGGCCGCTCCCGTCACGCACATCTGGTACTTCAAGGGCGTTCCGTCGCGGCTGGGCTACCTGCTCGACCTCGCCCCGAAGGACCTGGAGAAGGTCATCTACTTCGCCGCGTACATGATCACGTACGTGGACGAGGAGCGCCGTACGCGCGACCTGCCCTCGCTGGAGGCGCACGTCTCCGTCGAGCGCCAGCAGATCGAGCAGCGCCGTGACGCCGACCTGGAGGCCCGCGCCAAGAAGCTCGAGACCGACCTGGCCGAGCTGGAGGCCGAGGGCGCCAAGTCCGACGTGCGCCGCAAGGTGCGTGAGGGTGCCGAGCGCGAGATGAAGCAGCTGCGTGACCGTGCGCAGCGCGAGATCGACCGTCTCGACGAGGTGTGGAACCGGTTCAAGAACCTCAAGGTCCAGGACCTGGAGGGTGACGAACTGCTCTACCGCGAGCTGCGTGACCGCTTCGGCACCTACTTCGACGGCTCGATGGGTGCCGCGGCGCTGCAGAAGCGCCTGGAGTCCTTCGACCTCGACGAGGAGGCCGAGCGCCTCCGCGAGATCATCCGCACCGGCAAGGGCCAGAAGAAGACCCGTGCGCTCAAGCGCCTGAAGGTCGTCTCCGCGTTCCTGCAGACCTCCAACAGCCCCAAGGGCATGGTCCTGGACTGCGTCCCGGTCATCCCGCCGGACCTTCGCCCGATGGTGCAGCTGGACGGTGGCCGCTTCGCGACCTCCGACCTGAACGACCTGTACCGCCGTGTGATCAACCGGAACAACCGGCTGAAGCGGCTTCTCGACCTCGGCGCGCCCGAGATCATCGTGAACAACGAGAAGCGCATGCTCCAGGAGGCCGTCGACGCGCTGTTCGACAACGGCCGCCGCGGCCGTCCGGTCACCGGTCCCGGTAACCGCCCGCTGAAGTCCCTCAGCGACATGCTGAAGGGCAAGCAGGGCCGCTTCCGTCAGAACCTGCTCGGTAAGCGTGTGGACTACTCCGCGCGTTCCGTGATCGTCGTCGGTCCGCAGCTGAAGCTGCACCAGTGCGGTCTGCCGAAGGCGATGGCGCTGGAGCTGTTCAAGCCGTTCGTGATGAAGCGCCTGGTCGACCTGAACCACGCGCAGAACATCAAGAGCGCCAAGCGCATGGTCGAGCGCGGCCGCACCGTCGTGTACGACGTCCTCGAAGAGGTCATCGCCGAGCACCCGGTGCTGCTGAACCGAGCGCCCACCCTGCACCGCCTCGGCATCCAGGCCTTCGAGCCGCAGCTGGTCGAGGGCAAGGCCATCCAGATCCACCCGCTCGTCTGCACCGCGTTCAACGCGGACTTCGACGGCGACCAGATGGCCGTGCACCTGCCGCTGTCCGCGGAGGCGCAGGCCGAGGCCCGCATCCTGATGCTGTCCTCGAACAACATCCTCAAGCCCGCCGACGGCCGTCCGGTGACGATGCCGACCCAGGACATGGTGCTGGGTCTGTACTTCCTCACCACGGACGCCGAGGGCCGCGACATCAAGGGCGCCGACCGTCCGTTCTCCTCGGTCGCCGAGGCGATCATGGCGTTCGACGCCGGCGAGCTGTCGCTGCAGGCGCCCGTCGACATCCGCTTCCCGGTGGGCACCATCCCGCCGCGTGGCTGGGTGCCGCCGGTCCGCGAGGAGGGTGAGCCGGAGTGGCAGCAGGGTGACAGCTTCACCCTGAAGACCACGCTGGGCCGTGCGCTCTTCAACGAGCTGCTGCCCGAGGACTACCCGTTCGTCGACTACGAGGTCGGCAAGAAGCAGCTCTCCCAGATCGTCAACGACCTGGCCGAGCGCTACCCGAAGGTCATCGTGGCGGCGACGCTCGACAACCTGAAGGCGGCCGGCTTCTTCTGGGCCACCCGCTCCGGCGTGACCGTGGCCATCTCCGACGTCGTCGTTCCCGAGGCGAAGAAGGAGATCGTCAAGGGCTACGAGGCGCAGGACGAGAAGGTCCAGAAGCAGTACGAGCGCGGTCTGATCACCAAGGACGAGCGCACGCAGGAACTCATCGCGATCTGGACCAAGGCGACCAACGAGGTCGCCGAGGCGATGAACGAGAACTTCCCGAAGACCAACCCGATCTTCATGATGGTGAACTCGGGTGCACGAGGCAACATGATGCAGATGCGTCAGATCGCCGGTATGCGTGGTCTCGTGTCGAACGCCAAGAAC
The DNA here is from genome assembly GCF_044548465.1 of Streptomyces sp. NPDC052023. Classification (NCBI taxonomy): domain Bacteria; kingdom Bacillati; phylum Actinomycetota; class Actinomycetes; order Kitasatosporales; family Streptomycetaceae; genus Streptomyces; species Streptomyces sp. NPDC052023. Next base: position 299,221 of record NZ_JBIUBW010000006.1, on the reverse strand, counting down.
GAGACGATCCCGCGTCCGATCAAGGCCTCGTTCCGTGAGGGTCTGTCCGTGCTGGAGTACTTCATCTCCACGCACGGTGCCCGTAAGGGTCTGGCGGACACCGCTCTGCGTACCGCCGACTCGGGTTACCTCACCCGTCGTCTGGTCGACGTCTCCCAGGACGTCATCATCCGCGAGGAGGACTGCGGCACCGACCGTGGTCTGCGGCTGTCGATCGCCGAGCGTGGCGCCGACGGTGCGCTGCTCAAGGCGGAGGACGCCGAGACGTCCGTGTACGCGCGCTGCCTCGCCGAGGACATCGTCGTGGACGGCAAGGTGCTGGCCCCGGCCGGTACCGACCTGGGCGACGTGCTCATCGACGAGCTGATCCGGCACGGCGTCTCCGAGGTCAAGACCCGCTCGGTCCTGACCTGCGAGTCCGCTGTCGGCACCTGCGCCATGTGCTACGGCCGCTCGCTGGCCACCGGCAAGCTGGTCGACATCGGTGAGGCGGTCGGCATCATCGCCGCCCAGTCCATCGGTGAGCCCGGCACCCAGCTGACGATGCGTACCTTCCACACCGGTGGTGTGGCCGGTGACGACATCACCCAGGGTCTGCCGCGTGTCGTCGAGCTCTTCGAGGCCCGTACGCCGAAGGGTGTCGCCCCGATCTCCGAGGCCTCCGGCCGCGTGCGGATCGAGGAGACCGAGAAGACCAAGAAGATCGTCATCACGCCGGACGACGGCAGCGACGAGACGGCCTACCCGATCTCGAAGCGTGCCCGGCTCCTGGTCAGCGAGGGCGAGCACGTCGAGGTGGGCCAGAAGCTCACCGTGGGTGCCACCAACCCGCACGACGTGCTGCGCATCCTGGGCCAGCGTGCCGTCCAGGTCCACCTGGTCGGCGAGGTCCAGAAGGTCTACAACTCGCAGGGTGTGTCGATCCACGACAAGCACATCGAGATCATCATCCGGCAGATGCTGCGCCGCGTGACGATCATCGAGTCCGGCGATGCCGAGCTGCTGCCCGGCGAGCTGGTCGAGCGGTCGAAGTTCGAGACCGAGAACCGTCGTGTGGTCCAGGAGGGCGGTCACCCGGCCTCCGGTCGTCCGCAGCTGATGGGTATCACCAAGGCCTCGCTGGCGACCGAGTCGTGGCTGTCGGCGGCGTCCTTCCAGGAGACGACCAGGGTCCTGACGGACGCGGCGATCAACGCCAAGTCCGACTCCCTGATCGGCCTCAAGGAGAACGTCATCATCGGTAAGCTCATCCCGGCCGGTACGGGTCTGTCCCGCTACCGCAACATCCGGGTCGAGCCGACCGAGGAGGCCAAGGCCGCGATGTACTCGGCCGTGGGCTACGACGACATCGACTACTCGCCGTTCGGCACGGGCTCCGGCCAGGCCGTGCCGCTGGAGGACTACGACTACGGTCCGTACAACCAGTAAGCGAGTCGCTTGAGTGGAAGGGCGGCCACCCCGTTTCGTACGGGGTGGCCGCCCTTCGGCGTTCCTCAGCGCAGCGCCAGCTCCCAGGCGCCGACCACGACGGCCCCGACGGCGGCCAGCGCGGCCATGCTGGCCAGCGGCCAGCGGGAGCGCTCCAGGGCGTCCAACCGCTGTTCGTGATCGGCGAGTTGCTTGTCCGTCTGGTCGCTGCGCTGCACCAGCAGGGCGAGTGAACCGTCGACGCGGGCGAAGCCGGCCTCCAGGGAGCCGCGGAGGCGTTCGAGTTCGAGGGCGACGGCGATCGGGTCGTTCGGATCAGGGTCGGTCATCGGCGCCTCCCGGGGCGGTTTCGGTGGTGCGCAGCCAGGAAGGCAGCAGAGCCTGTACGGCGGGCACGGCCATGGCCCGGGTGATCACGCCGGCGGCGGCCAGCGCCCCGGCGACCCCGGGCAGGGTCCCGGGCAGGCCGGCCGCGTCGACAAGGGTGGGCAGGAGCACGCACAGGCCGACGGTGGTCTGCAGGACGGTGCGCAGGGTTCGCTTGGCAGCCTCTGACATGGTCATCCCTTCAGGAGCTGTACGGCACGCGCAGCGCCGTCCAGGACTTCTCGCCCGGCCAGCCGTCGGCGTCGGCGCCGGTGTAGCCGAGCCTGCGCTGCCACTTGGCGTAGCTGCGGCGGTCGGCCTCGGTCCACTGAGGGCCGGGGCCGGAGGTGTAGGCGGAGCAGCCGACGGCGACCAGGCGTCTGCCCATCGCGGTGACGACGGGCGACTTCGGGCCGTTCCTGAACCAGGCCGTGCCGGGGAAAGGCTGGTGACGGGGGGTGGTGGGCCTGCTGTCGAGCCGGTCGGCGACACGGGCCCGCAGGGACGCCATGGTGAAGCCGCGCGGGTCGATCTTGGCGCTGGTCCACTCCTTGTGGCCGATGACCGAGGCCGCGCTCCAGCCGTGCGCCCGGCACAGTGCCGCCGACGCCCGGACGATGGCGTCGAGCTGGGCCTCGGGCCAGGGGTCCTTGCCGTCGCCGAGGTTGACGCACTCGAAGCCGTAGAAGCGGGCGTTGCCGTCGGCGGTGCGCTGGTCGGGGGCGGGGAGCGCGGCGCGGTCGGCGGCGACGGCGGCGAGGACGTCCGGGTCGCCGGCGCCCGCGTGGTTGGCGCGGCCGTTGCCGACGAGGTGGACGGTGCCGTCCTTGGCGATGACGGCGTGGCAGAGCGGGCCGGGCAGGCCGGCGTGGCCCTTGAAGCAGAGGTTGACGCTGGCGGTGGTCCCGGTCGTGACGGTGTGGTGGATCATCACGCCGTTGACCGGGCCCCAAGCGCCCTTGTGGTTGCGGTTGTTGGTGCGCCAGCCGGCGTGTTCGTCGACGGCGACGCCCTCGGCCCGCAGGGCGGAGAGGAGGGCGTCGGGGGTGAGGGGCTTGGCCATGGGGTGGTGTGCCTTTCGGGCATGAGAAAACCCCGGGCCGGTGGATGACGCGGGGTGCGGGCGTGCTGTGCGGGTGGGTCAGGCCGGTGCCGGCTCCTCGCCGGTCTCCGGCGGGGGTGCCGGAGTCGTCCAGGCCGCGCACAGTGCGGCACAGGCAGCGGTGTTCGCCCGGAAGTCGGCGATCGCCGCGGCGACGGCCCGCTGGATCGCGGTCGGGTCCGGCGTGACCGGTGCCGCGTCGGTGGGCTGGACGCTGACCTGCCCGTAGCCGCGCAGGACGACGTTGCTGTCGCCGGTCTCGGTGAACTGGGCACTGACGTAGACGGCCGGGTGGCGGCCGGTGATCGGGTCGGGCTCGATGACGGAGCTGAGGCTGGTGTCGGTGACGTTGATGTGGACGGTGTGGCCGTCCTCGACGATCGTGGCGCGGCCCGCGTAGTCGATCGCGGTGCCCCAGGGCTGGGTGGGGTCGATGTCCATGAGTGCCTTCTCCTCGGTGCTCAGGTCTGGCGGCCGTACATGAGAACGGGGTTCGCGTAGACGGTGCCGGAGGCGCTGGTCACCATGGCCTGGAGCTCGAACCTGACCGTGGTGCCCTGGATCGCGGGGAAGTCGTTGCTGATCAGGGCGGTGTGGTCCCAGTCCGAACCGGCCGTGACGGTGCTGCCCCACTGGGCTCCACCCACCATGACCCGCACCTGTCCGGCGGCGCCGGAGCTGACGCGGGTGTTGAGCATCAGCCGCATCTTGGGCTGCCAGACCGGGTTGTGCGACACCGCGATCGTCGTCCACGACGTCGCCGTGGTCTGCGGCCAGCGGGCGGTCGCGGTGTCCTGCGGGGGCAGCATGACCAGCCAGGGCCGGGCCAGGCCGCCGGTGGCGATGTCGTCGGAGATGATCTCGCGGGCCTGGCTGTCGTAGATCCGCAGCGGCTGCTGCGACGTGCTGGTGCCGTCGCCGTTGTACAGGCTCATGGCCAGGGTGCCGGTCTGGCGGCGGATCGCGAGTCCGTACTCCTCGCCCTGCCAGGCGCCGACCGCGAACACCGCGGGCCCGCCGTCCGGGGGCCGTACGGCGAGGTATCCGCCGTCGGTGATCTCCACCCCGCCGCCGGAGACCTTGTTGAGCGCCGGCCGGGTGTTGACGGCGGTGGACAGTTGCTGGATGCGGCGTTCCATCGCGGTCAGCCGGTCGATGATGTCCTCGGGGAGCTGGGGCATCAGGAGGCCTCCTCCAGGTAGAGCTCGGCGGTGTCGGGGCGGCCGCGCTGTGCCGGGCTGACCTTGACGCCGATGATCCGGTAGCGGGCGTCCAGACCTTCGGTCCACCACTCGTCGGTGATGCGCAGGCGGACCGTGCGGCCGAGGAGCGCGGGCGGGACCAGGTCGTCGATGCGGATGCTGATCTCGGGGATGACCACCGCGCCGGTGGCCGCGGCGAGTTCGGCGGCGGCCAGCGAGTTCAGCGTGGCCCTGTCGGTGATCGAGTTGTGGTCCGAGGACAGGTCGATGCGCGGATAGCCGTCGGTGATCAGCCCGGTGGCCACCTGGACGTCGCTGCACTCCGGGCGGGACTCCGCCGCCTGGTTGTCGTTCGCCGACGCCCCGCGCGTCCGGGCGGTGGTGCCGCCACGGGTGGCGTCGCGGGGGAACGAGTACGACAGGATGCTGCCCGGACGGTCGAGCACCAGGTCGGTGGTGCCGGTGCGGATCCTCGGACTGCCCAGGCGCAGCTGCCGGATCCGGGCGCCGGTGGCCGGGTCGCGGTAGACCGAGATGTGGTGCTCGAAGCCGTTGTCCATGGCGGCGAGCGCGTCGATGGCCTCGGAGTAGAGGGTTTCGTCGCGGTCTCGGTAGGCCACGGTGCGGGTCTGCCCGGAGCTCTCGGCGCCCTCGCCGACGCGGATGTCGCCGCCGGGGAGCGTCTGCATGTCGCGCCACAGCCCCCGTACCACCTCCAGCTGGTCCTTGTTCGTGTAGGTCAGGTCGGCCCGGATCCGGCGCCGGCCCGCGTACGAGTCGAAGGTCGCCGCCTGGATGCCGAGGGTGAGCACACCGCGGTCGCTGCTCTGCAGGGTGCTGGTCCAGATGATGCCGCCCCACCACAGATCGCCGCCGCGCTCCAGGTAGACGGCGGTGCGGCCTTCCTCGATGCGGCGGGCCCGGGCCGCCATCGCGGCGTTGGGGACCGGGATCGTGCCGGACAGGGAGCCGGCCTTGCCGATGTAGTCGTCGACGGTGACGTCGCGCAGGGGCAGGATGTCGATGGTGCTGTCGGTGCGCAGATCGCAGAAGATCGCGCGGTACGGGGTGGTGATGGTCATGCGGTCGCCTCGTAGGTGGCGGTGGCCCGGATGGTGTGGCCGGAGGCCCAGGTCCAGGGGGTGAGGGTGTCCACGGAGCCGTAGTTGGCCATCGGGGTGGCGTTCGGCCGGCCCGCGCTGACCTGCATCTCGAACGTCGTGGTGGTCGGCAGGAACATCCGGGCGACGGAGCGGACCTCGTTGGCACCGGCGCCGAGGTCGGCGAAGCCTACGACGCCATGGGTGGCCGCCGCGGCGACCGGCAGGCTGAACCGCCAGTTGTCGCCCGTGGTGGGCGCGGAGCCGAAGTTGGTGGTGCTGCCGAACGCGATCGACAGGTTCAGGTGGACGGTAGTGCCGAACTTGACGTACCGGCAGTTCACGGTGGCGTTGCCGTACGACGGCGTCGCGGTGCCCGAGCCGGTGGTCCAGGCCGGGGTCCAGCTCTGCCAGGTCGGTGTGGGAGCCGGGTAGTCCTTCCAGGCGGTGCCGTTCCAGCGTTGCAGGGTGCCGTTGAAGTCGCGGTACTGGCCGGGATAGGCGCCGTTCGAGGTGTCGGTGGTGACCGGCAGGATGCCGCCCACGGCGACCGTGGCGGTGCGGCGGCCGGTGAGGGCGGAGTCCCAGTCGAGGCCGCCGGAGCCGGCGCCCGCCCCGGACGGGACGCGGACCTCGTACAGGGGCGTGGCCAGGGCGGGCGTGACGGGCACCACCGGGGTCGCGGCCGGGGTTCCCTGGATGATCTCCAACGCGGCCTCGGTGCGGCCGGAGCCGTCGTAGGCGTCGTCGTAGACCCGCAGGACGAGCAGGTCGATCCGGTCGTACTGCGCGTCGCCGTCGGCGAACGTGACGGTGACGGGGTCCGACAGCGCGATCGGGTAGGCCCCCTGGACGTCCGTCCCCTGGACGATCGCCCGGCCCGGGTACACGGTCGCCGTCATGGAGCCCGGCGACCCGGCGGCGGTGAAGCCGGAGATGCGCCACTGGCCGTCGCCGGACCCGGGCAGGATGCCGGAGCGGGTGGCGACGGGAGAGGTGGGGGTGAGCGCGCCGAGCGCGGTGAGGCGGGTGTCGGCGCGGGTCTGGCCGTCCGGGGACAGCCAGCCGAAGTGCAAAGGCATGACAACTCCTCTCAGGAGCGGGTGAGTTCAGGCGCTCGCTTCGACGCGCAGGAAGATGTTGTCGAACCAGCAGGTCACGGCGGCGTCGCTGGTGCGGTACATGGCGGTGAACGTGTAGCTGTCGCCCGCGGTGAGGCCGTACAGCCGGAACTGGGTCGCCACGGAGCCCGGGACCGCGCCCCCGTAGACCGCCGCGGACTCGTCGTTCGCGGTGAACACAACGGTGCCGCCCTGGGTGACCTGGGGGGCCATGAACGCCGTGGCGGTGGCGCTGTCCACGGTCTGCATGCGGGCACCGAAGCTCATCAGCACCGCCCCGCTGGGCGGAGCGGTGAAGCTGAGGGACAGGGCCGTGACCGCCGAGTCCGTCAGGGCCGCCGTGTACGTGGTCGAGGTGGTCGAGCCGGAGTCGACCGACCCGGTGAAGGCCGGCGGTGCCGCCGCCGTCCGCCAGGCCGCGCCGTTCCAGCGCTGGAGGATGCCGTTCACGTCGCGGTACTGGCCGGGGTACGCGCCGGACGTCACGTCGCCGGCGAGCGCCGGGAGGATGCCGCCGACCGCGACGGTGACGGAACGCAGGTCGGTCAGAGCGGTGCCCCACGGGATGCCGCCGGTGCCGGCCGAGGTGGTGGCGGCGACCGCCACCTGGAACAGCGGCAGGGACACCGCCGGCGCGGCCGGCGGGGCCGGGCTCGCGGCGGGGGTGCCCTGGACGATCTCGACGACGGCCCCGGTGCGGCCGGAGCCGTCGTAGACGTGGTCGTGGACGCGCAGGACGACCAGGTCGATCCGGCCGTACTGGGGGTCGCCGTCCGCGAAGGTCAGCGGTATCCCCTCGGTGACGGCGACCGGGTAGGCGCCGCGGGAATCGGCGGCCTGGACGACGGCGCGGCCGGAGCTGACCGTCGCTGTCATGGTGCCGTCGACCCCGGCCAGCCAGAGTCCGGAGACGCGGTGCCGGCCGTCGTAGGAGCCGGGCAGGATGCCCGAGCGGGTGGCGACGGGGGAGGTGGGGGTGAGGGTGCCGAGCGGAGCGACGCGGGTGTCCTCAAGGCTCTGACCGTCGGCGGAGAGCCACACGGAGCGTGCGTTCATGGGGGATCCTTCCGGGCTGTCAGGAGGCGGACTCGTAGGTGCCGTGCAGGGACAGCACGTCGCCGGCCGCCCAGGCGAAGGGATGCCCCTTGTCCCAGATGTCGTTGGTGAGGGCCAGGCCGTCGCGCAGGGAGGTGGCCGTGCCGCCGCTCGCGGTCGACAGCAGCGCGCTGCCCTGGTAGCTGAGCGCGGCGGAGGCGTCGAAGGCGATCGCGGTCAGCACGCGCCCGTCGAGCTTCCAGCTCGTGGACACCGGCGGTACCGGCAGCGAGAACGACCAGTTGCCGTTGGCCGCCAGTGCCGACAGGTTGGTCGTGGTGCCGATCCTGAGGTAGATCCGGACGTGCACGACGGTGCCCGTCTTGCTGTACGAGCCCACCAGCTGGCCGTTGCCGACGCTCGGCGCCGTGCCGGTGTCGGTGCGCCAGACGGGCGTGTAGTCGGTCCAGGTGGGGACCTGCTGGTACGACACCCAGGCCGAGCCGTTCCAGCGCTGCAGCACGCCGGCGGAACTGTCCCGGTACTGCCCCGTGTAGCTGGCAGTCGTCACCGTGCCCGCCGGGGCGATGCCGCCCAGCGCGCTCGGGTAGGAGACCCATGCGGAGCCGTCCCAGCGCTGCAGGGAGCCGCCGGAGTCCCGGTACTGGCCCGGATAGGCACCGTTGCCGGTGTCGCCGTACGCCGGGAGGATGCCGCCGATCGCGACGACGGACGTGCGCAGGTCCTCGACGTCGTCGTTCCAGTTGATGCCGCCGGTACCGGCGCTGGTGCCGGCCCGCACGGTGACCCGGTAGACCGGCAGCGCGATGTCCGGGAGCGCCGGGTCGGCGGGGGTGACCGCGGGCGTTCCCCGGATGATCTCGACGGCGGCCTTGGTGAAGCCGGAGTCGTCGTACAGGTCGTCGTAGATACGCAGGACGACGAGGTCGACGCGGCTGTTCGACGCGTCGCCGTCGGCGAAGGTGAGTCCGAGCGTCTCGGGGAGGGTGACCGGGTAGGCGCCCTGGTTGCTGTCGGCCTGGATGACCGCCCGGCCCTCGTGGAGGATCGCCTGCATGGTGCCGCCCGCACCCTCCAGCCAGAAGCCGGAGACACGGTACTGGCCGTCGTAGGAGCCGGGCAGGATGCCGGAGCGGACCTCCAGGGGGTTGCTGGGGGTGGTGGCTCCCAGCTGGGTGAGGCGGGTGTCCTCGCGGGTCTGACCGGTCTCGGTCACCCAGGAGCTGCGCAGGTTCACGGATGTTCTCCTCTTTCTGGCGGGGGCGTGGTCACCACTCGGCGTCGCGCCAGCGGACGGTCATCCGGGCGCCGGCCTCGTACGTGTCCGGGCGGAACGCCAGCTGCGCGCGGCCCGGTTCGAAGGCGAACAGTTCCTCGGGGCTGGAGTCGGCGGCCGCGGTGTGGCGGCGGGAGGCCGTGCCGTTGAGGGTGACCGTGCCGGCCGCGGTGTCGACGACCAGCTCGTCACCGGCGGCGAGGGTGATGCCGTAGCGCAGCCTGCGGCCGGTCGTGCGGTCGGTGACGGTGGGGCCCGCGCACGGGCCGGTGAAGGTGAGCACCGGGTGGGTGGGCGCCGAGCCGTCGTTGGTGGTGGTCACGTCACCGGTGGAGGCCGCCTCGCCCCAGTACAGCGGCCAGGTCAGCGGCCAGGTCAGGCCGCTCTCCGGCTGCGGGGCACCGGTGACAGCCGTGTGCTCGGTGACCGAGTAGCGGCGCGGGTCGGTGGCGTACCACTGCACGGACGCCCGGGACACGCCCTGAGTGGCGTACGTCCGGTCCGCGGCCAGCACCCGCTGGCTGATCCGGGCCCGGACGGCCAGCGTCTCGCCGTGCAGCCGGACCGCCAGCCAGCGCTCCTCGTCGCCCAGCAGCAGGGCCTGGCGGAGGATCCGGGTCGCGGTCAGGGAGGCCTCGGCGCTGTTGCCCGAGGGAAGGGTGTGCACGGTGCCGCCGATCTTGCGCGGCTTGGCGTAGCGGGCGCCCGGCCAGGCGCCGTGCGCCGTCGGGTGGTCGGCGTCCCCGGTGTCGTACTCCGGCAGGTCCTCCCATCCCGTCAGGCCGCCACGGTCGATCTCGTACGGCGTGCCGGGTCCCAGCAGCAGTCCGGCCCACTGCATCTGCCCGTCGCGGGTGATGAGTGAGCCGGGGGGTACGTCGTCGGTGTACGCGGTGGTGGACAGTTCGGCCATGGGGCCGTCACCTCACTTACGGGGATGGGGTGCCTGTGTGTGCCGACGCGAGGAAGAGCAGGTCCTCGGCAGTGCTCCTCGCGCCCGATGTCTCGTGGAACTCCCGGATGCGGTGCGGGTGCCGGACGCGCTGCCGGGCGGCGAGGGTCCGCTGCCGGTCCAGAGCGGTGAGCGGGAGCACCTTGCCGGCGCGGCGGGCGACACCGGGGACGGCGACGCCGCCCTCCGCCAGCATCGGGATCCTGTCCAGGTCGACGCCGAACTTCTTGCCGAGGATCGAGAAGCTGAGGCTGTTCAGTCCGTCGACGACCCAGTTGGCGAAGGCGATCAGGCCGTTGATCGGGCCCTTGATCACACCGGCGACGGTCTGGGCGCCGGTGGTGACGAACCGTCCGATGGCGCCGAGAGTCCTCGCGGTCGCCTCCTTGACGCGGGTGAACATCCGGGGGATGTCCTGGCTGATCCAGCGCACGGCGGGCCGGACCGCGTCCTTGAACCCGCGCCACACCGCGGACACCCGGCCGCTCAGCGCCCGGGTGTCGCCGGTGGTGAGCGCCTTCAGCACGGCGAAACCGGTGCCGACGACCGCGCCGATACCGCTGATCACGCCCCTGACGAGAGCGAGAAGGCCCTGGAAGTACGTCGACACCACCGAGCCCACGGCCTTCATCACCGGCCCGATGACCGCCAGGTAGCCCTCGACGTACTTCAGTACGAGGCCGGCGAGCTGCCGCATGAGGCGCTGACCGGTCTCGGAGCTGAGCGCGAGGTCGATCAGCCAGCCGGCGACCGGCAGGAGCAGGCCGAGGACGAAGCCGAGCGGATTGGCGCGGGTCACGACGTTGATGGCGGTCATCACGCCGGCGCCGATGGTCATCGCGGTGCCGAAGGCGCCGAGCAGGGCGCCGGCGACACCGGCGGCCGAGACGAGTCCGCCGATCAGGGTGAGCAGCCCGCCCCCCTTCAGCTTGGCGAGGGCGCGGGAGGCCGCTCGCGCCCTGGTGCCGACGGACTTCACGCCGGTGGTGGCCGTGCCCTGGCGCAGCTTTCCCAGGGAGCGGGCGGTGGCCTCGGCGCCCGACTTGAACTGCCGCAGAGCCGTGCCGCCCTGTGAGGTGGCGGCACGGATGCGGTCGGTGGCACCGGCGGCGCCCTTGACGCGGGCGGTCAGGGTGCCGAGGGCACCCGCGCCCTGGTCGAGGCGGGTGCGGAAGGTACGGAAGGCGGGGACGACTCCGGCGAGCGGGTTGAGGGGTGGTGCCGCTGCCGCACTCATCCGCGCCACCCGCGTGCCTTCGCCAGGTACATCAGGGCGTCGGCGGTGCGCTGCGGGCTGCTGGACTCGGTGGCGTAGTAGTTCTCGATGTGCAGCGCGCCGCCGGCGAGGGCGGGAGCCGGTCCGTACGCCGATCCGCGCGCCGCCGCGCTGCGCAGCAGCCGGTCCAGCTTGCTGAGCGGCAGTACGGCCTCCGCCTCACCGGCCTCGGCGAGGATCGCGGGGACACCGCCGGAGCGGGGCATCACGACACCGCCCGCCGCCAGGGCGGGGATGCGGGGGAGGTTGACGCCGAAGGTCTTGCCGCCGACGCCGGGGACCCAGCCGGGGATGGACACCTTGATGCCGTTGAGGGCGCCGATGGCACGGTTGATGATGCCGATGACCGCGTTGATCGGGCCCCTCACCGCGCTCTTGATGCCGTCGAAGGCGCGGCCGGCGATGCCTTTGAGGCCGCCCCAGATGCTGGACAGCTTGTCCTTCACGGCACGGAAGGCGTTCGGGATCGCGGACTTGACCCAGTTGACGACGGGGGAGATGACGGCCTTGATGCCCCGCCACACACTGCTGACGACGCTCTTGATGGCGTTCAGCGCGGTGGTGATGATCTTCTTCCAGAGGTTGAAGTAGGTCCGGATGACGGTGGCTACGGCCTTCACCACGGACGAGATCGCGCTCTTGATGCCGTTCCAGACGGACTTGATCAGCTTGGCCGCGTTCTTCATGATCGGCCCGATCGCCTTCATGACCTTGCTGATCACGGACTTGATGGCGTCGAAGGCCGTCTTCAGCACTTTCTGCATGGTCTTCGACCTGGTGGCCATGTCGACGACCTTCTGGATCAGCGGCGCCAGCAGGTCCATGAGCATGCCGAGGAAGTTGCCCTTCATCGACTTGTTCATCTTGTCCTGGCCCTTGGCGGCCTTCTCGGCCCCCTGCTGATACTTGCCGAGATTCCGGCCGGCCGTGGATCCGGTCCTGCCGGTTCTACCGATTGACTTTTCGGCCTGGTCGGAGGCTGTTTTGAGGTCCTTGAGTTCCTTCTCGGAACCCTGTGCGGCAGCTTTCAGTGACTTGAGCCGGCTGGCTCCGGCCTGGCTCGCTGCTTCCACTGCCTTTGCGGCGGAAGCGGCCGAGGACGCCTTGTTCTTGAAATCTTGCAGAGAGCCCGAGGCTCTCCTGAGGGAATCTGCAAGGGACATTCATTACCTCCGGACGATCGCCTGTGCGCTGTCAGCCACTGCCACTGCCACCGGCACCGGCTCCCGCACCCCCACCGGTGCCGCCCACGGCGGCCGCCGCGGCTGCCGCCCGACGCTGCAGTTCCTGGAGGCCGGTGGCACTGCTCTGGATCTGCTGCATGGCGGCCTGGGACTGCTGCTGGAGTGTGGTGATCTGGGCCTGAGTGCTGTTGAAGAGCGTCTGGGCCTGCTGTGCCTCGCGCTGCAGCCGGGTGGCGCGCTGGGCGTCGGTTTCGTCGACGGGCGGAGCCGGCCTCTGATCGCGCGGGATGCGTGCCCAACGTTCGACCACGCCGCGCTCCCCGCCGATCTGCCTGTATTCGAGGTGGAACCTCCTCATCAAGGCCTCTTCATTGAACCTGATGAGGGAGGGGATTTCGAACTTGATGACGTCCATAGCCAGCTTGAGGCCGATGACCTCAACGACCATGGTTTTCCATTCCTGAGTGAAGTGGGTTATGTCGAACCCCAGGAATGTCTTCTTCTCCTCCTTGTCGGCCTTCTTGTCAAGCTCTGATTTATCGGCCTTCTTGGCGAGTGCGGTCGCCTCGGCCTTCTTGTCGACCGCATCATGAAGAGCCTTGATCTGGCCCTTCAGTTCGCTCACTTGGTCTTTGAGCGGGGTCTTTTCATCATTCGACATTCCGGTCCTCCGCCTGGATATACTGCGCCGTGTCAACAGGGGGAAATAAAACGAGGGGGAATCGGCGGATATGAGCGCATTGATGGGGATCGGGCTGCTCCTGCTGCCGTTCGGCCTGCGCATCGCCTACGTGGACTGGAGCATGAAGAGGAACGCCGTGCGTGTGACGGCGACGTGTGTCGACCACATCTACGAGGGGTACGCCGCCAATCCGAGGAGGCTGGTCTGCGCGTACGTGGCGCCCGATGGCCGTGAAATGCGCTGGGTCGTTCCCGCGGCCCCCGACTTCCCTGCCGTGGGGGCCCCTGTTTCTGTCGCCTACGACAGGCGGAACGAGGGAGCTGCCGTGCGGCGGGTCGAGCGGAACTGGTGGATCTCGCTGGGGGTGGGCTGGACCCTGCTGGCCGTCACCCTGGTCACCGTGGGGGCGCTGGGCGAGTTCGCGTTCTGAGGCAACCTGCGGGGCGGGGGCCGGAGGCGGGGCTCCGATCCCCCACGCGCTCGCGGGCCTCCCGGTCTCAGGAGTGGCGCGGGCGGGAGACCTTGCGGGCCTCCGTCAAGGCGTCTGTCCAGCCGGCCGCGTAGGCGTGGGACTCGCGGGTGAGGAGCTCTTCGTACAGCCGGTCCAGCAGGGCCTCGCGGTTGGGGGCGGGGGAGTGCAGGAGGTGGGCGAGGCGGGCGTAGGAGTCGGTCGGCTGCTGTCGGGAGTCACTCGTGCGAGTCGCCATGTCGGCCTGCTTTCGGGTCCATCGGGCTGGTGGTACAGGTGGCGCCTACGGGGGTGTTCGGTTCCTGTGTTCGAACTAGTGTACGAAGTGTACGAGCAATCCTCTGGACACCGATGGCGTTTGTCGAGAGGTTTCGGTCGTGTGCCGGCTCCGGACCTGCGGCGACAAGTGGGCGCTTGTGGAGGGCGGGTGAAGGTGTCCCGAGGTCGCTCGACCAAGATCCGGCTTCGTTCTGCCGTCGTGACGCAAAAGTGAACAGGCGGGCGCCCGAAAGTGACCAAGGGCCTGCCGAGGACGGTGGACGGCTACGGCAGCCGTCCTCGCGCTGGGGGGCGCGGAAGGGCAGGGGGCGAGAGCAAGGCCAACGGGGATGACGCGGACGCCTGCTGACGCACGGCATCAACGTGGAGGAGCGGGGAGAGCGCGAACGTACCTTGGCCGAAAGTGGCCGGTCGTGTCGAGGGTGTGGAACGGGTCGAAGGTGCGGAACCGGTGGAGGGCCGAGCCGAGGGCTCCGGCAAGGACCTCACGGATGACATCCTCGTCTTCGCCCGCGATGTCCGGACCGCCGGCAGCCGGCCACGGTCACGCCCGGCCGGCGCAGGGTGGTACGGCGCAACGGGCGGCCCAGCGTGCCTCCCCTCTCCAGGCCCGGCGAATCGAACAGTGGAACGCGGGAGCGCGTGCGGACCGAAGGGCCGGAGCCGTCGGCGCCTCGGGGGCCGGACCGGCCCCGGCCGTCCGAGAAGGCCCGTGCTCTCGCCGACGAACTCGAAGGCAGGGCCCGTGGCGACTTCACAGGGCAAGGACGAGAAGCCGGAGCGGCAACCGGGCTCGCGTCGAGCCGAGCCCGGCGGAGCCCGGCAGGCCCCGGCTCACCCGAAGAAGTGGGCGAGCTGGGCCGGTGAGGGCGGTGCCGAGCTTCCTTCCCGAGCTTCGCCGGTATCACGGTCCGCCCCGGGATCGCGACCCGCGGCGGTGGCGCGCCCCGGCTCGGTCTCCGCGTCGGCGTGCGCTTCCCCCGGCCGGGGCACCGGCGTCGGAGGCTCCGGCTGCTCGCCCTCCTCCGCCGAGTTGACGCAGGCGAACATCCAGTTGGCGGCGGCGAGATGGTCCACGGCCGCGGCGAGGAGGTGGTCGGTGACCGACCACTCCGCGGCCTCACCGTGCAGCTCGCGGTTGAGCGCGCTGTCACGCGGCAGGTGCTTGATGAGCGCCGCGAGCCGCCGTGAGCTCAGGCGTTCGCGGTGCCAGTCGAGCAGGTCGGTGCCGTAGTAGCGGAGCAGGTCCGCTTCGAGTGCCTCGGCGTGTTCGTCGACGAACCCGACGAGGCTCAGCCTTCCCCCAGGCCGAGCCCGGTCTCCTTGCCGTAGGCCTCCAGGATGGCGGCGATGTCCTGCATGGTCACCTCGTGCTGTTCGAAGCGGGCGAACTGCTGCTCGCCCATGAGCAGCCGGAGCAGCCCGTCCACGTCGTTGTCGTCGAGCTCACGCAGGGCGCGGGCGGTGGCGCGGGTCAGCTCGGTGGGCAGGGTGAAGGCCTCGTCGTCCAGGTCGAAGGACCAGGCGCGGCCGAGGGCTTCGAGGCGCTGGGCGCGGGCGGCGTTGACGTCGAAACGGGTCATGTGGGCGTACTCCTCTGTGACGGGAAACATTGGGGAAAGCGATGGAGCGGTACGGGGCGGGGCGGCGGACTGCCGCCCCGCCCCTGAGGGTCAGCTCGCCGCGTAGGAGCTGTCCTTCATGACGAAGGTCGCCAGCGGGGAGCCGTCCGGCGTGGCCATGGCCGTGAAGGTGATGCCGAGCTGGGCCGGCGCCTTGCGGGCCAGCTTGATGTCGTCGGCCGCGGTGACCTGGCCGCGCGGGATGCCGAAGCGGTACGTCACGGCGGAGCCCCCGGCCTGGACGTCGGTGAACTCCAGACCCAGGGCACGGACGTTGGCGTATGGACGGTCCGCGATGTCGTACTTGTAGACGTCGCCGGACTGGCCGACCTGGCTCACCGAGCCGCCGCCCATGAAGAACGGCAGGGTCTCCTCGTTGAACTGGAGCAGCGAGAACTTCAGGGTCAGGTCCCGGTCGGAGTAGACGAAGTGCACCGGGCTCACGGCCTGCCAGACGTCGACCGGCTCCAGCTTGTCCTTCTTGCTGAAGGTGACGCCCTCGCCGGAGGTGTACCCCAGGTCCGTCCAGCCGGTCCAGTCGGTGGCCGGGTTGGCCTCGGTGAACGCGGTCGGCACGTCCGTGTCGGCGTTGGCGACGTAGAGCCGGCCGACGCCGGCGATGCGGATCTCGGAGGTGTTGGTGCCTGCCATGATGCGTGCTCCTTGTGGTGAGGGTGGTGAAGTGCCGTGCGCGTGGGCGCTGTTCGCCCCGGCACGACGAAGGCCCCGCCGGGTGACGGGGCCTTCGGTCTGTGGGTCGGTGCGGTGTGACGTGGCCGCGGTCAGTGGACGGTGACCGCGACCTTGAGGACGCAGACGTAACGGTTGGCCCCCGCGTACAGGTAGTCGGGGAGCCAGCGCGGTCCGTCCTGCTCGACGACGTCGGTGATGAGGTTCGTGCCGTACGTCCGGCCGGCCGCGGCGAGCAGCGCGCGCCGGCCGGCGTTGGCCAGCGTGTGCGCGCCCGCCTTGTCGGGGCCGTACACCTCCAGCTCGATCAGCGGCTCGTCGACGTGCAGATCACCGACCCAGGCGCCGCCGCGCCGGTTGACGAGTACGGCGGCTGCCGTGCCGTCGAAGCCGGCGGGGGGTTCGACCGCGACGAGCGCGGTGGACAGGGCGGGGTCGGCCTCCAGGATGTCGACGACGAGCCTCTCGACTTCGAGAAAGGCGTTCGGGGGAGGTACGGGTGTGGTCATGCCGGTTCACCTCGGGGCGGCGGGGCGCGCGGGGCGCCGGGATGCGGACGTCGGGTGCATACGTCGGCGGAACCGCCACCCGCCCTGCGGGCACAGCTCCGCCGCTGCACCAACTGTGACAGATATCGTGCGCGCACGCAACTAATGAGGTGGGGAGGGCTGAAGTTTCCTGTGGGAAGGCGAAGTTTCCCATGGGGGAGATGCCCTCAGGGGACGTGGCAACGCCGGGCACCCATGCAGAAGAGGCGCCCCGCGATCGCGTCGGCGCCCTGGTGTCGGTCGGAGAGTCGTCCGGTCAGCCGGAGATGAGCGTCGGCTCCTCGACGGCGGCGTTCTCCGCGGACGGGGTCCGGCGCCGCCGCTCACCACCGCGTCCGGCCCCCGGCTCGCCACCGCGTCCGGTGCCCGACCGACCGGCCGCGTCCGGCGTCCGGTCGTCCCCCTCGGCCGGCAGGAACTGCTCCACGACCCGCACGAACATCTCCCGCCGGTCCGCGGGCACCCCCAGCAGTTCGGCGACCTCCTCCAGGGTGGGGCGGCGTGCGGATCCGGGGGTGAGCGGCTCGGAGTCCAGGTGGGCGTGCGGGTCCGCCAGCTCCTCCGCGGTGAGCCGGCCGGAGCGGATGAGCATGTCGCGGACGGGCACGCCGAGCACGCGGGCGAGGCGGCGGGTGGTCTCCAGGTCGGGCATGCTCTGCCGTTGCAGCAGCCGGGTCACGGCGGCGCGGTGCACGCCCGCCTCGTCCGCGATGCGCGACTTGCCGCCACCACGCGGGCTGTCGATGTCGTAACCGCGGCTGCGCATCAGGTCCTCGACCCATGCTGCGAACGCATCCAGTTCGGGGGTGGTCATGTCTGCTCTCGCTCTCTCCGGGGTGCCGGAGAGTTTAGCGTGCTTGCGCACGCGGAATTACGTGCTTTCGTGCAAGCAATGAGGGGGTTTGGTGAGGGAGCGGGTGGAGGCGGTTCGTTGATCGAACTTGATTGCGGGCGCGCACGCAATCTGTCAGAGTGTGAGCCCCGTTCGTGAAACGACCTTGGAGGCTCCCTTGCCCGACCGGCCGACCGCACAAGCGGCCCTGTGGATCGGCATGCTGGCCCAGCAGTTCCCCGAACTGTCCGAGGAGCTCGCTCCCGGCCGGGCCTCGGCGGCACCCGCCCCGGCGCCACCACCCGCCGGCCTCGCCGCCCGACTGCGGGCCGAGCGCGAGGAGGCGCTGCTGCTGGAGCAACGCCACGGCCTCACCGCCCCCGGCCACAGCGCCGCCCCCCTGCGCCTGTACGTCTCCGACGCCATCCGCGACATCACGGACGGCGTGCTCGAACTGGAGGAGGCGGTACGCGACCGGCTCGGCCTGCCGCGGGCACGGCGCGCCCCGGTGCTCGAACGGCTGCGGCGCATCGCCGCCCTGCTCGACGACGTCGCCGGCGACGCCGTCCTCGCCGCGCACGTCCGTGACGAGACCCGCCGTATGGCACGCCGCTGCGCCCGCGCGCTGGGCGACACCGAGACGGTCGTGCGGATCGCCGGCCGCTGCCCCTGGTGCGACTCCGTCTCGCTGCGCGCCTTCCCCGACCGCCGTGCCGTGCTGTGCGTCAACCCGGCCTGCCGCTGCGCCGACCCCGACTGCGGCTGCCGCGACGACCCCGCCTACCGGCACACCTGGGACGAGCAGGAGTGGTCGGGCGCGCACGAGGGGGCGGCCCGTTGAGCGCGCCGCAACGGCCCACCCTGATCCCCGGCCCGCTCGCCGCCCAGGAGGTGGGCGTCGCCCCCGCGACCATCCGCAAGTGGGTCCAGCTCGGGCACCTCAGCCCGGCGGGCAAGGCCGGGCGTGCTCAGCTGTTCCGCCTGGAGGACGTCTTCGCGGCGGAACGCGCGGCACGCGGCGCGACAGAGGAGGGCCGGGCCCGGCGTACGACGCGACGGGCGTCGCCGGAGGGCGGCTACGGAATCCCGAGCTCGAACAGCACGTAGTGCGCGTACCACCCCGACGCCGGGGCCGCGGTGGCGAAGAACACCGTCAGCGCCGGCCACCCGAGCCTGCTCATCGCGGCGGCCGGGGCGAGCAGGAGGGGGAAGCAGGGGAGCAGATAGCGCGGGGTGTTGCCGAAGATCTGCTGGGTGCCGAGGACGCTGATGATGCTGGCGAGCGTGTACGCGACCAGCACCAGCGGCGGCCGCTTGCGCAGCATCAGCACGATCAGGAACGGCAGCGCCAGCACCAGCTGGACGGCCAGGAGGTCGGGCACGGAGAAGGCGAAGACGTAGTCGTGCTTCCCGATCAGCGTGTTGCCCAGCACGTCGAGGGTGTACGCGCCGTAGTCGAAGAAGTGCAGCCACCCCTCGCGCTGGAGCGTGAAGTACGCCGTCAGCTCGCCCATGCTGAGGCCGACCCAGACGATGTAGGTGAGCAGTCCGAGCGGCGCGGCGATCATGGCGTACACCGGCCCCGCCACCCCGTGCCTCCGGCGGCCCTCCCGGCGGGCCAGCGTCACCAGTGCCGCGAGACCGACGGCGCCGATCAGCGCGGCGGACGTGGGCCGGTTGAGGCCGGCCACGAAGGCGAGCAGCCCGGCGGCCACCCAGCGGCCCTTCATCACGCTGTAGCAGCACCAGGCGGCGATCGCCACGAAGACGGACTCCGAGTACACCGCCCACTCGACGCCCGAGCCGGGCGCCACGGCCCACAGCCCGGCGGCGATCGTGCCCGCGCGGGCACCCGCGAGCAGCGAGATCACCGCGTAGATGCCGGCGGCCGCGACGAAGGAGGCGATGACCGAGACCAGGATCCCGGATCCGTACAGACCGAGCCCGGTGACCTCGGAGGTGCCCCGGATCAGGCCGGGGTAGAGGGGGAAGAAGGCGACGGAGTTCTGCTCGACCGTGAACATCCCGCCGGGATCGAGCCGTCGCAGCGGTCCGGGGTCGTACCCCTTCTCGGCGACCTGGAGGTACCACCAGCCGTCCCAGGTGGCGAGTACGTCCCACCAGTGCGCGCCGCCGCCGAAGCGGGGGTTCTTCCCGCGGTACTCGCCGGAGGCCATCAGCAGGATCGCGAAGACGACGGTGCCGACGAGCTTGGTGGCGCCGTAGAGGAGCAGCGGGGCGCCGTAGGGGCGGAGTCCGTCCGGGACCGCGATCCGCCGGGGCATCCGGGGCATCCGGGACGTCCTGGGCCGCTCGGCGTCCTCGTCGCCGGTCACGGCGGAATCCGCCGCCTCGGAACTGGCAGCCGTGCTCATGACTGTGGTCCCCCTCCGGCCCGATCACCGGGCCCCGGGCGGGGCGTCACAGTCCGGGTGATCGCGAAACATCTGCCATAAGATCCCCCACAGCCTCGCACAGGTGTACAAGCCCGCCGGGGACGGGTTCGGCCGGGCTCGGCCGAACAGGAGATTTGGCGTGGTCATTGCCGCCCGGCGGGTGCCGGGCATTTGTTTTGACCGCAGCGTATGCGGTAGGTACGCTCAGACCTTGTGCCTGGGGTGTGCCCTGGCTCTGGTGCGTGCCTTCAACCGCACGGGGAGTCCGAGAGCGGCCACCGTGATCCGCGCTTCTTTCTGCCTCGGCGGTGGGAGTCCGCCGGATTCGACACACCCGACCGCGTGGGTCGGCGACGTTCCAGGTTAGCTGTACCCATCGGCACACAGAAACCGGAGAAGTAGTGCCTACGATCCAGCAGCTGGTCCGTAAGGGCCGGCAGGACAAGGTCGAGAAGAACAAGACGCCCGCACTCGAGGGTTCCCCTCAGCGCCGGGGCGTCTGCACGCGTGTGTTCACGACCACCCCGAAGAAGCCGAACTCGGCCCTGCGTAAGGTCGCGCGTGTGCGCCTGACCAGCGGGATCGAGGTCACCGCTTACATTCCGGGTGAGGGACACAACCTGCAGGAGCACTCCATCGTGCTCGTGCGCGGCGGCCGTGTGAAGGACCTGCCGGGTGTTCGCTACAAGATCATCCGTGGCTCGCTCGACACCCAGGGTGTCAAGAACCGCAAGCAGGCCCGCAGCCGCTACGGCGCCAAGAAGGAGAAGTAAGAATGCCTCGTAAGGGCCCCGCCCCGAAGCGCCCGGTCATCATCGACCCGGTTTACGGCTCCCCTCTGGTGACCTCCCTGATCAACAAGGTGCTGCTGAACGGCAAGCGCTCCACCGCCGAGCGCATCGTGTACGGCGCCATGGAGGGCCTGCGCGACAAGACCGGTAACGACCCGGTCATCACGCTCAAGCGCGCTCTTGAGAACATCAAGCCGACCCTCGAGGTCAAGTCCCGCCGTGTCGGTGGCGCCACCTACCAGGTCCCGGTCGAGGTCAAGCCCGGCCGTGCCAACACCCTGGCGCTGCGCTGGCTGGTCGGTTACTCCCGCGCCCGTCGCGAGAAGACCATGACCGAGCGTCTGCTCAACGAGCTTCTCGATGCCTCGAACGGCCTCGGTGCGGCCGTGAAGAAGCGCGAGGACACCCACAAGATGGCCGAGTCCAACAAGGCCTTCGCGCACTACCGCTGGTAGTCGCAGACCCCATCGAGACCGAGAGAAGACTGAAGCCTTATGGCTACCACTTCACTTGACCTGGCCAAGGTCCGCAACATCGGGATCATGGCCCATATCGACGCGGGCAAGACGACCACCACCGAGCGGATCCTCTTCTACACCGGCGTCAGCTACAAGATCGGTGAGGTCCACGACGGCGCTGCCACCATGGACTGGATGGAGCAGGAGCAGGAGCGTGGCATCACGATCACCTCTGCTGCCACCACCTGCCACTGGCCGCTCGAGGACAACGACTACACGATCAACATCATCGACACCCCGGGGCACGTCGACTTCACCGTCGAGGTGGAGCGTTCGCTGCGTGTCCTCGACGGTGCCGTGACGGTGTTCGACGGTGTCGCCGGTGTCGAGCCGCAGTCCGAGACGGTGTGGCGTCAGGCCGACCGTTACGGCGTGCCGCGGATCTGCTTCGTCAACAAGCTGGACCGTACCGGCGCCGAGTTCCACCGCTGCGTGGACATGATCTCGGACCGCCTGGGCGCCCAGCCGCTCGTCATGCAGCTTCCGATCGGTGCCGAGGCCGACTTCAAGGGCGTCGTGGACCTGGTCCGCATGAAGGCGCTCGTGTGGTCCGCCGAGGCGGCGAAGGGCGAGATGTACGACGTCGTCGACATCCCGGCCACGCACACCGAGGCCGCCGAGGAGTGGCGCGGCAAGCTGGTCGAGGCCGTCGCGGAGAACGACGAAGAGGTCATGGAGCTGTACCTGGAGGGTGAGGAGCCCACCGAGGAGCAGCTGTACGCCGCGATCCGTCGTATCACCATCGCGTCCGGCAAGTCCGACGGCACCACGGTCACCCCGGTGTTCTGTGGCACCGCGTTCAAGAACAAGGGCGTCCAGCCCCTGCTCGACGCGGTCGTGCGCTACCTGCCGACCCCGCTCGACGTCGAGGCCATTGAGGGCCAGGACGTCAAGGACCCCGAGGTCGTCGTCAAGCGCAAGCCCTCGGACGACGAGCCGCTGTCCGCGCTCGCGTTCAAGATCATGAGCGACCCGCACCTCGGCAAGCTCACCTTCGTCCGGATCTACTCCGGTCGCCTGGAGTCCGGCACCGCTGTGCTGAACTCGGTCAAGGGCAAGAAGGAGCGCATCGGCAAGATCTACCGCATGCACGCGAACAAGCGTGAGGAGATCGACTCGGTGGGCGCCGGCGACATCGTCGCCGTCATGGGCCTCAAGCAGACCACCACCGGTGAGACGCTGAGCGACGACAAGAACCCGGTCATCCTGGAGTCCATGGACTTCCCGGCGCCGGTCATCCAGGTCGCCATCGAGCCCAAGTCCAAGGGTGACCAGGAGAAGCTGGGTGTCGCCATCCAGCGTCTCGCGGAGGAGGACCCCTCCTTCCAGGTTCACTCGGACGAGGAGACCGGCCAGACCATCATCGGCGGTATGGGCGAGCTGCACCTCGAGGTGCTCGTCGACCGTATGCGCCGTGAGTTCAAGGTCGAGGCCAACGTCGGCAAGCCGCAGGTCGCCTACCGCGAGACGATCCGCAAGGCCGTCGAGCGCGTGGACTACACCCACAAGAAGCAGACCGGTGGTACCGGTCAGTTCGCCAAGGTGCAGATCGCGATCGAGCCCATCGAGGGCGGCGACGCCTCGTACGAGTTCGTGAACAAGGTGACCGGTGGTCGCATCCCGAAGGAGTACATCCCTTCGGTCGACGCCGGTGCGCAGGAGGCCATGCAGTTCGGCATCCTCGCCGGCTACGAGATGACGGGCGTCCGCGTCACGCTTCTCGACGGTGCCTACCACGAGGTCGACTCCTCCGAACTCGCGTTCAAGATCGCCGGTTCGCAGGCCTTCAAGGAGGCCGCGCGCAAGGCCAGCCCCGTGCTCCTCGAGCCGATGATGGCCGTCGAGGTCACCACGCCCGAGGACTACATGGGCGAGGTCATCGGTGACATCAACTCCCGCCGTGGCCAGATCCAGGCCATGGAGGAGCGGGCCGGTGCCCGCGTCGTCAAGGGCCTCGTGCCCCTTTCGGAGATGTTCGGCTACGTCGGGGACCTCCGCAGCAAGACGTCGGGTCGCGCAAGCTACTCGATGCAGTTCGACTCCTACGCCGAGGTTCCGCGGAACGTCGCCGAGGAGATCATCGCGAAGGCCAAGGGCGAGTAACGCACCGCGTTCATACGCCGTAGGCTTGACTCCGGAGCCTCTCGGGGCATTCACCCGCAATCCTGGATGAATGCCCCGGGGCCCGGGACTTAACAGCAAAGATCACCTGGCGCCGATGAAGTAAGGCGTACAGAACCACTCCACAGGAGGACCCCAGTGGCGAAGGCGAAGTTCGAGCGGACTAAGCCGCACGTCAACATCGGCACCATCGGTCACATCGACCACGGTAAGACGACCCTCACGGCCGCCATTACCAAGGTGCTGCACGACGCGTACCCGGACCTGAACGAGGCCACCCCGTTCGACAACATCGACAAGGCGCCGGAAGAGCGTCAGCGCGGTATCACCATCTCCATCGCGCACGTCGAGTACCAGACCGAGGCGCGTCACTACGCCCACGTCGACTGCCCGGGTCACGCGGACTACATCAAGAACATGATCACCGGTGCCGCGCAGATGGACGGCGCGATCCTGGTGGTCGCCGCCACCGACGGCCCGATGCCGCAGACCAAGGAGCACGTGCTCCTGGCCCGCCAGGTCGGCGTGCCGTACATCGTGGTCGCCCTCAACAAGGCCGACATGGTGGACGACGAGGAGATCCTGGAGCTCGTCGAGCTCGAGGTCCGTGAGCTGCTCTCCGAGTACGAGTTCCCGGGCGACGACCTGCCGGTCGTCAAGGTCTCCGCGCTCAAGGCCCTCGAGGGCGAGCAGGAGTGGGTCGACTCCGTCCTCAACCTGATGAAGGCTGTCGACGAGTCCGTCCCGCAGCCCGAGCGTGACGTCGACAAGCCGTTCCTGATGCCGATCGAGGACGTCTTCACGATCACCGGTCGCGGTACGGTCGTCACCGGCCGTATCGAGCGTGGTGTCCTCAAGGTCAACGAGACCGTCGACATCATCGGCATCAAGACCGAGAAGACCACCACCACGGTCACCGGTATCGAGATGTTCCGCAAGCTGCTCGACGAGGGCCAGGCCGGTGAGAACGTCGGTCTGCTGCTCCGCGGCATCAAGCGCGAGGACGTCGAGCGCGGCCAGTGCATCATCAAGCCGGGCTCTGTCACCCCGCACACCGAGTTCGAGGCCCAGGCCTACATCCTGTCGAAGGACGAGGGTGGCCGTCACACCCCCTTCTTCAACAACTACCGCCCGCAGTTCTACTTCCGTACGACTGACGTGACCGGTGTCGTGCACCTCCCCGAGGGCACCGAGATGGTCATGCCGGGCGACAACACCGAGATGCGCGTCGAGCTGATCCAGCCCGTCGCCATGGAGGAGGGCCTGAAGTTCGCCATCCGTGAGGGTGGCCGGACCGTGGGCGCCGGCCAGGTCACCAAGATCGTCAAGTAAGTACCGCTTGCTTGAAGGCCGCCTGACCTGACAAGGCCTGAAGGGGCCCGTACGACTTCGGTCGTACGGGCCCCTTTGCCGTGCCCGGCCGCGCTCGAACGATTCGGAAGGGTGTCCTGAGCCTGAGTGAAACCTGGTCGAACACTGTGCGGCGAATTGGCGAGAGTTACCTCAACTTCCCTGTGTGCACGGGGGGATTGTTCTTTTCTGTCCCCGTGGGGCGGAAAGTGCCGACGTAGCGTGAACCGTCGTTCAGTGGCCGTCGGGCCCCGAGTCTCTCCCGAGGATGGCTAGGACTTCCCTATGCAGGGTGCGCGCAGCGGATTGTCGATACCCATGCCGGTGGCGGTGGCCGACCGCCCCACACCGCCGGTGGGCGCACCGAAGGTGGACACCTCGGCGCGCGCCCCCCGGCCCCGTCCCCGGCTGTACGTCGTCGACGGCATCCGGCTCGTCGCCGCCCTGATGGTGGTCCTGCACCACTTCGCCGGCACCCGCAGGGCCGACGAGGCGGGCAACATCATCTGGGACCGCCCGGTCTCGGAGCTCATGCCGACCGTGTTCCGCGTCGCCTCCTTCGGCTGGATCGGCGTCGAGATCTTCTTCGTGATCAGCGGCTTCGTGATCTGCATGTCGTGCTGGGGCCGCACACCGAAGGACTTCTTCGTCTCGCGGGTGATCCGTCTCTACCCCGCCTACTGGTTCGCCGTCTTTTTCACGACGGCCGTGCTGGTGCTGCTGCCGGGCGTGCAGGAGCGGCTGCGGCTGCGGGAGGTCCTGTTCAACCTGACGATGCTGCAGTCCGGCTCCAAGGTCCCGAACGTCGACCCCGTGTACTGGACGCTCTGGTCGGAGCTCCGCTTCTACCTGCTGTTCCTCGTCGTCGTCGCCATGGGCCTGACGTACCGCCGGGTCGTCGTCTTCTGCTGCGTCTGGGGCGCGGCGGCGATGCTGGCCCCGATCTCCAAGTTCCCGCTGCTGACACTGGTGGCGGACCCCAGCGCCGCCTGGTACTTCATCGCGGGTCTCGCCCTCTACCTGATGCACCGCTTCGGCCAGGACCTGCTGCTGTGGGGCATTCTCGCGATGTCCTGGCTGATGGGGCAGCTGGAGCTGGGGGAGCGGGTCGAGTACGAGCAGGTCAGCAG
This sequence comes from Streptomyces sp. NPDC052023, assembly GCF_044548465.1. Classification (NCBI taxonomy): domain Bacteria; kingdom Bacillati; phylum Actinomycetota; class Actinomycetes; order Kitasatosporales; family Streptomycetaceae; genus Streptomyces; species Streptomyces sp. NPDC052023. Next base: position 273,730 of record NZ_JBIUBW010000006.1, on the reverse strand, counting down.
CTGGCGCGGCGCGGTCGTCATCTTCACCCTCTTCATGCTGCTGATGGTGGGCATCGCGCTCGGCTGGACCGACCGCATCCGCTGGAAGTGGCTGGTGACGGCGGGCTGTCTGACGTATCCGCTCTACCTCACGCACTACCTCGCCGGCATCGTCGTCATCCACCACCTCCGCGGCACGATGGACCCCCGTCTGCTGGTCGCCGCCCTGGTCGCCGGATTCCTGGTGCTGAGCTGGCTCGTGCACCGCTTCGTGGAACGGCCGGCGGCGCGTGCGCTGAAGAAGGGGCTGGAGTCGTCGTTCGTGCGGTTGCGGAGTTTTCAGCGGGCGGCGTGAGCCACTGCGCGGTCGTGGGGGTGCCGGAGGCGGAGGCGAGGTAGGCCGGGCGGTGCCGGGGGCCTGACGGGGCGTACTGACGCGTGCCGTGCCGCGTCCGATCTCTCCCAGGCGCGAGCAGGACCAGCCGGCGACCCCTCCGGGATGGCGTACGGGTCCCGCCCGGCACGAGGCCGACGGGCGGGCCCGCCGAAGACGCACGCTGGGCGCGGCGGCCGGGGTAGTGCTCGCCGTGGGGCTCGCCGTCGTCGCGCTGCGGCCCTCGCTGGTGGCGGACCTCCTGCCCGGTGACGGCGGCCGACCGCGTCTCCCGCACCATCGTCCGCCCGGGTCTCACCCCCCTGGGGGAGACGGCCGGCGGAGAGGGGTGCGCGGTGGTCACCCGGAGCTAGCCGGCGCTGTACGGGCGGGTCCGGGGTCGGCGCCCGGACCCGCCAGCCGGTCAGCGGGTCACACCCGCTGCCAGAGCGCCGGTACGTTGGGCGGCTCCCAGCCCGGCTGGGCCTGGTGGCCCTGGAGGCAGCGGTAGGTCGCTCCGCTGTGCGTCACCGTGTCGCCCGGCTGGTAGACCGTGCCGGCCGTCCAGGTGCCGCCCGGGTCGCCGGGGTCGCCGGGGTCTCCCGGGTCCGTCGTGGTGGTGAGGGTGAGGCCGTAGTTCTGGAGCAGCGGGTTGATCGGCTGGAAGAACGTCGTACCGCCGCTGGCGCAGTTGCCCGAGCCGCCCGATGTGACGCCCTGGGCCTGGCTGCCGGAGAGGTACGAGCCGCCGGAGTCGCCGGGTTCGGCGCAGACCGAGGTGCGGGTGACGCCGGTGATGGTGCCCTCCGGGTAGGTGACGCTGGTGTTGTGCTGCTGGATCGTGCCGCAGTGCCATCCGGTGGTGGAGCCGGAGCGGCACACGGACGCGCCGACGGGCGCCTGCGTCGATCCGGTGACCTGGACGTTCTGGCCGCCCGCGCCCCTCACGTAGGGCGTCGCCGTCCACTGCGAGTCGGTGGCGACCCATGCCATGTCCCGGCCGGGGAAGATCGAGCCCTGGAAGGTGCCCTGCGCCACCCGGTTGTGGCCGGTGGTGCTCGCGCCGGTCCGGCCGCAGTGGCCGGCGGTGGCGAAGCCCTGCTGGCTGCCCCTGGTGACGGAGAAGCCGATCGAGCAGCGCCCGCTGTTGTTGATGGAGTACGCCTCGCCGCCGCGCAGGTCGTACAGTGCCCGGGGCTTCTCGGCGATCCTCTCGACCCGGGCGAGGGAGCCGTCCACGCCTGCCGCGCGCAGGAAGGCCCGGCCGGCGGCGGGGCGTACGGCCTGGACGACGACGTTGTTGGCGCGGACGTCGACGTACCACACGGGCGCGTCGGCCGTGCCCTGCCGCTCGGCCGCCCGGTCCAGCCGGGCCTTCGCGGCGTCCAGGTCGGTGAGGGAATGGCGGACGACCGCGGCCTTCGCGCCCAGCGCCTCGATCAGGCGTACGTCGGCGGCGTCCGTGGTCGCCACGGTGAGCGTGCCGGAGTCCGCGCCGCGCACCCAGGCGCCCGCGAAGTCGCCGCCGAGTGCTGCCCGCAGGCGGCCCGCGGCGGCCCCGGCCTCCGCCTCGTTGGCCAGACGCCGCTCCGCCTGCCGCCTGTCCAGGCCGAGGTCGCGCGCCATGGCGCGGAGCAGGGCAGGGGGTGCGGCGTCGGTGCGCAGTGTCTCGGCGGCCGAGGGGGCCGGGGCGGCCGGAGGGGCTGAGGGGGCGGGCGGTACGGCGGCGGCGCCCGCGCTCGCGGAGCCGCTGAGCCCGGCCACGAGCAGGGCGGCCGTCGCCGCCACGGCGGCACCCGCGGCCCTGGCCCGGGTGTGTCGCTGGAGCATGGGGGATCTCCTCGGTCTCGGTCTCGCTCGGTGGGGAGGTGCCGAAACCGTAGGGAGGGACAACGGGCGCCCATAAGACGTCGGTTGACCCTCTCCCCGGCGTTATGGAACAGCCTCAGGGCACGCGACGCGCGGCCAGCCACTCGGTGTAGCTGTCGCTGCGTGCCGCCACGCTCGCGTGCGCCATGCGCGCCTGCGCGAGCACGGTGGCGGCGGCGTCCGCGTCCTGCGTCACCGCATGCCAGCCCAGCAGATGCCGCCAGGCCAGCGGCGTACCGCGCAGGGGACGGGTGACGATCCCCGGCGTGCTCGGGAACGTGGCCCGGCACAACCCCACCGCCCGCCCCACCTGCACCAGATGCACCACCGACGAGGTGTCCGTCTCGTACATCCGGCGTGGTGTGAACCCCGCTCGTGCGCAGGAGGCGGTGAAGCAGTCCCCGAAACACCCGTCGCCGGGCACGCACGCCCACTGCTCGTCGGAGAGTTCGCTCAGCCCGACCTCGTGCGCGGCGGCGAGGGCGTGCGCCTCGGGCACCATGACGAACACCGGATCGACGGCGACCTCGCACCAGACCAGCCCCTCGGCGCCGGGCGGCGCCGCCGACCCGCAGGTCCCGGCGAGCGCGAAGTCGAGCCGCCCCTCGGCGAGCAGATCGGCCAGCTGCCGCTCGGACCACGAGGCGCAGGTCGTCACGCGGGCCTCGGGCATGACGTCGGCCAGCCGGTCCACCAGGGCGCCGAGCAGCGGCCCGTGGGTGCCGCCCAGCCGGAAAGCGGCCGACTCGCGCGCGGAGCGGGCGAACCGCGCCGCCTCCTGCTGGAGTTCGGTCACCGCCGGCAGCACGACACGGGTGCGTTCGAGCACCAGCTCCCCGAGCGGCGTTGCCCGCACCCCGTGCCGGCCTCGCTCGAACAACGCACCTCCCAGGGCCCGCTCGATGCGCTTGAGCTGTGCGCTCAGCGCGGGTTGTGCGAGCCCGAGCGCCGTCGCCGCCCTGGTGAGGCTTCCGGCGTCGGCAATGGCACGAACCGTCTTCAGATGCCGCAGCTCCAGCTCCATGAGCCGAGCTTGCGGCGGGGAGGGGGTGGGGGCAAGGGGTTGGTACAGACCAGTTGGGTGGTCCCCTGATGCCGGATCGGGTGGCCGCGGCCGGCTCCGGCCGTCTTTCCTGAACGCACGCGGCGGGTAGGCCGTACCAGCGATCGTGCCGGATCGACCCGCGTGCCGTGCCGGCGGGCGCGCTCGATCAGCGATCGTTCCGGAATCAGTGATCGTGCCGGACAGGAGAGGGAGCCCGTGGCGAAGCGACGCGACGAGACCAGGACGGCGGACGTGCTGCACCGCCTCCGCACGGAGATCGAGGACCGCAACCCCGCGCAGCCGGAGTTCCTCCAGGCCGTCGCCGAAGTGCTGGACACGCTGGCACCGGTGCTCGCGGCCCGGCCGGAGTACGCGGAGCCGGGACTCGTCGAGCGGCTGTGCGAGCCGGAGCGGCAGATCATCTTCCGGGTGCCGTGGCAGGACGACCGGGGCCGGGTGCACGTCAACCGGGGCTTCCGCGTCGAGTTCAACAGCGCCCTGGGTCCGTACAAGGGCGGCCTGCGCTTCCACCCCTCGGTGAACCTCGGCATCGTCAAGTTCCTCGGCTTCGAGCAGGTCTTCAAGAACGCGCTGACCGGTCTCGGCATCGGCGGCGGCAAAGGCGGCAGCGACTTCGACCCGAGGGGGCGCAGCGACGCGGAGGTCATGCGCTTCTGCCAGTCCTTCATGACGGAACTGCACCGCCACATCGGCGAGCAGACGGACGTACCGGCGGGTGACATCGGCGTCGGGGGCCGGGAGATCGGCTACCTCTTCGGCCAGTACCGCCGGATCACCAACCGCTGGGAGGCCGGAGTGCTCACCGGCAAGGGTCCGGGCTGGGGCGGCTCGCTGATCCGCCCGGAGGCGACGGGCTACGGCAACGTCCTGTTCACGGCGGCGATGCTGCGGGAACGCGGCGAGGACCTGGAGGGCCGGACGGCGGTCGTGTCGGGCTCCGGGAACGTCGCGATCCACACCATCGAGAAGCTGACGGCCCTCGGCGCGAACCCCCTCACGTGCTCGGACTCCTCCGGCTACGTGGTCGACGAGAAGGGCGTCGACCTGGAGTTGCTGCGGCAGGTCAAGGAGGTGGAGCGCGGCCGCGTCGGCACGTACGCGCAACGGCGGGGTGCCTCCGCGCGGTTCGTGCCGGACGGCCGGGTCTGGGAGGTCCCGGCCGATGTCGCCCTGCCGTCCGCGACCCAGAACGAACTCGACGAGAACGACGCCGCGACCCTGATCCGCAACGGCGTGAGGGCGGTCTCGGAGGGCGCGAACATGCCGGCGACGCCGGGGGCCGTCCAGCTTTTCCAGCAGGCCGGGGTCGCGTTCGGCCCGGCCAAGGCGGCGAACGCCGGCGGCGTGGCGGTCAGCGCCCTGGAGATGGCCCAGAACGCGTCCCGTACGTCCTGGCCGGCGGGGCGCGTCGAGGAGGAGCTCGCCCGCGTCATGACCGGCATCCACACCACCTGCCGCGAGACCGCCGCCCGCTACGGCAGCCCCGGCGACTACGTCACGGGCGCGAACATCGCCGGCTTCGAGCGGGTGGCGGAGGCGATGGTGGCGCAGGGAGTCGTCTGAGGCGACGCGGGCGAGCGGGTCCCCGTGCCCGGGATCCGGCGGGCTCAGATGCGGTGGACCGTGTGCAGCTTGGTCGCGTACGTGCCCGTGCCGTCCAGCAGCGACGCGCCACCGAGGTCCGACATGGTGGGGCCGTCGACCGTCTTGCGGCTGGAGAGGAAGCGGCGCCCGCCCGCGGAGTCCTGGCCCAGGTAGATGCCGACGTGATCGACCGTGACCGTCGCGGTGTCGTCGCCGGAGTCGGCGTTGAACAGGACCAGGTCGCCGGGCTGGAGCAGGGGCGCCGCGGGCGGGTTCGTGCCGTCGGTGCGGGCGACGCGTACGCCGGGCGCGTGCTCGGCCATGTCGCGCGACTTGCGCGGTATCCGCATGCCCGACGTGTCCTGGCCCCCGGCCAGCGGTACGCCCAGGTGGTAGCCGTACACCATCCGCGTGTAGCCGGAGCAGTCCAGGTTGCCGGCCTGCTTGCTGGACGGGCCGGTGTGGGTGCCGTCGGGGAAGGTCCAGCCGATGTTCATGTACTCGTGGAAGTCGGCGCCCTCGTAGCGGTTGCCCTGCGGGTCGAGGTAGCCGTAGCCGGACTCGCCGAGGACCTGCCTGCCCTCGGCCGGTCCGGAGCCCGCGACGACCGCGGGGGCGCCGGTCAGGAACATCGCCGCGTGGGCCAGGACGTCCGGCGCGGTGGAGCCTGCCCAGCCGCGCACGGTCCTTTCGAGCTCCGGCGTCCAGGTGCCGTCGAAGGGCTCCGGCAGCACCCGCACCCAGTCGCCGTGGGTGACCGTCGGCGGTGCCGCCCAGGTCGCGGCGCTCACCTCGAACCGGCTGGCGAGCAGCCTGAGGGGCAGATTGGTGCAGCCGTCGTTGGCGAGCGCGCGCAGGCCGACCCGCCCCTTGCCGAAGGTGGCGTCGGTGACGTCGGCGGCCCATCCGGAGGGTTCCGCTGCGGCCGTGCGCCAGGCCTTGACGCGGATGCGGCTGCCCTCGCGGCGGACCCGGATCGTCCAGTCGGTGCCCGCGGCGACGCCGGTGGCGAGGGTGACGGCGGAGGTCAGCTGGGTGACCGTGTCGGCGACCTCCTTCTCGACGCGCAGTTCGACCGCGCCGGTGGTGAGGAAGGAGAGCCGTGCCCGGTAGTTGTTGTGGGTGTCCTGGTAGCCGAAGGACAGCGCGTAGGAGCAGGCCTGGCCGGTGGGCACCTTGTCGAACCGGGCCACGGAGCGGACGTCCACGTCCGTGATCTCGCCGTCCCGGACGGTGGCGTGGCGGCTGGCGTAGTCGGTGGTGAGGGCGATGACGCCGGTGCCGGGTGCGACCGAGTAGTCCGTGTCGGCGGGTCCGAGGGTGGACCAGCTTCCGCCGCCGGGGGAGCTGCCCCAGGTGTCCGTCAGCGTGCGCCGGAAGTCGTCGGCGAAGGGCTTCTTGTTCTCCGTGAACGTCCGCACCGGGCCCGGCAGTACGACGGTCCGGGCTCCGTGGGTGAGCAGGGCGACGCGGTGGCCGCCCGAGGTGACCTCGGTACGGGCCGGGTACCCCGGCAGCACGGTCGCGGTGAGCGGTGTGCTCAGGGTGGCCTGCGTGAAGTAGGAGGCGTCCAGTGGCGGCAGGGTCACCGAGGAGCGGACCGAGCCCAGGCCGGCGGATCCGGCGAGCGGCTCGACGGCGTGCGGCGGCCCGGCGGCTCGCGCCGGGGCGGCGGCCAGGCCGCTGAACGGGACGGACGCGGCCGAGGCCGCGAGGGCGGCGAGCAGGCCGCGCCGGGAAGTGATCGACATGCCGACCATGATCACGTCAGGTCGGTCGCGGAAGAAATCCGTCCGCCCGACGGGTTTCGGCGGGGCGGCTCCGAGGGCCCCTCGCGGGGGCCGCACCTGATCGGCGTAGCGGCTCGCGGCAGCGCAGGCCCGACGCGCCGGTCACGACGTACGGTCCCCGTATGAAGCGGACCCCCGCATGAAGCCCAGGGCGGGCGTCGGGCTGACCTCGGCCATGGTGCTGCTCACTGTGGTGACCGGCATGATCGAGGCCGTCAGCTTCCTCGTGCTGGGCCCGGCCTTCACCGCCGTGCAGACCGGCAACCTCCTCTTCCTCGCCTTCGCGCTCATGGGCGCCGCCGCACTCTCCCCGGCCGCGGCGGGGGTCTCCGTCGCCGGCTTCATGGCAGGTGCGGTGGCCGGCTCCCTGTTCGAGGCCTATGTGGACGTCCATGACCGCCGCTGGCTCGTGCCCGGCCTGATCACCGAGGCGCTGCTCCTCGCCTGCGGTGGCCTTCTCGCGTGGCACATCGGCGCCGACGACCCGGACGCCGGCCGTGGCACCGGCCGCCACCTGGTCGTGATCGCCCTGGTGGCCGCGGCCATGGGCGTACGCAACGTCACCACCATGCGGGTACAGGTCCCGGACGTGCCCACCACGGTCTCCACGCGGGCGCTCACGGCGTTCCTCGGCGGGCTCGTCCCGGCAGCCGACCGCCGCATCGGCTCCGGCCCGCGCGCCGAGGGCCGTCGCCTCGTGTCGGTCGGCGCGATGTTCGCCGGAGGCCTGGTGGGCGCCTGGCTGCTCCGCGAGGCGGTGCGCCCGGCGGTGCTCCTGCTGGTGCCCGCCGCGGTGGCCCTGGTCCTGGGCGTGTTGTTCTGGGCGCTGCCGCGACGGCGGGCGTGGGAGCCGGACTGAGCGGCGCCGGTGCCGCGGACCGGGGTTTGACCTGCGTCACGCCCGGGGTATTCTTCCCGGCTCGATTGGCGTCGGTGCTGCCCCATATGGCAGACTGTCCGAGTTGCTCGGTCGAGTGTTGATGCTGCGCGCCTCCCGCCGGGAGGACCGGAAGCGAGTCCCACAGTACTCGTCGTCCCCATGTGGGGCGGACGTACGGGAATCTTCCGGGAAGCGTGGGCGCGGCACCGGCCAGGCACCCGGTGGGCCTCTCGCCCCCGGTTCACGGTTCCGGCAGGGCTGTGTGCAATCCCGCAGGGATGTTCGAACAAGGGACATCTGTGTCAGCGAGAGTGCGACACGCCCGACCGCGTGGGTCGGAGAAGAGGACAGGAACACCGGGTTCCAGAGCTGTAGAGAGACAGGACTACGAAGTAGCCATGGCGGGACAGAAGATCCGCATCCGGCTCAAGGCCTACGACCACGAGGTCATCGACTCCTCGGCGAAGAAGATCGTCGAGACGGTGACCCGCACTGGTGCGTCGGTCGCGGGCCCGGTGCCGCTGCCCACTGAGAAGAACGTGTACTGCGTCATCAAGTCGCCGCACAAGTACAAGGACTCGCGCGAGCACTTCGAGATGCGCACGCACAAGCGCCTGATCGACATCCTCGACCCGACCCCCAAGACCGTTGACTCTCTGATGCGACTCGACCTCCCGGCCGGTGTCGACATCGAGATCAAGCTCTGAGGCCGGTGATCTGAGAGATGACCAAGCAGATCAAGGGCATCCTGGGCGAGAAGCTCGGTATGACGCAGGTGTGGGACGAGAACAACCGTGTTGTTCCCGTCACCGTCGTCAAGGCCGGGCCCAACGTCGTCACCCAGGTCCGTACGAACGACGTCGACGGCTACGAGTCCGTCCAGATCGCCTTCGGCGAGATCGACCCGCGCAAGGTGAACAAGCCCCTCAAGGGCCACTTCGCCAAGGCCGACGTCACCCCCCGTCGTCACCTCGTCGAGATCCGCACCGCGGACGCCTCCGAGTACACGCTCGGCCAGGAGATCACCGCCGAGGTGTTCGAGGCCGGCGTGAAGGTCGACGTGACCGGCAAGAGCAAGGGCAAGGGCTTCGCCGGTGTCATGAAGCGCCACAACTTCCGTGGCCTCGGCGCCGGACACGGCACCCAGCGCAAGCACCGCTCGCCCGGTTCCATCGGTGGCTGCGCCACCCCGGGCCGCGTGTTCAAGGGCCTCCGCATGGCGGGTCGCATGGGCAACGAGCGGGTCACCACCCAGAACCTGACCGTCCACGCCGTTGACGCGGAGAAGGGTCTGCTGCTCATCAAGGGCGCGGTTCCCGGTCCGAACGGCGGCCTCGTCCTGGTCCGCACCGCGGCCAAGGGGGCCTGAGGTAACCGATGAGCACTGTTGACATCCTTTCGCCGGCGGGCGACAAGGCCGGTTCCGTCGAGCTCCCCGCGGAGATCTTCGGCGTTGAGAAGGTCAGCATTCCGCTGATCCACCAGGTCGTCGTCGCGCAGCTGGCCGCGGCCCGTCAGGGCACGCACAAGACCAAGACCCGTGGCGAGGTCCGCGGCGGTGGCAAGAAGCCGTACCGCCAGAAGGGCACCGGTCGCGCCCGTCAGGGCTCGACCCGCGCGCCGCAGTTCGCCGGCGGTGGCGTCGTCCACGGCCCGCAGCCGCGTGACTACTCGCAGCGGACCCCGAAGAAGATGAAGGCTGCCGCGCTGCGTCACGCCCTCACCGACCGGGCCCGCCACAACCGCATCCACGTCGTCTCCGGCGTCGTCGAGGGTGAGAACCCGTCGACGAAGGCCGCCCGGACGCTGTTCGGCAAGATCTCGGAGCGCAAGAACCTGCTCCTGGTCGTCGACCGCGCCGACGAGGCCGCGTGGCTGTCCGCCCGTAACCTGCCCCAGGTCCACATCCTGGAGCCGGGCCAGCTGAACACGTACGACGTTCTCGTCTCGGACGACGTGGTCTTCACCAAGGCCGCTTTCGAGTCCTTCGTGTCGGGCCCGAAGGCCGATGACACCGAAGGGAGCGAGGCCTGATGGCTATCCGTCACCCCGCCATTGCCTCGAAGGCCGCCAAGGCCGCCAAGGCCGCGCGCGTCGCCAAGGCGCGCCGCCACGAGGCCGAGGGCAAGAACACCGTCGTCACCCCGGCGAGCAAGGCCTTCACGGACCCCCGTGACGTCCTGCTGAAGCCGGTCGTGTCCGAGAAGAGCTACGCGCTTCTCGACGAGGGCAAGTACACGTTCATCGTGGCCCCGAACGCCAACAAGACCCAGATCAAGCAGGCCGTCCAGGCGGTCTTCTCGGTCAAGGTCACCGGCGTGAACACGATCAACCGCCAGGGCAAGCGCAAGCGGACCCGCACCGGCTTCGGCCAGCGTGCCGCGACGAAGCGCGCGATCGTGACCCTCGCCGAGGGCGACCGTATCGACATCTTCGGCGGTCCGGCCTCCTGACGGAGGTCCGGATCGTCCGATATCGGACGAGGACTGAGAAATGGGAATCCGCAAGTACAAGCCGACGACTCCGGGCCGTCGTGGCTCCAGCGTCGCCGACTTCGTCGAGGTCACGCGGTCCACGCCGGAGAAGTCGCTGGTCCGCCCGCTGCACAGCAAGGGCGGCCGTAACAACGCCGGTCGTGTGACCGTTCGCCACCAGGGTGGCGGACACAAGCGCGCCTACCGCGTGATCGACTTCCGTCGTCACGACAAGGACGGCGTGCCGGCGAAGGTCGCGCACATCGAGTACGACCCCAACCGCACCGCGCGCATCGCGCTGCTGCACTACGCCGACGGCGAGAAGCGCTACATCCTCGCCCCGCGCAACCTGCAGCAGGGTGACCGCGTCGAGAACGGTCCCGGGGCCGACATCAAGCCGGGCAACAACCTGGCGCTGCGCAACATCCCGGTCGGTACCACGATCCACGCGATCGAGCTCCGTCCCGGTGGCGGCGCCAAGTTCGCCCGCTCCGCCGGTGCCTCCGTGCAGCTGCTCGCGAAGGAGGGCTCGATGGCCCACCTGCGCATGCCGTCCGGAGAGATCCGCCTGGTCGACGTGCGCTGCCGCGCCACCGTCGGCGAGGTCGGCAACGCCGAGCAGTCGAACATCAACTGGGGCAAGGCGGGCCGCAAGCGCTGGCTGGGCGTTCGCCCGACCGTGCGTGGTGTGGTCATGAACCCGGTGGACCACCCGCACGGTGGTGGTGAGGGCCGGACCTCCGGTGGTCGTCACCCCGTGTCCCCGTGGGGCAAGAAGGAAGGCCGTACTCGTTCGCCCAAGAAGGCGTCGAACAAGTACATCGTCCGCCGCCGCAAGACGAACAAGAAGCGCTAAGGACGGGTTGAGATGCCTCGTAGCTTGAAGAAGGGGCCCTTCGTCGACGACCACCTGCTCAAGAAGGTGGACGCCCAGAACGAAGCCGGCACCAAGAACGTCATCAAGACCTGGTCCCGTCGCTCGATGATCGTGCCGGCCATGCTCGGCCACACGCTCGCGGTGCACAACGGCAAGACCCACATCCCGGTGTTCGTCACCGAGTCGATGGTCGGCCACAAGCTCGGCGAGTTCTCGCCGACGCGCACCTTCCGGGGCCACGTCAAGGACGACCGGAAGTCGAAGCGCCGCTAACGCGGATCGCATTCAGACAAAGAAACCTGAAAGGGACAACCATGGAAGCCAGGGCCCAGGCGCGGTACATCCGCGTCACGCCCATGAAGGCCCGCCGTGTGGTGGACCTCATCCGTGGCATGGATGCCACGGAGGCCCAGGCGGTCCTGCGATTCGCTCCGCAGGCCGCCTCCGTACCGGTCGGCAAGGTGCTCGACAGCGCCATTGCCAACGCCGCGCACAACTACGACCACACCGACGCCGACAGCCTCTTCATTTCCGAGGCGTACGTCGACGAGGGCCCGACCCTGAAGCGGTTCCGGCCGCGTGCCCAGGGCCGTGCCTACCGGATCCGCAAGCGGACCAGCCACATCACCGTGGTCGTCAGCAGCAAGGAAGGAACCCGGTAATGGGCCAGAAGGTTAACCCGCATGGGTTCCGGCTCGGTGTCACCACGGACTTCAAGTCCCGGTGGTACGCCGACAAGCTGTACAAGGACTACGTCAAGGAAGACGTCGCCATCCGCCGGATGATGACGTCCGGCATGGAGCGCGCCGGTATCTCCAAGGTGGAGATCGAGCGCACCCGTGACCGCGTCCGCGTCGACATCCACACCGCTCGCCCGGGCATCGTCATCGGCCGCCGCGGCGCCGAGGCCGACCGCATCCGCGGCGACCTGGAGAAGCTGACCGGCAAGCAGGTCCAGCTGAACATCCTCGAGGTCAAGAACCCCGAGACCGATGCTCAGCTGGTCGCCCAGGCCGTCGCCGAGCAGCTCTCCTCCCGCGTCTCCTTCCGTCGGGCCATGCGCAAGAGCATGCAGTCCGCCATGAAGGCCGGCGCCAAGGGCATCAAGATCCAGTGCGGTGGCCGCCTCGGCGGCGCCGAGATGTCCCGCTCGGAGTTCTACCGCGAGGGCCGTGTGCCCCTGCACACGCTCCGCGCGAACGTGGACTACGGCTTCTTCGAGGCCAAGACGACCTTCGGCCGCATCGGTGTGAAGGTCTGGATCTACAAGGGCGACGTCAAGAACATCGCCGAGGTCCGCGCCGAGAACGCTGCCGCCCGTGCGGGTAACCGCCCGGCTCGCGGTGGCGGCGCCGACCGCCCGGCCCGTGGTGGCCGTGGCGGCGAGCGTGGCGGGCGCGGTCGCAAGCCGCAGCAGGCTGCCGGTTCCGAGGCCCCCAAGGCCGAGGCCCCCGCGGCTGCCGCTCCGGCTGAGAGCACCGGAACGGAGGCCTGACCGACATGCTGATCCCCCGTAGGGTCAAGCACCGCAAGCAGCACCACCCGAAGCGCAACGGTATGTCCAAGGGTGGAACGCAGGTTGCGTTCGGCGAGTACGGCATCCAGGCGCTGACCCCGGCGTACGTGACGAACCGCCAGATCGAAGCGGCTCGTATCGCCATGACCCGTCACATCAAGCGTGGCGGCAAGGTCTGGATCAACATCTACCCGGACCGCCCCCTCACCAAGAAGCCTGCCGAGACCCGCATGGGTTCCGGTAAGGGTTCCCCGGAGTGGTGGGTCGCCAACGTCAAGCCCGGACGCGTGATGTTCGAGCTTTCGTACCCCAACGAGAAGATCGCCCGTGAGGCGCTGACTCGTGCGGCCCACAAGCTGCCGATGAAGTGCCGGATCGTCAAGCGCGAGGCAGGTGAAGCGTGATGTCGGCCGGTACCAAGGCGTCCGAGCTGCGCGAGCTGGGCAACGAGGAGCTTCTGGCGAAGCTCCGCGAGGCCAAGGAAGAGCTGTTCAATCTCCGCTTCCAGGCGGCGACCGGCCAGCTCGAGAACCATGGCCGTCTCAAGGCGGTCCGCAAGGACATCGCCCGGATCTACACCCTCATGCGTGAGCGTGAGCTCGGCATCGAGACGGTGGAGAACGCCTGATGAGCGAGAACAACGTGACTGAGAACACCGAGGCACGCGGCTTCCGCAAGACCCGTGAGGGTCTTGTCGTCAGCGACAAGATGGACAAGACCGTCGTCGTCGCTGTCGAGGACCGCGTCAAGCACGCGCTGTACGGCAAGGTCATCCGCCGTACGAACAAGCTCAAGGCGCACGACGAGCAGAACGCCGCGGGCGTCGGCGACCGTGTCCTCCTCATGGAGACCCGGCCGCTGTCCGCGACGAAGCGCTGGCGCGTCGTCGAGATCCTCGAGAAGGCCAAGTAATCCCTCCTAGGGGGACCCCCTAGGCATCGTTCCGCCAGGCTCGGGGCGGGTGTGCAACTCTGACACCCGCCCCGGGAACCGGCAGACAACCAGGAGATAGACGTGATCCAGCAGGAGTCGCGACTGCGTGTCGCCGACAACACTGGTGCGAAGGAGATCCTTTGCATCCGTGTGCTCGGTGGCTCCGGTCGCCGCTACGCGGGTATCGGTGACGTCATCGTCGCCACCGTCAAGGACGCGATCCCCGGTGGCAACGTGAAGAAGGGTGACGTCGTCAAGGCGGTCATCGTTCGCACCGTCAAGGAGCGCCGCCGTCCGGACGGCTCGTACATCCGCTTCGACGAGAACGCCGCCGTCATTCTGAAGAACGACGGCGACCCTCGCGGCACCCGTATCTTCGGCCCCGTCGGCCGTGAGCTGCGCGAGAAGAAGTTCATGAAGATCATCTCGCTCGCGCCGGAGGTGCTGTAAGCATGAAGATCAAGAAGGGCGACCTGGTCCAGGTCATCACCGGTAAGGACAAGGGCAAGCAGGGCAAGGTCATCGCGGCCTACCCCCGCGAGGACCGCGTCCTGGTCGAGGGTGTCAACCGGGTCAAGAAGCACACCAAGGCCGGTCCCACGGCTCGTGGTTCGCAGGCCGGCGGCATCGTCACCACCGAGGCCCCCATTCACGTGAGCAATGTTCAGCTCGTCGTGGAGAAGGACGGCAACAAGGTCGTGACCCGCGTCGGTTACCGCTTCGACGACGAAGGCAACAAGATCCGCGTTGCCAAGCGGACGGGTGAGGACATCTGATGGCTACCACCACCACTCCGCGTCTGAAGACGAAGTACCGCGAGGAGATCGCGGGCAAGCTGCGTGAGGAGTTCTCCTACGAGAACGTCATGCAGATCCCCGGCCTCGTCAAGATCGTGGTCAACATGGGTGTGGGCGACGCCGCCCGCGACTCCAAGCTGATCGAGGGCGCCATCCGCGACCTCACCACGATCACCGGTCAGAAGCCGGCCGTCACCAAGGCCCGCAAGTCCATCGCGCAGTTCAAGCTGCGTGAGGGTCAGCCGATCGGTGCCCACGTCACGCTCCGTGGCGACCGCATGTGGGAGTTCCTGGACCGCACCCTGTCGCTCGCGCTGCCGCGCATCCGCGACTTCCGCGGCCTGTCCCCCAAGCAGTTCGACGGCCGTGGCAACTACACCTTCGGTCTCACGGAGCAGGTCATGTTCCACGAGATCGACCAGGACAAGATCGACCGCGTCCGGGGTATGGACATCACCGTGGTCACCACGGCGACCAACGACGCTGAGGGCCGCGCGCTCCTTCGTCACCTCGGCTTCCCGTTCAAGGAGGCGTGAGCGAGATGGCGAAGAAGGCTCTGATCGCTAAGGCTGCTCGCAAGCCCAAGTTCGGTGTGCGTGGCTACACCCGCTGCCAGCGCTGCGGCCGTCCGCACTCCGTGTACCGCAAGTTCGGCCTGTGCCGCGTGTGCCTTCGTGAGATGGCTCACCGTGGCGAGCTGCCGGGCGTGACCAAGAGCTCCTGGTAATCCCTGTAAGAGGGGATTCCTGAAGCTCTCGGTAAGCATCTGGGTCGGCAGAGGCCCTTCTCCGCATGCCTTAGGCTTGTGGGGTTGGGCGTCTGCCGCCCGTACGACTTACTACGCCGTAGGTCCACCGCGCCGCACCCGTCCCGTCTCGGATCGGGGAGAGGGATGGCGCACCAGGAAACCCCGGCGAGAGAGGCCGAAGGCCAATTCATGACCATGACTGATCCGATCGCAGACATGCTTACGCGTCTGCGGAACGCGAACTCGGCGTACCACGACACCGTGGCGATGCCGCACTCGAAGATCAAGTCGCACATCGCGGAGATCCTCCAGCAGGAGGGCTTCATCACGGGCTGGAAGGTCGAGGACGCCGAGGTCGGCAAGAACCTCGTCCTGGAGCTGAAGTTCGGCCCCAACCGTGAGCGCTCCATCGCGGGCATCAAGCGGATCTCCAAGCCCGGTCTCCGGGTGTACGCGAAGTCCACCAACCTGCCGAAGGTGCTCGGCGGCCTCGGCGTGGCGATCATCTCCACGTCGCACGGGCTTCTCACCGACAAGCAGGCCGGCAAGAAGGGCGTAGGCGGAGAAGTTCTCGCCTACGTCTGGTAACGGAAGGGAACGGAGGAAACAGCTATGTCGCGCATCGGCAAGCTCCCCATCGCGGTTCCCGCCGGCGTGGACGTCACCATCGACGGCCGTACGGTCAAGGTCAAGGGCCCCAAGGGCGAGCTGACCCACACCGTCGTGGCACCGATCGAGATCGTCAAGGGTGAGGACGGCGTTCTGAACGTCACCCGCCCGAACGACGAGCGTCAGAACAAGGCCCTCCACGGCCTGTCCCGCACGCTGGTGGCGAACATGATCACCGGCGTGACCCAGGGTTACGTGAAGAAGCTCGAGATCAGCGGTGTCGGTTACCGCGTCCAGGCCAAGGGCTCGAACCTCGAGTTCGCGCTCGGCTACAGCCACCCGATCCTGGTCGAGGCCCCCGAGGGCATCACCTTCAAGGTGGAGAACCCGACCCGTTTCTCGGTCGAGGGCATCGACAAGCAGAAGGTCGGCGAGGTTGCGGCCAACATCCGCAAGCTGCGCAAGCCCGACCCGTACAAGGCCAAGGGCGTCAAGTACGAGGGCGAAGTCATCCGCCGCAAGGTCGGAAAGGCGGGTAAGTAAGCCATGGCATACGGGCAGAAGATCCTCAAGGGCGACGCCTACAAGCGCGCCTCGATCAAGCGCCGTCACATCCGGATCCGCAAGCGGATCTCGGGTACGGCCGAGCGTCCCCGTCTGGTCGTGACCCGCTCCAACCGCCACATCGTGGCGCAGGTGATCGACGACCTGAAGGGCCACACCCTCGCGTCGGCCTCCACCCTGGACACCTCGATCCGTGGTGCCGAGGGCGACAAGTCCGCGCAGGCCAAGCAGGTCGGTGCCCTGGTCGCCGAGCGCGCCAAGGCCGCCGGCGTCGAGGCTGTCGTGTTCGACCGTGGTGGTAACCAGTACGCCGGGCGCATCGCCGCTCTGGCGGACGCCGCCCGCGAGGCCGGGCTCAAGTTCTGAGCCGGTTCCGTCCTAGCGGAAACAGAGAGAGGTAATTCCAATGGCTGGACCCCAGCGCCGCGGTGGCGGTGCCGGTGGCGGCGAGCGGCGGGACCGGAAGGGCCGTGACGGCGGCGCAGCTGCCGCCGAGAAGACCGCGTACGTTGAGCGCGTCGTCGCGATCAACCGCGTCGCCAAGGTTGTGAAGGGTGGTCGTCGCTTCAGCTTCACCGCGCTGGTCGTGGTGGGCGACGGTGACGGCACCGTGGGTGTCGGTTACGGCAAGGCCAAGGAGGTGCCGGCCGCCATCGCCAAGGGCGTTGAGGAGGCCAAGAAGCACTTCTTCAAGGTCCCCCGGATCCAGGGCACCATCCCGCACCCGATCCAGGGTGAGAAGGCTGCCGGTGTCGTGCTCCTGAAGCCGGCGTCGCCGGGTACCGGTGTTATCGCCGGTGGTCCCGTGCGTGCCGTGCTCGAGTGCGCCGGTATCCACGACGTGCTGTCGAAGTCGCTCGGCTCCGACAACGCCATCAACATCGTGCACGCGACCGTGGAGGCCCTGAAGGGCCTGCAGCGTCCCGAGGAGATCGCGGCCCGCCGTGGTCTGCCGCTCGAGGACGTCGCCCCCGCGGCTCTTCTCCGTGCGCGTGCCGGGGCGGGTGCGTAATCATGGCGCAGCTCAAGATTACGCAGGTCAAGTCCTACATCGGCAGCAAGCAGAACCACCGCGACACCCTGCGCTCCCTTGGCCTCAAGGGCATCAACACGCAGGTCGTCAAGGAGGACCGCCCCGAGTTCCGCGGCATGGTGCACACCGTCCGCCACCTCGTGACGGTCGAGGAGGTCGACTGATCATGGCGGAGCAGAACCCGCTCAAGATCCACAACCTCCGTCCCGCCCCGGGCGCCAAGACCGCCAAGACCCGTGTGGGTCGTGGTGAGGCGTCGAAGGGTAAGACGGCCGGTCGTGGTACCAAGGGTACGAAGGCCCGTTACCAGGTTCCGGAGCGCTTCGAGGGTGGCCAGATGCCGCTCCACATGCGTCTTCCGAAGCTGAAGGGCTTCAAGAACCCGTTCAAGACCGAGTTCCAGGTCGTGAACCTCGACAAGCTGGCCGCGCTCTACCCCGAGGGTGGCGAGGTCACCGTCGAGGGTCTGGTGGCCAAGGGTGCCGTTCGCAAGAACAGCCTCGTCAAGGTCCTCGGCCAGGGCGAGATCTCCGTGGCGCTGCAGGTGACGGTCGACGCCGTCTCCGGCTCCGCCAAGGAGAAGATCACCGCCGCCGGCGGTACCGTCACCGAGCTCGTCTGAACACAACAGGCGTCTCGATGACTTGAGCGATCCCGACCGGGGATACCCCACAAATGGGGTATCCCCGGTTGGTCGTTCCAAGGGTGGCAGTCCCGCGGGTAAGGTGGCCTGCACTGCCAACTTTCACAGCTGCCGCACCTCGGGCACTTTGAGCGGCAGTTGACCGTTATCCATGTCGTTGTTCTATTGGAACCTCAAGACCGTCACCCTTGACGCAGATGCGCGGGGGTCGCAGGAGGCACCGTGCTCACCGCGTTCGCCCGGGCGTTCAAGACGCCCGACCTGCGCAAGAAGCTGCTCTTCACGCTCGGCATCATCGTGGTGTACCGGGTCGGCACGCACATTCCGATTCCGGGCGTCGACTATCAGAACGTCCAGACCTGTATCGACGTAGCCAAGGGCAACCAGGGTCTGTTCGGTCTGGTCAACATGTTCAGCGGTGGCGCCCTGCTGCAGATCACGATCTTCGCGCTGGGCATCATGCCGTACATCACCGCGAGCATCATCCTGCAACTCCTGACGGTGGTGATCCCGCGCCTCGAAGCCCTCAAGAAGGAGGGCCAGGCCGGTACGGCGAAGATCACGCAGTACACCCGTTATCTGACCGTGGCGCTCGCCATCCTCCAGGGCACCGGCCTCGTCGCCACCGCCCGCAGTGGCGCCCTCTTCTCCGGCTGCCCGGTGGCCGGCCAGATCGTCCCCGACCAGTCGATCTTCGTCACCGTCACCATGGTCATCGTGATGACCGCCGGTACGGCCGTCGTGATGTGGCTCGGTGAGCTGATCACCGACCGCGGCATCGGCAACGGCATGTCGATCCTGATGTTCATCTCGATCGCCGCCACCTTCCCCTCCGCGCTGTGGGCCATCAAGCAGCAGGGCTCCCTGGCCGACGGCTGGATCGAGTTCGGCACGGTCATCCTCGTCGGCCTGTTCATGGTCGGCCTGGTGGTCTTCGTCGAGCAGGCCCAGCGCCGCATCCCGGTGCAGTACGCCAAGCGCATGATCGGCCGCCGTGCCTACGGCGGTACGTCGACGTACATCCCGCTGAAGGTCAACCAGGCGGGCATCATCCCTGTGATCTTCGCCTCGTCGCTGCTGTACATCCCGGCACTGATCGCGCAGTTCTCCGGTGGTTCCTCCGGCTGGAAGACGTGGATCGAGCAGAACCTCGCGCTGCCGGACGCCCCGCTGCACATCGTTCTCTACTTCTTCTTGATCATTTTCTTCGCGTTCTTCTACGTGGCCATCTCGTTCAACCCCGAGGAAGTCGCGGACAACATGAAGAAGTATGGTGGCTTCATCCCGGGCATCCGGGCTGGCCGACCGACCGCTGAGTACCTTTCCTACGTGCTCAACCGGATCACTTGGCCGGGCTCGCTGTACTTGGGTCTGATCGCTCTCGTGCCGACGACGGCGTTGGCTGGTTTCGGGGCAAACCAGAACTTCCCGTTCGGCGGGACCAGCATCCTGATCATCGTGGGTGTGGGTCTTGAGACGGTGAAGCAGATCGAGAGCCAGCTCCAGCAGCGCAATTACGAAGGGTTCCTCCGCTGATGCGAATCGTCCTCGTCGGGCCGCCGGGTGCCGGGAAGGGAACGCAGGCCGCGTTCCTGGCCAAGAACCTGTCGATCCCGCACATCTCCACGGGCGACCTGTTCCGGGCCAACATCAGTCGGCAGACGGAGCTCGGCAAGCTGGCGAAGTCGTACATGGACGCCGGCAACCTGGTGCCGGACGAGGTCACCATCGCCATGGCGAAGGACCGCATGGAGCAGCCGGACGCGCAGAACGGCTTCCTGCTGGACGGCTTCCCGCGCAACGTCTCGCAGGCCGAGGCGCTGGACGAGCTGCTCCAGAGCGAGGGCATCACCCTGGACGCCGTGCTCGACCTCGAGGCCCCCGAGGAAGAGGTCGTCAAGCGGATCGCCGGGCGGCGGATCTGCCGCAAGGACTCCGCGCACGTGTTCCACGTGACGTACAGCGCGCCGAAGAAGGAGGGCGTCTGCGACGTCTGCGGCGGCGAGCTGTACCAGCGCGACGACGACTCCGAGGAGACCGTGCGCAAGCGGCTCGAGGTCTACCACACGCAGACCGAGCCGATCATCGACTACTACAAGGCGCAGGGCCTGGTCGTGACCATCTCCGCGATGGGTGCGGTCGACGAGGTCACGGGGCGCGCCCTGGAGGCGCTCAAGCGCGGGGACGACGCTCAGTAGTCGTTGGTACGTCGTCACGGCCGCGGTTTCCCTCGCAGGGTGCCGCGGCCGCTGCGTGGGGTGGGCAGCCGCGGCAGCCCCGTATCGTGGAAGCAGTCCGTTCCTTCCCGGTCCAAGAAAGGCCGTCGTCTCCATGGTGCAGATCAAGGGTCCCGAGCAGATCGCCAAGATGCGTGAGGCCGGGCTGGTCGTCGCCGCCATTCACGCGGCCACGAGGGCGGCGGCGGTGCCCGGTGCCAGTACGAAGGATCTGGACGAGGTCGCGCGCAAGGTGCTCGCGGAGCACGGGGCCAAGTCGAACTTCCTGGGATACGGCGGCTTTCCCGCGACCATCTGCACCTCGGTCAACGAGGTCGTCGTCCACGGCATCCCGTCCGAGGACGTCGTCCTCAAGGACGGCGACATCATCTCCGTGGACTGCGGCGCGATCATCGACGGCTGGCACGGCGACGCGGCGTACACGGCCTTCGTGGGCTCCGGTCACGCCCCGGAGCTGATCGAGCTCTCGCGGGTCACCGAGGAGTCGATGTGGGCCGGCATCGCGGCCATGAAGCAGGGCAACCGGCTGGTCGACATCTCCCGGGCCATCGAGACGTACATCCGCCGGCAGCCGAAGCCCGGCGGCGGGCGGTACGGGATCATCGAGGACTACGGCGGCCACGGCATCGGCAGCGAGATGCACATGGATCCGCACCTGCTGAACTACGTCGACCGGCGCCGGGGCAAGGGCCCGAAGCTGGTGCCCGGTTTCTGCCTGGCGATCGAGCCGATGGTCTCGCTGGGCACCCCGAGGACCGAGGTCCTGAAGGACGACTGGACGGTCATCACGACCGACGGCACCTGGTCCTCCCACTGGGAGCACTCGATCGCCCTGACCGAGCAGGGCCCGCTGGTCCTGACGGCTCCTGACGGCGGCAAGGCGAAGCTGGCGGAGTACGGGATCACCACGGCTCCGGATCCGGTCGCATGATGATCTTGGGGTTGGGGCAGACTGCCTCGATTCGTCTTTCCGGATGCGCTGACGTAGACTGACTCGTCGGCTCTTGTGTACCCGCATGTCTGCATGCGCCCGTAAGGGAAAAGTCCAGGGGTCGATCAAGGTAGTCGATTCCGAAGGGCGAAGCGTGGCCAAGAAGCAAGGTGCCATCGAGATCGAGGGCACTGTCGTCGAGTCTCTGCCGAACGCCATGTTCAAGGTCGAGCTCCAGAACGGCCACCAGGTCCTGGCACACATCAGCGGCAAGATGCGCATGCACTACATCCGCATCCTCCCTGACGACCGGGTCGTGGTGGAGCTTTCTCCGTACGACCTGACCCGTGGCCGGATCGTCTACCGGTACAAGTAGATCTTGCCCACGCCCCGCGTCCTGCGCGGGGCTGTCGGCAACTGACCCGGAGAACCTCACCCCATGAAGGTCAAGCCGAGCGTCAAGAAGATCTGCGACAAGTGCAGGGTGATCCGCCGTCACGGCCGGGTCATGGTCATCTGCGACAACCCGCGCCACAAGCAGCGCCAGGGCTGACGCAGGACCTCTCCCTCTGCACCGCTTTCGCAGAGATTCGCGCGACGCGAGCTGAATTTGTTCATACGCAGGGCCCGAGCCGCGCCACGGCTCGACACCCCCGGTCGGAGGCCGGGGACCCAGTCCGTACCTGATACGGCGGCTGGGAGCCGGTCCTGCGGAAGACCTCCGAAGATCACCAGGAGCCATTGAATGGCACGCGTTTCCGGTGTCGACATCCCGCGCGAAAAGCGCGTGGAGGTCGCCCTCACCTACGTGTTCGGCATCGGCCGGACCCTCTCGCAGGCGACGCTGGCCGCCACGGGCATCGACCCGAACACCCGCGTCCGCGACCTGAGCGAAGAGCAGCTCGTCGCGATCCGCGAGTACGTCGACAACAACATCAAGACCGAGGGTGACCTCCGTCGCGAGATCCAGGCCGACATCCGCCGCAAGGTCGAGATCGGCTGCTACCAGGGTCTGCGTCACCGTCGCGGTCTGCCCGTCCGCGGTCAGCGCACCAGCACCAACGCCCGTACCCGCAAGGGCCCGCGTCGCGCCATCGCCGGCAAGAAGAAGCCGGGCAAGAAGTAGTCCGCAGCGGACTCGCCGTCCAGCGGTCTTCGCTGTAGGACCGACCACCTCCCGTAGGAGTTATAGATGCCCCCCAAGGGTCGTCAGGGCGCTGCCAAGAAGGTGCGCCGCAAGGAAAAGAAGAACGTCGCTCACGGCCACGCGCACATCAAGAGCACGTTCAACAACACGATCGTCTCCATCACGGACCCGTCCGGCAACGTGATCTCCTGGGCCTCCGCCGGCCACGTCGGCTTCAAGGGCTCCCGGAAGTCCACGCCGTTCGCCGCGCAGATGGCCGCCGAGTCGGCCGCCCGCCGCGCCCAGGAGCACGGCATGCGCAAGGTCGACGTGTTCGTGAAGGGCCCGGGTTCCGGTCGTGAGACCGCGATCCGTTCGCTCCAGGCGACCGGTCTCGAGGTCGGCTCCATCCAGGACGTCACGCCGACCCCGCACAACGGCTGCCGCCCGCCGAAGCGTCGTCGCGTCTGACCTCGCTTCGCTGAGGTATTCGGGCGGTACGGCCCCTTCGGGTCGTATCGCCCGTACCCTTGTAAGAAATCGACATCGGGCAGCCGCCCGGTGGCTCAGGGCGTCAAATAGCGGGCGCCCCTGACAGAAGGAACGCAACATGCTGATCGCTCAGCGTCCCTCGTTGACCGAAGAGGTCGTCGACGAGTTCCGGTCCCGGTTCGTGATCGAGCCGCTGGAGCCGGGCTTCGGCTACACCCTCGGCAACTCCCTCCGCCGTACCCTCCTGTCCTCGATCCCGGGTGCGGCGGTCACGTCCATCCGCATCGACGGCGTGCTGCACGAGTTCACCACCGTGCCGGGCGTCAAGGAGGACGTCACCGACCTGATCCTCAACATCAAGCAGCTGGTCGTCTCCTCGGAGCACGACGAGCCGGTCGTGATGTACCTGCGCAAGCAGGGCCCGGGTCTGGTCACCGCCGCTGACATCGCGCCGCCGGCCGGTGTCGAGGTGCACAACCCCGACCTGGTCCTCGCCACGCTCAACGGCAAGGGCAAGCTGGAGATGGAGCTCACGGTCGAGCGTGGCCGTGGTTACGTCTCCGCCGTGCAGAACAAGCAGGTGGGCCAGGAGATCGGCCGTATCCCGGTCGACTCCATCTACTCGCCGGTGCTCAAGGTCACGTACAAGGTCGAGGCCACCCGTGTCGAGCAGCGCACCGACTTCGACAAGCTGATCGTCGACGTCGAGACCAAGCAGGCCATGCGGCCGCGTGACGCCATGGCGTCCGCCGGCAAGACGCTGGTCGAGCTGTTCGGTCTCGCGCGTGAGCTGAACATCGACGCCGAGGGCATCGACATGGGTCCGTCCCCGACGGACGCCGCGCTCGCCGCCGATCTGGCGCTGCCGATCGAGGAGCTGGAGCTCACCGTTCGGTCGTACAACTGTCTCAAGCGTGAGGGCATCCACTCCGTGGGTGAGCTCGTGGCGCGTTCCGAGGCCGACCTGCTCGACATCCGCAACTTCGGTGCGAAGTCGATCGACGAGGTCAAGGCGAAGCTGGCCGGCATGGGCCTGGCCCTGAAGGACAGCCCGCCCGGATTCGACCCGACGGCCGCCGCCGACGCCTTCGGCGCCGACGACGACGCGGACGCCGGTTTCGTGGAGACCGAGCAGTACTGAGCGCTCCGCGGGGAGGCCGTACTGCGTCTGCGGACCGTTTGAGGCCGGTCGCGCAGTTCCCCGCGCCCCTTCCGGGGCCGCCCTTCGGGGCGGCTCCCGGATCTCCGACGGGCAACCGCCCGCTCGGATACTGACCTCGGTACCTGATACGGCCGGGGCAGAGACACAGGAGATGGAAAATGCCGAAGCCCACCAAGGGTGCCCGCATGGGCGGCAGCGCCGCGCACGAGAAGCTGCTTCTCGCGAACCTCGCGAAGTCGCTCTTCGAGCACGGCAAGATCACCACCACCGAGGCGAAGGCCCGCCGCCTGCGCCCGTACGCCGAGCGTCTGGTCACCAAGGCGAAGAAGGGCGACCTTCACAACCGCCGCCAGGTGCTGCAGGTCATCACGGACAAGAGCATCGTCCACACGCTCTTCACCGAGATCGGCCCGCGCTACGAGAACCGTCCGGGTGGCTACACCCGCATCACCAAGATCGGTAACCGCCGTGGCGACAACGCGCCCATGGCTGTCATCGAGCTGGTCGAGGCGCTGACGGTCGCGCAGCAGGCGACGGGTGAGGCCGAGGCCGCCACCAAGCGTGCGGTCAAGGAAGACGCCCTCAAGAAGGAGGAGGCCACCGAGGCCAAGTCCGACGAGGCCGTCGAGGCTCCGGCCGAGGAGTCGAAGGACGCCTAGGCGTTCTGCCCTTCGAGGGCGTTGCGGGCCCGTTCCTTTTCAGGAGCGGGCCCGCTCTTGTGTTGCTGAGAGGATCTGTACGTGAGTGATGAAGCAGCACCCGGTGACGTGCGTATCCGGCTCGACCTGTCGTACGACGGCGGCGCGTTCCACGGATGGGCCAAGCAGGCCGGCGGGAAGCGGACCGTGCAGGGGGAGATCGAGGACGCGCTGCGGACGGTGACCCGGTCCCGGGAGACGTATGAGCTGACGGTCGCCGGGCGGACGGACGCCGGGGTGCACGCGCGCGGCCAGGTGGCGCATGTCGATCTGCCCCGGGAGGTGTGGGCGGAGCAGAGCGCGAAGCTGCTGAAGAGGCTCGCCGGGCGGCTGCCCAGGGATGTGCGGGTGTGGGCCCTGCGGGAGGCACCCAGCGGCTTCAACGCTCGTTTCGCGGCGATCTGGCGGCGCTATGTCTACCGGGTCACCGACAATCCCGGTGGCGTGGACCCGTTGCTGCGGGGCCATGTGCTCTGGCACGACTGGGCGTTGGACGTCGACGCGATGGAGGCGGCGGCCAAGTCCCTGGTCGGCGAGCACGACTTCGCGGCATACGCGAAGAAGCGCGAGGGGGCGACGACGATCCGCGAGATCCTCGACTTCCGTGTGTGTCGGAACGCGGACGGCATCGTCGAGATCGAAGTACGCGCCGACGCCTTCTGCCACAACCAAGTACGTTCCATGGTTGGTGCGTTGCTGTTCGTGGGCGACGGGCACCGTGGCGTGGAGTGGCCGCGGAAAGTCCTCGACGCGCGGGTCCGCGACAGTGCCGTGCATGTCGTCCGGCCGCACGGGCTGACCCTGGAGGAGGTCGGCTACCCGCCGGACGACCAGCTCGCGGAGCGTCAGCGGCAGGCGCGGCGGAAGCGGGGCTGAGCGGAAGCGGGGCAGGGGGGCCTTTTCCTCCGTGTCTGTCGCCGGACACGGAGGAACAGGAGGCGGAGACTACGCCTTGCCCTTGCCCAGGACTTCTTCGAACGTCGGCCGCAGATAGGGCGCCAAGGACTTCGAGTAGCTGCCCGACATGTGGCTGTAGTCCCAGTAGACGACGTGGCCACCGATCACGGCGGGGCAGTATCCGTCCGCACAGAACGCGGGGATCGTGTCGATGACCTCAGCTCCGTGCTCCTCGGCCACTTCGCGTTCCATCGCGCGGAACTCGGCGCGGTCGATGACGTTCTCGGACTTCGGACTGCAGGCAGGGAGGTTGTCCTCGCCCTTTGCCAGGCAGTCCGGGACGCTGAAGTTCGGGTACGGCGTGTCCGTGAGGTAGACGAGGTCCGCGCCGGTGGCCTCAAGCTTCTCGAACGTCTCCGTGGCGCCGTCGCGTGTGGTGGTCGCCTGGACGCGGTTGGTAACAGCGATCACATCCGGATCGATCTTGGCTATCTGCTCCAGGGCGGTCTTCCGCCAGCTGACGCACTCGGTGTACTCGCGCCCGAGGTCCTCACGGGTGATCTTGTAGACCTCGGGGGTGCAGCCGCTCTTGATCACCGTGATGACCTTGACGTTCAGTTCACGGCCGAGCTCGTTGAAGGCGTTGCCCCACTGATAGGCGTGCGAGTCGCCCAGGAGGACCATGGTTCTGTCGGCCTCGGTGTCGCCGATGACGCACTCGTCCCGCAGGGTGAAGCTGGTGATGAGCAGGTCGTCGATGCAGCCGTGATCGCCTCGGTCGCCGGGTGCTTCCAGCAGCGCGCTCTCGCTGATCTCGGGGCTGTTCTTCTTGCTGACCGCCTGCTTCACCGACTCGGTGCCTTCGAAGCCCAGGGCGGCGGCACTGCCTCCCGAGGTCGCGAGCGGCAGGTTGAGCGGCACCACGTAGAGGGCGAGGGCCGTACAGGCAGCGGCGGAGCTGGTCAGCGCACCGCCGGTGAAGATGCCCCGCCATGGGCTGAGGGTGAGCTTCACGCTCTCCCTGAAGCGCTTCTCGACGACGTAGTGCATGGCGATGGCGAGCAGGAAGGAGAGCACCGCCACCCGCAGACGGTCCTGGAAGGTGAACTCCCGCCCGATGATGCTGGGCCAGAGGATCAGGACCGGCCAGTGCCAGAGGTACCAGCCGTAGCTGATGTTTCCGATGAAGTCGAAAACGGGGTTGTCGAGCAGCCGCTCCGCGCCGAGGCGAGGAGCGGCACAACCACCGGCAATGATCAGCGAGGCGCCCAGCAGGGGGCCGGCCACGGCGTAGCCGGGCAACGGGGTGTGCTCCGTGATGAGCATCGCGGTGACGAGGGCGGTCGCGAGTCCCACCCAGGTGAGGAAACCCGCCACCGCGGTGTTCATACGGGAAAGCAAGGGCGCGTTGAGAGCGAGCAGGACGCCGAACGCGAGTTCCCAGATACGGGTGTGGGTGCTGAAGTAGGCGAGGGGCTGGTTCGTGGGGGTCGTCGTGTAGCCCAGGTAGAACGATCCGGCCACCACGGCCATGAGGAAGAGCGCCACCAGGACGCGGTTGCGGAAGAGGGTGCGACTGAGCCAGACCAGAACGACGAGTGCGACCGGGGCGACGACGTAGAACTGTTCCTCGATGCCCAGCGACCAGAAGTGCTGATACGGGGACTGGCTGCCGTCGTTGGCGAAATAGTCGGTGCCGTTCTCGGCGAGGCGCCAGTTGATGACGCTCAGCGAGGCGGCCAGGCCGTCGGACATGTACTCACGAAAGCGGAACGGGCTGACGAAGATCCATGACAGGACCGCCGTGCTGATGATGGTGATGGCCATGGCTGGGGCGATGCGCCGGAAGCGCCGCGCCCAGAACTTGGTCAGGGACACCTTGCCGGTCTTGTCGATCTCGGCGAAGAGCTGGCTGCCGATGAGGAAGCCGCTCAGCACGAAGCTCACGTCCACGCCACCGTGGATGTCGAGTATGCCGCAGTGCATGCTGACCACCATCATGATGGCTACGGCACGCAGGCCCTGAATATCCGGCCGGTACTTGCGAAGACGCTCCGTCTCCACGGCCGATGTGCGATGGCGGGACATGTTTCTCCAGTAACTGACTGTCCAGTCAGGCTGTGTGACGGGTGGGCGACTTCAGTGGACCGTCGGGCACGCGGCAGCCGTACCGCTGACGCGCACGCCTTGGGCAGGGATGCGGACGCCGCACGACAGCCGCAGCTGGGCGGGCAGTTCGTTCTCCGCGCCGACGTGCGCATGGCAGCCCACCACCGCCTCGCGAAGGACCGAGGCGCTGCCGATGGAGGAGTCGTGATCCACCACGGAGTCGTGGATCTGCGCGCCCTCGGCGACGGTGACACCCGCGCCGATGATGGAGCGGTCGACGACCACGTGGGGACCGATGACGGCGCGGGGGCCGATCGTCGAGCCGCCCGTGACACGGGCGGTCGGGTCGATGGTGGCTGTGGGGTCGACCAGGATGTCGGCCGGCCGCTCCACCAGGGGAGAGAGGACCTTGCCGGTGACCAGGTCGGCGGATCCGTGGACGAAGGCCAGCGGTGTGCCGAGGTCGCGCCAGTAGTCGTCCGTGGTGTGGCCGAACACGCGGTGGTCCCGGGCGACGAGCTGCGGGAAGGTCTCCTGCTCGACGGAGACCTCGCGGCCGGCCGGGATGGAGTCGAGCACCGAGCGGCGGAACACGTAGCAGCCGGCGTTGATCTGGTCGGTGACGCATTCCTCGGCCGTCTTCGGCTTCTCCAGGAAGGACAGCACCCTTCCGGTCTCGTCGGTCGGCACCAGGCCGAAGGCGCGGGGGTCGGAGACGCGGGTGAGATGCAGCGTCACGTCCGCATCCCGCGCCTGGTGCCGCTGAAGGACGTCCCGCAGGTCGAGGCCGGACAGGATGTCGCCGTTGAGGATGAGGACCGGCGCGTCTGCCGGACCGCGCAGCAGACGCGCGGCGTTGCGGATCGCTCCGCCGGTGCCGAGCGGCACATCCTCGACGGCGTAGGAGATCTCCAGGTCCTGGGAGAAGTCCTTGAACTCCTCCTCGAAGAGGCCGGCGAGGTACGAGGTGGCGAACACCACGTGCTCGACGCCCGCGTCCACCAGCTTGGCCATCTGGTGCCGGATGAAGGAGGAACCCGCCACGTTGAGCAGCGGCTTCGGGGTGTGGTTCGTCAGGGGGCGCAGGCGAGTTCCCTTGCCGCCCACCAAAATGATGGCTTCGTGCATGATTGCCTCGCTCGGTCAGCTCGCGGTGTCGGTGCCAGGGCCTGCGTAGTCGGAGGTGAAGCAGGACTTGATGGCCTTCTCGGTGAGGGGGCGTCCGGCGAAGTCCAGTCGGGACTGCTTCTTGTCGTCGGGCTTGTCGTTCGGGTTGTCGTCGAAGTAGACGGACCACCAGTAGACGCCGCTCATCTGCCGTTCCTGGACGACCTGGCAGACGGCCGTGTACCAGTTCGCCTGCACCTCGGGGTTGACGGTGCGCTTGGTGTAGAAGTCGCCGGGAGCTCGGTAGGCGCCGTTCATGGCTCCGATGCCGGCCTCGGCGAGGGTGATCTTCGGCAGTGGGCCGGTGGCTTTCTTGTCCAGCCACTCGTTCCAGCCGTCGACGAGCATGTCCACGGACGCGTCGTCCTCGACCTTGACGGGGAAGTAGGCGTCGACGCCGAGGTGGCTGACGGGCATGGTGATCGGGCCGCGGACGTAGTTGTCCCAGTTCGCGTCGTACGCGACCTGGCCGGCGAACAATTTCTCGGCATCGGCCACGAGCGTGTCCCAGCGGGTGTCGCCCTCCAGGGAGTTCAGCTCGGTACCGATGACGAAGGTTGCCGCCTTCTCGCTGTCCGCCGCCTTCAGGTAGGGCGCCAGGAACTTCTCGTACGAGGCGAACCAGGCGTCGCGGTCGCTGGGTTCGATCTTTCCGCGCCAGCCGCCGTTGTCCGTGTCGAGGGATGCCTCGTCCATGATCGGCCGTACGGTCGTGCGCAGCCCGGCCTCGTGGAAGATCTCAAGGACGCGGGTGAGCCGCTCGGGGGTGGGAGTCCTGTCGCCCTGGCTGATCTTCGTGGATTCGAGGTGGCCGGTGAAGAAGGGGAAGCTCACGCTGACGGAGTTGGCGTGCAGACCGACCAGATAGTCGGAGTGCAGCCTGGCCTGCTTCTCGACGTACTTGAGGGAGTGCTCGGGGTTGTCCTCCCAGTACAGCTGGACGCCCCACTGAGGCATGCCCTCCTTCCACTCCTTGTCCACCTTGGCGATGTCCACCGTGGCCGGAGCCGAGGCGCCCGGGGCGGCGGTGTCATCGCCGGTCGAGGAGGCCTCCGACTGCCTGGTGTCCTCGCCCTTGATGACGAGGTGCGGAACCAGGGAGCCGGCGTCCCACCGCAGGGGGTGGTCACCCAGGACGAAAGGGACCGCGATCACCGATGCGATGACGGTTGTGGGCAGCACGGCAAGCATGGGCAAGCGGGCGCGCTTCATGAGGTCTCGGTCTCTTCCGGGTCAGGCGGGCTTGGCGATGACGACGAACTTGTTCTCCTCGCGGCGGATGAACTTCATCAGGCCCTTGAAGCCGCCGAGCCCTTCAAGGAGGGAGAACAGGGGCAGCAGGAGGAGGACCGCGATGGGCTCCCACCACTTACGCTTGCCATTCACCGAGGCGATCGCATTGAGCCGCAGTCCTTCCCAGTACGCCCAGATCACATACGCGAAGCTGATCGACCACAGCACCACGACCGACTGCGTCACGGGCGAGGTGTTCATGTCGTTGATGAGCCAGCCCATGAGGAGCACCGTGCCGACGTGCTGCAGCGGGCCCAGGATCCAGCTGGTCACACACATGGTCATGAACCAGCGGTAACGGAACGGCACTTTGCGGTTGAAGCACAGGGCGACCAGGCCCCATGCCCAGCGCTCACGCTGCTTGACGAAGTCCTTCATGTTGGCCGGCGAGGCGCCGTAGCAGCGGCCGTTGAACCAGTCGCTGCGGCCCGGGTAGAGGCGGCAGAAGGTCAGGGCCAGCCGGGCGTCCTCGACGATCTCCTTGGGACCGAAGTCCCAGCCGATCTCGGCCTCGATGGACGCACGGATGACGAGGAGCTCGCCGTGCACACCGGCGGCCGGCGTGCCGAGTCCCGTGAAGGCACGGAATCGCGCGATGTCGTCCGCCGGGCGGATGGCGTCGGCGAACCACGTGAACATGTTGACCGCGTTCTCCCGCGGATACGTCAGGATGCCCTGCGCCATGTGCTTGACCTCGTCGTGGGGCGCACGGCGCTGGCGGTTGATGAACTGGGCGAGGGACGCGGCGGTGTCGGGGCCGACGCCGGTGTCGTCGTCCATGTGCAGGACCCAGACGTCCTCCAGGGCCTCGCCCTCCGCGATGCGCAGCTCGTGGGCGTAGTTGTTGGCGCGGGCCTTGAAGCGGGTGCCGTTCTCGGTCTCGTAGGCCTTCGGGACGGTGACCACGCGGATCAGCGGATGGCTCGCCGCAAGTGTGTCGATCCGGTCGGCGGCCTCGCAGCCCTCTTCGGTGAGGACATCCACGCGCATGTACGGGAACCACTCGGGGAGGTGTTCCACGTAGGAGAGGACGGACCGCTCCAGGGCCGGGTAGGTGTCGTGCCGGCCGATGGTGGGCACGAGCGTGATCAGGAAGTCCTGTTCCACCGGGGCGGGTGGGGTCATCAGATGGGCTTTGCGGGCCCGGCGGCGGATCAGTACGAAGCCCTGGATGGAGACGAGTACACCCGGGACAGGCAGGGCCCAGGTGATGGTGATCAGCCAGGCCAGCGGAGAGTCCGTGGGTGTGTACGACCAGAGGCTGAAGAAGAGCAGGACCACCAGTGGAATGAAAAACGGCAGAATGCCCGGCTTCCAGGCGGCGGTACGTTTTGCCAGTTTGGCGTTGTGCCGCGAATGCGGCATACCCCCGTCGACCAGTGTCGATGCCATGACGACTGCGGAACTCCCGTGAGATCGGTAGTGCGTCGAGGCAACAGATCTCGGTCATGGCACGGCGCAGCGCACCGCGACAGACTTGCTCCGGGTCTCTGCCCCCCGACGCCACCCTTGGCGTACTGGCACGCGCCGCTCAGATGCCCCCCCAGGCGCCAGAACCACGTGCCGAATAGATGTATGAGCCTGGCATATGCAGGCGGACATGTGAACACCTGTAAGGGAGATGTGTTGAAGATTTAACCAAGGTGCTTCTTGCGTGGCGATCCGAGGTCGAAGCCGCCGGTCCGGGGCGACTCACCCTTGATCACCCGGCTTGAGCCGTACGTGCGCTTCACATCGGCGCCGGTGTTCCTGCCCTGAGGCTCGGAGACGTTGTCGTAGGTGAGGGCCTGCCCCCATACCGTCCACAGCACCCACGGGGTCCTGTCCAGGGTGCTTGGCTGAGCCGCGTTGAGCGGGACGTGGAAGGACTCGGTGACGGCACGGGGTTTGCCGTACGGCTCCAGACCCCGATACCAGACCCCGGTCCAGTCCTCGCCGCGGAACGGCCGGGCGGGGGTGTCGCTGTAGTCGTCGACGCCCACGACGTCGACGTAGCGGCCACCCGGGTAGTAGGGCCCGGGGTTCTTGCCGTAGCGGCCGTCCCAGGAGTTCGGCGCCCACACGAAGATCAGGTTGTGCAGTCCGCGGCGGCCCACGAGGAAGTCGTACGTCAGACGCCACAGCCTCCGGAACGCGTCCGGGTCCTGGCCCGCCCACCAGAAGCCCCGGCCTGGCGCCGTGTTCATCTCGTGGTACGGCCGCAGCAGCACCGGCACCCCGCGGCCGGCGAGGTAGCCCAGGTGGTCGGCGAGGAAGCCGAGGTCGTGGAGCAGCGCCCCGTGCTCGGGGGTGCCCGGGGTGATGACCCGGGTGAACCAGCCGGGATCCCGCGCGCCGGGGGAGTTGCGGTGCTTGGTCTGTTCGAAGCCCTTGACCGGGCTGCCCGGGTACGGCTGGTGGAAGGAGAAGCCGACCAGGCCCGAAGGACCGCCGCCGTTGTGCGGCAGGGACACTTCGTCGCCGGAGGCGCAGTCCGTGTGGGTGCCGGAGGGGCGGTAGGAGCCGTCGGCCGTCCGGGGCAGGCCCGCCCACACGCCGACCGCCAGGTCGACGGCGTCGTCGACGTATCCCCAGTACCGGCGGCAGCCCGGCCATGCGCTGGAGTACGAGCGGGTCCGGCCCACCGCCCAGCCGCGCTGGCCGTAGCCCGGGCCGAGGTCCAGTTCGACGAAGCCCGGCAGCCGGCCGGTGATGTCCCGGGCCTTGCGGTAGTAGTAGCCCGGCTGCTTGGTGCCCCGGTAGTCGCCGTACCCCGGGTTGTACCGCTCGTTGTGCAGCTCCACGTGCTGGCCGATCACCGTGCGGCTCGGCCGACCCCGCCGCGCGTCGTTCTCCAGGGTCGCCAGCAGGGCGTACACCCGGCACGCGGCCGGGGTGGCTTGCGGGTCCCGTTTCCGCAGGTCGGTGGGTACCGACATGCCCTCGTCGCCGCCCGCTTTCCCGTCCGGCCAGGCCGCCCATATCCCGAGCGGCGCGAGCAGCGCGGCGCCGGCCCCGGCGCCGATCCACCCGAGGCGTCCGCGCATCCGCATCGCGTCACGTACCGAAGTGGGCGCGCGTGCCGGTGGGACGGGTCACTCGTTCGCCGCCGCCGAGGCCTGGGCCTCGCCCCGCCTGCGGATCTGGCGGAAGGTGAACTCGGCCAGGTCGTCGCCGGTGGAGAAGACGGCCGTGTCCTTGGGCGTCACGTCGTTGCCGTTGGTGAATCCGGAGAGGGTGAAGTAGGCGTAGCGGCCGTAGGAGTTGGTGGTGGAGCGGCAGACCGCGGCGTTGCAGAACGCCTTGACGCCGCCGCCGGACAGGGACTCCACAATGCTCTTGCTGTCGGCCTGCTTCTTGGCCCTGGCGGCCTTGGCCTCGGTGTCGAAGACGGCCACGCCGACCGTCACGGCCATGCCGTCCTTGGTGTAGGTGACGCGCAGCAGCCGGGTGCAGTCGTTGGCGGTGAGGACCTTCGGGAGGCTTCCCGCGGCGGCCGAGGCGCAGTTCTTGGTGTCGGCCGTCGGGCCCTTCTTGTAGACGGTCTCGCCCATGGTCAGCTGGGTGCCCGGGAAGAGACCGGCCGCGCTGAGCGGGGCGGTGTCCTTGGCCTTGCTGGAGACGAAGTCCTTCGGGTCCAGCGGCGGCGGCGCGCTGGTCGGCGCGAAGGACGGCGCCGGTGGGGTGGACGCGCCCGGGATGTCGGCGGTCGCGGGCAGCTGGGAGGTCGGGTTGTTCGACGCCTGGCCGCTGCCGTTCGCGGAGACGACGGCCACCGCGACGGCCGCGCCCACCGCGACGGTCGCGAGCGCGCCGCCGCCGATGAACAGCAGCCTGCGCCGCTTGTGGCGTGCCTCGGACGCCTCGGCGAGCGCCGCCCAGTCAGGCGTCTGGTCGCTGCCGCCGCTCCAGGGCTGCTGCTGCGAATGCGGTTTCCAGGGATCCCACTGGGACTGGGGTCCCCCCTGCCCATAGCTCATGGGGCGCAGTTTAGACGGGCCGAGGGGTGTGCTGGTCCGTCCCAACGAGCCCTGGAAGCCCTAGCGTTCGCTTCATGAGCACGGGCAAATACGGCATCTCCGGGTGGTTGGTACGAAGGGTCGCGGGCGGCCTGTGGGGGGTGCTCGGCGAGATCGCGGTCGGTCTCGTGCTCTCGGGGACACGGGTGCAGGGACCGTCGTACGACCTTCTGCTGCTGGTCGTGCCGCGTTGCTGCTCGACGCGGGCGCGCCGGCGCGGGCGACGGGTGTTCACGTTCTGTGTGGCGGCCGTGACCGTGCGGTGCGAGCGCGTGAGATCTTGAAAAAGAGAGGGTGCCGCGCCTTCGAATAGACTGCGGGACGGGATTCCGGAGTCGCGGCGCACCCGTTTTGACCGGGTGGACACGCCGCGGGTATCCTGCTTCTTCGTTGTGTATTGGCTTGCTCATTCTCACGGGACGGGCCCTTACACCGGTCCACCGGGCCGATGACCAGCGACCAGCACGCGGTTTGCGTCAACCGCTGTGCGGTCAGGGCTGTCGTGATCGTTTCGGTGACCTGTTCAGGACCATTCACTCGAAGCGAAGGCTACGAACCGTGCGTACGTACAGCCCCAAGCCCGGCGATGTGACGCGCCAGTGGCACGTCATTGACGCTCAGGACGTCGTCCTGGGCCGACTCGCCACCACTGCCGCCACCCTCCTCCGGGGCAAGCACAAGCCGATCTACGCGCCGCACGTCGACGCTGGTGACTTCGTCATCATCATCAACGCCGACAAGGTGCACCTCTCCGGCAACAAGCGGACCCAGAAGATGGCGTACCGCCACTCGGGCTACCCGGGTGGTCTGCGCTCCGTCCGCTACGACGAGCTGCTCGACAAGAACCCCGAGAAGGCCATCGAGAAGGCCGTCAAGGGCATGCTCCCCAAGAACACCCTGGGCCGTCAGATGCTCTCCAAGCTGAAGGTCTACCGCGGCGAGAACCACCCCCACGCTGCCCAGCAGCCGGTTCCGTTCGAGATCACCCAGGTCGCGCAGTAAGTCCGGCCACCCCCTAAGACTGAAGAGAATCTGAGGAGAATCGTGGCCGAGACCACTGCCGAGCAGCCGCTCGAAGAGCTTGACATCGACAGCTACACCACCGAGTCCGAGGTCCCCGTCGAGGGCGAGTACACCTCGGAGTCCATGGCCTCCCGCTTCGGCGAGCCGCAGCCGGCCGCCGGCCTGGGCCGTCGCAAGAACGCCATTGCCCGCGTCCGGATCGTTCCGGGCACCGGCAAGTGGAAGATCAATGGCCGCACCCTCGAGGACTACTTCCCGAACAAGGTGCACCAGCAGGAGGTCAACGAGCCCTTCAAGGTGCTCGAGCTCGAGGGCCGCTACGACGTCATCGCCCGTATCGCCGGTGGCGGCGTCTCCGGCCAGGCCGGTGCGCTCCGTCTCGGTGTCGCCCGTGCGCTGAACGAGGCCGACGTCGACAACAACCGCGGTGCGCTGAAGAAGGCGGGCTTCCTGCGCCGCGACGACCGTGCGGTCGAGCGCAAGAAGGCCGGTCTGAAGAAGGCCCGCAAGGCTCCGCAGTACAGCAAGCGCTAATCGCGGGCTGTACTCCGAACGCCCCGACGGCACGCCACTGTGCCGCCGGGGCGTTCGTTTATCAACTGGCACAGGCGTATAACGGCACAAGACGCTCAAAATCTTGTGTGATGGGATGGCCAGGCAGCATATGCCTGGGACCCGGGAGCCACGAGCACGGGACGCACCCGCGGGGCTACCGGGACTGACGTTTCCTCAGGAGGACAAGTGGGACGACTCTTCGGCACGGACGGCGTGCGCGGTGTCGCCAACGCGGATCTGACGGCCGAGATGGCGCTCGGTCTGTCCGTCGCGGCGGCCCACGTACTGGCCGAGGCGGGCACCTTCGCCGGCCACCGGCCGACGGCGGTGGTCGGGCGGGACCCGCGCGCTTCCGGAGAGTTCCTGGAGGCCGCGGTGGTCGCGGGCCTCGCCAGCGCGGGCGTGGACGTCCTGCGGGTCGGCGTGCTGCCGACGCCGGCGGTGGCGCATCTGACCGGGGCGCTGGGGGCCGACCTCGGTGTCATGCTCTCCGCCAGCCACAACGCCATGCCGGACAACGGCATCAAGTTCTTCGCGCGCGGTGGGCACAAGCTGCCGGACGACCTCGAGGACCGGATCGAGTCCGTCTACGAGGAGCACCGGCGCGGTGAGCCCTGGGAGCGGCCGACCGGGTCCGGCGTCGGACGGGTGCGGGACTACGAGCAGGGGGCCGACCAGTACGTCGGCCATCTGCTCGACGTACTGCCGAACCGGCTGGACGGGCTGAAGATCGTCCTCGACGAGGCGCACGGGGCGGCGGCGCGGGTGTCGCCGGAGGCCTTCGCACGGGCCGGGGCCGAGGTCGTCACGATCGGGGCCGAGCCGGACGGGCTGAACATCAACGACGGGTGCGGGTCGACGCACCTGGGACCGCTGAAGGCCGCGGTCGTCGAGCACGGGGCCCACTTCGGTATCGCGCACGACGGTGACGCGGACCGGTGCCTCGCCGTGGACCACACCGGTGAGGAGGTGGACGGCGACCAGATTCTGGCCGTGCTCGCGCTGGCGATGCGGGAGCGTTCCGCACTGCGCTCCGGCACCGTTGTCGCGACCGTGATGTCGAATCTGGGCTTCAAGCTCGCCATGGAGCGCGAGGGCATTCAGCTGGTGCAGACCGCGGTGGGCGACCGGTACGTGCTGGAGGAGATGAAGGAGCACGGCTACGCCCTCGGCGGCGAGCAGTCCGGGCACGTGATCATCCTCGACCACGCGACGACCGGGGACGGCACGCTCACGGGGCTGCTGCTGGCGGCGCGGGTCGCGCAGAGCGGGCGGTCGCTGCGGGAGCTGGCCGGTGTGATGGAGCGGCTGCCGCAGGTGCTGATCAATGTGCCGGACGTGGACAAGTCGCGGGTGCGCACGTCCGCGGACCTGGCTGCCGCCGTCGGGGAGGCCGAGCGGGAGCTGGGAGCGACCGGGCGGGTGCTGCTGCGGCCGTCGGGGACCGAGCCGCTGGTCCGGGTCATGGTCGAGGCGGCGGACATCGACCAGGCGCGGTCCGTGGCCGGTCGGCTGGCCGATGCGGTGAAGTCGGCGTTGGGTTAGCGCCGGGGGTGGGGTGCTGCCGGTGCCGGTGCCGGTATCGGCGTCGATGCCCGTGCCCGGCCGGGCCGGCCGTGGGTTGCCGCGCAGTTCCCCGCGCCCCTTTCATCCGGCGTCGGTCATCCGGCCTCGGTCATCTGAGGTCGGCGGGACGACCAGAACCACTTCTGGGCCAGCAGGGTGAGGGTGCCCGCGAGGACGATGCCGAGCAGGTTGAGCAGGAGCTGTTCCGTGGAGCCGACAGTCTGCTTGGTGTCGCCGTAGCTCAGGGCCACGGCGGCGTTCGCCGCGGCGGGGATCGTGGTCACCGAGATCGCGACACCCACCAGGGCGCCCGACTTCGAGGACGTCAGCGAGAGGGTGCCCGCGATGCCGGCCAGGACCGCCACGACGAAGGAGAACCAGTCGGGGGCCCAGACGAACCCGGTCTGCGGCCGGTCGGCCTCCAGCCGGCCCTCGGTGAACAGGCCCACGGCGTCCATGAACAGGCTGAAGCCGACGGTCACCGCCATCGCCACCGTGAAGCCCACGAGCAGGGCGATCAGCGAGCGCAGGGCCAGGCGGGGGCGGCGCTGGACCAGGGCGGTGCTGATGCCGGTGAGCGGGCCGAACTCCGGGCCGACCGCCATCGCGCCCACGATCAGGATCGCGTTGTCCAGGACGACACCGCAGGCCGCGATCATCGTGGCCAGCGTGATGAACGCGAGGTAGGTGACCGAGAGGGTCGACTCCTCGTGCGTCGCCTCGGTCAGGTGCTCCCACAGCACCGCGTCCGCGGCCTCGCCGGGGGCGTCCTTCTCGGCCTTGACGGCGCGCTTGGACAGCGACAGATCGATGTCCTCGACGGCGATCGAACCGCAGTCCTCGATGCCCAGTTCCTGGAGTCTGCCGAGGAGTTCGTCGCCGGCCTCGCGGGCGACGTCACAGGTCACCACATCTCCGGCAGGATTGCGGGCGGCGCCCGTCAGCACGCAGAGATGGGTG
Source organism: Streptomyces sp. NPDC052023 (assembly GCF_044548465.1). NCBI lineage: Bacteria > Bacillati > Actinomycetota > Actinomycetes > Kitasatosporales > Streptomycetaceae > Streptomyces > Streptomyces sp. NPDC052023. The sequence continues at coordinate 235,781 of NZ_JBIUBW010000006.1, read as the reverse complement.
GTGCCGACGGTTTGCTCGATGGTGCGGACCACGTCGTCGGTCTTGTCGGACGGTGTGATGACCCTCAGATGCAGCATGGCGGCAGAGTAACGGTCAGAGCTTGCGCAGCCGGAGGCGTTGCACCTTGTGGTCGGGGCCCTTGCGGACGACCAGGGTGGCGCGGCCGCGGGTGGGGGCGATGTTCTCCACCAGGTTGGGCTTGTTGATGGTCCGCCACAGGGTGCGGGCGTAGTCGACGGCCTCTTCCTCGGAGACCTGGGTGTACTTGCGGAAGTAGGAGTCCGGCTTCTGGAAGGCCGTCTGGCGGAGCTTCTTGAAGCGGTTGAGGTACCAGCGCTCGATGTCCTCCGCGCTCGCGTCGACGTACACGCTGAAGTCGAAGTAGTCGGCGAGGCCGACCCGGGTGCGGCCGTCCTTGCCGGGGAGGGCGGGCTGGAGCACGTTCAGGCCCTCGACGATCAGGATGTCGGGGCGGCGGACGACGAGTCGTTCGCCCGGGACGATGTCGTAGATGAGGTGGGAGTAGACGGGGGCGGTGACCTCGTCCTTGCCGGCCTTGATGTCGGCGACGAAACGGGTCAGGGCGCGGCGGTCGAAGGACTCGGGGAAGCCCTTGCGGGACATCAGGCCCCGGGATTCCAGCTCCTTGGTGGGGAGCAGGAAGCCGTCGGTCGTGACCAGTTCCACGCGCGGGTGCTCCGGCCAGCGGGAGAGCAGGGCCTGGAGCAGGCGGGCGACCGTGGACTTGCCGACGGCGACCGAGCCGGCGACGCCTATGACGAAGGGCGTGCCGGACTGGGAGCCCTGCTCGCCGAGGAAGGTGTTGAGGGCGCCGCGGAGGGCGTCGGTGGCGCCGACGTAGAGATTGAGGAGGCGGGAGAGCGGGAGGTAGATGTCCCGCACCTCGTCGAGGTCGATGACGTCACCGAGGCCGCGCAGCTTCTCGACTTCCTCCGCCGTCAGAGGCAGCGGCGTCTTGTCGCGCAGCGCGCTCCACTCGGCGCGGGTGAGATCGACGTAGGGAGTCGCCTCCGGGCGGGGCCGGTGGGCGCTCCGTGTCGGGGAGACCGGAGAGATCACAGTCCATTGTTACGGGAGTGTGGACGGCAGGGGGCGTGGGATGCGTCACGGCCGCGACCGGACCTGCTCGGGCGAGGCGGTCGAGCTGCTCCGGAAGGAGCTCCTCCATGTCGTTGGAACGCGCAACCAGGAACACGAAGACGCCCCGCCGGAGGTTGTCCGGCGGGGCTTCGACTTCATCGGTCGGTCGAGATCACTGTTCGGTCAAGGCAGCTCGAAGGTGAGTGATCAGATCATCGGCCCGCACCTCGACCCAGTCGGCCCCGGGCACCCCTGCGCGCACCTCGTAGCGCTCCCCGTCCAGTTCATGCACCAGGACCTGGCGGCTCGCCGCGTGCAACAGATCCACCCGGAGGCGGACGGCACCGTGCGAGATCACCGGGAACATGTGCCGCAGTACCGGGTCCGCGTGGAGGCGGCGGAGGAGGCCCTGTTGCCTCTGGTGGAACTCGGATGACAGGAGGTCTGCCCACTGCGCAGAAGTGGGTTCCCCCTTCTCCAGCGCCCTGCCGAATTCGTCGAGCTCCAGGAACTCGAATCTCGCCGCCAGCTCGTCGAGCGGCACCTCCTCCCGCCATGCGGCGACCGCGTTCACGAGCCTGCCGAGATCGTCGGTCGAGCCGATCTCCCAGGAGAACCCGGGGACGTCCCAGGTGAACCCGGGAACGAGGACACGCAGCCGGAACAAACGTTCCTCGGTCGCCGGATCGACCAGCACGAGCCCCCTTGTCGTCTCGACGACGACGGCGTCCGCGGCCGAGGGCGACAGCCAGATTTCGCCCACGCTTAGCTTCGTGGCATCTCTCATCGCCGACACGAGGCCGCCCGCGGCGGTCACGTCCGGGTACAGGTCTTTCCGGTGGGTATTCATGGTCGATTCCTCAGCAGTGGCAGTAACCGATGACCGAACCCTTCACGGGGGGAAGGTCTCCCTTCAGCACCGACAGGTCCGGCATGGGTGTCGGGGGATCCAGTCGCATGGCTCCTCCTGGACCTGACGGGGAGTAGAACTTGATCGAACTCCACGAACGCTGGCCGTTGACGAGTGCCCTAGCGATCATGGACATCTCGTAGTCCGTGGCAGCAGCTCCGGCCTCACCGCCCTTCAGGCCACGCTGGGCAGCATCCATGAAGGTTCCGTGGTCGGCCAGTCCCGTCATGTTGATGTGCAGCGTCACGCTCGGGTCGGCGATGGCCATTTCCGCGATGCGCGCGAAGTCCCTCGGGGACACGTTGGAGAAGGTGGTGAACTTGTTCTCGGGCAGCCCGGCCCATTCGTCGAGCTTCCCGTTCCGCTGCCACCCCAACGCCACGTTGCAGTTGTGGACGAGGACCGGAGTGGTGCCCGCCAGCACGAAGAACGTGTGCAGGTCGTCGACCGTGAGGTCGTAGACCGTGCGCGGAGCCAGGCCCGAGCGGTCGTGGAGAGCGGTCAGCGCGCGGACGGAGCCGTCCGGGGTGCGCAGACGGTCGCCGACGCGCAGGTCGGAGACCAGCGTCCAGCCCCGGTCCACCACGTAGAACTTGTGGCCGGCGGTGCTCTCCAGCCTCCCCCCACCGGCAACGGTGATGTCCACCAGCCGCTGGGTGTCGTGCTTGAACGTGTCGGTGACCTGCCGGGCCCGCAACTGGCCGGAAGCCGGATCCGTGGCCTTGACGAGGTCTCCCACGCCCAGCCGGCTGATGGGCCGGTGTGAGCCGTCCGCCATAAGCACCTTGGTGGTGCCGGGGAAGCTGTTCACCTTGCAGGCGGTGTACAGGTCTTCGTGGGCGTTGATGATCCCGTTGAGTTTGGCCAGGGTCCCGGGGTCCAGGTCGAGGGCCTTGAGAGCGTGGAACGCGTCACGGACCCCGACGCCGGTCTTCATCGCGGCATCCAGCGCCCGGATGCCGTCGAACACCTTGCCCAGCGCCTTGCCCGGAATGAAGTTGCTCAGGGCCCAGGCGCAGCCGCTGGCGCTGCCGTGCCAGCAGTCGACGAAGTCCTGGACCAGGACCGCCTTGATGAGCTTGTACGTGAGGGTCTGCTGGATGAGCTCCAGCTTCGAGAAGTACCGGGTGACGTCCTTCTTCAGTCCTGGGATGCGCTTGCTCTCGATCAGCAGCGTGTCCGCCGACGGGCAGCCGCCGGCGTCGGCCGGCGTGTCGGGGCTGGTGCAGAGGAAGAAGTCGACCACCGCGCTGAAGGTGACCGTGAACGTGGTGGTGCAGCCTTCGAAGCCCACCGTTATCTCACAGGGGTCGTGCTGCTTGGCGTCGGTGATCTCGATGGTGTCCTCGTCGACGACGTACCACGTGCCGCCGACTCCGGTGCCCGCCCCGGTGGAGACCTGCTTGTTCGCGGCGTTGCGTGCCGCCTCCTCGGCTGCCTTCTGCGCCTCCTGTGCGTACTTCAGAGCGTCCTTGGCGGCTTGTTCGGCTTCGGTGGCGGCGGCGTCGGCGCGGTCGGCGGCTGCCCGTGCGTCCTTGGCGGACTGTTCGGCCGCGGCTGCGGCGTCGCGTGCGGCCTGGGCATCGAGGGCGGCCTGGTCGGCGGAGGCGCGGGCTTCCCTGGCGTAGCCCTCAGCGCGGCCAGCGGCCTTGTCGGCGGCGTCGGCGTCTTCGGCGGCCTGCCGGTCGTACTCGATGGTGCGGGCCAGTGACGCCGACGCCTTCGAAGCGGCTGCGGCGGCGTCGGCCGCATGGCCGAGGGCCTCCTTGGAGTACCCGCGGGCGGTGGCCGCGTGTGCGGCGGCGTTGGCCGCGTGCTGGTAGGCGATCTTCACGTCGCCCGTCGCCTGGTCGGCGAGGTTCTTCGCCGCGGCCGCTTCCGCCTGCGCGTTCTTGCTGTGGGCGTCGGCGACGGCCTTCTGCTGGTCGGCGATCGACTTCGACGCCTGCCCGGTCAGTACGACCAGATCGGCGGCCGCGTCGGTGGTCACGTAGGGCGAGCCGAGCTCGATCGCGTCGTTGGCCGGCTTGGCGACCTGGGCGGCGGCGTTGCCCGCGTCGACCGCGGCCTGCGCGGTGACATGGGCGAAGCCCGCGGCCTTGGCCGAGGCGGCCAGGGCCTTGCCGGCCTCCTTGCTCGCCTCGTCCGCCTGGGACTTGGCGGCCTTGGCCAGTTTCTCCGCTTCGTCCGCCAGCTCGACGGCCGTCTTGGCCTCGGAGGAGGCATGCTGGGACGCCTCGATGGCGTCGGCCACGGCGCTGGTCGCGGTCGCGACCGCGGCGTCGGCCCTCAGTTTGGCGGCCTGTGCGGCGTCCGCGTTCGCCCGGGACCGCTTGGCCGCCGCTTCCGCGCGGGTGGCCGCCGCGTCCGCCTCGGCCGCGGCCCCGGTCGCCGCGTCCGCCGCGGCCCGGGCACGGCCGGCGGCAGCCTCGGCGTCGTCCGCGTGCTGGTCCGCCGCGTCCGCTGCCGCCCTGGACTCCTTGGCACTGCTGTCCGACTCATGAGCCTCGGCGTACGCCTCCTTGGCGTCCGCCTTGGCACGGGCCGCGTCCGCCTTCTGCGCGGCGTCCCACGCGTCGGCGTTGAGATCACGGGCGTGGTCGCGCGATTTGACCGCGTCGTTCTTCCGCGCGACCGCGATCCGCTCGGCCGCCTCCGCCCTTTCCTTGGCGTCCTGGGCGTTCGCCGCCTCGGCCTGTGCGGTCCTCTTGTGCTGAGCCGCCTCGGCCTGCTTGGCCGCCGCGGTGTCCTTCTCCGCCTTGGCCGTCTTCTCCTCCGCCTCGGCCGCGAGCCGCTTGGCGTGTGCGTCAGCGGCAGCCGCCTTCGCGTCCGCCTCCGCCTTCAGCGCCTCGGCAAGCTTGGCCTCCGCGGTCTCCTTGTCCTTCTTGGCGTTGTCCCTGTGCAGCTTGGCCGCGTCGGACGCCGCCTTGGCCTGCAATTCGGCCTTGTGCGCGGCCTCCTTGCGGAACTCCGCGTTGACCTGCGCGGCTTGAGCGAGCGCCCGCTGGGAGATGGTCTGGCTGTCGCCGGCGGATGCGCGGGTCGCTGCCTCGGCGGTCTCGGCGGCCTTCACCATCGCCGTCAGCGCCGCCACCGTGCCCCGGGTGACCTGTGCCTTCTGCTGGCCGACCAGAAGACCACGGCCCCGCGGCACCCCAGCGGCATCGGCGATGCCGTACGCCGCCTGCTCGGCGGAATCTGAGGCCGTGGCGGCCTTCTTGGCGTTCTCCAACTGGGTCTTCAGGGCGGTCACATACGTCTTCGCCGCCGTCTGGGCGCTGGTGACGACCTTCTTCGCCTTGTCGAACTCCGCCTTCTCCGGATACAGGGGGCTGTCCGTGCCCTGGTGACCGGACGGCTTGATCAGGAACTTCTGCGATGCGGCGTCCTTGCAGTCCCACAGCCGCGCGTCCGTGCTCTTGGTGAACGCGCTCAGGTCCAGGCACTTGCCCGTGGACACACTCTTCAGGGGCGAGCCGGCACGGACGTCGCCCTTCCAAGACTGTCCCTCGGACTTGTAGCAGTCCGATATCTGGATCTTCGTGCCGTTCGCCGACGCGTTCCCGGCCACGTCCAAGCACTTCTGCGAGTTGACGTTCCGGAGGTGGAGGTCGTCCTCGCTGCCCTCAAGGGTCCACTGCTGGGCCGCGCTGCCGTTGCAGGTGTAGATCTGGACCGGCGTGCCGTTGGTCTTGGCACCGCCCTGGACGTCCAGGCAACTGCCCCTGGCGCCCGGCACCTCGATCGTCACAGGACTGTCGCCGATCCAGCCCAGCCCTCCGGCCGACCAGTAGTCCTGCCAACGGGTGGCGTAGTCCGCGAGCCACGACTGGCCGAGGACCTGGCCCAGGGTGAACGTGCCGTCCCGCAACGCCTTCGTGGCGGTGGCGCCGGCGGTGAGGATCTGCTGCCGCTGCGTGGCCTGCGAGGTGATCTCCTGCTGCCACTCGGCGGACGCCTGGGCCACCTCCTTGCCGAGAACCCGGTTCGGGTCGATGGGGGCGTGCCACGCGCACGACGCGAAGCGTGCCTTCAAGTCCTCCACCGCGATGCGGAACTCCGGGGTGTCCGGGGCCGGGGCCGTGCGGGGGAAGCCGCCCGACGCCAGGAAGATCCGGGCGTCATCGGCGAAGACGCGGGGCACGAACAGCACATTGGGTTCGATCTTCCCGCTGTTCTTCTTCCACAGCTTCCACGCCTGCTGCTCCTGCGGTGTCCCGCCGGTGGTGTACAGCTGATCGCCGATCGTGAGGGCGGCGGCCTTGGTCTTGTCGTCGGCGGTGGGCGACGGATCGTAGAACGGGGAGAACACGTCGACCGACTTGCTGTACGACTGCCACAGCCACGGAAGCAGGCCGGTCCTGTCGTAGATCTCGTTCTCTCCGCGCGGTTCACCGGGGTAGGAGCTGAGGCCGGTGACGCCGTTGGAGAACGCACGCTCCTGGTCGTTGACCTTCTTGACCCACTGGTCGGTGTCGGCGCTGTCCGCCCTGGAGGCCTGATGCAGGGGCGTGGTGTCGTCGAAGAGGTCCCGCTTGAGCTTCTGGTGGAGCTGGTCGGGCGGCAGCACGATGGCGTTCTGCGCGAGGGCGAACATGTTCGGCCCGCCCTTGCGCAGGGCCTCGACGGCCACGCACTGGTCCTCGCGCAGCTGTTCGGCCGCTTTCGTGTCGAAGCCGTCGTACGAGTCGCCCGCCGCGGCCGCGAGCTGCTGGGTGTCCTGGCCGAGCCGGCCCGACTGGACGGTCAGCCCTCCGAGGACGGCCAGAGCGGCGACGGACGTGACGGCAGAGGTGAACGTCGCGGATGTTCGTGATCTGGGGTTGAACAACCTCGATCTGAATCGCAAAGGGGCATCCTTCGTAGCGAGCGAGAGCAGGCGGGGGTGACCGCCGGAAGATGCGGCGGGATGCGCGCGGGTCAGCTCGCCGTCCCGGAGTGGGAACGGGGGTCGCGGACGGCAGCAGCGGCCGAGCAGGCGTGCACAGCGTGCCGGTGTCGCGGCATGGAGATCCTTCCCCCGTGACGGCACTGTTCCCCCGGCCGCCGAATGACGCGCGCGTTGACGGAACTGGTCATGATCCGGTCACGCGAGGCCCAACGATAGTCATATGACGACAGGTTGGGGCAAGAGGTGACACCGGCCGCTGAGGGGGCTGGCGTGAACACGACTACCCGGCGGTAACCCCGGAGGTGTGGTCACTCGTCTCCCGCACCAGGGACTTCTGTGTGCTTCCTGTGTGGAGACGGTGATGGCGTCGCCTGTGGTGTCTCACTGAGGATGGCTGAAAATAGGTCACCCCGTCAGGGGGCCTGGCCGCGTTCGTACTCTCGTGGGAATTTCCGATTTCGGGCACGCGGAAGGCTTTTTGGGTGGCTGTCGGATCGTAGGCTGCCCGTCATGTGCGGAATCGTGGGATACGTGGGGTCGCAGTCGGCGCTGGACGTGGTGACGGCGGGGCTGAAGCGACTGGAGTACCGGGGGTACGACTCGGCGGGCGTCGCCGTGCTCGCGGACGGTGGGCTGGCGTCGGCGAAGAAGGCCGGGAAGCTGCTCAACCTGGAGAAGGAACTGGTGGAGCGGCCGTTGCCGACCGGTTCGACGGGGATCGGGCACACGCGGTGGGCCACGCACGGCGGCCCCACGGATGCGAACGCGCATCCGCACGTCGACAACGCCGGGCGGGTCGCCGTGGTTCACAACGGGATCATCGAGAACTTCGCGAGCCTGCGGGCCGAGCTGGCGGAGCGTGGCCACGACCTGGCGTCGGAGACCGACACCGAGGTCGTCGCCCACCTGCTCGCCGAGGAGTTCTCGGCCTGCGCGGACCTCGCGGAGGCGATGCGGCGGGTGTGCCGGCGGCTGGAAGGGGCGTTCACGCTGGTCGCGGTGCACGCGGACGTACCGGACGTGGTCGTGGGGGCGCGGCGGAACTCGCCGCTGGTGGTGGGCGTGGGAGAAGGCGAGTCCTTTCTCGCCTCGGACGTCGCCGCGTTCATCGCCCACACGCGGTCGGCGGTCGAGCTGGGGCAGGACCAAGTGGTGGAGCTGCGCCGGGACGGGGTCACGGTGACGGGCTTCGACGGCCGGCCGGCGGACGTGCGTTCGTACCACATCGGCTGGGACGCTTCGGCCGCGGAAAAAGGGGGCTATGACTACTTCATGCTCAAGGAGATCGCCGAGCAGCCCAAGGCTGTCGCCGATACGCTGCTGGGGCGCATCGACGCGTCCGGCTCGCTGACGCTGGACGAGGTGCGGATCCCTCCCGGGGTGCTGCGGGAGGTCGACAAGGTCGTCATCGTCGCGTGCGGTACGGCCTTCCACGCCGGGCTGATCGCCAAGTACGCCATCGAGCACTGGACCCGGATCCCGTGCGAGGTGGAGCTGGCGAGTGAGTTCCGGTACCGGGATCCGATCCTCGACCAGCAGACGCTCGTCATCGCCATCTCCCAGTCCGGCGAGACCATGGACACCCTCATGGCGCTGCGGCACGCCCGTGAGCAGGGCTCCCGGGTCCTGGCCATCTGCAACACCAACGGCTCGACGATCCCCCGTGAGTCGGACGCGGTGCTGTACACGCACGCCGGGCCGGAGGTCGCGGTGGCGTCCACGAAGGCGTTCCTCACCCAGCTGGTGGCCTGCTATCTCGTCGCGCTGTACCTGGGTCAGGTCCGGGGCACCAAGTGGGGCGACGAGATCCAGGACGTGATCCGGGATCTGTCGCACATCTCGGGTGCGGTGGAGCGGGTCCTGGAGACCATGGAGCCGGTTCGGGAGCTGGCGCGCTCGCTCAGCGCGAAGAACACGGTGCTCTTCCTGGGGCGGCACGTCGGGTATCCGGTCGCGCTCGAAGGCGCCCTGAAACTCAAGGAACTGGCCTACATGCACGCCGAGGGCTTCGCGGCGGGCGAGCTCAAGCACGGGCCGATCGCCCTCATCGAGGACGACCTCCCCGTGGTCGTCGTCGTCCCCTCACCCCGGGGGAGGTCCCTGATCCACGACAAGATCGTGTCCAACATCCAGGAGATCCGGGCCCGGGGCGCGCGGACCATCGTGATCGCGGAGGAGGGCGACGAGGCGGTGGTGCCGTACGCCGACCACCTGGTGTGGATCCCGGTGACACCGACGCTGCTTCAGCCGCTGGTGGCGGCGGTGCCGTTGCAGGTGTTCGCGTGCGAGCTGGCGACGGCGCGGGGGAACGAGGTGGATCAGCCTCGGAACCTGGCCAAGTCGGTGACCGTGGAGTAGGGCCTCGCCTTCAGGGCGTCGAGAAAGGGGGCGAAGGCTCCGGTCGGGAAGGTGAGGATTGCGCTGGCCGGGGCCTTGGAGTCGCGTATGGCTATGTGGGTGGGGGAGTTGGCGATTTCCACGCAGGCGTTGCCGTCGCCCTCACCTGAGTAGGAGGACTTCCGCCAGTTGTCGGGGATGGTCATGGAGTGCCTCACAGCTCTTTCGTCAGCTCGTGGATGAAGTCACGCGACCGTTCGGGTTCGAGTGATACAGCTTCTACCCTACGGAAGCGCGTTCGATAGGCGTTGAGTTGAGCCTCGGAATCGAGCAAGGCCGAGCCATGGGGTGCGTCGCGGATCACTGTGTCCAGCTTGGGTAGCGGGCCACCCACATACGTCATCGTGCTCGAGGCTCTGGCGAAGCCGTCCCGGTCGAGGGGGATGACGCGCACGGTGATGTTGTCCGCGTCGGAGAGTTCCAGGACCTTCGTGAGTTGAGCTCGGGCGGCGGGACGGTCGCTGACCCGGATCCGTAGGGCCGACTCGTGGATCACCAACTCGTACGGGTGAAGGATCTGCTGGCGTCTCAGTCGATGGCGGACGCGCAACGCCAGTTCCTCGTATGTGAGTTCCGGGATCCTGGAAGAGAAGACCGCGCGGGCGTAGTCCTCTGTCTGTAGCAGGCCCGGTACGTACATGATCGCCACCTCGTGCAGGAATGTGGCGTTGTGTTCGAGTTCGGCGAGGTCCAGGAACGGCGTGGGCAGGAGACCCCGGTACTCCTCCCACCAACCGCGTGTCCGTTCGGTGGCCATGGCGACCAGGGTGTCGATGAAGTTCTCGTCCGTGCAAGCGTAGTGGGACGCGAGGCGGCGGAGCCGCTCCTCGCTCACGCCCGTGAGCCCGGATTCGATGTGGCTGATCTGCACGCGTCCCGTCCCGAGCAGTGCTGCGGCCTCGCGGGCGGTGAGGCCTGCCGCCTCGCGGAGTTTGCGCAACTCGACACCCAGGCGCACCTGGCGTGCCGTTGGTTCACGCCTCAGGACCATCGATTGCTCCTCAGCTCAACCCGCCTGCTGCTGTGACTCGTTGGCGTCAGATTACGCGATCAGGTTGCTTGGGATGACAAGTTAGCCCTACCGTCGGTGATGCGGCGCACACGCTGCGCAATGCCGGGCGCCGGAAGCGCACCGCTCCGTCCTGCCATGACGGCTGCGGCAATGACACCGGACCTCTCTCGACTTCCCCCACGTCAACTGGAGCTCACGCATGCCCGAAACCGACTCCTGGGAGTACTCCCTCCACATCCCGAACGACCTCCGTGCCGTCACCGTCAGTCGGCGGACGCTGCGGCTGATCCTCACCCTGCACGGGCTGATCCGCTACGTCGACGTCGCCGAGTTGCTCGCGGCCGAGCTGGTTTCCAATGCCGTACGCCACACCAAGGGGCCTGCCGCGATGAGGGTGAAGTGGGCGGAAGGGGTGCTGCGCATCGGGGCCTGGGACGCCGATCCGGAGCCGCCCGAGCCGCCGCGGTCCTGGGGTGAACTCGAGGAGGTGGAGGAGGGGCGGGGGATGGCGCTGGTGCGGGCGTGCGCCGATGTGTGGGGGTGGCAGCCATCGGCGCGGGAGGGAAATCGGGGGAAATTCGTGTGGTGTGAGCTCGGCGCGGCGTAAAAGAGGGACGGTAATGGGTGCGGGACCCCTCCAAAAGAGGGCCCGCACCCGATTACCGTCCCTGTCCCGGCGTCCCTTCCGGGCTCAGTGGCGGAAGGCGTCCTTCGCCTTCTCCCAGGCCTGGCGCGCATCACCGTGGGCGCGATGCGAGCGCCCCGCGGCGTGCATCCGGCGGTTGCCGGACGTGCGGCCGAGGGCCTCCTTCGCCATGCCCATCAGCTGCTCCGCCTTGGCCTTCGCCTTCTGGTTGCCAGTCATGAGTTTCCACATCCCAACGTCGTCACGGCGTTTGGTGATGTCCGGGTTACCGCTTCGGCGCGGGCTAAACGACCCGAATTCTCGTGTGCTTGTCCGCTCGGAAGCGGGGAACTCGTCGTCCTGGAGGTTGATAGATATGGTTCCCCTTCTTCTCGTTCTTCTGCTGGCCCTGATCCTTTTCGGTGCCGGCTTCGCACTGAAGGCGCTGTGGTGGATCGCGATCATCGTGATCGTGTTGTGGCTGCTGGGCTTCCTGGTCCGGCCGACAGGCGCGGGCGGGCGGCGCGGCCGCTGGTATCGCTGGTAGAGCGCCTCGTCGCGGGTGCGCGTCGGCATGAAGGGCCCGGTCGCCGACCGGGCCCTTCGTGCGTCCGGCCCCGGCCGTTCGTGCGTCCGGCCCCGGCCCTTCGTGCGTCCGGCCCCGGGAGATGTGACCCACCAGGGCGCACAGTGCGCGGAATACGTGAAATCGGGCATCACTTCCCGCCCGGCGGGCACCCGCGTCGCACCGGGCGCCGGTGCGCAAGGGAACCAGCGCCTCCATGCCGGCGCCCGGCCTCGCCCGTAGGGTGCTCGGCATGAGCATCATCGGGGTCGGGATCGACGTGGCCGAGATCGATCGGTTCCGGGCGTCGCTGGAGCGTACGCCCGCGCTGGCCGACCGGCTTTTCCTGCGGAGCGAGTTGCTGCTGCCGAGCGGGGAGCGGCGGGGTATCGCTTCGCTGGCCGCCCGGTTCGCCGCCAAGGAGGCGGTCGCCAAGGCACTCGGCGCCCCGGCCGGTCTGCACTGGACCGATGCCGAGATCTACGTCGAGGAGAGCGGGCAGCCCCGGTTGCGGGTGGCCGGGACCGTGGCGGCGCGGGCGGCCGAACTCGGCGTGCGGTCCTGGCACGTGTCGCTCAGTCATGACGCCGGTGTCGCCTCGGCCGTCGTCGTCGCGGAAGGGTGAGCCCCCGGCCCCGGCGGAGGTGTGTGGCCCCCGGTCAGGTCGAGGTAACGGTCCCGGCGTTCGGACCGCGCGTCAGCCGGTCGGACGCGTTCCGCTGTCCACGGCAATGGGGTGGCAACGCGTCGATGGGTGCGACGGTGCCGGTGGTGTGCGGGAGACTCGGCGTATGCGTACTGCGTACAGCGTGGAGTCGGTTCGGGCGGCCGAGCGGAAGTTGATGGCGCGGCTTCCGGAGGGGGCGTTGATGCAGCGGGCCGCGGCCGGGCTCGCCGTCACCTGCGCGGAGTTGCTGGGGCGGGTGTACGGCAGCCGCGTGGTGCTGCTGGTCGGCAGCGGTGACAACGGGGGCGACGCCCTCTACGCGGGCGCGCGGCTGGCGCGGCGGGGGGCAGGGGTGACGGCTGTGTTGCTGTCCCCTGAGCGGGCCCATGCGGGTGGGCTTGCGGCGCTACGGCGGGCGGGGGGCTCCGCGGCCGGGCCGGGCGGGGCGGAGGGGCTGATCGAGCGGGCCGATCTGGTCGTCGACGGGATTGTGGGAATCGGGGGGAAGGGCGGGCTGCGGGCCGAAGCCGTGCCGTTGGCGGCGGCCGCCGCCCGCGCGCGGGCGGCCGTGGTCGCCGTCGACCTGCCGAGTGGGGTCGACGCCGACACCGGGGAGGTACGGGGTGCGGCTGTCCGGGCCGATCTGACAGTGACGTTCGGGACCCACAAGCCGGGACTGCTGGTGGATCCCGCGCGGGAGTACGCCGGGTCGGTGCGGCTCGTCGACATCGGGCTGGAGCTGCCTGGAACGGGCGTCGAGCTGGAGGCCCTGCAGCACGCGGATGTGGCCGCTCTGCTGCCGGTGCCGGCGCCGGAGAGCGACAAGTACCGGCGCGGGGTCGTCGGGATCGCCGCCGGGTCGGCCCGGTATCCGGGGGCCGCCGTGCTGGCGGTCGCCGGGGCGCTGCGGGGTGGGGCGGGGGCCGTACGGTACGTCGGGCCGGCCGCGGACGCGGTGATCGCGCGGTTCCCCGAGACGCTGGTGTCGGATCAGGGACCGCGGCGGGCGGGGCGCGTGCAGGCGTGGGTCGTGGGGCCAGGGGCCGGGGACGACGCGGGCCCGGTGGCCGAGGTGCTGAGGGCCGATGTGCCGGTGCTGGTGGACGCGGACGGGTTGCGGCTGGCGGAGGCCGGGGCGGTGCGGGGGCGGAGCGCGCCGACGCTGATGACTCCGCACGCGGGGGAGGCGGCGGCGTTGCTGGGGGTGAGCCGGGAGGAGGTCGAGGGGGCCCGGCTCGCAGCCGCGCGGGAGTTGGCGGGGCGGTACGGGGCGACCGTGTTGCTGAAGGGGTCCACGACGCTGGTGGCCGACCCGGAAAGCGGCGTGGCCGTGCGGGTGAACGCCACCGGGACGGGGTGGCTGGCCACGGCAGGGAGCGGGGACGTGCTCTCGGGACTCGCCGGGTCCTTGCTGGCGGCGGGGCTCTCGGCACGGGACGCGGGGAGTGTGGGGGCTTATCTGCACGGGCTGGCAGGGAGGTTCGCCGCTGACGGGGCGCCGGTGGGGGCGCTGGACGTGGCGGGGGCGATCCCGGGGGCCTGGCGGGATGTACGGCGGGAGTGAGCAGGTACCGGCCTGGGCCTGTGGGGAGGCGCGGAAGCGGTAGGGGTGCGGGTCGGTCTTGGGCACAGGGGTGGGTGCAGATGGGTCAGGGGTCCGGGCGGCCGGGGTGAGGACGGGTCGATGGGCCCAGGTGACCGGGGTCGGCCTGGGGCACGGGGCGGGGTGTGTATGTACGGGTCTGCCCGGGGCCACGGTGGCCGGGGGCGAGTGGCGGGTCGGCTCGGGGCATGCGGCGGGGGGTGAGTAGCGGGGTCGGCATGAGGCGGTGGCCGGTCGGCTTGAGGCATACGGCGGGGGCGAGTGGCGAGGTCGGCTCGGGGCTGCGGCGGGAGCCGAGTGGCGGGTCGGCTTGAGGCATGCGGCCGGGGCTCAGCGGAGGGGCGCCCGAAGGCGCGAGGCCTGAGGTCGAGTGGCGGTCGGCCCGGGGATCTGGAGCGCGCGTCGAGGGGACGGCACTGGTGGGTGAGGGCCGGCAGGGGCAGGGGCGGAGCGGCGACGGGCCGGTGGGGTCGGGGTCGAAGGGATGTCCGACCGCTCTGAGAGACTGGGCGCGATGAGTACCACTGCACAGTTGCCGGACACCGCCCCGTTGCGCGGTCGGGCTGAGATCGATCTTGGCGCGCTGCGCGCCAACGTGCGGGCCCTGCGCGCCCATGCGCCCGGCGCGGCCCTGATGGCCGTGGTGAAGTCCGAGGCCTACGGGCACGGCGCGCTGCCGTGCGCGCGGGCGGCCGTGGCGGCCGGAGCCGGCTGGCTGGGCACCGCCACGCCCGAGGAGGCCCTGGCGCTGCGGGCGGCGGAGGGCATCCCGGCGGACGTCCGGATCATGTGCTGGCTGTGGACGCCCGGGGGACCCTGGCGTGCGGCCGTCGAGGCCGACATCGACGTGTCCGTGAGCGGGATGTGGGCCCTGCGCGAGGTCCTGGAGGCCGCCCGGCAGGCGCGGCGGCCCGCGCGCGTGCAGCTCAAGGCCGACACCGGCCTCGGGCGCAACGGGTGCCAGCCCGGCGACGACTGGGCCGAACTCGTCGAGGCGGCGGTGCAGGCGGAGGCCGAGGGGCTCGTCCGGGTCACGGGACTGTGGTCGCACTTCGCGTGCGCCGACGAGCCCGGGCATCCCTCCATCGCCCTCCAGCTCGGCCGCTTCCGGGAGATGGTGTCGTACGCCGAGGGCGAGGGCGTCAGCCCCGAGGTGCGGCACATCGCCAACTCGCCCGCCACCCTCACCCTTCCCGAGGCCCACTTCGATCTCGTCCGCACGGGAATCGCGCTCTACGGGATCTCGCCCAGCCCCGAGATCGGCACGCCGGCCGACTTCGGGCTGCGGCCGGTGATGACGCTCTCGGCGTCGTTGGCGCTGGTGAAGCAGGTGCCGGGCGGGCACGGGGTCAGTTACGGCCACCGCTACACCACCCCCGGCGAGACCACCCTGGGCCTCGTCCCGCTCGGTTACGCCGACGGCATCCCGCGGCACGCCTCGGGGACCGGGCCGGTGCTGATCGGCGGTAAGTGGCGAACCGTCGCGGGGCGGATCGCGATGGACCAGTTCGTCGTCGACATGGGGGGAGACGAGCCACCGGCGGGGGCGGAGGCGGTGCTCTTCGGCCCCGGTGACCGGGGGGAGCCCACCGCCGAGGACTGGGCGCAGGCGGCGGGGACGATCGCGTACGAGATCGTGACCCGGATCGGAACGCGCGTCCCGCGCGTCTACGTCGATACCGAGGTCGGCCGGGAACAGCCCCTCAGGGGTAGGTGAACGGGGAACAAGACGGGTAACCCGCCGGAGGCGAAGTCCACGGACCCGTCAACAGGCGGAACGGACCCAGCAGTTCCACCAGACCCATAGACCCACAGACCCATAGACCCACAGACGAACGACAACGATCCGGCGAAGAGGAGCGGTACGTGAGCGAGAGCAGGGCGGAGGGCGTTGCCGACGCCGCCGCGGCCGTCGCTTCCGCCACGGGGGTGGCCGGAAACTGGCGCAAGGTGACCGGTGTCGCCGGCGCCGCGATAGGCGTGATCGCGGCCGGCGCGGCCGCCGGCGTCGCGATAGAACGGATGACCGTCGGGCGCGGCATGCGCAGAAAGGCCCGGCTCGCCCTCGACTCGACGGGACCGTACGGCGCGCTGCGCGGCACGCCGGGCCGGGCGTACGGCGACGACGGCACGGAGCTGTACTACGAGGTGGACGAGGTGGAGGCCGAGGCGGGCGTCGCGCCGCGGCGGCGCCGGCTGTTCGGGCGCAAGGCACCCGCACCCGTCACCGTCGTCTTCAGCCATGGCTACTGCCTCAGCCAGGACTCCTGGCACTTCCAGCGGGCGGCACTGCGGGGCGTCGTCCGGACCGTGCACTGGGACCAGCGCAGCCACGGCAGGTCCGGGCGCGGGGCGGCGCAGGTCCAGGACGGCGCGCCGGTCACCATCGACCAGCTCGGGCGGGATCTGGAGGCCGTGATCGACGCGGCCGTGCCCGAGGGGCCGATCGTGCTGGTCGGGCACTCCATGGGCGGCATGACCATGATGGCCCTGGCCGCGCAGTGTCCCGAGCTGATCCGTGACCGGGTGGTCGCGGTCGCGCTCGTCGGTACGTCGTCGGGGAAGCTCGGCGAGGTCAACTTCGGGCTGCCCGTCGCCGGCGTCAACGCGGTGCGGCGGGTGCTGCCCGGCGTGCTGCGGGCGCTGGGACAGCAGGCGGAGCTGGTGGAGAAGGGGCGGCGGGCGGTCGCCGATCTGTTCGCCGGGATCATCAAGCGGTACTCGTTCGCCTCCCGGGACATCGATCCGGCCGTGGCGCGGTTCGCCGAGCGGATGATCGAGGGCACGCCCATCGACGTGGTCGCCGAGTTCTACCCGGCATTCACCGACCACGACAAGACCGAGGCGCTCGCCCACTTCGCGGAGCTGCCCGTTCTGGTGCTGGCGGGGCTCAAGGATCTCGTCACGCCGAGCGAGCACAGCGAGGCCATCGCCGATCTGCTGCCGGACGCGGAGCTGGTCCTCGTACCGGACGCGGGGCACCTGGTGATGCTGGAGCACCCGGAAGTGGTCACCGACCGGCTCGCCGACCTGCTGACCCGCGCGGGTGCCGTGCCGGCAGGGGCTACCGTGGGTGGCTATGGAAGCACCAGCGGCACCGCACCACCCGGCTGAGACCGAGCTGATCGTCCACTCGCCCGAGCAGATGCGCGACCTCGGCCGCCGGCTCGCCAAACTGCTGCGCGCCGGAGACCTGGTCATGCTCAGCGGGGAGCTCGGCGCGGGCAAGACCACGCTGACCCGGGGGCTCGGCGAGGGTCTCGCAGTGCGCGGGGCGGTGACCTCGCCGACGTTCGTGATCGCCCGCGTGCACCCGTCCCTGGCCGACGGGCCGCCGCTCGTCCACGTGGACGCGTACCGCCTGGGCGGCGGGCTGGACGAGATGGAGGACCTCGACCTCGACGTCTCGCTGCCCGAGTCCGTGGTCGTCGTGGAGTGGGGCGAGGGCAAGGTCGAGGAGCTGACCGAGGACCGGCTGCACCTCACCATCCACCGCGCCGTGGGCGACACGACGGACGAAGTACGGCACGTGACGCTGACGGGGCTCGGTGAGCGCTGGGCGGCGGTGGATCTGGCGTCGCTGTCGGCGTGACCGAGGGGAGACGGTCACGGGCCGTCACCTCAAGAGACGTTCCGGCAAGACGTTCCGACAAGACGTCGGCAAGATATTGCGTCCGGGGACCCGGACGTGGTCACATGGTATCCAGTCGCTGGTTAGGTGTACCTAACTTACGCCCGGCCAGCTCCGCCCCCGCCCTCAGGAGGCGTCATGCCGACCACGGACCGCACACCGCAGCGCCCGCCCGCCGGGCCGTCCATGCGCGATCTGCTGGCGTCCTGCGCCGCCGCGGCCGCGATCTCCACCCCACCGCGCGCCCCTGAGCCGCCGGCGCCCCAGCAGCGGGTGGAACACCGCGAGGCCGCATAGCGGGCAGCGGACAAGCGCCCGGCGGCGCACGATGCCGGCGCCTGCCTAGCGGATGACGACGACCTTCTGCCCGATCGTCGCGAACATCCACATCGCGTCCCCGTCCTCCTGCGTCTCCCGGATGCCCCCGGTGCGCACCGCCGGGTCGGGGGGCAGCGTGGAGCCGTCGACGGCGGCGCTGAAGCCGATGACCACCCCGTCGACGCTGGTGAAACGGACGACGTGCTCGACGGGGGTGCCGTCGGATCCGGTGGTCTCGCCGGAGCGGGAGGTCACCGCGTAGGTGCCCGGCGCCGGGTCGACCGCGCTGGGCATGACCCTGAACGTGCGCTGCACGGTGTTGCGCGGGCCGACCAGCCACACCCGGTCGTCGTCGAGCGAGTACACGACCCGTTCGCCGGTGCCGGAGCCGCCGGGCAGGGCGGTGGCGTGACGCTTGTCCCGGGGGGCCTTGGACGCGACCGCCGCCGGCGAGCCACCGGCGCCGTCCGGCGACAGCCCGGCGGGGACGGTCGCCGCCGCCTGGTAGGCGAGGAAGCCGACCGCCGTGAGGGCGGCCGCCGTCAGCCCGGTCACGATTCCGGCGCTGGTGCTGGCCACGGCGCCCACCTCCGCGTCGTCCGTCCTGGGGTGTGGTTACGTTAGGTGACGGTAGCAGCACTCAGGGGATGGATCGGGGCGGCCGTGGCCGCGACCGGGCACCGTGTCGGGGCCGCCGGGGGCCGTCGGTGCCATGGCGTCGGCCACCGGGCGCGAGGAGCCGTACGCTGAATGCGTGCTCTTGCTCGCTCTGGATACCGCCACCCCCGCCGTGACCGTCGCCCTGCACGACGGCACGGACGTCATCGCCTCGTCGAGCCAGGTGGACGCCCGCCGGCACGGTGAGCTGCTGCTTCCGGCCGTCGATCGCGTCCTGACCGACACCGGAACGAAACTCGACGCCGTCACCGGGATCGTCGTAGGCATCGGCCCGGGGCCGTACACCGGGCTGCGCGTCGGGCTGATGACCGCCGACACCTTCGGGCTCGCCCTCGGCGTCCCCGTGCACGGCGTGTGCACGCTGGACGGACTCGCCTACGCGACCGACATGGAGGGGCCCTTCGTCGTGGCGACCGACGCCCGGCGCAAGGAGGTCTACTGGGCGCGGTACGACGACTCCCGTACCCGCGTCACCGACCCGGCCGTCGACCGGCCCGCCGACATCGCCGGGCAGGTCGAGGGCCTGCCCGCCGTCGGCGGGGGCGCGCTGCTCTACCCGGACACCTTCCCGGTGGCGCACGAGCCCGAGCACGTCTCGGCCGCCGCGCTCGCCCGGCTCGCCGTCGAGCGGCTGGACAAGGGCGAGGAACTGCCCCCCGCCCGGCCGCTCTACCTGCGCCGCCCGGACGCCCAGGTGCCCAAGAACTACAAGGTGGTCACGCCCAAGTGACCGAGGTGACCGAGCCCGTGACGCCCGTGCTGCGGGAGATGCGCTGGTGGGACATCGACGCCGTGCTGGAGCTGGAGCGGAACCTGTTCCCCGACGACGCCTGGTCGCGCGGCATGTTCTGGTCCGAACTCGCCCACGCCCGCGGCCCCGGCGCGACCCGGCGGTACTTCGTCGCCCAGGACGGCGACCGGATCGCCGGGTACGCCGGGCTCGCCGCCGCCGGTGACATCGCCGACGTCCAGACGATCGCCGTCGCCCGCGACTACTGGGGCAGCGGCCTCGGCGGACGGCTGCTGACCGAACTGCTGCGGGCGGCGACCGCGTTCGAGTGCACCGAGGTGATGCTCGAATGCCGGGTGGACAACGTCCGCGCGCAGAAGCTCTACGAGCGCTTCGGCTTCGAGGGCATCGGCTTCCGGCGCGGCTACTACCAGCCGGGGAACGTGGACGCCCTGGTGATGCGCCTGACCGACCCAGCAACCTCCGTACAAGGAACCGAGATCCGACATGGCTGACGAACCCCTGGTGCTGGGGATCGAGACCTCCTGCGACGAGACCGGTGTGGGCGTCGTGCACGGCACCACACTGCTCGCGGACGCCGTCGCCTCCAGCGTCGACGAGCACGCCCGCTTCGGCGGCGTGGTGCCCGAGGTCGCGTCCCGCGCGCACCTGGAGGCGATGATCCCGACCATCGACCGGGCGCTGAAGGAGGCGGGGGTCGGCGCGAAGGACCTGGACGGCATCGCGGTGACGGCCGGGCCGGGGCTGGCGGGCGCGCTGCTGGTCGGCGTGTCGGCGGCGAAGGCGTACGCGTACGCACTCGGCAAGCCCCTGTACGGCGTCAACCACCTCGCCTCGCACATCTGCGTGGACCAGCTGGAGCACGGGCCGCTGCCCGAGCCGACGATGGCGCTGCTGGTGTCCGGCGGCCACTCGTCGCTGCTGCTCTCCTCCGACATCACCTCCGACGTGCGGCCGATGGGCGCCACCATCGACGACGCGGCCGGCGAGGCCTTCGACAAGATCGCCCGGGTGCTGAACCTCGGTTTCCCCGGCGGCCCGGTCATCGACCGCTACGCGCGCGAGGGCGACCCGGAGGCGATCGCGTTCCCACGCGGCCTGACCGGCCCGCGCGACCCGGCGTACGACTTCTCCTTCTCCGGGCTGAAGACCGCGGTGGCGCGCTGGATCGAGGCCAAGCGGGCGGCCGGCGAGGACGTGCCGGTGCGGGACGTGGCGGCGTCCTTCCAGGAGGCGGTCGTGGACGTGCTGACCCGGAAGGCCGTGCGGGCCTGCCGTGACGAGGGCGTCGACCACCTGATGATCGGCGGCGGTGTCGCCGCCAACTCCCGGCTGCGCGCCCTCGCACAGGAGCGCTGCGAGGCCGCCGGCATCCGCCTGCGGGTGCCCCGGCCCAAGCTGTGCACCGACAACGGCGCGATGGTCGCGGCGCTGGGCGCGGAGATGGTGGCCCGCAACCGGCCGGCGTCCGGCTGGGACCTGTCGGCGGACTCGTCACTGCCGGTGACGGACCCGCACGTGCCCGGGCACGACCATGTGCACGAGGTCAGCAAGGAGAACCTGTACTCGTGACGGTCGCGTTGATGTGGGAGGCGCGGGCGGTTCCCGGGCGGGGCGAGGAGCTGCTGGCGTGGGCGCGCGCACAGCGTCTCGTCCCCGGGCCGCTGCGCCGGGAGACCTTCCGCGCCCCGCAGGACCGGGTCCTCGTCATCACCTGGTGGGACGAGGCCCACGACGCCGTCCTCCCGGAACTGCCGGAGCCGGACGGGGAGCTGGTCACGCGGGCGGTGCACCGGTGGCGGTTCGAGCCGGTGGACGAGGAGTGAGGCGTCCGGACTGCCGGACGTCTGAGAAGTCTTAGATTCTCCGAAGAAAACAGGGTTCGCGTCCCCACGCGAAACAATTCGGACGTACGTTCCTGTTCGTGACGGGACACATAACGGAACATGGCGGGAACGGGGACGGCGACGGGGGTCCCAGAGGCCGGGGAGGCCGAGGAGACGGCACGGGGAACCGGCGGAAGGGTGCGCTGAAGACCGCCGGTCTCCTCCTCGCCGGGGTGCTGGGGCTCGGCGGTGCCGGGGCGGGCTGGCTCTACTGGCAGCTGAACGGCAACATCAAGAGCGTCGACATCAACGGCGCCCTGGGGGACGACCGCCCGGCGAAGCCGACGCCCTCCACCTCCGTCTCCGCCCCCGCGGCGCCCCGCGAGGCGGTGAACATCCTGGTGCTGGGCTCGGACTCGCGGGCCGGCGCCGAGAACCAGGCCCTCGGGGGCGGCGACAGCGCCGGAGCCCGGTCCGACACGGCGATGGTCGTGCACCTCGACGCCGGACGCACGGGGGCCACCGTGGTCAGCATCCCGCGCGACACCCTGGTCACCCGTCCGTCCTGCCCGCTGGAGCCGGGCGGGGACGCGGCCGGGGCCCAGGGCGTCATGTTCAACAGCGCGTACGAGCTGGGCGGTCCGGTGTGCGCGGTGAAGACCGTCGAGTCGATGACCGGCGTCCGTATGGACCACTACATCGAGATCGACTTCGCCGGATTCGCCCGGCTGGTGGACGCGCTCGGCGGGGTCACCGTCACCACCGGGGCGGACATCGAGGACGAGGACAGCCGGCTCACCCTGGCGGCCGGCACCCACCACCTCGACGGCGAGCAGGCCCTGGCCCTGGCCCGCACCCGGCACGGCATCGGGGACGGCAGCGATCTGGGGCGCATAGGCCTTCAGCACCAGCTCGTGAAGGCGCTGCTGGAGCAGGCCGCGTCGACCGGCCTGCTGTCGGACCCGAGCCGTCTGTACGAGGTCGCGGACGCGGTGACCGGGAGCCTGACGACCGACACCGGCCTCGACTCGCTGCCCGAGCTGACGAGGCTCGGCGAGAGCCTGAGCGGCCTGCCGGCGGAGGCCGTGGAGACGGTGACGATGCCGGTGGTGCCGGCGGCCTCGGACCGCAACCGTGTGGTGGCGAAGGAGCCGGAGGCGGCGGAGCTGTGGGAGTCGCTGCGGTAGGCCCCGGGCGAGCGGCCGGGGCGGCGGAACCGCGCGGAACCCTTCATGTGGCCGAGGCATGATCACCGGGTTCCCCACGGCACCGACGCCGTGATCCCCGAGGGGGCCGGCCAAGGGCTGCGCGATCGGCAAGGCGGTCGTCGCGTCCTGAGGGCGCCCGTCAGCTCGCCGGGTGGCCGATCAGCATCGTCGGGGCCCCCGCCACCCGGGTGAGGAACACCGTCGCGGAGTGGGGTCCCTGCGGCTTCACCTTCTTGCGGAGCTCCTCCGGTTCCACCGCCGAGCCCCGCTTCTTCACGGTCAGGATCCCCACCTCCCGTTCCCGCAGCAGGGCCTTCAACTTCTTCACGTTGAAGGGCAGTTGGTCGGTGATCTCGTAGGCGGAGGCATACGGTGCGGGGCGCCGCTCGTCGGCGGTGACGTACGCGATCGTCTCGTCGATCAGCCCGCCGCCGAGCTCCGCGGCAACCTCGGCGACCAGATGGGCGCGGATGACGGCGCCGTCGGGCTCGTACAGGTAGCGCCCGACGGGGCGAACCGCCGGGTCGGGCAGGCCGCGGGAGCGCAGGGTGCGGGGGCCGGGGAGGAGAGTGGCGCGCACCAGGCCGGGCTCGGTGCCGAACCACAGCACCGCCTCCTTCACATCCCCGCCGTCCGAGATCCACTCCGCCTCGGCCACGTCGGGAACCGCCTCGTGCGGGATGCCGGGCGCGACCTTCAGGGCGGCGTGCGGGGTGGTCGCCGCGGCCCGGACGGCCCAGGAGAGCGGGGGCGAATACGCCTCCGGATCGAAGATCCGGCCCCGGCCGCCGCGCCGCGCCGGGTCCACGAACACCGCGTCGTACGCCGAGAAGTCCACCTCGGTGACGTCCGCCTCGCGCACCTCGATCAGCGCGTCCAGCCCCAGCGCCTCGGCGTTCGCCCGCGCGACGGCCGCCGTCGGCGCGTCGCGGTCCACGGCGAGGACGCGGATCCCGGCGCGGGCGAGGGCGATCGCGTCACCGCCGATGCCGCAGCACAGGTCGGCCACGGAGGTCACGCCCAGCTCGGCGAAACGCCGGGCGCGGTACGTCGCCACGCTCGCCCGCGTCGACTGCTCGACCCCGTGCGCCGTGAAGTACATCCGCTCGGCGTCCGCCGCCCCGAACTTGGCCACCGCACGCTGCCGCAGCCGCGCCTGACCGAGCGCCGCCGACACCAGGTCGGCCGGGTGGTCGCGGCGCAGCCGGGTGGCGACCGCGAGTTCCTGGGCGGGGTCGGTGCCGCGCACCTCGTCGAGGAGGGCCCGGCCTTCGGGGGTGAGGAGAGGGGCGAGGTCGTTCACCGGGACATTGTCGGCCAGTCGGTGGATGGTCCGCCGCCGGCGGCGGTGTCAGCGGGGGTTGGGGGGTGGGGCCTGGGAAGATCCGGCCCCATGGGACTAGTAGTACAAAATGACAAAAAAGGGCCGAATGGCCGCCTCAGGGCCTCGACGACCATGGCGGGAGTCGCCGTACTGACCGCCGCCTCCCTCGCCTCGGGCTGCGCGCGGAGCGACGAGGCGCCCCCGCCACCCCTCAAGGCGCCCCCGGCCCGCGCCCTCGACGGATACGCCGCCAAACTCCGCGCCGAGCACGCCGCGCGGGTCGCCGCCGCGAAGCGCTGGGGCCTGAAGGAGACCCCGCTGAGGGCGCCGGCACCGCCCGCGCGCAAGCCGCACATCGCCACCCGCGACGGATTCGAGGTGGACGGACACGTGGAGCAGAAGCTTCCGCCGGTCTTCACCACCGTCCCCACCAAGGAGAAGGTCGTCTTCCTCACCATCGACGACGGCGCCGAGAAGGACCCCGCGTTCCTGCGGATGATGACCGAGCTGAAGATCCCGTACACCGCCTTCCTCAGCGACTACCTGGTGAGCGAGGACTACGGCTACTTCAAGAAGATGCAGGCCAGGGGGGTGACCCTGAACAACCACACCCTCAACCACCCCTATCTGCCCGGCCTGTCCTACACCGAGCAGAGGGACGAGATCTGCGGCATGCAGGACGTCATCGAGCAGCGCTACGGCAAACGCCCGCGCCTGTTCCGCCCGCCCTACGGCAACTACAACTCCGACACCCTGCACGCCGCCAAGGACTGCGGCATCACGCACGTGCCGCTGTGGAACGAGGAGGTCTTCGTCGACCGCTGGGACTACCGCGAGTGGGACCGCGACATCCACCCCGGCGACATCGTCCTCAGCCACTTCCGGGGCACCGACGACTGGGCGGGCGAGATGCCCGACATGATCCGCGTCTTCCTCGACAAGATCACGGCGAAGGGGTACGCGGTGGGACGCCTGGAGGACTACCTGTGACTCGGCGCGGGTGGACGGCCGGGGCCGCGGTGCTGCTGGCCCTGCTCGCCGGCTGCGCACCTCCCGACGTCCCCCGCGGGCGGTCGGTGGAGGCGGGGGCGGCACCCGGCTCGGCCGCCACGCAGCCCCCGCCGTACCGCCGCTGGGGGCTGTCCGCGCCGCTCTCCGCGCCGCCCTCGCAGCTGCGCCACCCCGCCCGGCCGGCGGACGGGCTCGCCCCGGTCCTGGACCGCATCGCGACCACCCACAAGGTCGTCTTCCTCACCTTCGACGACGGCGCCGAGAAGGACCCGCGCTTCGTCGACATGGTCCGCGAACTGCGCCTGCCCGTGAGCATGTTCCTCACCGACAGCGTCGTCGGCCCCGGCTACGGCCACTTCGCGCGCCTGCGCTCGGTCGGCGCGAGCGTGCAGAACCACACCCTCGACCACGCCGCCCTGCGCGGGCTGCCGTACGCCGGGCAGCGCGCCGAGATCTGCGGCCAGCAGCAGAAACTCCGCGCCCGCTTCGGTGTCCGCCCGCATCTGTTCCGCCCGCCCTACGGCACGTACGACACGACGACCCGCAAGGCGGCCGCCGACTGCGGCATCAAGGCGATCGTGCTCTGGCGCGCCACGATGAACGCGGCCGACCTCACCTTCACCAAGGGCCCCGCCCGCCTGCGCCCCGGTGACATCGTCTCGGTCCCCTCGACCGAGACCCCCGAGCCCATGCTGCGCGAACGCACGACGCGCCTGCTCCGCCGGGTCCAGGAGGCGGGCCTGACCGTGGGGCGGCTGGAGGACTACCTCTGAGGGGAACGCCGGGAGGTGCGGGGCGGCTCTCCGGGACGCCTGGCACGCTGCGCGCACCGCCGCACGCGAGTGCCGTACGGCCGACGCGCCACGGGCAACTGGCACTCCGCTTGACCGAGTGCTAACCGCAGTCATAGTCTCGGCTCTGGCACTCCCCACTGGAGAGTGCCAACACAGCGACGGGCAGGTCCGGCACCCGCGACGACGGATCGACCTGGTCGCCACCTCAGACAGTTAACCCCGTGAGATCTCCGAAGGGGGAGGTCGGATCGTGACGACCACCAGCTCCAAGGTTGCCATCAAGCCGCTCGAGGACCGCATCGTGGTCCAGCCGCTCGACGCCGAGCAGACCACCGCCTCTGGCCTGGTCATTCCGGACACCGCCAAGGAGAAGCCCCAGGAGGGCGTCGTCCTGGCCGTGGGCCCGGGCCGCTTCGAGGACGGCAACCGCCTTCCGCTCGACGTCGCCGTCGGCGATGTCGTTCTGTACAGCAAGTACGGCGGCACCGAGGTGAAGTACAGCGGCGAGGAGTACCTCGTCCTCTCGGCTCGCGACGTCCTCGCGATCATCGAGAAGTAGTTCACCCACAGCACACCGCTTTGAGCTGCGCCCCTGGCACCCGCGACCGATAACGAAGCCGGGCGTCCGGGGCGCAGTTCATTTACCGCAGACTTTCCGAGAGGGCTCCCGCTGCCATGGCGAAGATCCTGAAGTTCGACGAGGACGCCCGTCGCGCCCTCGAGCGCGGCGTCAACAAGCTCGCCGACACGGTGAAGGTGACGATCGGCCCCAAGGGCCGCAACGTCGTCATCGACAAGAAGTTCGGCGCCCCCACCATCACCAACGACGGCGTCACCATCGCCCGCGAGGTCGAGGTCGAGGACCCGTACGAGAACCTCGGCGCCCAGCTGGTGAAGGAGGTGGCGACCAAGACCAACGACATCGCGGGTGACGGTACGACCACCGCGACCGTCCTGGCCCAGGCGCTGGTCCGCGAGGGCCTGAAGAACGTCGCCGCCGGCGCCTCCCCGGCCGCCCTGAAGAAGGGCATCGACGCCGCGGTGAAGGCCGTCTCCGACGACCTGCTGGCCTCGGCCCGCCCGATCGACGAGAAGTCCGACATCGCCGCCGTCGCCGCGCTGTCCGCCCAGGACCAGCAGGTCGGCGAGCTGATCGCCGAGGCGATGGACAAGGTCGGCAAGGACGGTGTCATCACCGTCGAGGAGTCCAACACCTTCGGCCTGGAGCTGGACTTCACCGAGGGCATGGCCTTCGACAAGGGCTACCTGTCGCCGTACTTCGTGACGGACCAGGAGCGTATGGAGGCCGTCCTCGACGACCCGTACATCCTCATCCACCAGGGCAAGATCTCCGCGATCGCGGACCTCCTGCCGCTGCTGGAGAAGATCATCCAGTCCAACGCCTCGAAGCCGCTGCTGATCATCGCCGAGGACGTCGAGGGCGAGGCCCTCTCCACCCTCGTCGTGAACAAGATCCGCGGCACCTTCAACGCCACCGCGGTGAAGGCCCCCGGCTTCGGCGACCGCCGCAAGGCGATGCTCCAGGACATGGCGACCCTCACCGGCGCCACGGTCATCTCCGAGGAGGTCGGCCTCAAGCTCGACCAGGTCGGTCTGGACGTCCTCGGCTCCGCCCGCCGCGTCACCGTCACCAAGGACGACACCACGGTCGTCGACGGCGCCGGCAAGAAGGAGGACGTGGAGGGCCGCGTCGCGCAGATCAAGGCCGAGATCGAGGCCACGGACTCCGACTGGGACCGCGAGAAGCTTCAGGAGCGCCTCGCGAAGCTGGCCGGCGGCGTGTGCGTGATCAAGGTCGGCGCCGCCACCGAGGTGGAGCTGAAGGAGAAGAAGCACCGTCTGGAGGACGCCATCTCCGCGACCCGCGCCGCGGTCGAGGAGGGCATCGTCTCCGGTGGTGGCTCCGCGCTCGTCCACGCCGTGAAGGTGCTGGAGGACAACCTCGGCAAGGAGGGCGACGAGGCCACCGGTGTCGCCGTCGTCCGCCGCGCCGCCGTCGAGCCGCTGCGCTGGATCGCGGAGAACGCGGGCCTGGAGGGCTACGTCATCGTCTCCAAGGTCGCCGAGCTGGAGAAGGGCAGCGGTTACAACGCCGCCACCGGCGAGTACGGCGACCTGGTCAAGGCCGGCGTCATCGACCCGGTCAAGGTCACCCGCTCCGCCCTGGAGAACGCCGCCTCCATCGCCTCCCTGCTGCTGACGACCGAGACCCTGGTCGTCGAGAAGAAGGAAGAGGAGCCGGAGGCCGCGGGCCACGGCCACGGTCACGGCCACGCGCACTGACGCAGGACCGCACCGAGGAGGCCCGGCACCGGACGGTGCCGGGCCTCCCCGTTTCCCCTCGCGGGTCTACCGTTCCATCTCCTCGAACGCGCCCAGCTGCTCCATCAGCCCCAGCCGGTCGTACTCCCACCAGGCCTCGGCGAGCCTGCCGTCAACGCCGCAGCGGAAGACGGTCGTCCCCGTCATGGTGACGTCCTTGCCCGTGGCCGGGATGCCGAGGAACTCGCCCTTGTGCGTGCCCTTCCAGAACCATCGCGCACACACCCGGTCACCCTCCGCGATCAGGTCCTCGACGGTGAACTCGAAGTCGAAGCCGTCCCGCCAGACGCGCAGCTCGCGCCGGACGTGATCCATCCCGACCACGTCCTCCACGTTCGCCGGATCGTGGTGCTGATGGTGCTCGACCATGACCTCGTCGAGCGGGGGCAGCTCCCCGGCCTCCGACGCCAGGGCGAAGAACCGCCGCACCGTGGTGCTGGACAGCTGCTCGTCCCGCACCACGTCCAGGTCCGTGAACCTCGGCGCCTCGTCGCAGAGCGCGACCATCTCCCGGAAGATCCGGTCGGTCTCCGGCAGCGTGGAGTTCCGCATCGCTTCCTCGTACGACGGGAACTCCACGATCTCGATGAAGTGCGACGCGTCGGTCCGGTCCTTGCCGATCAGACTGTGCGTCGCCGTCCGTTTGCCCTTGGTCTGCTCGACCCACGCGTCCATCAGCCGGTCGAGCTCCTGGAACCGGCTGGTCTTGCAGTCGATGACCTGCACGAATGTCATGGCGCCGCCTCCCGTCCCCCCTGGGCCCGGTGCACGCCTCCATTGTCCCCCGGCGGGCTCACTGCGGCCCGTACTTGCGTCCCGCCCGTGAGCTGACCCCGCCGAGCAGTCCGCGGGGGGCCACCTTCACCACTCCCATGAGGGCCTTGTAGCGAGGATCCGGGATGGAGAGGGTCTTGCCGCGGGCCAGGTCGGCGAGGGCCGCTGCGACCAGCTTGTCCGCGTCGAGCCACATCCAGCTCGGGATGTTGTCCGTGCCCATGCCGGCCCGCTCGTGGAACTCGGTGCGGACGAAGCCGGGGCACAGTGCCATCAGCCGTACGCCGCTGCCCGCCAGGTCGCGGGCCGCGCCCTGGGTGAACTGGACGACCCAGGCCTTGGACGCGCCGTAGGTGCCGCGGGGGAGGAAGGCCGCGACCGAGGCGACGTTCACGACACCCCCGCGTCCCCGCTCCCGCATCGCCTCGGTCGCCGCCGACGTCAGCCGCAGCACGGCCTCGCAGTGCACCTTGAGCATCTTCAGCTCGTCGGCCATGGACACGTCGAGATAGCGGCCCTTGTTGCCGAAGCCGGCGTTGTTGATCAGGAGGTCGACGGGGTTCTTGCGGTCGGCGAGGCGGGCGGCGACGGCCTCGATGCCGGTGTCCGTCGCCAGGTCCGCGGTGAGCACCTCCGCCTCGATGCCGTGCCGGTCGTGCAGTTCGGTCGCCTGCTCGCGGAGGCGTTTGGTGTCGCGGGCCACCAGGACGAGGTTGTGCCCGTCCGCCGCCAGCCGCCGCGCGAACGCGGCGCCGATTCCCGCGGTCGATCCCGTAATCAGAGCCGTTGTCATGGGCCAAGGGTAGTGACCCGCAAGGGCGGGCGACGGCGGCCGAGGGTGAAGTTTTCGCGGGTTATGCCCTCGTGACCTGCGGTCAGGCGTCCTGCGGCGCCGCGTACTTGCGTGCCTTCGCCAGCCACTCCGGGTGCAGGGCGTCGCCCGCCTGAAGCAGCCGCGGCAGCAGCGCCGTCTGCGTCGTCCGCGCGCGGAAGGCCAGCGAGACGGTCACCTCGTGGGCGGGCCGGTGCACGATCTCCACCGGATCACCCGCACGGATCTCGCCGGGCTCCAGCACGCGCAGGTACGCCCCCGGAGCGGCCTGGCGGGTGAACCGCCTCACCCATCCCCGTTCATCCAGATGGCTCTGGAACGTCCGGCAGGGGATCCGGGGCGAGGTGATCTCCAGCAGCACCTGCCGCCCGATCCGCCAGCGCTCGCCGATCAGCGCGCCGGAGACGTCGATCCCCGACGTGGTGAGGTTCTCGCCGAAGCAGCCGTTGGCCAGCGGGCGTCCCAGCTCGCGTTCCCACGCGTCGAGGTCCTCGCGTGCCATCGCGTACACGGCCTGGTCGTCGCCTCCGTGGTGGCGTGTGTGGCACACCGCGTCGCCGGCCAGGCCGCTGCCCCCGACGCCCTTGGGACCGGGCGCCGCCACCCGGACGGGCCGGTCGACCGGGCGCTTGTCGATGCCGGTCACGCCTTCGGGGTTGTCCGTATAGGGGACGGCCTGCACTCGGCCCAGGTTCACAGACAGAAGCCTCATGCGGGAACGGTAGGCGACCGCAGTCAAAGTGTCGACGAATTATTCGACGCCGTACCCAAGGCTCGCTTATGCTTGGACCGTGATCGAGGCCCGTCATCTGCGCGTCCTGCGCACCGTCGCCGCCACCGGTTCCTTCTCCGCGGCGGGTCGCGAGCTGGGGTGCACACAGCCCGCCGTCAGCCAGCAGATGAAGGCGCTGGAGACGTCCGTGGGGACGCCCCTGCTGGTGCGCACCGGACGGGAGATGCGGCTGACGCAGGCGGGCGAGGCGCTCGTCCGGCACGCTTCGGGCATCCTCGCCGGGCTCACCGCGGCCGAGGAGGAGGTGGCCGCGATCGCCGGGCTGCGCGCCGGACGGGTCCGGCTGGTGTCCTTCCCCAGCGGCAGCTCCACCCTCGTGCCGACCGCCCTCGCCGCCCTGCGCGCCGCGCACCCGGGAACCCGGGTGTCCCTGGAGGAGTCCGAGCCGCCGCAGTCCGTCGACAAGCTGCGAGCCGGCGACTGCGATGTCGCGCTCGCGTTCCGTTACGAGGGGGCGGCGGGCGCCGAGGAGTGGGACGACCTGGTCGTACGGCCGCTGCTGACCGACCGCCTGGTGGCGCTGGTACCCGAACGGCACCGGCTCGCGCGCTCGCAGTCCGTCGCCATCGGGGAACTCGACGGCGAACCGTGGATCGCGGGCTGCCCACGCTGCCGCGGCCAGTTGATCGAGGTGTGCGCGGGCGCCGGCTTCACACCGCGCATCGACTTCGCCACCGACGACTATCCGGCGGTGGTCGGCCTGGTGGGCGCGGGTCTGGGGGTGGCGGTGCTGCCACAGCTGGCGATCGAGTCCGTACGGCCCCGGGGGGCGCGTGCGGTGACGCTGGAACCGGCGGTGCGGCGGGAGATCGTCGCGCTGACGCTGCCCGATCTGGCGCAGGTGCCGGCGGTGCGGGCGACGCTGGATCAGCTGGCGAGGGCGGCGGCCCGGTAGCCACGCCCGTCAGTTCCCGGAGGGTCTTGGGCACCCCGTGGTCAAGGGGTGGAGCAGGTGCAGGTGTGCTCCATCTGGAGAAACGTTCCTTCAGGTGTTCGAAGCGGCATTGCCGCCTGTCGACGCCGGCACCAGCCGGTGGCGTGCCCTCCCCATGAGCTCCTCGCGCTCGTCCTCGGTCAGCCCGCCCCACACGCCGTACGGCTCGCGCACCGCCAGCGCGTGTGCCGCGCACTGCGCGCGGACCGGGCACCTCATGCAGACCTCTTTGGCCGAGTTCTCGCGAGCGCTCCGCGCCGCCCCGCGCTCGCCCTCCGGATGGAAGAAGAGCGAACTGTCCACCCCGCGACAGGCGGCCAGGAGCTGCCAGTCCCACAGGTCCGCGTTCGGTCCGGGAAGGCGGGAGAAATCTGCCATTGCGTGACCCCTTGTAGCCGTTCTGAGCGGATACGGTGCCCACGACCGTACATCTACGATCTAAGGAGATGAAAATATGACTCATTGCGAATCTAGCCTCAGACACCAGCAGATGGGAAGAAATAGGTCTAAATGGGGCATAGGTTGTGATGAAAGATTGTGGGTCTCCCGCGCATGTCTGCACCGTGTCCGTGCCCTCACGTAGAGTGCCGAAGACGGCGCACAGCCCCGTAACTCTTTCGAGTGACCGTCGTTGAGAGTGCGGAGGCGGTTGAAAACACAAGCGCTCGGGCAGGCGTCCGAGACGGTCGACCGCACAGGTGACGATTTCGTACCAGCCTGGAGGCTCAAGGTGACGCGCATCAGCTGCGGAGGGCGGCCATGACTTCCGTCCTCGTCTGCGACGACTCCCCGCTTGCCCGAGAGGCGCTCCGCCGCGCGGTCGCGACCGTGCCCGGTGTCGAGCGTGTGACGACGGCGGCCAACGGCGAGGAAGTCCTCCGCCGCTGGGGTGCCGACCGCTCGGACCTGATTCTGATGGACGTACGCATGCCCGGACTGGGCGGCGTCGAGACGGTGCGGCGGCTGCTGTCCGCCGACCCCGGTGCGCGCATCATCATGCTCACCGTCGCCGAGGACCTCGACGGCGTGGCCCTGGCGGTCGCCGCCGGTGCCCGGGGGTACCTGCACAAGGACGCCTCCCGCGCGGAGCTGCGCGCGACGGTCACGCAGGCACTCGCCGACCCGACCTGGCGGCTCGCCCCGCGGCGGCTGCGGTCCGCCGAGATGGGGGCGGCGCCGACGCTCACCGCACGGGAGATCCAGGTGCTGGAGGGCATGAGCCACGGCCGCTCCAACGCCGAGATCGGCCGCGAGCTGTTCCTCTCCGAGGACACCGTCAAGACGCACGCCCGTCGCCTGTTCAAGAAGCTCGGCGCCTCGGACCGGGCGCACGCGGTGGCGCTCGGCTTCCGTTGGGGCCTGGTGCGCTGACACGCGTCCCGGCGAGCGGGGGCGCCGAGCCCCCGCTCGGGTGCGGAGGAGGCGACACGATGGGGGTACCTCCCAGCCTGGCCTGGAGCGCCGGACCACTGTCCGGCGCCGCCTGCGCCGGGCACGTGCGGCTGCCGACGGCGACCGGTGGTCCGCGACGCCGGCGCGCCCGCGTGCCGGTGCTGCGCCGGGCCGGTCACGGCCGCGTTCGTCAGCCGTCGGCTCGCTCTGCGCGCACCTGGTGCCCGGGTTCGCCGGGTGTGGGTCCGGGTGCCGCGCGGACGGGGGATTTCCGGACGCGATGGGCGGCAGGCGGACGTGCGGGTGATCGCGTCGCCCGGAGCGCCGTCGTGCGTGGTCACAGCCGCCGCGCCGGGAGCCCCGGCCGGGGCGGGACGGGCAGCGACGGCGGGTGCGGCGGGGCCGGCCGGAGGATGGCCGCTGCTCGTTTCGGCGCGGATGCCGCATCCTTGAGGTGTGGAGTTCCTCGGGGACGAGTCGGTCGAGCGGAAGGGGAGGGCGCAGGGGATGACTTCCGGCGCACCTACTCATAACGCTTCGGTGCACAACAACGGAGGCAGTGCCGCGGACCATCCGGCCGCAAGGCACCATGGACCGATGCGTGACGACGAGGCGGCCACAGCCCGAGGGGCGATCGGTGCGCTCGTCCATCGCGCGGTCGACGGGGACGAGCAGGCCACGCACGACCTGCTCGCCCATGTACACCCACTGGCGCTGCGCTACTGCCGCACCCGGCTGTCCCGCCTCCCGGGGGACGCGCGCCACTTCGTGGAGGACCTGGCCCAGGAGGTCTGCGTCGCCGTCCTGCTCGCGCTGCCGCGCTACCGGGACACCGGGCGCCCCTTCGAGGCCTTCGTCTTCGCCATCGCCGCGCACAAGGTCGCCGATCTCCAGCGGGCGGCCATGCGGCACCCCGGCTCGACGGCGGTCCCGTCCGACGAGATGCCCGAGCGGCCGGACGACTCGCTCGGCCCCGAGGAGCGGGCGCTGCTCAGCAGCGACGCCGAGTGGGCCAAGAAACTGCTGGCCAACCTGCCCGAGAACCAGCGCGAGCTGCTGCTGCTGCGGATCGCGGTGGGGCTGACCGCGGAGGAGACCGGTCAGATGTTGGGAATGTCACCGGGGGCGGTACGCGTGGCCCAGCACCGTGCGCTGAGCAGGCTGCGGGCGCTGGCCGAACAGTAGGCGGGGCCCGGCGGGTGAACGCGCGCGCCCGGTGTTCCGTACGAACATACGAAGCCGTCAGCGGTCCGAAACCGTGGAATTTGCTGGCCGCGCTTCCCGTTAGCATGGACATCCGCACCGAGCAAGGCCATTTGGGGAAGGTGTCATGACTGCCAACGTCGACGGAGTGCCCGGAAAATTCGCGACCCTCGGGCTGACCTACGACGACGTGCTGCTGCTGCCGGGCGCGTCGGACATGGCACCCGACGAGATCGACACCGCCTCGTACGTCTCCAGGAACGTGCGGGTGAACATCCCGCTGCTGTCCGCCGCCATGGACAAGGTCACCGAGTCGCGCATGGCGATCGCGATGGCCCGCCAGGGCGGCGTGGGCGTGCTGCACCGGAACCTGTCCATCGAGGACCAGGCCAACCAGGTCGACCTGGTCAAGCGCTCCGAGTCCGGCATGGTGACCGACCCGATCACCATCCACCCGGACGCCACGCTCGCCGAGGCCGACGCGCTGTGCGGCAAGTTCCGCATCAGTGGCGTCCCGGTCACCGACGGCGACAAGAAGCTGCTCGGCATCGTCACCAACCGCGACATGGCGTTCGAGACCGACCGGACCCGCCGGGTGCGCGAGGTCATGACGCCGATGCCGCTGGTCACCGGCAAGGTCGGGATCTCGGGTGTCGACGCCATGGAGCTGCTGCGCAAGCACAAGATCGAGAAGCTGCCGCTGGTCGACGACAGCGGCGTCCTCAAGGGCCTGATCACGGTCAAGGACTTCGTCAAGGCGGAGAAGTACCCGAACGCGGCCAAGGACGCCGAGGGCCGGCTCCTCGTCGGCGCGGCCGTCGGTGTCGCCGGCGACGCCTTCGAGCGCGCCCAGGCGCTGATCGAGGCCGGCGTCGACTTCATCGTCGTCGACACCGCGCACGGTCACTCCCGGCTGGTCGGCGAGATGGTCGCCAAGATCAAGTCGAACTCCTCCGGCGTCGACGTCATCGGCGGCAACATCGCCACGAAGGACGGCGCGCAGGCGCTGATCGACTCCGGCGTGGACGGCATCAAGGTCGGCGTCGGCCCCGGCTCCATCTGCACCACCCGGGTGGTCGCCGGCATCGGCGTGCCCCAGGTCACGGCCATCTACGAGGCCTCCCTCGCCGCCAAGGAGGCCGGCATCCCGGTCATCGGCGACGGTGGTCTGCAGTACTCCGGCGACATCGCCAAGGCCCTGGTCGCGGGCGCCGACACGGTGATGCTGGGCTCGCTGCTCGCGGGCTGCGAGGAGTCGCCGGGCGAGCTGATGTTCATCAACGGCAAGCAGTTCAAGTCGTACCGCGGCATGGGGTCGCTCGGCGCCATGCAGTCCCGCGGCGACCGCAAGTCCTTCTCCAAGGACCGCTACTTCCAGGAGGGCGTCGCCTCCGACGAGCAGCTGGTGCCCGAGGGCATCGAGGGGCAGGTGCCCTACCGGGGTCCGCTGTCCTCGGTCGTCCACCAGCTGGTCGGCGGTCTGCGCCAGTCGATGTTCTACGTCGGCGGCAGGACGGTTCCCGAGCTGCAGGCCAACGGTCAGTTCGTGCGGATCACCTCGGCGGGCCTGAAGGAGAGCCACCCGCACGACATCCAGATGACGGTCGAGGCGCCGAACTACAGCCGTAAGTGACGTCCGCGCGCGCGTGAAGCCTGCTCAGGGGCGGTCCCGGGGTTCCGGGGCCGCCCTTGCCGTGCCCATCGGGGATACTGGAAGGCGCTGAAACGCATCAGGGAAAGGCCACACACGTGACTGAGATCGAGATCGGGCGCGGCAAGCGCGGCCGCCGGGCGTACGCCTTCGACGACATCGCCGTCGTCCCCAGCCGCCGTACGCGGGACCCGAAGGAGGTCTCGATCGCCTGGCAGATCGACGCCTACCGCTTCGAGCTGCCCTTCCTGGCCGCCCCCATGGACTCGGTCGTCTCGCCGGCCACGGCCATCCGCATCGGCGAGCTCGGCGGCCTGGGCGTGCTGAACCTGGAAGGCCTGTGGACGCGGTACGAGGACCCGCAGCCGCTGCTCGACGAGATCGCCGAGCTGCCCTCCGAGTCCGCCACCCGCCGCCTCCAGGAGATCTACGCCGCGCCGATCAAGGAAGAGCTGATCGGGCAGCGCATCAAGGAGGTGCGCGACGCGGGCGTGGTCACCGCGGCCGCGCTGTCCCCGCAGCGCACGGCGCAGTTCTCCAAGGCCGTGGTGGACGCGGGCGTGGACATCTTCGTCATCCGCGGTACGACGGTCTCGGCGGAGCACGTCTCGTCCTCGCACGAGCCGCTGAACCTGAAGCAGTTCATCTACGAGCTGGACGTCCCGGTGATCGTCGGCGGCTGCGCCACCTACACCGCCGCTCTGCATCTGATGCGCTCCGGCGCGGCCGGCGTCCTGGTCGGCTTCGGCGGCGGCGCCGCGCACACCACGCGCAACGTGCTGGGCATCCAGGTGCCCATGGCCACGGCGGTCGCCGATGTGGCGGCGGCCCGGCGGGACTACATGGACGAGTCCGGCGGCCGCTATGTGCACGTGATCGCGGACGGCGGTGTCGGCTGGTCCGGCGACCTGCCCAAGGCGATCGCCTGCGGCGCGGACTCGGTGATGATGGGCTCCCCGCTGGCGCGCGCCACCGACGGCCCGGGCAAGGGCCACCACTGGGGCATGGAGGCGGTCAACGAGGAGCTGCCGCGCGGCAAGAAGGTCGACCTCGGCACGGTCGGCACGCTCGAGGAGATCCTCACCGGCCCGTCCCACACCCCGGACGGCTCGATGAACCTCTTCGGCGCCCTGCGCCGCGCCATGGCCACCACCGGCTACAGCGAGCTCAAGGAGTTCCAGCGGGTCGAGGTCACGGTGGCGGACTCGCAGCACCGCCGGTAGGCCGTACGACGCGAAAGGGCCCGTCCACCGCTCGGTGGACGGGCCCTTCGGCTGTCTCGTTATGCCGCGGCCTTCTTGGCGCCGGAGTACGCGGCGAACGCGCCGATGGCGAGGAACAGGAACGTCATCGCGTCGGCGGACTCCTGCCAGGCCTCCATCAGCAGGTCCAGGTGGCCGGTGAACATCTCGGGGGCCGAGACGCCGACCAGGTCGGCGGCGAGGATCGCGGTGCCGATGAGCTGGCCGAGGTAGACGGCACCCAGGGACAGCACGGCGCTCAGCAGGGGCAGCACCGGGTTGGCGCCGCCGACCTTGCCCGCCGCGAAACCGACGAGGAAGCCGACGCCGATGGCCGCGAAGCCGATCTCGTACTCGGTGGCGCCGACGACGGCGCCGTAGATCCCGGCGCTCACCAGGGCCACCACGACGGCGGTGAGCGCGCCGAGGGCGACGTTCCCCCGCGCGGGAGCGGGCGGGGCCGGCGGGACGGGGGCCGGCGGCTGGGCGAACGGGTTACCCCCGGCCGGCTGCGGCGGTACTGACTGGGTCATGACAGATTCCCCCCACGGGACTGGCGAACGAGCGGAGTCCCGCGCACAGGTGTGCGACTGGGACGCCGAAGAGTAACAGGCGCATCGGCCCGTTCCACCAGCGAAATTCACCCGCCCGGGTGATCAGAGCCGGTGTGCCGCGCCGGTCGGCGTCGTGCCCCGGGTGTCGAGCAGGAGCTGCGCCTTCACGGACAGGCCCTGCAGGTCGTAGGTGCGGTGGTTCTGGAGCAGGATCGTGAGGTCGGCCTCGGCGGCGGCCTCGTAGAGCGAGTCGGCGCGCGGGACGGGGCGGTCGAGGATGTTCCAGGACGGGATGTGCGGGTCGTGGTAGCTGACGGAGGCGCCGAGCTCCATCAGGCGGATCGCGATCTCCTGGACGGGAGTGGCCTGCTGGTCGGCGAGGTCGGGCTTGTAGGTGACGCCGAGCAGGAGCACCCGCGCGCCGCGGGCCGACTTGCCGTGCTCGTTGAGGAGGGTGGCGGCGCGCTGGACGACGTAGCGGGGCATCCGGCTGTTGACCTGCTGGGCCAGTTCCACCATCCGCAGGCCGCGGCCCGCGCGGCCGGTCAGGTCCTGCGGGACCGCGTGGCCGCCGACGCCGGGGCCGGGGCGGAAGGCCTGGAAACCGAACGGCTTGGTCTCCGCGCACCGGATGACGTCCCACAGGTCGACGCCCAAGTCG
Source organism: Streptomyces sp. NPDC052023 (assembly GCF_044548465.1). Taxonomy (NCBI): domain Bacteria; kingdom Bacillati; phylum Actinomycetota; class Actinomycetes; order Kitasatosporales; family Streptomycetaceae; genus Streptomyces; species Streptomyces sp. NPDC052023. Next base: position 198,091 of record NZ_JBIUBW010000006.1, on the reverse strand, counting down.
TGGCAGAGCACCGCCATTTCGTTGACCAAGGCGATGTTGACGTGCCGGTAGTTGGTCTCCAGGAGCTGTACGGTCTCGGCCTCGCGGGGGCCGCGCGCGCGAACGACCTTGTCGGTGAGGCGGCCGTAGAAGGCGGCGGCCGACTCGGTGCACGCGGGGGTGAGGCCGCCGATCACCTTGGGGGTGTTGGCCGGGGTGAAGTCGCGGTTGCCGGGATCGACGCGGCTGGGGGAGTAGGCGAGGTGGAAGTCGCGGCCGGCGCGCAGCCGTGAGCACTCCTCGAGGAGCGGACGGAGGAACTCCTCGGTCGTGCCGGGGTACACGGGCGACTCCAGGATGACCGTGGTGTGCGGGCGCAGCCGGGCCGCGAGGGTGCGGGCGGCCGCTTCCACCTGGCTCAGGTCCAGTCCGCCGTCCGCGTTCCTGGGGGCCGGCGCGCAGATGACCGCGGTACGCACCCGGCCCAGCTCGCTCGGACCCACGGCGTGCCGGAAGCCCCCCGAGAGCATCCGGCGCAGTTCGGCGGGGCTGAGCGAGCCGGGCTCGGGGCCGGTCTTGTAGCCGACGGTGGGGATGCCGGCGGCGACAGCGGCCTGGGCCAGCGGCAGGCCGAGCGGGCCGAGTCCGATGACGGCGAGATCTGCGGGCATGGAGTGGGCCGTCCTTCCCAGTAACCGAAGCGGGACAGGTGCGCAAGCCCTGTGGACAGGACGAGCGAGCGCACTGTCAGACTAGGAGTAAATATGACCGTTTTGCGGTATTGCGCTCGCTCGTGTCACTGCTCGTGTCCGCCTCCCGGCCGCTTCGGCCGCCGTTGTCGGGGCAGGTTGTCCACAGGCTGGAGGTGTGTGGTGGCTGAAGCCGGACGACGCGGTCAGACTTTGAGCGTGGGGGATGTGGACCGGGTCTCGCCCGACGGGTGCGGCCGACGCGAGGCGATGTGCGGGAGGCAGCGGTGAGGACAGGGACACTGGGGCCGGCGCAGCGCGCCGAGTCGCTCGCGGCCATGGCCGACAGGGAGCTGGACCTGCTGGTCGTGGGCGGCGGAGTGGTCGGCGCGGGCACCGCGCTGGACGCCGTGACGCGCGGCCTGTCGACAGGCCTGGTCGAGGCACGTGACTGGGCGTCCGGCACGTCGAGCCGGTCGAGCAAGCTGATACACGGCGGCCTGCGCTATCTGGAGATGCTCGACTTCTCCCTGGTCCGCGAGGCGCTGAAGGAGCGCGGACTGCTGCTGGAGCGGCTGGCGCCGCATCTGGTGAAGCCGGTGCCCTTCCTCTACCCCTTGCAGCACAAGGGCTGGGAGCGGCTGTACGCCGGCTCGGGCGTCGCGCTCTACGACGGCATGTCGATGGCCCGCGGACACGGTCGCGGCCTGCCGGTGCACCGGCACCTGAGCCGCCGTCAGGCCCTGCGCGTGGCGCCCGCGCTGAAGAAGGACGCGCTGGTCGGCGCGTTGCAGTACTACGACGCCCAGATGGACGACGCCCGATTCGTCGCCACCCTGGTGCGCACCGCCGTGTCGTACGGGGCGAAGGCGGCCAACCGCGCGCGGGTGACCGGCTTCCTGCGCGAGGGCGAGCGGGTGGTCGGCGCCCGCGTGCAGGACGTCGAAGGGGGCGGCGAGTACGAGATCCACGCCAAGCAGATAGTCAACGCCACCGGCGTGTGGACCGACGACACCCAGGCCATGGTGGGCGAGCGGGGACAGTTCCACGTCCGGGCGTCCAAGGGGATCCACCTGGTCGTGCCGAAGGACCGCATCCACTCCAGCACCGGGCTGATCCTGCGCACCGAGAAGTCCGTGCTGTTCGTCATCCCGTGGGGCCGGCACTGGATCATCGGCACCACCGACACCGACTGGGACCTCGACAAGGCGCACCCCGCAGCGTCCAGCGCCGACATCGACTACCTGCTGGAGCATGTGAACTCGGTGCTCGCGGTGCCGCTCACGCGGGACGACGTCGAGGGCGTGTACGCCGGTCTGCGGCCGCTGCTCGCCGGGGAGTCCGACGCCACGAGCAAGCTGTCCCGGGAGCACACCGTCGCGCACCCGGTGCCGGGCCTGGTCGTGGTGGCCGGCGGCAAGTACACGACGTACCGGGTGATGGCCAAGGACGCGGTCGACGAGGCGGTGCACGGCCTCGACCTGCGGGTCGCCGAATGCGTCACCGAGGACGTGCCGCTGATCGGCGCGGAGGGCTACCGGGCACTGTGGAACGCGCGCGCGAGGATCGCGGCGCGCACCGGCCTGCACGTGGTGCGCGTGGAGCACCTGCTGAACCGGTACGGGTCGATGGCGGAGGAGCTGTTCGACCTCATCGGAGACAACTCCTCGCTGGGCGAGCCGCTCACGGGCGCCGAGGACTACCTGCGCGCCGAGATCGCGTACGCCGCCTCGCACGAGGGCGCACGGCACCTGGACGACGTGCTGACGCGGCGCACCCGTATCTCCATCGAGACCTTCGACCGGGGCACCCGCTGCGCCCGCGAGGCCGCCGAGTTGATGGCGCCGGTGCTCGGCTGGGACAAGGACCAGATCGAGCGCGAGGTCCAGCACTACGAGAAGCGGGTGGAGGCCGAGCGCGAGTCGCAGCGCCAGCCGGACGACCTGACGGCGGACGCGGCGAGGCTGGGAGCGCCCGACATCGTTCCGTTGTAGGAGCTGTGGGCACCCGGGGCGAGACCCGCTTGTCGGGTGAGGGACAATGGAGGCTCTGTCAGGGCGGGTTGCATGAGGGGACGCATGTCGGAGGCGGAGCGGGCGGGGACAAACCGTCAGGACACTCGTCAGGACAACAACGAGCGTCTTCTCGCCGGGCGGTACCGGCTGGGAGACGTGCTCGGTCGCGGCGGCATGGGCACGGTGTGGCGCGCCGAGGACGAGACCCTCGGCCGGACGGTCGCGGTCAAGGAGTTGCGGTTCCCGTCCAACATCGACGAGGACGAGAAGCGCCGGCTCATCACGCGCACGCTGCGCGAGGCCAAGGCCATCGCGCGGATCCGCAACACCAGCGCGGTGACGGTCTTCGACGTGGTCGACGAGGACGACCGGCCATGGATCGTGATGGAACTGGTCGAGGGCAAGTCCCTCGCCGAGGTCATCCGTGAGGACGGCCTCCTTCAGCCCCGGCGCGCCGCCGAGGTCGGCCTCGCCGTCCTCGACGTACTGCGCTCCGCGCACCGCGAGGGCATCCTGCACCGCGACGTGAAGCCGTCGAACGTGCTGATCGCCGACGACGGCCGGGTCGTGCTCACCGACTTCGGCATCGCACAGGTCGAGGGCGACCCCTCCATCACCTCCACCGGCATGCTCGTCGGCGCGCCCTCCTACATCTCCCCGGAGCGCGCCCGCGGCCACAAGCCCGGCCCGGCCGCGGACCTGTGGTCGCTGGGCGGTCTGCTGTACGCGGCGGTCGAGGGCGTCCCGCCGTACGACAAGGGCTCCGCGATCGCCACGCTCACCGCGGTGATGACCGAGCCACTGGAGGAGCCCAAGCACGCGGGCCCGCTCAGGGACGTCATCTACGGGCTGCTCACCAAGGATCCCGACAAGCGCATCGACGACGCCGCTGCCCGGTCCATGCTCAAGTCGGTCATCAACGCGCCCGACGCCAAGACCGCCGAGCCGGCGGACGCCACCAAGGTCGTGCCGCTGCCCCCGCAGCCGGACGGACCCGCCAAGGGCGGGAGTCCGGCGCGCGGCGAGGGCCGGGACGGAGCCGACCGGCTGCGCGGGGCGCTGCGATCGGCCCGCAAGGCCGCGGCGGCGACGGGCGCGGCGGCCGGGGCTCGTACGGCCACCGCGAAGGGCACCGGGGACGCGGGCGATCCCGGCGCGGCCGCCGGGCGCACGGCCACCGGGTCGGCGTCGGACTCCGGGTCGGCGTCGGACTCCGGTGCGCGGGGCGGCAACGCGGATTCGGGCGGCCGGAGTTCCGGGTGGCCCGTGATGACGCCGCCGGACCTGCCGCCGCGGCCGGTGCCGAGGGCGCCGCTCACCGACGTGGTGCCGCGGCGGACGCTGGTGGTCATCGCCGTGGCCGTGGCGCTCGCCGTGCTCGGTGTCGTGCTGGCCGTCGTGTTCAACGCGGGCGGCGAGGGAGCCGACCGGGGAAGCGGCGGCGGCGACAGGACGGCTCCCGGCGCGAGCAGCAGTGGTGACACCAAGTCGGACGACAGCGGGGCCCACACGGACGGTGCGGCCACGGGGTCGGCGGGGGCCACGCCGGGCGGCACGCCGAGCGCCGGTGGCGGCCCGGCCGGCGACGGCGGTGAGGACCCGGACGACTCGTCGGACGGGCAGGGCTCCTCGGACGGCGAGGGCTCCTCCGACGGCACCGCCGCGGAGTCGACGTACAAGGGCGGCCAGGGCTACTCCATAGGGCTGCCCAAGGGCTGGAAGTACGGGTCGTCGGACGCCGCGGGTGACCGGTTCACCGGACCGGGCGGGCAGAAGCTGCTGATCGCCTGGACCTCCACGCCCAAGGACGACCCCGTCCGGGACTGGGAGAACCAGGAGCGCTACATGACGCGCTCGCAGTACGACCGGATCCGGATAGCTCAGGTGGACTACCGCGGCTGGAACACCGCCGACTGGGAGTTCACCTACGTCGACGGAGGCACGAAGTACCGGACGATCGACCGCGGGTTCGTCGTGAACGACCGCCAGGGCTACGCGCTGATGTACACGGCGAAGGCCGCGACATGGAACGGCGCGCTGCGCGAGAGCACCTGGCGGACGCTGACCGAGACCTTCCGTCCGAAGGCGTGAGCGGGCCCGGGAGCGGGTCGGGCACATGAGATCCCGTGAGATCTCCCATCCCCTCCGTGCGGGTTGCCTCCGGCACGTATCGTGAGTGGTTGCGAACCGTACGCATCGGGAACGCATCCGGAACGGGACGCCGCACGAACGGAATTGACCACCCGGCGGCCGGGGGAGGCAACGTGGACGACTACGCGGGGCGCGTGCTCGCCGACCGCTACCGCCTGCCGCTGCCCCCCTCCGACGAGTACGAACTCACCGAGACACGGGCCTTCGACACCTACAGCGGACAGGAAGTCCTGGTGCGGCAGGTGCCGTTGCCGGAGGTCGTCGAGGCGGAGGTGCTCGACACGGAGGGGCTGCCCGAGGGGTTCACAGCGCGTGACCGTGCGGCCCGGCGCCCGGCCGCCGGGCGTGCGGGGGCCGTCCGCCGACCTGCGGACCCCGCGGTCCGGCGCGCGGTGGAGGCCGCTCAGGCGGCCGCCGCGATCCCCGACCACCCGCGGCTGGACCAGGTCTTCGACGTGTTCACCGAGGGCGGGTCGCTGTGGGTGGTGAGTGAGCTGGTGGCCGCGCGACCGCTGGCCGCGCTGCTCGCCGAGCAGCCGCTGACGCCCTACCGGGCGGCCGAGGTCGCCTCCGACGTGCTGACGGCGCTGCGGGTGCTGCACGCGCACGGCTGGGTGCACCGGAACATCACCGCGCGGACGGTGCTCGTCTGCGACGACGGGCGGGTCATGCTGACCGGCCTCGCGGTGGGGGCCGCGGAGGAGGCCCTGTGCGGGTACGACCCGGTGCCGGCGCCGCCGTACGACGACGGCGGTGACGGTGGTGGGGCGGCCGGGGCTCTGGGACCGGCCCGGGGGACGTTCGCGGCCGCCGGGGTCCACGAGCTGAACGAGGCCGGTGTCCCCGCAGCGAGTGTGCTCGGCGGCGGTGATCCCGAGGCCGCGCGGCGGGCCGCCATCGAGGCGCGGGCGGCCGGAGGACTGCCGGTCCCCGGTGTGGACGCGGCCGGCAGCGTGGGCGGTTCGGCGGCGCTGGCCCGCAGGGCGCAGGAGACCGGCGGGGACATCCGGGCGGCACGGGCCGGGGCGATCGCGGCCTACCGGGCGGGAGCACGTGCCGCGGCCCGGGTCCAGGACACCCGGCAGAGCGGCCGCGCGGCCCTGCCCGGCGCGCGCACCGCGCCCGAGGACGGCCCGGAGCAGGCGCCGCACACCCGCGGCCCCGAGGGCAACCCGCCGGGGCAGATCGCGGACCCGTACGGCGTGCGCGCCACGCCCTGGCACGGCGCGACACCGCGCGACACCGGGGCAGGCCCCGGACAGCCCGGCCAGACCCAGGCCAACGGCCTGGCCCGGCCCGTGGTGCCGCCGTACGCCGACGGCCCGGCCCAGCAGGGCGTGCCGCCGTACGCCAACGGCCTCGCTCATCCCGGCGTACCCGCCCCCGCCCAAAAGGTGGCGCCCCAGGCGCCCCAAGGCCGTGCCGCAGCCCAGGACGGCACCCGCTGGGACGATCTCGTGGCCGGCACCCCCGCGCCCCGCCGTGGTCCCGCCACGGCGCTGGCCGCGGAGCGGGCGCGGCAGGCGCGGATGGCCGTGGTGGGACCGGTGACCGAGCGGTGGGCGCCGGAGCAGGCCGGGCCGGTGCACGAGAACTGGCAGCTGGCGCCGCCCATCGGCCCCTCCACCGACCTGTGGGCGCTCGGGGCGCTGCTCTTCCGGGCCGTGCAGGGGCATGCGCCCTACCCGGAGGAGTCGACGGCCGAGCTGGTGCAGCTGGTGTGCGCGGAGCCGCCCGCCTTCGCCGAGGAGTGCGGCCCGCTGCGGCCCGTGGTGGAGTCGCTGCTGCGTCAGGACCCCACCGAGCGGCTGGACTTCGAGGAGCTGCGCGGCTGGCTGCGTTCCCTGGTGCGGTCCGCGCCGGAGCCGGAGGCCGGCGTGCATGTGGTCGCCGCGCCGCCGCCCGACGCGAGCCGGTTGCCGATCGTGCGCCGCAAGGGGGAGCTGGTGCGCAGGCGTCGCGCCGGACTGCCCGCGCGGCACGGGCGGCACAAGCGGGACCGGGAGAAGACGCGTTCGCCGCGCAGCCTGGGCCGCACGCTGCTCCTGCTGATACTGCTCGCGCTGGCCGGCGCGATCGCGTACGCCGTGCTGTTCATGCCCAAGGCCGGCGAGGGCGGCGCCGGCGGGGCGCGTCCCGACCGGACCGGTGCCGCCGGGCAGGTCGGCGAGGAGCCGGGGCCGACGCCGGAGGCGAGCAGCGAGCCGCGCCCCGACCAGAACTCGCCGGACGACGAACCGACGGGCTCCCGGTCCGGCGTGTCCGAGGGCTTCACCCTGCACGACGACCCGGAGGGCTTCCGCGTGGCCGTCGCCGAGGGCTGGCAGCGCGCGCCGAAGAACGGCAGCGGCCAGGTCGTCTACTCCCAGGGCGACTTCGCACTGATCCTCGTACCGGGCCGGGACGGCGCGGACGAGTACGGCGGCGACCCGATGGCGTACCAGCGGGAGCGGGAGCCGGAGCTGCGGCCCTACCGGGAGTCGAGCTGGGCCACCTCCACCGGGCTGAAGACCATCGAAGTCGGCGGGCGGACCATGGCCGAGGGACAGTTCACCTGGAGTGACGACGCGGGGCGCGACCTGTTCGTGCGCAACCTCGCCATGCTGCTCGACGGGCGCTACCACGTGCTCCAGGTGCGGGGCCCGGAGGCCGAGCGCGACGAGGTGACCAGGCTCTACGAGCAGGCGGCGGCCACCTACCAGGCCACCGGCTGAGCGAATCGGGGCAGTCGGCCCGGTGGTTGCCTGTCGTCACCGAAAGCGACAACCGTCACAGTGCGGTTTCCGTGGGGTCCCCGTGGTTCCCCGTTCGCGGGCCGGTCCCTACGCTGAACCTGTCAAGAACATTGCGGGGAAACGTGAATCAGATGCAGGGCCGGCTCATCGGAGGCCGCTACCGGCTCACCGACGCCATCGGCAGCGGCGGCATGGGACGAGTGTGGCGTGCCCACGACGAGGTGCTGCACCGGGCGGTCGCGATCAAGGAGCTGACCGCGGCGCTCTATGTCTCCGACAGCGACCAGGCCGTCCTGCTGGCCCGCACCCGGGCGGAGGCACGGGCGGCCGCGCGGATCAACCACTCGGCCGTCGTCACCGTCCATGACGTGCTCGAACACGACGGCCGGCCATGGATCGTGATGGAACTGGTCGAGGGCCGCTCGCTCGCCGACGCGGTCAAGGCGCAGGGCCGGGTCGAACCGGCCGAGGCCGCCCGGATCGGCATGTGGGTGCTGCGCGCCCTGCGCGCCGCGCACACCGCTGGTGTCCTGCACCGGGACGTCAAGCCCGGCAACGTCCTGCTCGCCGACGACGGCCGTGTCCTGCTCACCGACTTCGGCATCGCGCAGATCGACGGCGACACGACGATCACTCGCACCGGAGAGGTCGTCGGGTCGGTCGACTACCTCGCCCCCGAGCGGGTCCGCGGACACGACCCGGGACCGGCCTCCGACCTGTGGGCGCTCGGCGCGACGCTGTACACGGCGGTGGAGGGCACCTCGCCGTTCCGCCGCACCTCGCCGCTGTCCACCATGCAGGCCGTCGTCGAGGAGCACCCCGCCGAGCCCCGGTACGCCGGTCCGCTCGGACCCGTGATCACCGCCCTGCTGCGCAAGGAACCGGCCGCGCGGCCCGCCTCCGACGAGGCGGAGCGGCTGCTCGCCGAGGTGGCCGGCGGGGGCAGCCCGCAGGTGACCGAGGTGCTCGTGCCTCCGGCGCGGCGGCCGGAGGCAGGCCCGGCCCGGCAGGAGACCCGCGAGCACTCCCGGCCCGACCTGGTCGGCCCCCCGTCCGCACCCGTACCGGCGGCCGTGCCGACGCGCCGGCGGCTGCGGCTGCGCACGCTGGCCCTCGTCGTGGCCATGGCGGCCGTCGTCGGCGGGGCCGGGGCGGTGGTGGTGCAGCAGTGGGACAAGGGCCACGCCGGGAACAGCCCCTCCCCGTCGGCCGGTTCGTCCGTCACCCCCTCGGACTCACCGGAACCCCAGGAGTCCGTCCCGGCCACCTGGGTGCGCAGGGACGACCCGGCGGGTTTCAGCCTCTCGCTGCCCGACGCCAGTTGGCAGCGCAAGGTGTACGGCGTCCAGGGTGACCTCACACAGATCGACTACACGCCCGACGACGGCACGCACCTGATCCGTATCGCCGTCGACAAGTCGCCGGACTTCGACGACCCCTACGAGCACCAGCTGGACCTGGAGGAGCAGCTGCAGAGGCTCGCGCAGTATCAGCGCGTGACCCTGGAGAGGAGCACCTACCGGGACCGTGAGAGTGCCCGGTGGGAGTACACGTGGACCGCGCTGGAGAGCGACCCCGGCGCGTACGCGGGGCCGCGCCGGGCGATCGAGGAGATGTACATGACCCGGGACGGGGTCGAGTACGCGATCTAAATGTCGGCGCCCGCGGCGGACTGGGAGACGACGCGGGAACAGTTCGGCAACGTGCTGCAGGGGTGGCGGCCGAGAGGTCCGTCCTGACGGGTGTGACCGCCCGGCCGGACGGTTGAGCGCGCAACGGCACCCTCGCGACATGGGCGTTTGTCGGCCACGCCACCCGTTCGGCCCGGAGGGTCCCGCTCCGGCTGGGGCATGATGTGCTCATGGGGAGCGAGGGGTCCGACGAGCGTGTCATCGCGGGCCGTTACCGCCTTCAGGCGACGGTCGGACGGGGTGGCATGGGCGTCGTCTGGCGTGCCACCGACCAACTTCTCGGCCGTGAGGTGGCCGTCAAGGAACTCGTCACGGACGACTCCCCGTCGGCCGCCCGTGCCCGCTCCTCACGCGACCGCACCTTGCGCGAGGCCCGTGCGCTGGCCCAGTTGCGCCACCCGCACATCAGCGTCGTCCACGACGTCGTCGAGCACGACGAACGCCTCTACATCGTCATGGAGTTGATCGACGGCGGCTCCCTGGCCGACCGGCTCGCCACGGACGGCCCGGTCGACGCGCGCGAGGCCGCCCGGATCGGCGTCGCCCTGCTCGGAGCGCTGCGCGCGGCGCACGAGGCCGGTGTCCTGCACCGCGACCTGAAGCCGGCGAACGTCCTCATCGAGTCCGGCACCGGCCGGGTCGTCCTCACCGACTTCGGCGTCGCCCAGGTCGAGGGCGCGACCACGCTCACCGAGTCGGGGACGTTCGTGGGCTCGCCCGAATACACGGCGCCCGAGCGGATGTCGGGGTCGGGGACGGGGCCGGCCTCCGACCTGTGGTCGCTCGGCGTGCTGCTGTGCACGTCGGTCAGCGGTGAGTCGCCGTTCCACCGTGACTCGCTGGGCGGCCTGCTGCACGCCGTGGTCGCCGCGCCGATCCGGCCGCCCGAGCAGGCAGGCCCGCTGCTGCCGGTCGTACACGGTCTGCTGGAACGCGATCCGGAGCGGCGGCTGGACGCGACGCAGGCCGAGCGGATGCTGCGGGACTTCCTGGAAACGGGCCGCACCCGGGAGCCGTCCCGCCTGCAACGCACCCCCCGGGACCGGCTGGTGATCGCGCTGCTGGTCGTCGCGATGGTGGCGGCGGGGGTCTCGGCGGCGGCGCTGTTCGTGAACGGGGGCTCCGGGGGCGGTGACGGTCCGCCGGTGAGCCCGGCGCCCAGCACATCGTTCAGTACGTCGTCGAGCACGTCCGCGTCGCCGTCCGCCGGTGCTTCCCACAGCGCGCCAAACAGGAGATAAGCGACGACCTGAGTCACGGGTCTGTGACCGGTGGGCCCGCGCGGTGGATGCGAAGGCGCCCACCGCGATATGCATGGACGCATGAGCAACAACGGGGGAGCCCACCACGGGGCTGACGAGCCAACGCATTTCGGTCTGCAACCGCCGGCGCGGCCGGCCGCAGTACCGCTCCCGAACAACCCGTACGCGTCGCCCGCCCCCCTCGTGCCGGAGCAGCAGCACCCCACTCGGCAGCCGCCGCGACAGCCCGCACACCCCGCGCCCCAGCAGCCCGCGCACCAGGCGCCGCATGAGCCGCAGCACGGCGAACCCGGTGCCGGGCGGCTGATCGCCGGCCGCTACCGGCTGCTCGCCAAGCTCGGGCACGGTGGCATGGGCACGGTGTGGCGCGCCAAGGACGAGACGGTGGACCGGGAGGTCGCGGTCAAGGAACCCCGCGTTCCGGACCACCTTCCCGAGCGTGAACGCGCCAACGCGTTCGAGCGGATGCGCCGCGAGGCCCGCGCCGCGGCCCGGCTGGACCACCCGGCGGTGGTCAACGTGCACGACGTCGCGGTGGTGGACGGCAGACCGTGGATCGTGATGGAGCTGGTGCAGGGACGTTCCCTCGGTGACGCGCTCCAGGAGGGCACCCTCTCCGCCCGTGAGTCGGCCACCATCGGCCTGGAGGTGCTGGGCGCGCTGCAGGCCGCGCACGCCGCCGGCATCCTGCACCGGGACGTCAAGCCGGACAACGTCCTGCTCGGCCGGCACGACCGCGTCGTCCTCACCGACTTCGGCATCGCGCAGATCGAGGGCGAGACGAACCTGACCGACACCGGCGGCTTCGTCGGCTCGCCCGAGTACATCGCCCCGGAGCGCGTGCTCGGCCAGCGCCCCGGCCCCGCGTCGGACCTGTGGTCGCTGGGCGTCGTGCTCTACGCGGCCACGGAGGGCGTGTCGCCGTTCCGCCGCAGCAACACCCCGGCCACCCTTCAGTCCGTCCTCAACGCCACGCCCGCGCCCCCCGCTTCGGCGTCCGGGCCGCTGGCCGAGGTCATCAACGGCCTGCTCCAGAAGGACCCGGCGCGCCGCCCGAACGCCGTCCAGGTCCGCTCCCTGCTGGAGGCGGCCGCCAACCCGCCGGCGCCGGTCGCCACGCAGGTCGTGACGGTGGGCGGCGGTGACGGCGGCCGGGGCGGCATCCGGGTCGGCCGCAAGGCGCTGCTCGGGCTGGGCGCGGCGGTCGTGGCGGCCGCGGTGGCGGCGTACCTGGTGCTCGCCGACCCGTTCGCGGGCCCGCTGCCCGACGGCTGGAAGACCAAGGCGGAGAAGGACGTCGCCGCGACCCTCGTGCATCCCGACGGCTACGGGAGGACCGTGCCCGAGGGCACCGACGACAGCCACTGGGTGACGTACACCGACCCGAGCGGCGCCATCTGGATCGGGCTGCGCCTCGACAAGAAGTCCGAGGACACGGGCAACTCCATCCAGGCGTCCGCGGGCGCCGAGATGTACGAGGACAACCGCGTCTTCGAGGAGAGCGGCAGCTACGACTTCGGCATGCCGGAGAACCCCGTCACGAAGCCGGACGACGGGATCAAGTACCAGGGCAGGGACGCCGCGCAGAACACGATCGTGTACACGACGACCGACAGTCAGCATCCGCGCCCCCGCGAGGTGCAGATCTTCTACTACATGAACCGCGACGAGGACATGTACAAGCTCACGATCAGCTACCCGGGCAAGGGCGACTTCACCGAACGCGGCCGCGAGGTGGCCCGGGTGGCGATCGCCAACCTGGACGTCGACAAGCTCTGAACGCGCGTCGACAAACACGTGTCGCGCGGGGTAGTCATGGGGCATGAGTGACGGCGGCGAACTCCAGCGCGACGGACGTCTGGTCGGCGGACGCTACCGGTTGAGGGAACGCATCGGATCCGGCCGCACGGGCACCGTCTGGCGCGCGCGTGACGAACGCGCCGGGCGCGAAGTCGCCGTCAAGGAGCCCCGGTTGCCGGGCGGCCCGGAGGACGGTTCCCACCGCCGGGCCGCCCACCGTCTGTACCACGAGGCCCGTGCCGCGGCCCGCGTCGGCCACCGGTCCGCCGTCACCATCCACGACGTCGTGGAGGAGGACGGCATCCCCTGGATCGTCATGGAGCTGGTGCGGGGCGAGTCGCTGCACGCGGCACTGCGACGCGGCCCGGTCCCGCCCGCCGAGTCCGCCCGCATCGGCCTCGCCGTCCTCGGCGCCCTGCGGGCCGCCCACGCGGTCGGCATCGTGCACCGCGACGTCAGACCCGCCAACGTCCTGCTCGGCCCGCACGGGCGCGTCGTCCTCACCGACTTCGGCGTCGCCCACGTGCCGGGTGGGGAACCCCTCGCCGCCGGGGGCGAGTTCGCCGGGTCCCCGGAGTTCGTCGCCCCGGAGCGCATGTCCGGCCGCACCGCGGGCCCCGCCTCGGACCTGTGGTCCCTGGGCGCTGTCCTGTACACCGCCGTGGAAGGACGTCCCCCTTACCGCCGTACGACGCCGGAGTCGACACTCGCCGCGATCCTCGCCGCGGATCCGCCCGAGCCGAAGCAGGCAGGCCCGCTGGGCCCACTGCTCGTACGGCTGCTGGCGAGGGACCCCGAGCGGCGCCCGGCGCCCGAGGAGGTCGCCGCGGGGCTGAGGGCGGTGGCCGAGGGGCGGCCGGAGGCGCCGGACGGCACGGTGACGGCCGGTCAGGAAGGCGCGGACCCGGCGGAGTCCGAGTCCGGGAACGTTCGGTTGCCGGGGGCGCCCTCGTCCTCGCCGGAGCCGGGGGCGGTCGTACCGGGGGAGCGGGTGGGGCTGCCGGGGGTGGCGTCCTCCTCGCCGGAGCCGGGGGCGGTCGGGACGGAAGAGCCGGACACGTCCACAGGGCGGGCCCGTCACCCCTTGCGGGGTCCGGCACCCGCCGTCCTGCTCGGCGCCCTCCTCGCCGGCGGCGTCTGGTTCGCGACGTCCTCCTTCCGGCCCGTGGCCGGCGACGCGTCGGCCACGGAGCGCACCGCCACCCCCAGCGCCGCACCCGGCGTCACCGCGCCCGGCGCCGCGTGGACCGCGCACCGCGAGAAGGACCTGGCCGCCGTCCTCTTTCTCCCCGGCGGCTACGAGGAGACCGCCCGCGAGGGCGGGGCCGGCGATGTGCCGCGCCTGGTCGTCTACGACCTCGACCGCACCGTCCAGGTCCGCCTCACCCGGTGGGACAAGGCACCCGGCTCGCCGATGACCCGGGCCCGCGCCGCGCACGTCACCTGGGACAGCTACGACGGCGACGCCCGTACGCGCTACACCCGCACGACGTTCGACGGCCGGGAGGCCGTCCTCGCCGACACCACCTACAACAGGGCGGAGGACCCGTCCCGCGTCATGCAGCTGGTGATCCGCTCCGGCGGCACCCGCATGTACGAGCTGCGCGTCGACATGCCCCACGGCACGCCCGGCGAGAAAGAGGGCACCGCCGTGTTCAGGGGTGCCCGCGGCCGGCTGCTGATCGAGACCGGTCCGGGCTCGCCAACGCCCTGATCAGCGGGTTTGTTGCCAGTGATCACTGGCGGCATGTGTGTACTCGGTGAATCCCCATTACCGACGGGTACACAAAGCCTTCGGCGCGGCATACCCTGCGGCTCATGACGGACTCGCAGGCCCTGGAGCAGGCCACGCACACCACCGGCACCAACCCCCTCGCCCCCGCACCCGAGGGCGCCCGCACCGCCGAGGACGTGGTCACCCCCGAGCTGGTCGTCCAGCTCACCCGGGGCGTGGCAGGTTCCGGCCGGACCGCCAACCACTCGCCGTTGACCGGGGAGAAGCTGGCCGACCTGCCCGAGTCCACGCCGCAGGACGTGGAGAAGGCGTTCGCCGCGGCCCGCGCCGCACAGGCGGTCTGGGCGCAGACGCCGGTACGGCGGCGGGCGGCCGTCCTGCTCCGCTTCCACGACCTGGTGCTGGAACGCCAGGCCGAGGTCCTCGACCTGATCCAGCTGGAGACCGGCAAGGCCCGGCTGCACGCCCACGAGGAGGTGCAGGCCGTGGCCGTCGCGGCCCGGCACTACGGCCGCAAGGCCGGCGCCTACCTGAAGCCCAAGCGGCACACCGGCGCCATCCCGACCCTCACCAAGGTCACCGAACTGCGCCACCCGCGTGGCGTGGTCGGCCAGATCGCCCCGTGGAACTACCCACTGGAGCTGTCCGTCGGCGACGCCCTGCCGGCCTTCGTCGCGGGCAACGCCGTGGTGATGAAGCCCGACACGGAGACCTGCCTCACCGCGCTCTGGGCCCGTGACCTGCTCATCGAGGCCGGGCTGCCCGCCGACGTCTTCCAGGTCGTGCTCGGTGAGGGCCCGGTCGTCGGCCCCGAGGTCGTCAAGCACGCCGACTACGTCTCCTTCACCGGCTCCACCCGCACCGGCCGCGAGGTCGCGCAGGGTGCCGCCGCCCGTCTGGTCGGCGTCTCCCTCGAACTGGGCGGCAAGAACGCCATGGTGGTGCTGGAGGACGCGGACGTGGAGAAGGCGGCCGCGGGCGCCGTCCGTGCCTGCTTCTCCTCCGCCGGTCAACTGTGCATCTCCATCGAGCGGTTGTACGTCCACGAGTCGGTCGCCGACGCCTTCGTGGAGCGCTTCGCCGCCCGCACGAAGGCCATGCGGCTGGGCAGGTCCCTCGCGTACGGCGCCGACATGGGCTCGCTGGTGGGCGAACGCCAGCTGGAGACCGTCAAGCGGCACGTGGAGGAGGCGGTGGCCAAGGGCGCCAAGCTGGTCGCGGGGGGCACCGCCCGCCCGGACATCGGCCCGTACTTCTACGAGCCGACCATCCTCGACGGCGTCGAGCCGCCCATGGCGGTCTGCACCGAGGAGACCTTCGGCCCGGTCGTCTCCCTCTACCGCTTCTCGTCCGACGACGAGGCCGTGGAGCACGCCAACTCCACGCCGTACGGCCTGAACTCCTCGGTCTGGACGAAGGACGCCCGCCGCGGCCGCGAGGTCGCCGCCCGGCTGCGCACCGGCACCGTCAACATCAACGAGGGCTACGCGCCGGCCTACGGCAGCGTCCAGTCCCCGATGGGCGGCATGAAGGACTCCGGCCTGGGCCGCCGCCACGGCTCCGAGGGCATCCTCAAGTACACCGAGGCCCAGACGATCGCCCACCAGCGCCTGCTGCCGATGGCCCCGTCGCTGGGCATGGACGACGAGAAGTACGCGGCCTTCATGAGCCGCAGCCTGCGGGTGATGAAGGCACTCAGGTTCCGCTGAGTCCCTCCCCACCCCAGGCCCCGCACGCACACTCGACGAGGAGAACACGTGCCACAGGACGCCTATGACTACGACGTCATCGTCGTGGGCTCCGGCTTCGGCGGTTCCGTCACCGCCCTGCGCCTCACGGAGAAGGGCTACAAGGTCGGCGTCCTGGAAGCAGGCCGCCGCTTCACCCGGGACACCCTCCCGAAGAACTCCTGGGACCTGAAGAACTACCTGTGGGCCCCCAAGCTCGGCATGTACGGCCTCCAGCGCATCCATCTGCTCGGCAACGTCATGGTGCTGGCCGGCGCGGGCGTCGGCGGCGGCTCGCTCAACTACGCCAACACCCTCTACGTACCGCCGAAACCCTTCTTCGAGGACCCCCAGTGGGGCCACATCACCGACTGGCAGCAGGAGCTGGCGCCGTACTACGACCAGGCCCAGCGCATGCTCGGCGTGCGGCTGAACCCGACGATGACCCCCTCCGACGTCCATCTGAAGGCCGCAGCACAGCGGATGGGCGTCGGCGACAGCTTCCACATGGCGCCGGTCGGCGTCTTCTTCGGCGACGGCAAGGACGCCGACGGCAAGGCCACGGCGCGTCCCGGCGAGGAGGCCGCCGACCCCTACTTCGGCGGGGCGGGACCGGCCCGCCGCGCCTGCGCCGAGTGCGGCGAGTGCATGACCGGCTGCCGCCACGGCGCGAAGAACACCCTCAACGAGAACTACCTCTACCTCGCCGAGAAGGCGGGCGCGGTCGTCCACCCCATGACCACGGTCGTCTCCGTCACGGACGACTCACAGGGCGGGTACGCCGTCACCACCCTGCCCACCGGCAGGCGCGGGAAGGGCGGCGGCCGCACCTTCCGCGCCCGGCGCGTCGTCCTGGCCGCCGGCACCTACGGCACCCAGACCCTGCTGCACCGGATGAAGGCGGGCGGCCGACTGCCGTACCTGTCGGAGCGCCTGGGCGAACTCACCCGCACCAACTCCGAGGCCCTGGTCGGCGCCCAGACCACCAACCGGCGCTACCGCAAGGTCACCGGCGAGCGGAAGGTCGACTTCACCCGCGGCGTCGCGATCACGTCGTCCATCCACCCGGACGCCGACACCCACATCGAGCCGGTCCGCTACGGCAAGGGCTCCAACGCGATGGGCGGCATGGCGATCCTCCAGATCCCCTACGCGGACGGTTCCTCCCGCGCCCTGGCGTTCCTGCGCAACGCCGCCCGCCATCCCCTCCAGATGCTCCGCTCCCTCAACAACCACCGCTGGTCGGAGCGGACCATCATCGGCCTGGTGATGCAGTCGCTGGACAACTCGCTGACGACGTATCTGAAGCCGGACGGCGTCGGCAAGGGCCTGCTGACCGCCAAGCAGGGGCACGGCGCGCCGAACCCCAAGCAGATCAAGGCCGCTTCCGAGGGCGCGTCGGCGATCGCCGCCGAGATAGGCGGCTTCGCCGGAAGCAACATCGGCGAACTGATGGGCACCCCGCTCACCGCGCACTTCCTCGGCGGCTGCCCGATCGGTGACTCCCGCGAGACCGGCGTGATCGACCCCTACCACCGCCTGTACGGCCACCCGGGCATCTCCGTCGTCGACGGTGCGGCCGTCACCGCGAACCTGGGCGTCAACCCGTCCCTCACCATCACCGCGCAGGCCGAGCGCGCCATGTCGTACTGGCCCAACAAGGGCGAGGCCGACCCACGCCCGCGGCAGGGCACGGCGTACGAACGCCTGAAGCCGGTCGAGCCGAAGTCCCCGGCGGTCCCGGCGGACGCGTTCGGCGCGCTGCGGCTGCCGTTCCTGGGGATCCCGGCCGTCCCGCCCAAGAAGTAGGGCTGGTCAGGTCCGGAAAGAAGAGAGAGGGACCTGCGCCCCCCTCCGAGCGCAGCTCCCTCTCCCTTTGTCTGGTTCAGGCGTGCTTACGCCTGCGCACCGGCCTTCTTGCGCCGGACGACGAACAGCGCGCCCGCACCGGCGACGACGGCGACCCCGCCGACCAGACCGATCATGGGCAGCGCGGAGCTGGAACCCGTCTCGGCGAGGCTGCCCGTGGCGTCCACGTCGTTGACCTCGTCCAGCTCGGCCATCCCGCCCTGCGGCTTGGCGTCCTGAGGGTCACCGGCGTCCGAGCCCGCGGCGAGGATGTCGAAGACGTAGAACCAGCCGTTCGGGTCGTCGGCCATCCAGCAGCCCTCGGCGTCCGAGTACTGCGCGAAGCCGCCGGTCAGGCCGATGGCGTCGGGCACCTTGCCGCTGACGCTCAGACGCAGCGGGTAGGAGGTGGACTGGCCCGCGCCGAGGTCGAAGGCGGGGAAGGTCGCGCCCTCGCCGGCCGCGTCCGCCAAGGTGTTCCAGCTGCCCGCGGCCTTGTCGAAGACCTGGACGACGATCTCGCCGGAGTAGTCCTCTTCGTCCCAGCCGAACGCGGCGACGCCGATCAGCGGCTTGATCTTCTTGATCGGCTCGTCACCGTTGTTGGAGACGTCGAAGGAGAACTCGGTCCAGCCGCTGCCGGCCACGATCGTCTCGGGCAGGCCCGACAGGCCACTGGTCAGGTCTTCGCTGAGGCCGAGCGACTCTTCGTCCGCGTTCTCGCAGAGGTCCTCCTCCGGCGCGGAGCTGCTCGGGGAGGGGCTCACGGTGGTGGAGGCCGAGGGTGAGGTCGATCCGGCCGGCTCGGTGGTGGCGGTCGCAGGCGCGCTGCCCGTCGCGGTCGGGTCCGTGGTGACCGACTGGCTCGGGCCGCCGGACGGAGTGCCCGGGTCGCTCGCGGGGGGCGACTGGGTGTCGGACGGGGGCGGGGAGACGGTCGCCGTCTCGGAGGCCGACTCCGAGGTGCTGGGGCTCGGGGAATCGGTTGCGTACGCACCCGGCGCCGCGAGCAGAGCCATCGGGGCTATCGCGGCCGTCGCGGCGGCGACTGCCAGGGCACGGCGAAGCTTCATGAAGACCTACCTGCTGAGTCGGAAGGGCTCCGCGTATGGGGGTACGGATGTGGCCCAGTGTTATTGCAGGTTTGATCACCAAGGCCGGTGAATGGTTGTCCGCGCTTCACACAGAACTTATGTGAGCTGGACCACTTGATCGGGCCGGGCGGCCCGGGGCAGCCGATGAGCGGGTGACGGGGCATGAAGAAGGGCCCCGCGGGGCGGAGCCGCGGGGCCCTTCTCTCGTCAGCACCGGCGTCAGGGCAGCGCCGGTGCCTGGAAGCGGCGCCGGGGGGTTGCGCCGCTTGCTTCCGGATGGTCTCGACCGCGGGTACGTCGTCGCTTCGGACAGGTCCGCCGGCCGGCCCCGGGCGTCCCCGGAGCCGGCCGTTCTCTTGGTGTGACCGGGCTGCTGTCCCCTGCCGTCCGGTCACTTTCTGGAGCGAGGTCCCACGACGCACGGCACGATCCGTACGTCTCATCGCCCCAGCGAGCCACGCGTGGTTCTTTCGGGCCCGCCCCTGGCTGGCACGGACACCGGGACCAACGAAGCCTCGCGGGCGGCGGTCACGCGCCGTACGGGTGAGAGGGGGTGCGAACTCAGAAGCGATGCCCGTCCAGTTCGAAGCTCAGACGCGGCCCCTGCACAGTTCGAGAAGCGTCATGGCGAGGGCGGTGCCCGGCTTGCCGAGCTCCTGCCGGTAGCGGCCGAGCACCTCCATCTCGCGGGAGAGGTTCACGCGCCGGCCGCCGGAGGTGATGCGGGCCTCCTGGATCACGGCGGAGACGGCCATCCGCTCCTGGATCAGGCCGATGATCCGGTCGTCGAGCGCGTCGATGCGTTCGCGCGCGCCGCTGATCAGCTCGGCGGCCTCGTCGGTTCGGGCGCCGGTCCTGCCGGCCGCCGCTGCGGTGGTGGTCATGATCGGGGGCTCCTCGTGGGGTGCGGCCCCGGCACGGACAAGGCCCCCTGGAACGCCGAGCGCCCCGGACCTTGTCGGCCCGGGGCGCCTGGGAAGTCGCTTGTCAGTTGCTCAAGCAGCACGACCATGGCAGCCGGCGGGCCGGTTGCCATAGGTAAAGCGGAAGGTCGGGTGCGTGAGCATGGGGCCAGTATGCCGTGGCCCCGGGCGGTCGCCAATCCGGTTCGTATCCTGAGACGGCGGTCACGTGCGGCAGCGCCGTTAGAATCGGTGGTACAGCCCTTTTCAAGACGCCGGAAGGCAACCCGTGTCATCAGCGACCCCCGCCGCCCCCGACACCGTCCTGGTCGTCGACTTCGGTGCGCAGTACGCCCAGCTCATCGCCCGACGCGTCCGCGAGGCCCGGGTCTACAGCGAGATCGTGCCGAGCACCATGCCGGTGACGGACATGCTCGCCAGGAACCCGGCGGCGATCATCCTGTCCGGCGGTCCTTCGTCGGTGTACGAGGAGGGCGCGCCCCGTCTGGACCGCGAGCTCTTCGAGGCCGGTGTCCCCGTCTTCGGCATGTGCTACGGCTTCCAGCTGATGGCGCAGAGCCTCGGCGGCACCGTCGACAACACCGGCGCCCGTGAGTACGGCCGTACCGATCTGCACGTCTCCCGGTCGTCCTCCACCCTCTTCGAGGGCACCCCGGCCGAGCAGGCCGTGTGGATGTCGCACGGCGACGCCTGCTCCGCCGCCCCCGAGGGCTTCAGCGTCACGGCCTCCACGGACGTGGTCCCGGTCGCCGCGTTCGAGAACGACGAGAAGAAGCTGTACGGCGTCCAGTACCACCCCGAGGTCATGCACTCCACGCACGGCCAGCAGGTCCTGGAGCACTTCCTCTACCGCGGCGCCGGCCTCACCCCGTCCTGGACCACCGGCAACGTGATCGAGGAGCAGGTCGAGGCGATCCGCGCACAGGTCGGCGACAAGCGCGCCATCTGCGGCCTGTCCGGCGGCGTGGACTCCGCCGTCGCCGCCGCCCTCGTCCAGAAGGCCATCGGCTCGCAGCTGACGTGCGTGTACGTCGACCACGGCCTGATGCGCAAGGGCGAGACGGAGCAGGTCGAGAAGGACTTCGTCGCGGCCACCGGCGTGCAGCTGAAGGTCGTCGACGCCGAGGAGCGCTTCCTCAACGCCCTCAAGGGCGTCTCCGACCCGGAGGAGAAGCGGAAGATCATCGGCCGTGAGTTCATCCGCGTGTTCGAGCAGGCCCAGGCCGAGATCATCGCTGACGAGGGCCCGGCGGTGGAGTTCCTGGTCCAGGGCACGCTCTACCCCGACGTGGTCGAGTCCGGCGGCGGCACCGGCACCGCCAACATCAAGTCCCACCACAACGTCGGCGGCCTCCCCGAGGACCTCGAGTTCCAGCTGATCGAGCCGCTGCGCAAGCTGTTCAAGGACGAGGTCCGGATGGTCGGCCAGGAGTTGGGCCTGCCGGAGGAGATCGTCCAGCGCCAGCCGTTCCCGGGACCGGGACTGGGCATCCGTATCGTCGGCGAGGTGACCAAGGAGCGGCTCGACCTGCTCCGCGACGCCGACGCCATCGCCCGCGAGGAGCTGACGGCCGCCGGCCTCGACCGCGACATCTGGCAGTGCCCGGTCGTGCTGCTCGCGGACGTCCGCTCGGTCGGCGTCCAGGGTGACGGCCGGACGTACGGCCACCCGGTCGTGCTGCGCCCCGTCTCGTCCGAGGACGCCATGACGGCCGACTGGTCGCGTCTGCCGTACGACGTCCTCGCCCGGATCTCCACCCGGATCACCAACGAGGTGCGGGACGTCAACCGGGTCGTGCTCGACGTGACGTCGAAGCCGCCGGGGACGATCGAGTGGGAGTGAGCCCTACGTGCGTTTGACCGTGCGCAGGGGAGTGCCGGGCTTCCAGACCTGGACGACGAGGTGCGTGTCGTCCTCGACGTAGGTCCGTACGACCTCCGTCAGTTCGGTGCGGAAGAGGTGGAACGGCTCCGGCGGTTCCACCTCTTCGTGGTACCCGGCCTTCGTCGCCGGGTCCTCGACCTCGATCGCCCGTCCGGCGATCCGCACGTCCCCGCCGCCCATCGACGTACCCTCCCCGGGGTTCGCCTGCAGCGCGAAGCGCGCGTCCCGGCGCAGGTCGAGAGCCTTGAGCGAGTCCGGCATCATGCCGAGCCACAGCTCACCGCCGGTGAACCGCACCTCCAGCCCCGTGGTGCGCGGCGAGCCGTCCTTGCGCAGGGTCGCGAGGACGTGGTGGGTGTAGGCGCCGAAGCGTGCCTCGACGGTCTTGCCCAGATCGGGTTCGGCGGTGGTGAAGGTTGCCCAGTTCGCTGCCATACGACGAGTCTGACGCCGAAACCGGACATCTTCTGTCGGGTATGCGCGGTGCCGGAGTGTCGCCCGTGTCACCGAAGCCCTGTTCTCCTGCGCTGACCGCGGGTAACTTCCGCTCCGTACCGGAACCCAGCGCCGGAGGACCGATGCCCGCGCCCACCCCGCCCCAGCCGCTGCCCACCGACCGGCTGCAGTTCGCCATGCCGCCGATGTACGAATCGGTCGACGACGAGCGCCGGCACCGCAAGGAACGGCTCGCGGGTGCGCTGCGCGTCTTCGGCCGGTACGGCTTCGAGGACGGCGTCTCCGGGCACATCACCGCCCGCGACCCCGAGTACACCGACTGCTTCTGGGTCAATCCGTTCGGCATGCCCTTCCGCCACGTCACCGTCAGCGATCTTGTGCTGGTCAACCAGGACGGGCAGGTGGTGGAGGGCCGCTACCACGTCAACCAGGCCGCCTTCACCGTGCACGCCCAGGTGCACGACGCCCGCCCCGACGTCGTCGCCGTGGCCCACTGCCACTCCGTGCACGGCCGCGCCCTGGCCGCGCTCGGCGATCTGCTCGACCCGATCACCCAGGAGAGCTGCGCCTTCTACGAGGACCACGCGCTGTACGACGCCTACACCGGCGTCGCCGTCAACGCCGAGGAGGGGCGCCGGATCGCCGCCGCGCTCGGCTCCCGCAAGGCCCTCGTACTGCGCAACCACGGCCTGCTGACCGTCGGCGACTCGGTGGACGCGGCGGCCTGGTGGTTTCTGTCCATGGAGCGCTCCTGCCAGGTACAGCTGACCGCCAAGGCGGCGGGCCGCCCGATCCTGATCGACCACAAACAGGCGGTCGCGACCCGGGAACAGCTCGGCGGTGACCTGGTCGCGTGGATCAACTACCAGCCGCTGTGGCAGGACATCACGCGCCGGGAGCCCGATCTGCTGTCCTAGGAGGCGCTCAGA
The DNA here is from genome assembly GCF_044548465.1 of Streptomyces sp. NPDC052023. Taxonomy (NCBI): domain Bacteria; kingdom Bacillati; phylum Actinomycetota; class Actinomycetes; order Kitasatosporales; family Streptomycetaceae; genus Streptomyces; species Streptomyces sp. NPDC052023. Next base: position 175,172 of record NZ_JBIUBW010000006.1, on the reverse strand, counting down.
ACCCCCGGAGCACCGCCGCCTTCGTCGTCGCGAACTCCTCGTCCGTGAGTACCCCGTCCCGGTGAAGTTCGCCCAACTCCCGCAGACGTCGCAGCAGTACGTCGTGACGGCCGGCCGGCACGGGCCCGGCCGGCCTCGTGCGCGGCGGGCTGCCGGCGGCGGTGTGGGTGGACGGGTGCGGAAGCCGGGCGGTGACCGCGGTGGCGACCAGGGCCGTGAGCAGATCGCGGCGGGTACTGCCCCACAGGTCCAGGGCGTACGGATCCTTCTCCGACGGCAGCCTGGCGTTCACGGTGCCGTGCGTGACGAAGCGCAGGAATCCGTTTTCGGAGCCGGAGTTGGGCAGCCATTCGACCCGCACCAGCTCGCCCAGGGCGATGATGCGCGGTCCGGTCGCGCGCTTGACGCGGTCCGAGACGTCGCTCCAGTCGATCCTGACCCGTGTGCCGTCGAAGGAGACCGTCCCGTCGGAGGAGCGCACCGAGACCGGGACCGGCGGCCCCGGCAGCAGGTACACCGGGGCCGGCTCCCCGGGGATCGCGTCCAGCAGCAGGGCCTGGCGGATCTCCTCCGCCACGTACTCGGCGACCCCCGAACGGTCCGGATCCACCGTCAGCCGATAGGGATCGGCCGCGTCGGGCAACCGCCCTGCGGTCGCCTGGAGCAGCGGATCCGCGCCCTCGCGCAACCGTAACCTGAGCCGCCCCCGCCTGCGGCCGGGCTCGTACACCACACCGGCGACGGCCTCCAAGGGCACGACGACCTGCCCGTACGTCTGCCGGAACAGCGGCACGGAGCGGTGCAGCCCCGGCGTGATGCGGACCGAACCGCCGTCGAAGGCCCAGGTCCCGTCACGCTGGATGAGCTCGGCCATACGAGAATTCTCGCAGCCGGGTCAACACGGCGACCCTCCGTTCACCCACGCCGACACAGCTGCTCCGACCTGCCGGACGCGTACCGGGTGTCGTAGGGCACAATTCGCTGACATCGCGCGGGAGTTGCACGGGCCGCCTGACAGGGGCCCCGACTCACCGACGAGTGGGGCAGACGAGTGCGGCACGGGGATTCTCGGAAGGCGGGCGTCGGGCGTGGCGGTGCAGGAGGCGAGGCAGGGCGCACAGGCGCCCACAGGCGCGTTCGGGAGCGCCCATGACGGTGGCTGCACCTGCGGGGACTGTCCGCACGGGGCACGCGCGGGACATCGGCGGGCGGTGGCCGCGTTCCTGCTGAAGCGTGACGAGTTCGCGGCCGGGCAGAACCTGCCCGCGGCCGTCGCCCACTCGGCCTCGGCCTCCCGACAGTGGGTCTCCGACGAACTGACCCAGTCCGCGGCGGGGGTCGCCGAGCGCGCCCGCGCCGAGGGCGAGGCCTGGCTGTCCCGCCTGTGGCGCCGTACGGCGTGCGTGGTCTGGGGGCTGGTCCTGCTGTTGCTGCTGGGCCAGTCGCTGACCGCGATCGGCGGGGGCTGGACGACGGCACGCACGGCGGGACTGCTCGCGGCGGTGCTCGTCGCGGTGGCCCTGACGGCGGCCTCCTTCCTCCATCGCGCCCGGGGTGGCGTCCTGGCCCCGATCGTCGGCGAGGACAACCGCCTGTCGACCTCCCGAGCGGTCGCCGCCACATGGGTGCTCTTCGTGGCCTACGCCGTGCTGGTGCTGGCGGGGCAACTTGCCGCCGCCTCCTCGCCCGGCGCCCGCGACGAGCTGATCGCCGGCCTCGAACTCGCCCGGGGTGCCGGCGTGGTTACCGTCCTCGCCGTGGCCTGCGGGATCGCCGTGCTGGTGCGGCGGGTGGTCGGGCTGCGCGTCCTCGGGCAACGGCTGCAGAAGGTCCGCGCGGACCGGCCGAGGGCGGCCGACCTGCTCACGGACGACTCGGGGCGGGGCACCTTCGCCGACATCCAGTACGTCGCCGTCAGCGCCGTCGCCCTGGTGTTCGCGGCGGTACGGCTGGCCCGCCGCCCCGAGCAGCTGCCCGACCTGCCCTGGGGGCTGGCGGTGGTGGTCCTGGTGTCGGCCGCCACCTATCTCGCGGCCAAGTACGCCGAGGGCGGCCGCCCCGTCGTCCTCTCCGTCGTCCGTGCCCGCGAGGCGGGTGACCTGGACGCACCCATCCGCACCGGCGAGGACATCGAGATCCGGGGCGCGGGCTTCGTCCCTCCGGGCGCCGGCACCGCCGACCGCCTCTCGCGCATGGTCGTCCGCATCGGCCCGGTCCACGTCCATGTCCCGCTGGTCCCGATCACCGGCGGCTTCAGCAACCCCACCGACAGCCTCCTGACCGTGCCGGTACCCGCGGAGGTGGAGCCCGGACGGGTGGAGGTGCGCGTGGTCACGGCGGCCGGGGTGGAGACGAACGCGTACGTCATCGACGTCACGGAGTAGCGCGTACGTCCTCGTGGCGGGCGCGACTCGAACGAAGTGCCGGGTGAAGCGCCGGGCGAAGCGCCGGGCGTTATGCAATCGGGCCTGAGCGGGCTCGAGCGGGTTCCTCCTTTCCTACGTATGGTCTTTTGAAAGCCACGGCACGGCGTGCGAGAGGCGGCGACACATCGATGACTCACAGTATTCGTACCGATACCGAAAGCGCCCACCACGACGGCGGCCGTGCGGACTGGCGGGACACGGCCACCCGCTACGCTCTCCTCCCCCTGCGCGTCTTCCTCGGCATCACCTTCGTCTACGCCGGGCTCGACAAACTGACCGACAGCGCGTTCCTCCAGGAAGCCGGCTCGGGCTCCATCGGCGACACGATGCGTGCCGTCCGGGACTCCTCGGCCGTCCCGGCGCTGGTCGACATGGCCCTGGAGAACCCCGTCGGCTTCGGCTACGCCATGGCCTTCGGCGAACTCGCCGTCGGCATCGGCGTTCTCCTCGGCCTTCTGACCCGCCTCGCCGCTCTCGGCGGCGCGCTCATCTCCCTCAGCCTCTGGCTCACCGTGAGCTGGGCCTCGGACCCGTACTACTACGGCAACGATCTCCCGTACATGTTTTGCTGGGTGCCGCTGGTGCTGGCCGGGGCGCCCTACTGGTCACTGGATGCCGTGATCAGGGGTCGACGGCGGGCGCCGTCGGACTACCGCTGACGCGGGCTCGGGCCGGCAGCGTGAAATCGGGCCGGGGGGAGCCTCTTGTGCTGAGGGGTGCTGCGAGGCCGGTCGAGCCTCGCTCCTCCCGGTCCCGGCGCCCCCTGGTGGGCCGTCAGCGAGGCGTGCCGGGTGCGGGCCGCTCGCGCGCCCTCCGGGCCCCGGGCGGAGCGTCTCAGCGTGGCGCGTTCGCCCAACTCTCTGCGCGGTTCGCGCGGCCGGCCGCGCGGCGGCGTATGCCACGGCCCAGCATGCCCGCCACGGCGGCCAGGCACAGGCCACCCACCATGAGGGGGAGCAACACGAACCACGGCGTCTCCCAGGCGCCCCTCGCGTCACCGGCGTACAGGACACCTGCCGTGGTGAAGACCACCCCCGCCACCAGCCGGCCCGGCTGGAACTCATGACGCGGCACGACTCACCTCCACCTGACCGACGCCCACCTTGAGATCGAGATCCACCGTGCCGGTGCCCTTCCCGCCGGGCGCCGGAGCCAGTGTCACCTCCCGGTACTTACCGGGCTCCACGTCCACGTCCTGCTTCCGCTCGCCCGGCAACTGGATGTCGCCCACCCCCACGCCGATGTGCGCCCGCACCGTGACGTCCGGCGGCACTATCACCAGCAACCGGCCCACACCCACCTCGGCGTCCGTGGACACCGTGGTGCCCTTGGCCGGGTTCAGCCGGGTCAGGTCCAGCGTGCCGACGCCGGTGCCGAGGTCGTATCTCGGCTCCACCTCGGCCACCGCGGCCGGTCGCCATGTCGTCCTCATCCACTCCGTGCCGATGTTCTTGGGCAATGCCGCCGCCGCGGCGAGCAGCCCCGCCGTGAGGACTGCGAGGAAGATCGACCCCGCCCCGGTACGGCCCAGGAACGAACTGACGGCGATGCCCAGCCCGATGACGGCGAGCGCGCAGGCCAGGCCGGTCTGCAGGCTGGTCCCCAGCGGCTGCTCCTGCCATGTCAGGCGCGTGCCGATGGCGCCCGCCAGCAGGGCGAACAGGAAGACCCAGCCGCCTATCCAGCGCGGGCCGCGCTGCTTGGGCTGCGCGGTGCGCGGGGGGAGCGGGGCCGGGGGGCCGGTGTCCGGGCCGAAGCTGATGTTGACGGCAGCGGCGATGTCGCGGTCGGCGGAGTCGCTCGGGCCCCACAGATACCCGGTGCCACCGACGTGGGTGCCGTCCTTGACGATCGGGTCCCGCCACCAGGAGGGGTAGGCGGCGGCGACCGGCGGTGCCTGCGCCTCCGGCGGGGCGTCCGCCACGGCCTGCGCGGCCAGCGGGTCCGGATCGGGGGCTCCCCGGCGCTGCGACCAGTAACCGGCGCCCGCGAGGAGGAGGGAGAGTATGACGGCGAAGGTCAGCACACCGCCGTTCTTCAGCATCGCCAGGAAGACTCCGCAGCCGACCAGCGCGAACAGCACGGCGGTGAGGGCCTGTCCGTCCACGCGGCCGGTCAGAAGCTTGCGGACCTCGTTCTCGTCCTCGTCGTCATACGGGACGAAGAGCCAGGCGAAGCCGTAGAAGATGAGACCGATACCGCCGGTCGCGGAGAGCACCGCGAGGGTGATGCGGAAGATCACCGGATCCATGTCGCACTGACGCCCCAGCCCGGCGCACACCCCGGCGAACGTCTTGTGCCGCCGGTCCCGCCGGAACCGGTGCGGAGGCGCCGGCGGCACGGGCTCCTCGGGTGCTCCGGGAACGCCGGTACCTCCGGGAACGCCGGTCCCGCTGGCAGTGGGCGCGTCGTTGTTCCTGCGCGCGCCCGCGCCCCCGTGCGCGCGCGGTTCCTCACCCGCTGCGCTCGCGGCCGCGGCGTCTGACGCGGCGCCCGCGTCGGGCACGGCATCCGCGGCGTGCTGGTGATCAGTCATGGGTCCATGGTGACGGGCGAGCCGCCGCCGCGGGAGTCGGTACGACCCTGGCCGGACCCTGATATCACCCCTGAGTCGATGCGGGGGAGGCGTTCGACCGGCCCGCAGTTCGAAGATCAGGGGACTCTCGGGGGTCGACCCTGATGCTCCGGTCCGCCGGCCGTGTGACCATCAGTGGCATGCCGGAAGCCGCAACCGCAGCAGCGCCGCTCGACGAGCCGCGGCCGCCGCGCAAGCTCTACCGCAGCAGTGACGGACGCTGGCTCGGTGGCGTGGCGCGGGGGCTCGCCGGTCATCTCGGCCTGCCCGTGATCTGGGTGCGCCTGGTGTTCGTCGGCCTGTTCACGGCCGACGGTCTCGGCGCGCTGCTGTACGCCGCCTTCTGGTTCTTCGTGCCGCTGGGCGTCGGCGGCGTCGAGGCGCAGAAGCCGCCCTCCCTGGTCGCCACCGAGACCTCTCCCGACGGGCGTAAGAAGCTCGTCGCCCGCAGACCGGACAAGGGCCAGATCGTCGCCCTGCTCCTCATGGTCGTCGTGGCCATGGTCTTCGTGGGCAATGTGAACCTGGGCGGCGGTGCCCAGGCCTACCTCCTGCCGGCCGTGCTGGCCGGCGCCGGCGTCGCCCTGGTCTGGCGCCAGGCGGACAACGCCCGCCGGGCCCGCTGGGTCGAGGTCGGCCGCCGCAAGCGCACCCTCAATCTCCTGCGCGCGGTCGCCGGTGTGCTGCTGGTCACGGCCGGTGTCACCGGTGTCTTCGTGCTCCAGGGCTCCGCCGCCCACCTCGGCTCCGTGCTCCAGGCGGCCCTCGCGGTGCTCGTCGGTATAACGCTCCTCGCCGGTCCCTACCTGGTCCGCATGACCCAGGACCTCTCCGAGGAGCGCCTGATGCGTATCCGCGCCCAGGAGCGCGCGGAGGTCGCCGCCCACGTGCACGACTCGGTGCTGCACACCCTCACGCTGATACAGCGCAACGCGGACAACCCCGGCGAGGTGCGGCGCCTCGCCCGCGCCCAGGAGCGCGATCTGCGCACCTGGCTGTACAAACCGGAGGGCACCGGTAAGGACGAGGCGGACGAGCCGGCCACCCTCGCCGAAGCGGTACGGCGCAACGCCGCGGAGATCGAGGACAAGCACGGCGTCCCCATAGAGGTCGTCGTGGTCGGGGACTGCCCGCTCGACGAGAGGATCGGCGCACAGATGCAGGCCGCGCGCGAGGCAATGGTGAACGCCGCCAAGTACGGTGGCGACGGCGGCGCCGTGCAGGTCTACGCCGAGGTCGAGGGAAAGACGGTCTTCGTGTCCGTCCGGGACCGCGGTCCCGGCTTCGACCTCGACTCGATACCCGCCGACCGCATGGGCGTCAGAGAATCGATCATCGGCCGCATGGAGCGCAACGGCGGTACGGCCCGGCTCAGGGCGGTGCCGGGCGGCGGTACGGAGGTCGAGCTGGAGATGGAGAGGGCGGAGAAGACGTCATGAGCGACCCGACCGAGGCGAACGGGACGGCGGGAGCGGAGGAGTCGGCCGAGCCCGCACAGACACCGGGCGGCGGCGTGGGAGGACGGCACGTGCGTGTGGTGCTCGTCGACGACCACCGCATGTTCCGCACGGGCGTGCAGGCCGAGATCGGCCGGACCCACGAGACCGGCGTCGAGGTCGTCGGCGAGGCCGCGGACGTCGACCAAGCGGTCACGGTCATCACCGCGACCCGTCCCGAGGTCGTCCTCCTCGACGTGCATCTGCCGGGCGGCGGCGGAGTCGAAGTGCTGCGCCGCTGCGCCCCCTTGATGGCGGACGCCGAACAGCCGGTCCGGTTCCTCGCCCTGTCCGTCTCGGACGCGGCGGAGGACGTGATCGGCGTGATCCGCGGCGGCGCGCGGGGATACGTGACGAAGACGATCACCGGCACGGACCTGGTCGACTCGATCTTCCGGGTCCAGGAGGGCGACGCGGTCTTCTCACCGCGTCTCGCCGGCTTCGTGCTCGACGCCTTCGCCTCCACCGACGCCCCGCCGGTCGACGAGGACCTGGACCGGCTCACCCAGCGCGAGCGGGAGGTCCTGCGGCTCATCGCCCGCGGCTACGCCTACAAGGAGATCGCCAAGCAGCTGTACATCTCGGTGAAGACGGTCGAGTCCCATGTCTCGGCGGTGCTGCGCAAGCTCCAGCTCTCCAACCGGCACGAGCTGACGCGGTGGGCGACGGCGCGGCGCCTGGTGTGATCGTCGGATAGCGGTCCCCGGTGGCTACGAGTAGGGGGCGTCGTAAGCGAGTTCGCACCACACCTCTTTGCCGATGCCGCACTCCCGTTCCTGAGCGTCCCAGTCCTGCGCCAGCACCGTCACCAGCGCCAGGCCCCGGCCCGACTCGTCCTCCGGGGAGGCCTCCGCCACGGTCGGCAGCGTGCGGTCGGCATCCGTCACGGTGATGCGAAGGCGGTCCGCCGTGAGGAGGCAGCGGGCCCGGATCTCGCGGCCGGCCGGGACCTTCGCGTGGCGGTAAGCGTTCGTCATCAGCTCGCTGAGAACGAGTTCCGCCGTGTCCGTCAGATCCGGCGGCAGCGCCCAGGAAGCCGCCTGTTCGCGGAACAGACGGCGTGCCCGCCCGACGCTGCGGGCGTGACGGGGCAGCCGCCACTCGATGTCCTTCGGAGCGGTCGTGGGCAGCGGCCACGGAGTTTGCATGCGCTGTTCATCCCTTGCGTCACTGTTTCGCGGTGGGCGAGATCACGGTCCCGGCTCGCGCGTTAGCCTCACGAGTGACGAAGCGGGTACAGCGTGTGTCCGTACCCGGGATGGTCCCGGCGGAGGTGTGCGTGACGACCGAGGTGAACTCCCAGCCGCCGATCGCGTGGCGGTACTGCGGCAGCCAGATCAAGATGTGGCGCACGGAGGCCGGCGTCGGAAGGGAGGCGTTGGCCAAAGAGGCCGGTTACGACTACGAGTACGTCAAGTCGATGGAGAACGGCCGCCGTCGGCCCACGCTGCGGCTGTTGCAGGTCGCGGACCAGGTGTGCGGGGCGGGTGGAAAGCTGGTCGCGGCACAGGAGTATCTGAAGCCGGAGCCGTTTCCCGCCAGGTCGCAGGAGTTCATGGCCATCGAGGCGGAGGCGATCAGTTTCTCCTGTTACGAGCCTCTTCTGATTCCGGGGCTGTTGCAGACGGAGGCTTACGCGCAGGCGCTGATCGGGGGGAGTTGCCCGCCGCTGGACGACGAGACCGTGAGCGAACGTGTTGCCGCCAGGCTGCGCAGGGCCGATGCGCTGAGGCGGAAGATCGGCGTGATGTACGGCTTCCTGGTCTACGAAGCCGCGCTACACACGGGTGTGGGCGGAGCGGAGGTCATGCGCGAGCAACTGCGGCATCTGTTGGACGTCGGCCGGCTTCGCAACGTGGCCATCCAGGTCCTGCCGTTCGGTCGCTGCGGGGGTGTTGCGCTCAACGGGCCGATCGTCATGCTGGAGACGGAGGAGCACGAGCTCTATGCCTTTGCCGAGGGCCAGGGGACGAGTGCTCTGTACGTCAACCCTGGCAAGGTCAGTGAGCTGTGTCGCAAACATGACATGATCCGCATGCACGCGCTCAGTGTTGAGGAGTCTGCCGAATTCATCAGAGGGGTGGCGGAAAAGCAGTGAGTGACCGCCTGACATGGTTCAAGTCCAGCTACAGCGACAGCGAGGGCAGCAACTGCCTGGAAGCCGCCCTCGACACCGAGCCCCGCACCATCCACCTCCGGGACTCGAAGCTCGGCGCACGGAGTCCCCAACTGGCCGTCGCGGGGGCCGCCTGGGCCGCCTTCGTCGCGTACGCCCGAACCGGCGCCTGAGCTTCGAGGCGAGGTCCGTGGCGGGGGCGCGCTACACCACCCGCGTCGCCCCCGCGAACGGCATCTGGTCGATCGGGGCCAGCCGGACCGGGGCCGAGGGGTTGGGGGCGTGGATCATCTGGCCGTTGCCGACGTAGAGGCCGACGTGGCTGATGCCGGAGTAGAAGAACACCAGATCGCCGGGGGCCAGTTCGGCGCGCGAGACGCGGCGGCCGGCGTCGATCTGGGCGTAGGTGGTGCGCGGCAGGGCGACCCCGGCGGAGCGGTACGCGGCCTGGGTCAGGCCCGAGCAGTCGAAGGCGTTGGGGCCGGTGGCGCCCCAGACGTAGGGGCTGCCGAGCTTCTGGTAGGCGTACGAGACGGCAGCCGCGGCGCGTGAGCTGGGCGCCGATGCTACGGCGGAGCCGGGAGCCTGGAGCGTGTCGCGGCCGGCCGCCGAGGCGCGCGAGGCGCGGTCCGTGCCGTCGTCCTGGGTGAGCCGCGCCCGCTCCTCGGCCGTCAGCCGGGACAGCAGCCGCCGTGCCTCGTCCAGCTTTCCGGTGATGGTCTTCTTGTGCCGCTTCAGCTCGGCGCGCCGCGACTGGAGCGAGTTCAGTTCGACGCGTGCGGCGCCGCGCAGTTGCTCGATCTCCCGCAGCTCCCGGCGGACGCGTGTGACGGCTGCCGCCTGCCGGTCGCCCGCGCGTTCGGCGAAGGCGGCGCCGTCGAGATACCGGTCGGGGTCGTCGGACAGCACGAGTCGCAGCGCGGGGTCGAGGCCGCCGTCCCGGTACTGGGCGGCGGCGTACGAACCGAGCGCGTCCCGGGCGGAGTTGAGCCGGTCCTCCTTGCGGGCCGCCTCGTCCTGCAGGCTGCCGAGCCGCTGCTGTGCCGCCCGGGTCTGCTCCTTCACGCCGTTGTACTTCTCGGTGGCGACCTCCGCCTCCTGGTACAGCTGGTCCACCTTGGCTTTGACCTGGCCCGGCGTCAGCTGAGGCTCGGCGTGACCGGTCCCCTCGAGACCCGTCGCGGTCGCCGCGCCCGCAAGGGCGATCGTCGCCGCCGTGCGGGCCCTGGTGCCGGGGGCCGAGCGTGGTCGGGGCTTGCGGTGCGCTGCCACGTGGACTGCACGTCCTTTCGTACGACTCGGGCGACCGCCGGTTCCGTGCGGCCACCGGTTGGAGGTACGACCGCTCCGGGGCGGCTGACGCGTCCGGCGGCGCCCCGCACAGGGGATGCGGGGCGCCGCCGGACCTTCTCGGCGGTGGTGCCCGGCTGCCGCCTCTGGCCAGGGGCGGTGGTGGGGTGCCGGTCACCTGGTGGAGGACGCTAAACCCGGGCGTGTCGGCGTGGTGACGTCTTGTGCGGAAGTGACGGCAGAGGAGCGGCGGGTGACCGTATGTGACCGAGATCGCGATTCGGGGCCATCGTCTTCACGCAGTGCGATGACCGATGCGGCGATTCCGGGGCGGGTGGAAGCCCGAGGATGCTATGGGGCGCATATATGCAGCCGCCGGGTGGGCGTGCCGTGGGTGACCCGGTGTCGGGGGCCCGATGCCCCCTCATTAGGCTCCGGCCCCATGGACGTACTCATCCACCTCTTCGTCGGCCTGCACATCATCGGCATCGCCTCCCTGCTCGGTGGCTTCCTCACCCAGATGAAGGCGATGGGACAGGGCACCGCACGATTCGTCCCCGCGATGCTGCACGGCGCGCTGACCATGCTGGTCACCGGCGTGATCCTGGTGGGCCTCAACCAGGCCGACGACCAGCCCGTCGACAACATCAAGATCGGCGTGAAGCTGGCGCTGCTGATCGTGATCCTCGGCCTCGTCTATGTGAAGCGGGACGACGAGAAGGTGGACAAGGGCATGTTCGGCCTGGTGGGACTCCTGACCACGGCGAACGTCTTCATCGCCGTGCTCTGGACCTGACGATCCGCCCCACGCGCGCGTGCCGCGGAAATCCGCCGCACGCGCGCGTGCCCTTCGACGGCCTCCCCGGAGAGCGTCCCGGAGCGCACGCCGGAGCGCCTTTCGGCGCCGGTGTCAGGCCGGGCGGACGACGCTGTGGATGGAGGACTCGCCGTCGTAGAAGACCGACTCCTCGCGGACGTACGTGCCCGGCTTCGGGGCGTGGATCATCATGCCGTTGCCGATGTAGAGGCCGACGTGGGTGACGTCGTCGTAGAAGAACACCAGGTCGCCCGGCCGGGCGGCGGCGACGGACACCGTCGTTCCGGCGTTGACCTGGTCGTAGGTGGTGCGGGGGAGCGAGACGCCGGCGGCCTTCCACGCGGCCTGGGTCAGGCCGGAGCAGTCGTAGGACTCGGGGCCGGTGGCGCCCCAGACGTACGGCTTGCCGATCTGTGCGCGGGCGAAGGCGAGCGCCTTCTCCGCCTTGGTGCCGTACGCGGAGTCCGGCGTGGAGGTGCCGGAGCCGGCCTCGGTGCCCGCGCCCGCTGAGCCACCGCCGCCCGCCGACTCCTGCTCCTGCTGAGCCGCCTCCTGGCGCCGCTGCTCCTCCGCCTGCTGCCGGGCGAGCTCGGCGGCCTTGCGCTCGGCCTCCTCCTGCTTCTTCTTCTCGATGGCCGCGAGGCGGGCCTTCTCCTCGGCGGTCAGCTCCGACAGCAGGGTCCGCGCGTCGGCCAGCTTCTTCTGGACGGTGGCCTTGGCCGTGCGCAGATCGCTCTGCGACTCGGTGAGGGTGTCCAGGCTCCGGGTGGCCTCCTGCCGCTTCTTCATCGTCGCGGACTGCTCGGTGAAGTACTCGTCGACCGCGTCCTTCTGATGGCTGGTCAGGCGGCCCATCAGCTGGCTCTGGTCGAAGTAGTCCTGCGGGGAGTCGGCGAGCAGGAAGGTGGCGGTGTCGGGGACCGAGGCCCCGGTGCGGTACTGGGCGGCGGCGTACGTCCCCAGTTCCTCACGCGCCTCGTTCAGTTTCTGTGTGCGCTGGGCCACGTCGTCCAGGAGGGTGTCGACGCGCTTGCGCTGTTTCGCGGTCTTCTCCTTGGCCGCGTTGTACTTCTCGGTCGCCGACTCCGCCTGGCGGTAGAGATCGTCGACCTTCTTCTCGACCTCCTCGAGGCTCGGCTTGTCGTCGGCCGAGGGCTCGGCGTTGGCGGTCTGGGAGAGCAGGGCCACGGAGGTCAGGGCAGCGGTGGCGAGGGCCGGGGTGCGTATGCCTGCTACCCGCGCGCCGGTGGAGCGCGACTTGCGGTGCGACGCCAAAGGAGGCGACTCCTTCCATCTGCCGCCTACCGGGTTAGCTGTCGGGTTCGGGCGGGTGGTTCGGAAGGGTTGCCCTACGGCCCGCTCCCAGGAGGGATATGGGCCGATTCACCCCAAGTTCGGTTGGGTCCCCGGCTCCGGCTGCCTTGGGCGCACCGGACTCGGCGGAGGCCGCACGGCCCGGCGACGTTCGCCGGTGAGAGTCGGGCGGCCTGCCCGGCACGGTAGCCAACTTGTGTGGCCCGTGTGAAGGTTGGTGGGTGATATGCCCGATACATTTTCGTGACCTTCAGTCAGCCGTCACGGCCCGCGTGAGAGCGTGTTCGGACGGTGAGGGTGTGGTGGGTGCGGGTGCGGATGGGTGCGGGTGCGGGTGCGCGAGATCGTCCCCGTGGGGCGCCCGCCTCTCTCGTGTCCGGATCCGGCCCCCTCGGAGAGATCATCCGGCTTCAGGGCCCGGCATCTTTTCGGGGTGGCCACGGGTTGTCGGTGGGGCGCCCTAGACTCGGAGAGCGATGAGCAGCCTCTTTGACGACAGCTTCCTGGCGGACCTCCAGGCCCCACGGGCCCGCGAGGAGCCTCCGCCGCCGCCCGAGGACGATCACGCTCCGGAGCCGCTTCCGGACGATCTGTTCGGCGGGAAGTTCGACGCACCCCCGGACCGGGACGCCTACTACCGCGACGGCGCCCCGCGCCCCGCCCTGGACTCCGCCGCGCTTCTGGAGGGGCTGAACGACAACCAGCGTGCCGCCGTGGTCCACTCCGGCTCCCCCCTGCTCATCGTGGCCGGCGCCGGCTCCGGAAAGACCCGCGTCCTCACCCACCGCATCGCCCACCTCCTCGCCGAGCGTGGGGTGCATCCGGGCCAGATCCTCGCGATCACCTTCACCAACAAGGCCGCGGGCGAGATGAAGGAGCGCGTCGAGCAGCTCGTCGGCCCCCGGGCGAACGCGATGTGGGTGATGACCTTCCACAGCGCATGCGTGCGCATCCTGCGCCGGGAGTCCAAGAAGCTCGGCTTCACCTCGTCCTTCTCGATCTACGACGCCGCCGACAGCAAGCGTCTGATGTCGCTGGTCTGCCGCGACCTGGACCTCGACCCCAAGCGCTTCCCGCCCAAGTCCTTCAGCGCCAAGATCAGCAACCTCAAGAACGAGCTGATCGACGAGGAGGACTTCGCCGCCCAGGCCACCGACGGCTTCGAGAAGACCCTCGCCCAGGCCTACGCGCTGTACCAGTCCCGTCTGCGCGAGGCGAACGCCCTCGACTTCGACGACCTGATCATGACGACGGTCAACCTGCTCCGCGCGTTCCCGGACGTCGCCGAGCACTACCGCCGCCGCTTCCGGCACGTCCTGGTCGACGAGTACCAGGACACCAATCACGCCCAGTACGCCCTCGTGCGCGAACTCGTCGGCACCGGCGAGCGCGCCGCCGAGAACGTCGACGTGCCGCCCGCCGAGGGCGACCTCGAGCCCGCCGAGCTGTGCGTGGTGGGTGACGCCGACCAGTCGATCTACGCCTTCCGCGGCGCGACCATCCGCAACATCCTCCAGTTCGAGGAGGACTACCCGGACGCGACCACGATCCTGCTGGAGCAGAACTACCGCTCCACCCAGACGATCCTCTCCGCGGCCAACGCCGTCATCGAGCGCAACGAGTCCCGCCGCCCCAAGAACCTGTGGACCAACGCGGGGACGGGCGCGCGCATCACCGGCTACGTCGCCGACACCGAGCACGACGAGGCGCAGTTCGTCGCCGACGAGATAGACCGACTCACCGACGCGGGCGACGCGAAGGCGGGCGACGTCGCCGTCTTCTACCGTACGAACGCCCAGTCCCGTGTCTTCGAAGAGATCTTCATCCGCGTCGGACTGCCCTACAAGGTCGTCGGCGGCGTCCGCTTCTACGAGCGCAAGGAGGTCCGGGACGTCCTGGCCTACCTGCGGGTGCTGGCCAACCCGGAGGACTCGGTCCCGCTGCGCCGCATCCTCAACGTCCCCAAGCGGGGCATCGGCGACCGTGCGGAGGCCATGATCGACGCGCTCTCCCAGCGCGAGAAGATCAGCTTCCCGCAGGCGCTCAAGCGGGTCGACGAGGCGTACGGCATGGCCGCCCGCTCCACGAACGCCGTCAAGCGGTTCAACACGCTGATGGAGGACCTCCGTACGATCGTCGAGTCCGGCGCCGGACCCGCCACGATCCTGGAGGCGGTGCTCGAACGCACGGGCTACCTCGCCGAGTTGCAGGCATCCACCGACCCCCAGGACGAGACCCGGATCGAGAACCTCCAGGAACTCGCCGCCGTCGCCCTGGAGTTCGAGCAGGAGCGCGCGGAGGGCGAGGCGGGGACGCTGGCGGACTTCCTGGAGCAGGTCGCGCTGGTCGCCGACTCCGACCAGATCCCGGACGAGGAGGACGGCGACGGCGTCATCACGCTGATGACCCTGCACACCGCCAAGGGCCTGGAGTTCCCGGTCGTCTTCCTCACCGGCATGGAGGACGGCGTCTTCCCGCACATGCGCGCCCTTGGCCAGACCAAGGAACTGGAGGAGGAGCGGCGGCTCGCGTACGTCGGTATCACCCGCGCGCGGGAGCGGCTGTATCTGACGCGGTCGGTGATGCGCAGCGCCTGGGGCCAGCCGCAGTACAACCCGCCGTCCCGCTTCCTGGAGGAGATCCCCGCGGCGCACGTGGACTGGAAGCGGACGGGTGCCCCCGCGGCACCCGCGGGCCCGGTCTCGGGCGTGGCGGCCTCGCTGTCCTCGTCCCGCTCGCGCTCCTCGGCGTCGGGCGCCTCCGGCTTCGCCACCCGGCGGACGGCCGAACAGCCGGTGGTCGCGCTGTCGGTGGGAGACCGGGTGACGCACGATCAGTTCGGGCTCGGCACCGTCGTGGCAGTGAAGGGTACGGGGGCGAACGCGGAAGCGACGATCGACTTCGGGGACACGAAGCCGAAGCGGCTGCTGCTGCGGTACGCGCCGGTGGAGAAGCTGTAGCGGTACGGGCCGGGTCCGGGGGTTCCGTCATGGAGCCCCCGCCCGCCCGCGCGTCGCGGGTTACGAGGGGTCGATCCCGTGGCTGCGCAGCCAGGACAGCGGGTCGATCGCCGCGCCGCCGCCCGGGCGCACCTCGAAGTGCAGGTGCGGGCCGGTCGAGTTGCCGGAGTTGCCGGAGTACGCGATCGCGTCGCCGGCCTTGACGGTCGTACCGGAGGCGACCTGGTAGCTGGAGAGGTGGCAGTACCACGTCTCCGTGCCGTCCATCGCCGTCACGATCATCATGTTGCCGTACGCGCTGTTGTACTCCGTGCGGACCGTGCCGTCCGTCGCGGCCATCACCGTCGTGCCGTACGCCACGGGGAAGTCGATGCCGGTGTGCACGGACATCCAGTTGATACCGGACTGTCCGTAGTAGGCGCTGAGCCCGTGCTGGGCGACCGGCAGCGCGAACTTCGGGCGGAGCCGCTCCTTGCGGGCCGCCTCCTCCGCCGCACGCTTCCTCTCGGCCTCCTGCTGCGCCTTGAGGTCGATGCGCTCCTGCGTACGGCTGACGCGGTCGCCGAAGTCGTCCGCCTCCGCGGTGAGGCTGGCGAGCTGGGTGTCCAGCTGGTTGTTGGCGGCGGATGGTTTCACCGGCTGCGCGTCCGCGGCCGTCGTCGTGGTCGCGTCCTGCTCGTCGCCGGTGAAGGTGCCGACGGAGGCGGCGGCGATCCCCGCCACGCCCATCACACAGGCCGAGGGCACGGCGACGGTGAGCAGCGCCGAGCGCTTGGCGGGCGTACGGCGACGGGACCGGGTGCCGCTCCGGCCGGCCGCCCGGCCGACCGGGGCGGGGGTGACCTCCTCCTGGTCGTCGAGGAGGACGGGCGCGGCCGATGTCTCACCGGTGCTGTCCGGCTCGTCGTCGTGGCCGGTTTCGCCGGGGCCGACCTGCTCGAACGTCGCTGTCGCCTGCTGGTCGAAGGGCACGGAGTGCTGCGTGAAGTCGTTGTTCTGCTGGGTGAATTCGCCGGTGTGCGGGTCGAACTCGCCGGTGTGCGGGTCGAATTCGCCGGTGTGCTGGTCGAAGGATCCGGCCTGCTGGGGGAACGACTCGGCCTGGTGGTGGAAGGCCTCGGTGTGCCGGTCGTACTCGTCGGTGGCGTGGGCCGGGCCCTGGCCGCCGTCGGAGTTCCACTGTGTGGCGTCGTAGGCGCCGGTGTCGAAGACCTGGGTGCCCCATTCCCACTGCTGGGTCCGGTCGGCCGGGCCGCCCTGCTCGGGCTGGAGCCATGCGCTCGCGTCCCACTGACCGCTGGCGTCGACCGAGCCGGCCTGCGGCGGGATGAGGGGGAGCTGCTGGTGGTCGCCGGTCCAGGAGGACGTGTCGTAGGTACCGGTGCCGTAGGTGGCCTGGTGCTGGGCCGCGTAGGGGTCGTAGGCGACCGTGTGATGGGCGCCGGTGGACCACTGGGTGGCGTCGTACGTGCCGGTGCCGTGCCCGGTTCCCGCGAGATCGCCGAAGAGGGGGTCGGCCTCGAAGGTCGTGGTGGCGGTCGGGGCGGCCGGGGCCGCGTGCCCGCCGACGTCAAATCCGTTGGCGGGGTAGGTGGAATATGTGGTGAAGTCGCCGTACTGGGCTTCCTGGGTGCCGTACGACGCGTAAGGCGTCGCGGCGGCTTCGGAAGCCGGAGCCGGGGAGGTCATGGCCCCCGACGGGTGACGGTCGTTCACCAACTTCTCTTTCGCCTCGACAACAGGGGCTGGCAGAGCAGTGCGGCGACTGTACCCGGCGGTACGCGGGCACGACAATCTTCTGCAGGTTTCGCGCACGCAGGAAACGGGCATTCGGCCGTGTTTCGGGGGACTGCGGGCACGGCTTTGGCTTTGTGTTCGAAGATTGTTCGACCCGGATGGCCCTGTCGGGGCGATGAGTTGGCCGACTGACCCCGTTGCCGTCGCATGACCAGGGAGTGACCGGACGGGGCCGGCGGGTGGCCGACGGGTAACCGGGCGGCGGCAGGCGAGCGGCGATCGGGTGGGAACGGCCGGGCGGCTCAGGCCACGGTGAGGCCGCCGTCGTGCGCGGTGGGCCGGGCGTCTTCCGCGGTGCCGTGGTAGACGCCGTCGAGCGCCTGGCGTATCCCGGACGCGACGGCGGGGTGCACCGGAAGCGCGAGGTGGCCGATACCGGTCACCCGGATGTTCTGCGCCTGCAGGTCCGGATGCTCCAGGCAGGCCGTCTCCAGCGGGTCCATCAGATGGTCGAGGTCGCTCCAGAAGCTCACGAACCGGGTACGGCAGCCCGGCGTGGGCAGCGCCAGATCCTCGATGACGGCGGAGCCGGGGCGCATCTGGCGCACTATGGGGTGCGCGTTCGCCAGGGGCGCGACCCGGGTGCCGGAGTGCGGCGTACCGAGTGTGACGAGGGTGCGGACGCGGGCGTCACCGGCGAGTCGCTGCACGTAGTAGCGCGCGATCAGTCCGCCGAGGCTGTGGCCCACGATGTCGACCTGCCTGCTGTCGGTGCGCTCGCAGATCTCCTCTATGTGCCGGCCCAGCAGCTTGGCGGCCGTGCGGATGTCGCAGGTCAGCGGCGAGTAGTTCAGCGATACGACCTGCTGCCTGCCGTGCTGGGCCAAGGAGCGGCGCAGGAGCAGGAAGACCGAGCGGTTGTCGATGAAGCCGTGCAGCAGTACGACCGGAGGTTTGCCCTCCGTCGGGAGTTGGGCGGCACCCTCGGGGACGGAGAGCCGGGGAACCGGCGCACGGCGCTCCTGGATGATGCCGGAGGGGTACAGGATCAGGTGCCCGGCCAGAATCGCGATCTCCAGGGCGGTTGCTTTCAGGAGGGCCATTGAGAGTCCCGCCAGGCTGCTTGGGATCGGGAGCAGCTGCCGGTAGAGCGGTTCAAAGGGCTGCAGAGCCCTGGTGACCTGCGTGACCTTCATGGCCGACCTCCCGTCGGCACACGGTGGACGGCCTTGTCCCTCGTGTGCGTCCGTGGGAATCGCGGTGGGGGATCGACGGGGCGCGAAGGGTGGGGCGAAGCGCTGGGTGGTTCGGGATGTGCGCTGGGTACGGGTGGTACGGGGTGTGCAGGTTCGGATGTCCTGGTGGGCCGACGGCGGGTCGCGGGGTGTGCGCTCCGGGCCGGTTGTCTGCTGTTGTGCGGGGTCGTGCCGTTCAGTGAGGCCTCGTGTGCGCTGTGAGGCTGGTGCGGTTTCGGTGATGGATTCTGTGGCCTGCGCTACGTGCCCTTGATGCCCTTCGTACCTGCGTCGATGTGCCTCACCGCCCGTGGCGCGCGGCTCGCGGCGCGGGGGTGGGGCGCCTCGTTGCGGCTCCCGTGGCGCGGGTTCCGTGGAACTCCGCGCGTACGAATGTGTCCCACTATGTGATTTCCCCCTCGGTCCACATCGTAAAACTGCCGGTGATGGGCTGCTAGCGATAACGTTCGTTCACTTCCTCGGTGGAGGTGCGGTCCGGCGAACGTGCCGGGGCCGTGGGCGCGGGTGGCGCGCCACGCGTACGGGCATGAGGGAACTGTGCGGTACTTGTCGGTACGGATGGATGTATTCGCTTCATGGAGGCAGTGATGGGTGTGGCAGCCGGTCCGATCCGCGTGGTGGTGGCAAAGCCGGGGCTCGACGGCCACGATCGCGGGGCGAAGGTGATCGCCCGCGCGCTGCGGGACGCCGGTATGGAGGTCATCTACACCGGGCTTCACCAGACCCCCGAGCAGATCGTCGGCACGGCGATCCAGGAGGACGCCGACGCCATCGGCCTGTCGATCCTCTCCGGGGCGCACAACACGCTCTTCGCTGCCGTGATCGACCTCCTCAAGGAGCGTGACGCGGCGGACATCCTGGTCTTCGGCGGCGGCATCATCCCCGAGGGGGACATCGCTCCGCTGAAGGAGAAGGGTGTCGCCGAGATCTTCACGCCCGGGGCGACCACCACGTCGATCGTGGAGTGGGTACGGGCGAACGTACGGCAGCCCGCGGGGGCGTGACGTCTGCGCTGGTGAGGCAGGGTGCGGGTGATCCGGCGGCGTGCTTCCGCCGCCTGCGGCCGGGCGGGTGCGTACCGGGGCGGTGAGGTTCGTCCCGGGAGGTTGCTCCGTTCGGGTGATGGGGTGGGTTTGAGGGCGGTGAGTGCTCGGTGGGCTCCCCGAGTGCTTGGAGGCGTGGCCGGGTCTTGTGAGGCGGCTGTCTCCTCGGCAGCTTCGTGGCCCGTCTTCGTGGTCCGTGCTCTTCGACGTGACCCGGGGCCTCGATGCGTGCTCCTTTTCAGTGGTGCGAGTGGTGGGGGGCGTGGAGTGCGTCGCTGCCGGGGCGTGGCGCGTACTCCGTTCGCGTGATGGGGCAGGTCACCCCGCCATCCCGGTCCGCGCCCGTCAGGGCACCAGCTCCTGCGCCATCGCCGCGCGAAGGCGCAGGGTCGTGACGAGGCGCTGGAAGGCCTCGGCCCAGTAGCCGCCCGCTCCTGGTGACGCGTTCTCCGGTTCCTCGGGTATCGCCAGGAGGCCGTCGAGGTGGTTCGCCTCGGCCGGGTCGAGGCAGCGCTCGGCCAGGCCCATCACTCCGCTGAAACTCCACGGGTAACTTCCCGCGTCCCGCGCGATGTTCAGGGCGTCGACGACCGCCCGCCCGAGAGACGCGGACCACGGCACCGAGCAGGCCCCCAGCAGCTGGAACGCCTCGGACAGGCCGTGCGTACCGATGAATCCCGCGACCCAGTCGGCTCGCTCCCCGGCTCTCAGGGTGTCCAGCAGCTTGGCCCGCTCGGCCAGCGACACCGCGCCCGGGCCGCCGGCCTCCGGTGCCGAGGGTGTACCGAGCAGGGCGCGGGACCACTCGGCGTCGCCCTGCCGGCACGCGGCCCGGCACCAAGCGGCGTGCAACTCGGCCTGCCAGTCGTCGGCCACCGGGAGCCCGACGATCTCCTGTGGTGTACGACCGCCCAGCCGGGCCTGCCAGGTGGTGAGTGGCGCCGCCTCCACCAGCTGACCGAACCACCAGGAACGTTCACCGCGTCCGGCCGGGGCCTTGGCGACCACACCGTCCCGCTCCATGCTCGCGTCGCATTCGTGCGGTGCCTCGACGGTGAGCGTCGGCGTCGCCCCTGTGCGGTCCACGGCCACGCACGCGCCCGCCCGGACAGCCATCCGCGCGGCCAGCGCCGAGCCCGGCAGTGCGGAGAGCAGTTCTGCCGCGGTGGCCCGTACGTTGCGGCTCCGGTCGGCCAGGGCCTGCTCGAGGAACGGCTCGTCCTCGGCCGTGAGATTCGTACGAAGGGAGTCAAGGAACATCAGGCGGTCCTCGGCACGTTCCGTCGCCCAGGTCGATGCGAGGAGTTCTCGTGCGGTGGCGGGCGTCCGGGCGCGGAGGGCGGCCAGGAGGGAGACCCGTTCGGCGAACAGGCCTTCCTGCCAGAGCTGCCGCACCTTCTCCATGTCCTCCAGGTGCGGCAGCGCCGTGCCACCGCCCGGGGTGGCGCGCAGGGCGAAGCGCCAGTCCTGGTTGAGGCGGGCCAGCCACAGGGCACGCGGACCGGCGAAGGCCAGCACGGCGGGGCGGATGTCCGTACGGCCGCGGGCGGCGTCCAGCAGAGCGGGCAGCGCCTCCGGGGGCGCCGCGTACTGGCGGGCGTTGGCCAGCGCGAGCCATTGGGGCAACAGCTCCATGAGGTCTGGTGCCGTGCCTCTGCGGCCCCCACCGGCTGCCCCTGGGCGGTCGGCCAGCAGCAGGGCGAGCCTGCGGGCAGCGGCGGCGGGGAGAGGTGGGCGCGGGTCCGCAGGAGCGGGCTCCGGACGGGCTGCCGCACGGGCGGGGCGCACGCCTGCCCGGCGCCGCACGGTCTCCGCGGCGGCGGCGTCCAGCAGGGCCACCGGTGCCTCCCGGCCGGGTACGCGGGCCGATGGGGGCGGTGTGCGCCGGTCGGTGCCCAGCAGGGCGGTGGTGACCAGGTCCTCCCAGACGGTGGTGTTCTGCGAGGGGCTGCCGGCCTGCGAGTTGCCGGCGGCCTCCGAAGTGGTGCCGCTCTGCGAGGGGGTGGCGGTCTGCGAAGGGGTCGCTTTCTGCGAGGTGGTGGCGGTGTGCGAGGGGGTGGCGGTGTGCGAGGTGGTGGCGGTGTGCGAGGTGGTGGCGGTGTGCGAGGTGGTGGCGGTCTGCGAGGTGGTGGCGGTGTGCGGGGTGGTGGCGGTCTGCGGGGTAGTGGCGGCCTCGTGGGCGTGCCCGGCGGAGGTGTCCGGGGCGGGCGGGTCCACTGTCGCGATCGTGTTCACGAGAGTCCTTTCCGTTTCATGCCCTTGGAGTTCGCGCGTGTTCTCTCGGAGGACGGCAGTGCCTGCCGACGCGTGGTGTTGCCGCCGGCGCGCCGGCCTGCGGCGGAGAGGGGAAGGGTCAGCACAGTGGCACCGCCGGTCCCGCCTCCTGCGGCCACGCCGTCAGTGGCGTGAAGCCCTGGTGCCCGCACTCGCCGAAGACCTTGACGGGGGTGCCGCCCGAGAGGGCGACGAGACGCCAGAGGCCGGGACGGGAGCGGGCGGCCGGGGTGAGGGGCAGCGCGGTGTCCTCGTCGGCGTCGGCCAGTTGCCAGGAGTCGCCGTCCGGGGTGGGTATGACGCGCTCCAGGGTCACCGGGACCGAGTCGAGCCACGGGTCGGAGCGGAGCGCCTCGCCGTAGCGGGAGGCGGCCTGGGTCGTCGTGACGCCCGGCGGCCGCATCGACGCCGGTGCCGGTGGGGCGAACTGCTCTCCCAGGGCCGCGCGCACCTGGCCCGCGCCCGGGTAGGCGGACACCTCCGCCTCCAGGGCCAGGCCGACCGGCAGCGCGAGCTCGGGGGCGCGGCCGGCCGCGCCGTAAGAGAGGAGAAGGGTGGTGCGGCCCGAGTCCGCGCCGTACAACCAGATCCGGCGCGTCGTGAGCCGCGAGTCCGCCGTGTCGTACTGGGCGAGGACAAGCCAGCGGTCGCGCAGCGGCGGTCCGTCGGCCGAGGCGGGCAGGCCGATACGGGAACGCACCGTCGCCGCCAGGCTCTCCGGCAGCCGGTCGCGGTGCAGCCAGCCCTGGTCGAGGAGGTGGAGCAGCGCGCACTCCTCCAGCAGCCGCACCGGCCAGCCCGGACCCGAAGCCGGAATCGCCCCCAACTCCCGTACCCGCGCGGCCAGTCCGGGTGCCTGGGCGTCGACCATGCGGGCCGCCGTCTCCTCCCAGAGTCCGTACCCCGTCTGTTCGGCCGCGGCCAGGCCGCCGCGCAACAGGTCAGCCAGGCGTTGCTCCAGCTCCGTCGCGCCCGCCGTGATCCGCTCGGCGCGGCGCTCGGCCCTGCGCCGGGCCGCCTCCGGGTCGGCGGAAGCCGGCGAACCCGCCGTGCCCGGCGTTCGCTTCCCCTCGGCCCGCTGCCGTCTGCCCGCCGTCCACTGCTCCGCCCAGTCCGGTGCCTGGCCCGGCGGCACCGCGCCGTCGTCGCCCGACCAGAGCAGCAGCAGACCGAGCGCGTGCTTGCACGGGAACTTGCGGCTCGGACAACTGCACTTGTACGCGGGGCCGGACGCGTCCGCGATGTCGATGACCGTCTGGTACGGCTTGCTGCCACTGCCCTTGCACAGTCCCCATACCGTCCCCTCGTCCGAACTCCCCGTCTCGGACCACGGCCCGGCCGCTCCGAGTTTGCTTCCCGCTTTGCGTGACGCGGCGTCAGGCGCCAGTGCCAGCACCTGATCCGCCGTCCAGCGCACCCCCTGCTGAGTCATGCCATCGAAGGTAGATCCCCCCACTGACAATCGGTCCGGCGAGCGCGTTTGTGCAGGTCAGAACGCATTGTCAGTGGTGTGGTGCAACGTGGATGCCAGATCCGAACCGGCCGAGCTGGAGGGGGACTCAGCCATGCCTGTGTCCGTGGAACCGACATCCGTCGAGCTGACCGAGACCACGTCCGATCAAGAACCGGAGGCGCTGCGGCCGCATGCCGAGGATGCCTTCGCGGGGGAACTCGCGGCGCTGGCCGCGCAGGACGACCGGCCGCGTCCGGCCCGCTGGAAGCTGTCACCGTGGGCCGTCGCCACCTACCTGCTGGGCGGCACCCTGAGCGACGGCACGGTGATCTCGCCGAAGTACGTGGGACCGCGCCGCATCATCGAGGTCGCCGTCACCACGCTCGCCACCGACCGTGCCCTGCTCCTGCTCGGCGTGCCCGGCACCGCCAAGACCTGGGTCTCCGAGCACCTGGCCGCGGCGGTCAGCGGCGACTCGACCCTGCTGGTGCAGGGCACCGCCGGTACCCCGGAGGAGGCGATCCGGTACGGCTGGAACTACGCGCAGTTGCTCGCCCACGGCCCCAGCCGGGACGCCCTGGTGCCCAGCCCCGTCATGCGCGCCATGGCCGAAGGGATGACCGCCCGGGTCGAGGAGCTGACCCGGATCCCGGCCGACGTCCAGGACACGCTCATCACGATCCTGTCGGAGAAGACGCTGCCGATACCGGAGCTGGGGCAGGAGGTGCAGGCCGTCCGCGGCTTCAACCTGATCGCCACGGCCAACGACCGTGACCGCGGGGTCAACGAGCTGTCCAGCGCGCTGCGCCGCCGCTTCAACACCGTGGTGCTGCCGCTGCCGGACAGCGTCGAGGCCGAGGTCGACATCGTCTCGCGGCGTGTCGGACAGCTCGGGCGGTCCCTCGACCTGCCGGCCGTGCCGGACGGCGTCGACGAGATCCGGCGCGTGGTGACGGTGTTCCGCGAGTTGCGGGACGGAATCACGGCCGACGGCCGTACGAAGGTGAAGTCGCCCAGCGGCACCTTGTCCACCGCCGAAGCGATCTCCGTCGTCACCAGCGGGCTCGCACTGGCCGCCCATTTCGGCGACGGCGTCCTGCGGCCGAGTGATGTCGCCGCCGGCATTCTCGGCGCGGTCGTCCGGGACCCGGCGGCGGACCGGGTCGTCTGGCAGGAGTACCTGGAGGCGGTCGTGCGGGAGCGGGACGGCTGGAAGGACTTCTACCGGGCCTGCCGGGAGGTGAGCGCATGAGTGTCACGGCGTGGGACGCACCGTTCGGGAAGCACGTCGGCGCCGTGGGCGACGACGACTTGGGGTGGCCTCGGAGGCGAGGGGGACGGCGTGACGGGGGTTGAGGGCGCCCGGAGCAGCGGAGCGACCGGCACTGAGCCGCTGCTGCTCGGCGTACGGCATCACGGACCGGGGTCGGCCCGGGCCGTGCGGGCGGCGTTGGACGCGGCCCGGCCGCGGGTGGTGCTGATCGAGGGCCCGCCCGAGGCCGACGCGTTGATTCCGCTGGCCGGGGAGGAGGACATGCGGCCGCCGGTCGCGCTGCTCGCTCACGCCGTGGACGAGCCCGGACGTTCGGCGTTCTGGCCGCTGGCCGAGTTCTCGCCGGAGTGGGTGGCGATCCGGTGGGCTCTGGAGCACGACGTACCGGCGCGCTTCATCGACCTGCCGGCCACGCACACGCTGGTGTGGGGGAGGGGGCCGGAGACGGAGCGGGCCGGGGAGGGGGACCCCGGGCCTGTGGCCGAGGGCACCCCCACCGCGGCGGGCGGCGACGCCGGTGCCGAGGCCGGCGTCTCCACCGACACGGCCGAAGACACCGCCGCCGGTGCGGACGCCGACACCGATGGTGGCGCCGATGACCAGGCCGATGTGCGGATCGACCCGCTCGGTGTGCTTGCGGAGGCCGCCGGTTATGAGGACGCCGAGCGCTGGTGGGAAGACGTCGTCGAGCATCGGGGACTCGGCGCGGGCGACGCCTTCGCTCCGTTCGCCGTGGTCGAGGAGGCGATGGGGGCGCTGCGTGAGGTGTACGGCGACGGGGGACATGACCGGGACCTCGTGCGGGAGGCGTACATGCGCTTGCAGATGAGGGCCGCACAGCGGGAGTTCGTCAGCGGTGTCGCCGTGGTCTGCGGGGCGTGGCACGTCCCGGCGCTGCGGCAGAAGGTGACCGTCGCGGCCGATCGCGCGCTGGTGAAGGGGCTGCCCAAGGTCAAGGTCGACATGACCTGGGTGCCGTGGACGAACCAGCGGCTGGCTCGGGTGAGCGGTTACGGCGCGGGCATCGACTCGCCCGGCTGGTACGGGCATCTGTTCTCGGCGCCGGACCGGCCCGTCGAGCGGTGGATGACCAAGGTGGCGGGGTTGCTGCGGGCCGAGGACCGGGCCGTCTCCTCGGCGCATGTCATCGAGGCGGTGCGACTCGCCGAGACGCTCGCCGCGATGCGCGGGCGTCCGCTGGCGGGGCTCGGCGAGACGACCGACGCCGTGCGGGCGGTGATGTGCGAGGGATCGGACGTGCCGCTGGCGTTGGTGCACGACCGGCTGGTTGTGGGGGACGGCCTCGGGGAGGTGCCGGAGGCGGCGCCGGCCGTCCCGCTGCAGCGGGACCTCGCCCGGCTGCAACGGCGGCTGAGGCTGAAGCCGGAGGCGCTGGAGCGGGAGCTGGAGCTCGATCTGCGCAAGGAGACCGATGCCGGGCGCAGCAGGTTGCTGCATCGGCTGAGGTTGCTGGGGGTGGCGTGGGGTGAGCCGGTGACCTCGCGGGGCAGTACGGGGACGTTCCGGGAGACCTGGCGGCTGCGCTGGGAGCCGGAGCTGTCGGTGCGGGTGGCCGAGGCCGGGGTGTGGGGGACGACCGTCCTCGCCGCCGCGACCGCCAAGGCGGAGACGGACGCCACGGTGGCGCACGGCCTCGCCGAGGTCACGGGCCTCGCCGAGCGCTGTCTGCTGGCCGAACTGCCGGACGCGCTCCCGGTGGTGATGCGGATCCTCGCCGACCGTGCGGCGCTCGACACGGACGTCGGTCATCTCGCCCAGGCGCTGCCGGCTCTGGTCCGCTCGTTGCGCTACGGCGACGTACGCGGCACGGACACGGGTGCTCTCGCGGGGGTCGCCGCCGGTCTCGCCGAGCGGATCTTCGTCGGGCTGCCACCGGCCTGTGCCGCCCTCGACACGGACGCGGCCGAGGAGATGCGGCGTCATGTGGACGCGGTGCACACGGCGGTGGGGCTGCTCGGTGAGGCGCCGGCGGCGGGACATGACGATCTGCGGCGCCGGTGGCACGCGGTGCTGGGGATTCTCTCCGGGCGGGACACCGTGCCCGGCCTGCTTCGTGGGCGAGCGGTGCGGCTGCTGCTGGACGACGGTGAGCTGGCGCGGGACGAGGCGGCACGGCTGATGGGGCTGGTGCTCTCGCCGGGGACGGCGCCGGGGGACGCGGCCGCGTGGATCGAGGGGTTCGTCGGCGGGGGCGGCGGCGGGATGCTGCTGGTGCACGACGAGCGGCTGCTGGGGCTGGTCGACGGCTGGCTGACGGGGGTCCCGGCGGAGGCCTTCACGGACGTACTGCCGCTCCTGCGGCGCACCTTCTCCGCGTACGAGCCGGGGGTCCGCAGAACGCTGGGTGAGCTGGTGCGCCGGGGGCCGGGACAGCGCGGCAGCACGGAGAGGGCCGGGGCGGGGACAGCGGGCTTCGGCGTGGGCCTCGACATCGAGCGGGCCGATGCCGTGCTGCCGGTGGTGCGGTTGCTCCTGGGGCTGGACGCAGGGGCGGCAGAACAGAACGCCGTCGCGTTGGCGGGGGTGGCGTCATGAGGAGGATCCAAGAGGTGTGTGGGGAGGAGGCCCTGTGACCACGGAGGCCCTGGTGGGGGCTGAGCTGGACGATGCCGGCCGGGAGCGGCTGCGGCGCTGGCGGCTGGTGCTGGGGGGTGACACGGCGGACGGCACCGGGTGTGCGCTCGGTGGGCGGGACGCCGCGATGGACGGGGCACTGACCGCGCTCTACGGAAAGGGGGACAAACCGCGGACGGGAAGGGAGCGTTCGGCGGGGCTGGGGGCGTCGGCGCCGTCCGTGGCGCGCTGGCTCGGGGACATCCGGACGTACTTCCCGTCGTCCGTCGTGCAGGTCATGCAGCGGGACGCCATCGACCGGCTCGGGCTGTCCGCGCTGTTGCTGGAGCCGGAGA
Organism: Streptomyces sp. NPDC052023; assembly: GCF_044548465.1. Classification (NCBI taxonomy): domain Bacteria; kingdom Bacillati; phylum Actinomycetota; class Actinomycetes; order Kitasatosporales; family Streptomycetaceae; genus Streptomyces; species Streptomyces sp. NPDC052023. The sequence continues at coordinate 148,212 of NZ_JBIUBW010000006.1, read as the reverse complement.
TGCTGGAGGCCGTGGAGGCGGACGTGCATCTCGTCGGCACGCTGCTGTCGCTGAACAAGGCGATGCCGGAGACGACCAAGGAGACGGCGCGGGCCGTCGTGCGCAAGGTCGTCGAGGACCTGGAGAAGCGGCTCGCCACTCGTACCCGGGCCACCCTGAGCGGGGCCCTCGACCGCAGCGCGCGCGTCAACCGGCCGCGGCACCACGACATCGACTGGAACCGCACCATCGCGGCCAACCTCAAGCACTACCTGCCGGAGTACCGAACGGTCGTACCGGAGCGGCTGATCGGTTACGGGCGGGCGTCCCAGTCAGTGAAGAAGGAGGTCATCCTCTGTATCGACCAGTCGGGATCCATGGCGGCATCGGTGGTGTACGCGTCGGTGTTCGGGGCGGTGCTCGCCTCCATGCGGACGATCAACACGCGACTCGTGGTGTTCGACACCGCGGTCGTCGACCTGACCGACCAGCTTGACGACCCGGTGGACGTGCTCTTCGGCACGCAACTCGGCGGCGGCACCGACATCAACCGGGCGCTGGCGTACTGCCAGTCGCAGATCACCCGGCCCGCGGAGACGGTGGTCGTACTGATCAGCGATCTCTACGAAGGAGGGATCCGGAACGAGATGCTGAAGCGCGTGGCGGCGATGAAGGGGGCGGGGGTGCAGTTCGTGACGCTGCTCGCGCTGTCCGACGAGGGCGCGCCCGCCTACGACCGGGAGCACGCGGCAGCGCTGGGGGCGCTCGGCGCGCCGGCGTTCGCCTGCACGCCGGATCTGTTCCCGGAGGTGATGGCGGCGGCGATCGAGAAGCGGCCGCTGCCGATACCGGACACCGCGTGATGCGCCCGAGGTGAGCGGGTTCGGCAGACGCTTTCCGGGAAGGGGAGGTGACTACCCATCGGTAACGCGGGGCTTGCGCAACCTCGGGAGTCACGTGCAAGGATCGACGCCTCACCAGCGGTGCGGTGGCTCCGCTTGCCGGTACCGCCTGGTCGTTGATGCGCACTCGGCGATGCGTAGTCGTCGACGCGTGACGTGTTCCACCGCACGGAGGATCCTCCCCCTCGTGATCTGGTCAGCCGCAGTGTCCGGCGCCGCCACGCGTGTGACGCGTGTGGCGGCGGGGCGGCGTGTTCTGCACCTGGCTCTGCTGGTGGGTGGGCTGTTCGTGCTCGAGGTGATGTGCGGGGAGCGGGCGGACGCGGCTGAAGGAGCGGCGGGTCCTGGGGCTTTGGCGCGGATGGTCGCGCCGGTGAGCACGGCCCCGGGTGAGCACGTGCGGGAGTTGAGGCCGGGGCGGGAGCGGGAGAGAGGCGAGGGCCGGCTCCATGGCACGCGGGGCGAGGCGGTTGGGCCGGCGGGCCGGGCTGTTGCCCTTCCCGTCGTCGAGGGTGCCGGGCGGTCCGTGGGAGAGCGGCTTGTGCGGCCGGTCGGGGATGCCGTGGACGCGGTGAGAGGCCGGTCGGCCGGGGGCGCGGGTGGTGCGTCGGCGTCGCACGGGGTGCCTTTGCGGCCGGAGCCGCCGGACGCGTTGGTGCGGCCCGGGGCGGGAGGCCTGCCTGAGTTGCCTCGGGGCTCCGAGGGGGCTGGGGGCCTGCCTGAGGTATCTCAGGTGCGTGAGCGGTCCGACGGGCCTCGGCTGCCTGTCGCGCCGGTGGTGCCTCGCGTGCTGGAGGTGCCTTACGTGCCTGACCTGACCTCTGAGCGATCTGAGGGGCCTCGGCTGCCTGTCGCGCCGGTGGTGCCTCGCGTGCTGGAGGTGCCTTACGTGCCTGACCTGACCTCTGAGCGATCTGAGGGGCCTCGGCGGCCCGTCGTGCTGGAGGTGCCTCGCCTGCACGACTTGCTTCCCGGGACCGCCCTGCCGCGCCTGCCGGGACTTTCGGCACGGGCCGGAGGGCTGCCCGAGGGGCCCGGGTCGGCTGGTGGGCTGTCCGACGGGCCCGTGGTCGCCGGTGCTCCCGTACTGCCCGATCTTGCGGGCCCCTCAGGTATTGCCGGGCATTCCGGCGTTCGTGGGCTCCTTGGCGCGCTGGAGATTCCCGGCGCTGCAGGGCTTCCCGGCGCTCCCGGGCTTCCCGGCGTTCTCCCGCTTCCTGCGATCCCGGCACTACATGGGGCGCCGCTGGTTCCTGGGCTTCAGCCGGTAGTCCCCGGAGGTCTTGGGCTTTCGCCTGTAATCCCCGGGGGCCCTGGGCTGCCCGTGGTGTCCGGGGGCCCTGGGCTGTCCGTAAACCCCGGCGGGCACGGTCTGCCCGGGGTCTTCGTGGTTCCGGGCGGGAACTGCCGCTTCCAGGCGTGGGGGCGCAGCCTTCCGGTGTGGGCGGGGGTTCGGCTTCCCCTGACGGTGGTTCGGAGGGACGGGGCGGTGCGGCGGGGGCGGTGGGGGATCACGCTCCGGGGCTTGGCGCGTCCCCCGGTGGTGCGGGAGCCGGTGCGGGGTACGTGCCCGTGGCTCCGGCGCCGGGCGGTGGGGGCGGCGATGCGGCGCTGCGCGGTCGGTCCTCGGCGGACGGCGGTTCGTCGCGCCACGGTGACGCCTACGCGGTGCCCCTGGGCCAGCGCATGAGGGTGTGGCTCGTGCCGGGGACGGCTCTGCGTGTCGAGCAGTGCGGGACGCTGGACCGGTATCGGGACATCCCCCTGTTCCCCGGCTAGGGCACCCTCTCGTGGGCAGCGTGGCTGGTGAGGCCGTCTCCGTCGTGCGGGCGTCGCGCGCTTGTGGCGCGCAGGGTCAGGTCCGGCACCGGCAGCACGTCCCCGCCGCGCGCCCGGCGGCGCCTCACCGCGGCCGGCCCTCGCAAGGCGCGGCAGGCGCGCACCCAGAACGCGGTACGCCGTCCGGCGTGCCGATCGACCCCGCAGGCACCCGGCACGGGCGGTCGAAAACCGTCGGCCGCCCGGACGGAACCCCTGCGGAGAGGGTCCGGCGGTCCCCATTGGGGTGGGGATCGCCGGATCGACGCCCCCGGCAGGGACCCGATGGTCTCCCCTCGGGGCAGCTCAAGGGGCCTCACCGGGTCAACCCCAGCCCGGTGAGGCCCTTCGCCTGCCTCCGGCCGGGCAGGCCCCCGCTTCCGCCGTCCCGGCCCCCTGCGCCCCGCTGACACCCTTCCCGCAGCCCCCGGCACTCGAGGAAGGCGCCGGAGTTCCCCGCTTCCAGCCCTTCCCCTCGGCACCCCGTCCGTCCCCCGCCCCCAGCCGATCCGTTCTCCACCCGGCCCCCACCCGATCTCCCATCCGTTCCCCACCCCGTCCGATCCGTTCTCCCACCCCACCCGCCTCAACTCCGCTACCGCCGCCCCACCCGTTCCCCGCCCCACCCGTTCCCCGCCCCACCCGTTCCCCGCCCCACCCCCTCCCGCCGCTCGCCACCGGCACTCCGTGCCAGTAACCCCGACATCATGTGACAGGTATCACCGCTCACATGTGACTCGCGATTTAGAGGCCCCCCGCAAGCAGAGATAACCTGCGAGACGGACATGCCGCGCGCTCGGACACCGTGTGCGCTTCCCTTGTGACACATGCGGTCGTCACGTTGCCCTTCGCGGCACGCCCACGCATCCAACGAACCGCGAGATCACTGATAGGGACGGAAGCGCGTGGACCTGTTCGAGTACCAGGCGAGGGACCTCTTCGCCAAGCACGATGTACCGGTGCTGGCCGGTGAAGTCATCGACACGCCTGAGGCGGCGCGCGAGATCACCGAGCGGCTCGGCGGCAAGTCCGTCGTCAAGGCGCAGGTGAAGGTCGGTGGCCGCGGCAAGGCCGGTGGCGTGAAGCTGGCCGCCACCCCGGACGAGGCCGTCGCCCGCGCGACGGACATTCTCGGCATGGACATCAAGGGCCACACGGTCCACAAGGTCATGATCGCCGAGACCGCTCCGGAGATCCTCGAGGAGTACTACGTCTCCTTCCTCCTCGACCGCGCCAACCGCACCTTCCTCTCCATCGCCTCCGTCGAGGGCGGCGTGGAGATCGAGGAGGTGGCGGCCACCCGTCCGGAGGCCGTCGCCAAGATCGCGATCGACGCCATCGACGGTGTGGACGAGGCCAAGGCCCGCGAGATCGTCGAGGCCGCCAAGTTCCCGGCCGAGGTCGCCGACAAGGTCGTGAACGTCCTCGTCACGCTGTGGGACACCTTCATCAAGTCGGACGCCCTCCTCGTTGAGGTCAACCCGCTCGCGAAGGTCGCCTCCGGTGACGTCATCGCCCTGGACGGCAAGGTGTCGCTGGACGACAACGCCGAGTTCCGGCACGACTGGGACGAGCTGCACGACAAGGCCGCGGCCAACCCGCTCGAGGCCGCCGCCAAGGAGAAGAACCTCAACTACGTCAAGCTCGACGGCGAGGTCGGCATCATCGGCAACGGCGCGGGTCTCGTGATGAGCACCCTGGACGTCGTCGCGTACGCCGGTGAGAAGCACGGCAACGTCAAGCCGGCCAACTTCCTGGACATCGGCGGTGGCGCCTCCGCCCAGGTCATGGCCAACGGTCTGGAGATCATCCTCGGCGACCCGGACGTCAAGTCCGTCTTCGTCAACGTCTTCGGTGGCATCACCGCCTGTGACGAGGTCGCCAACGGCATCGTCCAGGCCCTGAAGCTTCTGGAAGACCGTGGCGAGGAGGTCACCAAGCCGCTCGTCGTCCGCCTCGACGGCAACAACGCCGAGCTCGGCCGGCAGATCCTCACCGACGCCAACCACCCGCTGGTCCAGCGCGTCGACACCATGGACGGCGCGGCCGACAAGGCCGCCGAACTGGCCCACGCCGCCAAGTAAGCACTCAGGACGAGGACACAACACACCATGGCTATCTGGCTCAACAAGGACAGCAAGGTCATCGTCCAGGGCATGACGGGCGCCACCGGCATGAAGCACACCAAGCTCATGCTCGGCGACGGCACGCACGTCGTGGGCGGCGTGAACCCGCGCAAGGCGGGTCAGTCCGTGGACTTCGACGGCACCGAGGTACCCGTCTTCGGGACCGTCAAGGAGGCCATCGAGAAGACCGGCGCGAACGTCTCCGTGATCTTCGTGCCGGAGAAGTTCACGAAGGACGCGGTCGTCGAGGCGATCGACGCCGAGATCCCGCTGGCCGTCGTGATCACCGAGGGCATCGCCGTGCACGACTCGGCGTCGTTCTGGGCGTACGCCGGCAAGAAGGGCAACAAGACCCGCATCATCGGCCCGAACTGCCCCGGCATCATCACCCCGGGCCAGTCCAACGTCGGCATCATCCCGGGCGACATCACCAAGCCGGGCCGTATCGGCCTGGTCTCGAAGTCCGGCACGCTGACGTACCAGATGATGTACGAGCTGCGTGACATCGGCTTCTCCACCGCCGTCGGCATCGGTGGCGACCCGATCATCGGCACCACGCACATCGACGCGCTGGCCGCCTTCCAGGACGACCCCGACACCGACCTGATCGTGATGATCGGCGAGATCGGTGGCGACGCCGAGGAGCGGGCCGCGGCCTTCATCAAGGAGAACGTGACCAAGCCGGTCGTCGGCTACGTCGCGGGCTTCACCGCCCCCGAGGGCAAGACCATGGGCCACGCGGGCGCCATCGTCTCCGGTTCGTCGGGCACCGCCCAGGCGAAGAAGGAGGCCCTGGAGGCCGCGGGCGTCAAGGTCGGCAAGACCCCGACCGAGACGGCGAAGCTCGCCCGCGAGATCCTCGCCGGCTGAGACCGCACCACAGCAGCTCGCCGCACAGCGGGGCGCGGCAGCAGGGCCCGCACCCATGGCCGTCCAGCCACGGGAGCGGGCCCTTCCGCATGCGCCCCCCGCTTCACCTCACATCACCTCATCCCGGCTCCGGCACCAGGCGCTCCGGCCCGCTCTCCGCCGCCTGCCGCAGCTTCTCCCGCAGCTCCAGCTGCTCGTACGACAGCGGTCCCGGCGCCGCCCGCGGGGGCACGCCCCGTACCGTCTCACCAGGCGCCACCGGTGGCTCGTACTGTGTCGGAGCGGTCCGCAGGGTCAGTGCCGTCGCGCCGATCAGGGTGACCGTGAAGGCGATGGCGGCCCGGGTCCAGAACTGTGCCCGGCGTTCGCCGCCGGTGCGGACCGCCAGGGGTCTGGCCGCGCGCAACCGCTCCGTGGAGGCCAGTTCGCCGAGCCGCCGCTGCAACTTCTCCGGGTCGGCGAGGTCGGGCAGCCGGGACGCGACGGCCTGGCGTGCGTAGAGCAGGCGGCTGGCCGTCGCCGGGGTGGTCGCCTCCGTCTCCGCCGCGGTCTCCGGCAGACCCAGGCCCACCCCGTCGTAGAGGAGGAGGGTGCGGCGGTGTGGTGGGGGGAGTTTCAGGATGACGTTCAGCAGTGTGCGGTCGCGAAGCTCGGCCGGTGGGGGCTCCGGGTGGCGGTACCGGGGGCGGAAGCGGTGCCAGGGGGAGAGCGCGTACTCGTACGCCGCTGCCCGCACCCAGCCCGCCGGGTCCCGGTCGACGGCCACCTCGGGCCAGCGCTGCCAGGCGAGTTGGAAGGCCCGCTCGACCGCCTCGCGTGCCAGTTCGCGCCGTCCGGTGAGCACATACGCCTGCCGGACGAGGCCGGGCGCGCAGAACGCGTAGAGCGCGTCGAAAGCCTGATCGGGTGTCAGGGGTTCGGATGCCGGTTCGGGTCGGGGTGACGGATGGGGGTCGGGGCCGGTGTCGGGGAGGGGTACGCGCTCGGTGTCGGCCATGGGGTCTGCGGTTCGTACGGCGGCGGTCCCGGCCGCGACGGCCGGCGTGCCGTCCTGGCGTACCTGCTCCACCGGCTCGTCCGCGAGGGAGGCGAGCAGTTTCGCGTACGCCTCCGCCTTTTGGCCGTCGGGCGTCGTACGACCGGACTCCCACGCCCGCACCGTCGCCTTGGAGACGCCGACCCGGGCCGCCACCTGAGCCTGCGTCAGGGAACCTGCCTCCCGTAGGCGTCGGCGCTCCTCGGGAGGGGGAAGCGGGGTTGCAGGGCTCTGTGTCACAGATCCCCCCTTCGTACGAAAAAACACATAAGCACATATTGAGCGACACATCGGTGGTTCGCCTGTTACGCCGGGAAAGCGCGTGTCGTTGGGAGCATGGCCGTCGTGACCCTGATGACCGACCGAAGAACGCCGCTCTCCCCCCGGTACGGCCGGATGCGCCGCCGGTCGCCCGGACTTGCCGCCAGCGTCCTCGGTGGCGTGGTGGCGGCCGGACTGGGACTGGGTTCGTTCGCCGTGCTGGTGATGGTGCTGTGGATCAGTTCGCCCTACCCCGACAGCGGGCCGGGCGGCGCACTGCGCGTGGCCGCGGCGCTGTGGCTGCTGGCGCACGGCGCGGAACTCGTCCGCGTCGAGACCCTCTCCGGCGTCCCCGCTCCCGTCGGAGTCACCCCCATGCTGCTGCTCGCCCTGCCCATGTGGCTGGTGTTCCGGGCGGCCCGGGACGCAGTGGACGGGGCCTACGCGGGGGACGGGCCGGCCCCCTTGGTGGCCGGGCGAACGGCCTGGGCCGGGGTGGTGCTCGGCTACCTCGCCGTCGGGGGAGCGGTCGCGGCGTACGCGGCGAGGGGCGTGCTGCGGCCCGACTGGGAAACGACGGCCGTGTGCGTGCCGCTCGTCGCCGTGGGTGCGGCGGGGGCCGGGGCGTGGACGGCGTACGGGCATCCGCGCCGGCCGGTGCACGCCGTACTGAATCTGCTGGGGCCGCTGCGCAGCGCCTTCCTCGGTGCGCGGGCCCGGGAGCGGTTCGGCCTCGCGGCACGGGCGGCGACGGCCGGTGCCGCTGTGCTCGTCGGGGGCGGAGCCTTGCTGGTGGCTGTCTCGCTGGTCTGGCACGGCACGGCCGCACGGATGGCGTTCGCGGAGCTGACGGAGGGCTGGTCGGGGAGGTTCGCGGTGCTCCTGCTGTGCCTGGCGCTGGTGCCGAACGCGGCGGTGTGGGGCGCGGCGTACGCCCTCGGGCCAGGCTTCGCGCTGGGCGCCGGCCACCTGGCCGGACCGCTGTCCTCCGGCCCGGCGCCCGTCCTGCCGACGTTCCCGCTGCTGGCGGCGGTGCCGGGAGGGGGTGCCGTGACGCCGCCGGACTGGGCGGTCGCCGCAGTGCCGGTGGCGGCCGGGGTGACGGTGGGGTGGTTCACGGCCAAGGGGGCGGTGCGGGGCGGGCAGGGCGCCGGGGCATGGACGCCAGGGCGTACCGCGGGGTGCGCCGGGTTGGCGGCGGTGCTGTGCGGGGCCTGGCTCACGTTGCTCGCGGGGCCGGCGGGCGGGCCGCTCGGGGTGGACTCGCTGGCCCGGTTCGGGCCGGTGTGGTGGCACGTGGGACTCGCGGCGCTGGTGTGGGTGGCGGTCGTGGGGGTGCCGGTGGCGCTGCTGGTGCGGTGGTGGGAATGCCGGGGGAGGGCCGAGGAGGGAGAGACGGCGGCCAGGGCGGGAACGCGGCCGGGTCTGCGGCCGGGTCCGCAACCGGAGGCGCGGGCGGACGCCGGCAACGGGCCGGACGACAAGGAGTACGACCTGCTGCGGGTCCCCGTGTCCCGCACGGCGCCGACCCTCGACCCGGAAGCATCCGACGCGGAGGCCCCCGACCCGGAAGCCCCAGGATCCGAGGCCCGCGACTCCGAGGCCCGCGACTCCGAGGCCCGCGACTCCGAAGCCCGCGACTCCGAGGCCCGCGACTCCGAGGCTCGCGACTCCGAGGCTCGCGACCCCGACGCCCGCGCTCTCGCGGACGGGACGGGCGACGCGGACAACGCCCACGAGCTCTACGAACCCTTCCTCTTCGATCCCCCGTCCCCCTGGCCCCACGACGACGCGGCCCGCGAGGCCCGCTGGGCGGCGTTGCGCGAGGTCTCCGCGAGGACGGAGGCACTGGAGCCGACGGAGCCGACGGAGTCGCCCGGCCTCCCCGGCCTCCCCGAACGTCCCGACCTGACCAAGACTTCCGCCCGGCCCGAGCCCTCCGCGCCGGGCGAGCAAGCCCTCGACCCCGCAGGGGTCAACCACCCCTCAGGCGTCCTCGACCCGTCCCAGACCCCCGACACCACCCGGACCCCCGACCCCCCCAAGCCGGACGCAAAGCCCGAAGACGGCCCCTGAAGGCCCGAACCTGCCCAGGTGTTGGTCCCCGCCGCTCAGGCGTTGGCCCCCAGAACATCGCGCAGCTGCTCCGGCAGCAGCGTGCTGCATGCCTGTCGCGCCTCGTTCGTGAGGGCGTCGTTGGTGCACGTGTAGTAGTCGCGGTACACGAGCTGCGCCGCGAACGACGCGCCGACGAGCGCGATCGCCAGCGACGCCGTGACCAGGCCGCTCACGGCCGCCGCGGTCTGCGGGCGGGCAGGTGCCGCGGCGTCCGGGGTGTCCGGCGACGGCGTGCGCGGCTTGGTGCGCAGGGCGCTGACGCCCCAGTACAGCGCCAGCGCACCCAGCAGCAGTGCCACGTACGTCCAGCTGAACAGCGCGAAGAAGAAGGCCCACATGCCTGCCAGCAGTGCGTAGCGAGCCCGGCGCTGTGCGGGGTCCGTGGGGTCCCAGCGCATGCCCGGGGCCGGGCCGCCGGAGCCTTCGGGGCTGCCCCCGGGCCGGTCGCCGAAGCCTCCGCCGGAGCGGCCGGGCTGCCGGTCGCTCCACTGGCTGCCCCACGCGGGACGCCCGCCGTTGCCCTGTGAGCCGTCCGAGCCGGGGGAGTCGCCGCTGTCACCCGACGGCCGCCGCGGCTGCCACGGCCGGTCGGGCGTGCCCTCGGGCGGCGGTGCGAACGGGTTGTCGTCCTGGCCCGAACCGCCCTGCCGGCCGCCGCTGGCGTCGCCCGAGAGCGCGTCGGGCGACGAGGTGGGGCGCTGCCGCAGCAGCACGCCGGCGCGCACCCCTCGCTGCGCCGGCTGCTGGGGGAGCGTGAGGAATCGCAGGCTGCGGACCGACATCAAGTGAGCGTCTTCCCCTTGTGAAAAACAACTGGAAACAACTGGAACGAGCGGATCTGCGGAACCGGAGCGGCTGGATCCGGCGGTGGATCCGACCGGATCGCGACGGAGCCCGTCGACTCATGAACGCGTCGCACACCTCCCGCGTTCCCGAGACCGCTGCGCCAGACGCTACCTCCCGGCCACGCCCCCGTCCCGTGGGGGGCCGCCCGGTGTGCCGGTATCGTTGCTGACGGTCGACCGCTTCGTAGGCTTCCCCGTATCCGGGGGCGCGAAGCATTCGTACGACCATACAAACGCTTCCCCGAGAAAGGGCTCCACCGTGGCCGCCAAGCCCGTGGCCAGGAGCACCAGGCGCCTCGTCGTGCTGGTCTCCGGATCCGGCACCAATCTCCAGGCGTTGCTGGACGCCATCGCGGCGGAGGGCGCCGAGGCCTACGGCGCCGAGATCGTGGCTGTCGGAGCCGACCGTGACGGCATCGAGGGGCTCGCGCGCGCGGAGCGGGCCGGGCTGCCCACGTTCGTCTGCCGGGTCAAGGACTTCGCGACCCGCGAGGAGTGGGACGCCGCTCTCGCCGACGCCGTCGCCGCGTACGAGCCCGATCTCGTCGTCTCGGCCGGGTTCATGAAGATCCTGGGCAAGGCCTTCCTGACCCGGTACGGCGGCCGGTGCGTCAACACTCACCCGGCCCTGCTCCCCAGTTTTCCCGGCACCCACGGCGTCCGTGACGCGCTCGCGTACGGGGCCAAGGTCACCGGCTGCACCGTCCACTTCGTCGACGACGGTGTCGACACCGGGCCGATCATCGCTCAGGGCGTGGTGGAGGTCCGGGACGAGGACGACGAGAGCGCGCTCCACGAGCGCATCAAGGAAGTCGAGCGAAGGCTGCTCGTCGAGGTCGTAGGGCGGCTCGCCCGCAACGGCCATCGCATTGAGGGACGAAAGGTAGTTATCCAGTGACCGCCGAGAGCAACAAGCGGCCCCTTCGCCGGGCGCTCGTCAGCGTCTACGACAAGACGGGCCTCGAAGACCTCGCACGCGGCCTGCACGAGGCGGGTGTCGCCCTCGTCTCCACCGGGTCCACCGCCGCCCGTATCGCCGCCGCCGGCGTCCCCGTCACCAAGGTCGAGGAGCTCACCGGCTTCCCCGAGTGCCTGGACGGCCGGGTCAAGACGCTGCACCCGAAGGTGCACGCGGGCATCCTCGCCGACCTGCGCCTGGAGGACCACCGGCAGCAGCTCCAGGAACTCGGCGTCGAGCCGTTCGACCTGGTCGTGGTCAACCTCTACCCGTTCCGCGAGACCGTCGCCTCCGGCGCGAGCCCCGACGAGTGCGTCGAGCAGATCGACATCGGCGGCCCCTCCATGGTGCGCGCCGCCGCCAAGAACCACCCGTCCGTCGCCGTCGTCACCAGCCCGGCCCGCTACGGCGACGTGCTGGCCGCGGTCGAGGAGGGCGGCTTCGACCTCGCCACCCGCAAGCGGCTCGCCGCGGAGGCCTTCCAGCACACGGCCGCGTACGACGTGGCGGTGGCGTCCTGGTTCGCGAGCGAGTACGCGCCGGTCGACGACTCGCGGTTCCCGGACTTCCTCGGCGCCACCTGGGAGCGCAAGAACACTCTCCGCTACGGCGAGAACCCGCACCAGCCCGCCGCCCTCTACGTGGACGGCACGGGTGGCGGGCTGGCCGAGGCGGAGCAGCTGCACGGCAAGGAGATGTCGTACAACAACTACACGGACACGGACGCCGCCCGCCGTGCCGCGTACGACCACGACGAGCCCTGCGTCGCGATCATCAAGCACGCCAACCCGTGCGGCATCGCGATCGGCGCGGACGTCGCCGAGGCGCACCGCAAGGCGCACGCCTGCGACCCGCTGTCGGCGTTCGGCGGCGTGATCGCCGTGAACCGCCCCGTGAGCAGGGAGATGGCCGAGCAGGTCGCCGAGATCTTCACCGAGGTCATCGTCGCGCCCGGCTACGAGGAGGGCGCGCTCGACGCCCTCACCAAGAAGAAGAACATCCGCGTGCTGCGCTGCCCCGAGGGCCCGGCGAACCCGGTCGAGGTCAAGGCCGTCGACGGTGGCGCCCTGCTCCAGGTCACCGACCGCCTCCAGGCCGAGGGCGACGACCCCGCCGGCTGGACGCTGGCGACCGGCGAGGCACTGGGCGCGGAGGAGCTGCGGGAGCTGGCGTTCGCGTGGCGGGCGTGCCGGGCGGTGAAGTCCAACGCCATCCTGCTCGCGAAGGACGGCGCCTCGGTCGGCGTGGGCATGGGACAGGTCAACCGGGTCGACTCCGCGAAGCTGGCGGTCGAGCGGGCCGGCGCCGAGCGGGCGCAGGGCGCCTACGCGGCCTCCGACGCCTTCTTCCCCTTCCCCGACGGGCTGGAGATCCTCACCGAGGCGGGCGTCAAGGCCGTGGTGCAGCCGGGCGGTTCGGTCCGCGACGAGCAGGTCGTCGAGGCCGCGCGGAAGGCGGGCGTGACCATGTACTTCACGGGCACCCGCCACTTCTTCCACTGACATCCGCCGAGTTACTTGTGACGGTGGCCCGCGGCCTCCGGCCCTCCCCCGAGGAGGCCGGAGGCCGCGGTCGTGCGGGCCGCGGTCCTGGCCGTCCCGTCACCACGATGCGGGCGCGCGTCCCCGAGCGGTACCTCGGAAGTCTCAGGGTCACCCGCACGCCGTACCGCAGCGATCACGCCACGATGACGCTGTACAAGGCCCGTCTCCCCGTGCCCGGCGGCTACCGCTTCAGAGCAGGGCGACGCACCAGGGCCGTGTCCCCCCTTGTACGGGTGGGACACGGCCCTCGGGTGTGAATGGCGCGAACCGTACGTGTGGCGGCCGCGCGGGCGCTCAGTAGCGCGGGCGGTTGAACCAGGCCTTGCCGTTGGCGTTGCCCACGAACACGGCGACGAGGATGGCGAGCACGGTGTGGATCAGGCCGACCAGGATGAAGGGGTAGACGCCGAGCACCGCGGTGATGATGCCGAACACCAGGGTCGTGATGCGTATGCCGTTGCCGCCGGTGCGGAACTTCAGCGCCAGAACGAGCGCGAACACGCCCCAGGCGACGGCGAACAGCATCATGGCCCACAGCATGCCGGAGGAGTAGTCGGCCAGCTGCTGGAACGAGGCGTCCTCCTGCAGCGTCTCGTCGTTCTTCGCGGCCTCGACGCCGACGGCGCTGAAGGCGAACAGCGCCACACCGAGGACCTGCAGGCCCACGATGATCCACAGCAGGACGCGAGCCGTGCTCACGGTGCCGGGCATGGACGTCGGCGCCGGGGAGCCGGGGTACCCGGCCGGCGGGGCCTGCGGGTAGCCGTAACCGGGGGCCGGCTGCTGCTGGGGGTAGCCGTAGCCCTGCTGCTGGCCCTGCGGCGCGCCGTAGGGGTTGTTCGGGTCGCCGAAACTCATGGCGGTCTTTCCTCCGTTGCCTGGTGTGCGGGGACGACGCGCGGCGGATGCGGAGGAAGGTTGCTACAGATGCGGTTCGTCCCCCCGGTACAGCCCGCGGCACTGTGACGTCAATCGTTCTTCAGCCATGGTCCGCTTGTCCAGCCGCATTCCCTATGTGTTGTGCAAGTGCAACATCGCCGATCATGGGGGATACGCCGGGCCGGACCCCGGCGGACCCGGATTGGAACCAGGAGGCGGTCATCCGGGAGGATGGGGTCATGACCGCCCAGATTCTCGATGGCAAGGCCACCGCAGCCGCGATCAAGTCCGATCTGTCCGCCCGCGTGGCGGCGCTGAAGGAGAAGGGCGTCACGCCCGGCCTCGGCACGATCCTGGTCGGGGAGGACCCCGGCAGCCAGAAGTACGTCGCCGGCAAGCACCGTGACTGCGCGCAGGTCGGCATCGCCTCCATCCAGCGCGAACTGCCCGCCACGGCGACGCAGGACGAGATCGAGGCGGTCGTACGGGAGCTCAACGAGGACCCGGCGTGCACCGGTTACATCGTGCAACTGCCGCTCCCCAAGGGCATCGACGAGAACCGCATCCTGGAACTCATGGACCCGGACAAGGACGCGGACGGGCTGCACCCGATGAACCTGGGCCGCCTGGTCCTGAACGAGCCCGCGCCGCTGCCCTGCACCCCGAACGGCGTGCTGACGCTGCTGCGCCGCTACGGCGTGGAGATCAAGGGTGCCGAGGTCGTGGTCGTCGGCCGCGGCGTGACCATCGGCCGCCCGATGCCGCTGCTGCTCACCCGGCGCAGCGAGAACGCGACGGTGACGCAGTGCCACACCGGTACGCGTGACCTGTCCGCCCACCTCAAGCGCGCCGACATCATCGTCGCCGCCGCCGGGTCCGCCCACCTGGTCCGGCCCGAGGACGTCAAACCGGGCGCGGCCGTCCTCGACGTAGGCGTCTCGCGCAGCGCCGAGGGCAAGATCGTCGGTGACGTCCACCCGGACGTCGCGGAGGTCGCGGGCTGGATCTCCCCGAACCCCGGCGGCGTCGGCCCCATGACCCGGGCCCAGCTGCTCGTCAACGTGGTCGAGGCGGCGGAGCGCAGTGCCGGCTGAGTCGCCCGAGGAGAACGGGACCACCGGGAGCCACGGAACCGCGGCGGGCAACGGCGCCGCGGCGCAGGAGAGCGCCGCCGCCACGCGGGCCGCCGCTTCGGCGCAGACCGGCGTGTCGCAGAACGGTGTCGCCGCGCGCGGCGTGTCGCAGAACGGGTCCGTGCCGCCGCCGGGCCCGGAGCGTGCGGCCGACGACGGTGCCGTGGAGGACGCCGGGCTCGTGGTGCGGGACGCGATCAGTGTCGTGGACGAGGACGGGACGCCCCGGCGGGCCACCCGCCGCTTCCCCCTGTTCACCAAGGACACCGCGCGACCCGAGGGCGGTGGCCGGGCGGCGCCCGGGGACGCGCCCGCGCCCGCGCGGCAGTGGCCGATGCTCGCCGTGCTGGGGCTGGTCGGTCTCGGCCTGCTGCTGACGGCGTTCGACGGGTTCAGGATCGGCACCATGCTGGTGGGCGTGGCGCTGGTCGGCGGTGCCGTGATGCGCTGGATGCTGCCCGGCGTCGGCATGCTCGCCGTGCGCTCCCGCTTCACGGACATCGCCACCTACGGCGTCCTCGGTCTGGCGATCGTCCTGCTGGCGCTGATGGCTCAGCCGGACCCCTGGCTGGAGATCCCCTTCCTGAAGGACACCCTGCACTTCACCGTCAGCAACTAGGAGTGCCACGACCGGCAGCCGGTCACCCGCACGGAACGGCGGCCCGTCCCCTCCCCCGAGCCAGGACGGGCCGCCGTCGCACCCAAACTCCCGCACGACGAACGGCCTGTTCAACGGCTGTCCGTGCGCTGTGGCACGGAAGTGACCGTTCCGCTACGGTGTCCGCGCCTTGCCACAGCTGGGGGCCGGTTGCGTCTGGGTGCGTCGCGTACAGCTGGGACGCCGGAGGTCACCGGTGTGTGCCCGTTGTGTCGATGTGTTGACAGCTTCGGGGAAGCCGGTTCAAGGCACTGCACAGCGGGGCTAATCTGCCCAATCGGGATGGTCCGGGACGTCCCGCGCGCAGCGGCACACACAGGGGGAACCAGGGGGAAGCGATGCCTCGTTGGAAGGCCTTGCCGGAGGAACTCGATCCGCAGATCGGGGAGTTCGTCGGACAGTTGCGGCGGCTCGTGGACCGCAGCGGCCTGAACGTCTCCGCGCTGTCCGACCGCACCGGATACAGCAGGACGTCCTGGGAGCGCTATCTCAACGGTCGGCTGCTCGCGCCCAAGGGCGCGATCGTCGCGCTGGCAGAGGTCACCGGGACCAACCCGATCCATCTGACCACGATGTGGGAACTCGCCGAACGGGCCTGGAGCCGCTCGGAGATGCGCCACGACATGACCATGGAGGCCATCCGGATCTCACAGGCGCGCGCGGCGCTCGGCGAGTTCGGCGCGCCCCCGGGTGCCGCGAAGGGCAGAACGGCACGCCGGGGCGCCGGTGCCACGGCGGCACCGGGCATCGCGGGCCCGGCAGGCGTGGCCCCGACGGTGCCGCCCCAGCCGACGGCGCCCGACGCCGACGCCCGGGACGCCCAGGCCCGGCCGGCGGTCAACTCGTGGGGGCTCGCGGGCTACACCGGACCGTCCCGGGCGGGCGGCCGGGCCGGCACCGGGGTGACCCCGCCGCCGGCCGGCCGGGCAACGGGCCCTGGCACCCCCGCACCGGTCCCGCCGGGTGCCCCCTCCGGCGGTGCGCCGGCCGGGCGGCGGCTCGTGATGTTCCTCGCCGGAGCCGCCGTCGTGGTCGCCGCCGCAGGCGCCGCGTACTACGTCACCGGCGACCGCGGTGACGTCACCGGCACCGCAGGCGCCTCGCCGTCGCCGTCCGTCAGCGCCGACGCCGCTCTGCCACCCGGCGTGAAGTGCGAAGACGACAGCTGCACGGGCAAGGACGCGGAGGCCACGGGGTGCAGCGACGACCTGGTCACCACCGCCCGGTCGGCGACCGTCGGCACCACCGTCGTCGAGGTCCGCTACAGCAGGACCTGTGGCGCGGCATGGGGCCGTGTCACCCAGGCCGGGCCGGGCGACGAGGTCCAGGTGACCGTGGGCACCGCCAAGGAGAAGGGCTCAGTCACCACCGTGGGTGACACCATCGCGTACACCCCGATGATCGCCGTGCGGGACGCGGGCGAGGCCACGGCGTGCGCGACACTCGCGTCGGGGGAGCGGGGCTGCACGCAGTAGCAGTAAGGGCCACCGCGGTGCCGTGCGGGCCGCGGTGCCCCTCGGGTGGTCTCCTTGCGGGGAGGCGCAAGAGGTACGAGGCGAACGCGCCGCGAGGGGGCCGCAAGGACGCCCGCTGACGCGCCGCGACGGCGCCGAAGAACGTGCCGTGGAAGGCGCCGCCAGGGTGCGGTGAAAGGCGCCGCCAGGGTGCCGTGGAAGGCGCCGTAAAAAAGTCGCCGTCCGCACGCATGCGGTCCGCGTTCCCGGGCACGCGCACAGTACCCCCACGGGAGTCCGGCAACGGTACCCCCACCCGGCGGTCGCCCCGTCTCTCCTCTCCCGGACGGGCGGCCGCCGCCGTTCGTTCTGTTCTGTGGGCCGGGCCACACCGACCCGGACGCCGGGGATACCGGAGGCGCGATAGCCTGACCGCTGGATCTCTCTTGACGCCAAGAGATCGATCAAAAAAGCCGGGGCAGGGACGCCCCACCGCCAGCTGTCATACGGAGAACGCCATGACCCGCACTCCCGTGAACGTCACCGTCACCGGCGCGGCCGGCCAGATCGGTTACGCCCTGCTCTTCCGCATCGCCTCCGGCCAGCTGCTCGGCGCGGACGTGCCGGTCAAGCTCCGCCTCCTGGAGATCACCCCGGCCCTGAAGGCCGCCGAGGGCACCGCGATGGAACTGGACGACTGCGCGTTCCCGCTCCTTCAGGGCATCGACATCAGCGACGACCCGAACGTGGCCTTCGACGGCGCCAACGTCGCCCTCCTCGTGGGCGCCCGTCCGCGCACCAAGGGCATGGAGCGCGGTGACCTCCTGGAGGCCAACGGCGGCATCTTCAAGCCGCAGGGCCAGGCCATCAACGCGCACGCCGCGGACGACATCAGGGTCCTGGTCGTCGGCAACCCGGCCAACACCAACGCCCTGATCGCGCAGGCGGCAGCCCCGGACGTACCGGCTGAGCGCTTCACCGCCATGACCCGCCTGGACCACAACCGCGCGCTGACGCAGCTGGCGAAGAAGACGGGCACCCCGGTCTCCGAGATCAAGAAGCTGACGATCTGGGGCAACCACTCCGCCACCCAGTACCCCGACATCTTCCACGCCACGGTCGCCGGCAAGAACGCCGCTGAGGTCGTGAACGACGAGAAGTGGCTGGCCGAGGACTTCATCCCGACCGTCGCCAAGCGCGGTGCCGCCATCATCGAGGCCCGCGGCGCCTCCTCGGCCGCGTCCGCCGCCAACGCCGCCATCGACCACGTCCACACGTGGGTCAACGGCACGGCCGAGGGCGACTGGGTCTCCATGGGCATCCCGTCGGACGGTTCCTACGGCGTCCCCGAGGGCCTGATCTCCTCGTTCCCGGTCACCTGCAAGGACGGCAAGTACGAGATCGTGCAGGGCCTGGAGATCAACGACTTCTCCCGCGCCCGCATCGACGCCTCCGTCAAGGAGCTGGAGGAGGAGCGCGAGGCGGTCCGCGGCCTCGGCCTCATCTGACCTGCGGCGCCACCTGCCGTATGACCTACGGCGCCACCAGCCGTACGACCCCCGGTCCGCCGCGACGGACCGGGGGTCGTCGCTTTCCCGCCGCGTACGCCGAGTCGGTCGCGGTCGGCGGTGGCGAAGGACGCGTAGGCCTCATCTGCGGTCAGCCGGTCTGCCGGAGCCGCTTCTCGAACCAGTGACCGGCGTAGACGTGCTCGGCGTACGCCGGGATCTCGGTGTAGCCGGACGCCCGGTACATCGTCCGCGCCTCGGTGAGCGCGGAGTGGGTGTCCAGCCGTACCGCGCCGAAGCCGCGCGCGGCCGCCTCGCGTTCCAGCTCCGCCAGGATTCTGCGGGCGAGCCCCAGACGCCGGGCGTCCCTGTGCACCCACACGTGCTTGATCTCGCCCACGCCGGGCGCGAGCCGGCGCAGCCCGCCGCAGCCGACGGGGCGGGCGTCCTCGTACGCCACGAAGAAGGCGCCCCGGTCGCCGGACACCTCTTCCGGGCGTACGAGGTCATCGGCGTCGAAACCCTCGGGGAACCGTTCGTCCAGTTCGGCGGCGTAGGCGTCGAGCATGGCGCGGGCGTCCGGGGAGGCGCCGTCGACGCGTTCGACGGTGATGCCGGCCAGGCGCAGCAGACGCTGCGTGGTGGCCATGGCCTCGGTGAGGCGGGCGCGCTGGGCCGGGGTGAGTCCGTCGAGCAGGCCGCAGACCAGGGCGTCGGCCCGGCGGTTCTGCTCCTCGACCTCCGCACGTCCGGCCGGGGTGAGTTCGATCATGCGCAGCCGGCTGTCGCCGGGATGCACGCTCAGCCGGACCATGCCCTGTGCGTGCAGCGCCTTCGCCATCCGGCTGAGATAACCGGCGTCGAGGCCGAGCCGGGCGCGCAGCTCGCGCAGCGGGGCGCCGTCGCCGATCTCGAAGAGCAGGCGGGCCTCGCCGAGGGGGCGGTTCTGGCCCAGGTAGTGGTCGTCCAGAGCGCCGATACGGCGGGTGAAGTAGCGGTTGAAGCGGCGGAAGGCCGCGACGTTCTCTGACACTGCCTCCATTTCTTTGACTTTAGTCAAAGGAACCGGGGCAGGTCCATGGAGTCGACGTAGGGATTTCCCGTCCTTTGTCCGGATTGTCAGTGAGGCAGCACACTTTCGGCCCTCGATTGCGCATGCCTGAAAGGGGTACGGGCAGGCGCTCACACTCCTGAACAGGAATGGAAGGCAAGACCGAGCATGTCGGACAGAGCGGAAAACCAGGTGCCTCAGGCGCGCGACACGATCCACGTGGCGGGGGAGTGGCGGGCCGCCGTCTCCGGTGCCACGCGCGAGATCCTCGACCCCGTGGACGCATTGCCGTTCGCCGTGGTCGCCGAGGGGGACGAGAAGGACACGGACCTGGCCGTCGCGGCCGCGCGGCGCGCCTTCGACGGTGGGCAGGGCGAGTGGCCCCGCACCCCCGTCGCCGAGCGCGCCGCGGTGCTGCGCCGCGTCGCCGATCTGCTGGTCCGCGACCGGGAGGAACTCGGCCTGCTGGAGAGCCGGGACGCCGGCAAGACCGCCGAGGAGGGCCGGGTCGACATCGACTGCGTGGCCGACGCCTTCCGCTACTTCGCCGACCTGGTGGCCGCCGAAGGCGCCGGCCGGGTCGTCGACGCGGGTTCGCCCGACATCCACAGCGTCGTCGTGCACGAGCCGGTCGGCGTCTGCGCGCTGATCACGCCCTGGAACTACCCGCTGCTCCAGGCCAGCTGGAAGATCGCGCCCGCGCTCGCGGCCGGCAACACCTTCGTGGTCAAGCCGAGCGAGATCACGCCGATGACCACCGTCGCGCTGATCGGCCTGCTCGCCGAGGCCGGGCTGCCCGCCGGGGTCGCGAACATCGTCACCGGCCCCGGCCACACGGTCGGCGCCCGCCTCGCCGAGCACCCCGACGTCGACCTGGTCTCCTTCACCGGCGGCCTGGTGAGCGGCACCAAGGTCGCCGCGGCCGCCGCGCCCACCGTCAAGAAGGTCGCCCTCGAACTCGGCGGCAAGAACCCCAACGTCGTCTTCGCCGACGCCTGCGCCACCGAGGAGGGCTTCGACACCGCCGTCGACCAGGCCCTCAACGCGGCCTTCATCCACAGCGGCCAGGTCTGCTCCGCGGGCGCGCGCCTCATCATCGAGGAGTCGGTCAGGGAACGGTTCGTCGCCGAACTCGCCCACCGCGCCACGAAGATCCGCCTCGGCCGTGGCACCGGCTCCGGCGTCGAGTGCGGACCTCTCGTCTCCGAGCAGCAGCGCGCCAAGGTGGAGTCGTACGTCGCCTCCGCGCTGACGGAAGGCGCGGTGCTGCGCTGCGGCGGCAAGCGTCCGGAACCCACCGGGTCCCGGCCCGCCACCGGCTATTTCTACGAGCCGACGGTGCTCGACCAGTGTCACCGCGAGATGAAGGTCGTCCGCGAGGAGGTCTTCGGACCCGTCCTGACCGTCGAGACCTTCCGCACCGAGGACGAGGCCGTCGCGCTCGCCAACGACACCGAGTACGGGCTGGCCGGCGCCGTGTGGACCGCCGACGCGGGGCGGGCCCGCCGGGTCGCGGGCCGGCTGCGGCACGGCACCGTCTGGATCAACGACTTCCACCCCTACCTCCCGCAGGCGGAGTGGGGCGGCTTCGGCAAGAGCGGCGTCGGCCGCGAACTCGGACCCGCCGGGCTCGCCGAGTACCGCGAGACCAAGCACGTCTACCAGAACCTGGCGCCGAAGCCGGTGCGCTGGTTCGCGGGCTGAGCCCGCCCCCGTCCCCACCCCCCACCGGAACACCGGAGTACCACCCCATGCCCGAGAACACCCATATCTACGACTACGTCGTCATAGGCGGCGGGACCGCCGGCTCCGTCATCGCCTCCCGTCTGACCGAGAACCCCGACGTCACCGTCGCCGTCATCGAGGGCGGCCCGAGTGACGTGGACCGCGACGACGTCCTCACCCTGCGCCGCTGGATGGGCCTGCTCGGCGGCGAACTCGACTACGACTACCCCACCACCGAACAGCCGCGCGGCAACTCCCACATCCGGCACAGCCGCGCCCGCGTCCTCGGCGGCTGCTCGTCCCACAACACCCTCATCGCCTTCAAGCCGTTGCCGTCCGACTGGGACGAGTGGGAGGCGGCCGGCGCCCAGGGCTGGGGCGCGGTGCAGATGGAGGCGTACTACGCCCGGCTCCTGAACAACATCGTCCCGGTCGACGAGAAGGACCGGAACGCCATCGCCCGCGACTTCGTCGACGCCGCCCGGACCGCGCTGGGCGTACCCCGCGTGGAGGGCTTCAACAAGAAGCCGTTCACCGAGGGCGCCGGGTTCTTCGACCTCGCCTACCACCCGGAGAACAACAAGCGTTCCTCGGCCTCGGTGGCGTACCTCCACCCGGTGATGGACGAGCGGCCCAACCTGACGATCATGCTGGAGACCTGGGCGTACAAGCTGGAGCTGGACGGCACCCGTGCCGAAGGCGTCCATGTGCGCACCAAGGGCGGGGAGGAGATCCTCGTACGCGCCCGCAACGAGGTGGTGCTGTGCGCGGGCGCGGTCGACTCGCCCCGGCTGCTGCTCCACTCCGGCATCGGCCCGAAGGCCGACCTGGAGGCCCTCGGCATTCCCGTGGCGCACGATCTGCCGGGCGTCGGCGAGAACCTCCTCGACCACCCCGAGTCGGTGATCGTCTGGGAGACCGACGGACCCATCCCGGAGAACTCGGCGATGGACTCCGACGCCGGCCTGTTCGTCCGCCGGGACCCCGAACACGCGGGCCCCGACCTGATGTTCCACTTCTACCAGATCCCCTTCACGGACAACCCGGAGCGCCTGGGCTACGAACGCCCCGCACACGGCGTCTCGATGACCCCCAACATCCCCAAGCCGAAGAGCCGGGGGCGGCTGTACCTGAAGAGCGCCGACCCGGCCGAGAAGCCCGCGCTCGACTTCCGCTACTTCACCGACGAGGACGACTACGACGGCCGCACCCTCGTCGACGGCATCCGCGTCGCCCGTGAGATCGCGAAGACCGAACCGCTGGCCGGCTGGCTGAAGCGCGAGGTGTGCCCCGGCCCGCAGGTCGAGAGCGACGAGGAGCTCAGCGAGTACGCCCGCAAGGTCGCGCACACCGTGTACCACCCCGCGGGCACCTGCCGGATGGGCGCCGCCGACGACGAACTGGCGGTGGTGGACCCCGAGTTGCGGATCCGCGGGCTGGAAGGCATCCGGGTCGCGGACGCGTCCGTGTTCCCGACGATGACCGCCGTGAATCCGATGATCGGGGTGCTGATGGTCGGGGAACGGGCCGTTGAACTGATCGGAGGTGGTGCGTGATGAGTAACGCCACTGTGAGCAATGCCGCCGGCAGTGACCCGGTGTTCTCGGTGGACGGGCTGTGGAAGGTCTTCGGCGCGAAGGCCGACCGCGTGCCCGGTGATCCGGAGCTGACCGCCCTGCCCGCCGCCGAACTGCGCGCCCGCACCGGCTGCACCGCCGCCGTCCGGGACGTCTCCTTCGACGTGCGCAAGGGCGAGGTCTTCGTCGTCATGGGCCTGTCCGGCTCGGGCAAGTCCACCCTGGTGCGCTGTCTGACCCGGCTGATCGAGCCGACGGCCGGGAACATCGCCATCGACGGCGAGGACGTCCGCGCCATGGACAAGGCCCGGCTGCGCGAACTGCGCCGGCACCGCGCCGCGATGGTCTTCCAGCACTTCGGTCTGCTCCCGCACCGCACCGTCCTGGACAACGTGGCCTACGGCCTGGAGATCCAGGGCGTGGGCAAGGCGGAACGGCGCGAGAAGGCGGCGGAGGTAGTCGCCAAGGTGGGCCTCGCGGGCATGGAGCAGCGCAGGCCCGGCCAGCTGTCGGGCGGCCAGCAGCAGCGGGTCGGCCTGGCGCGCGCGCTGGCCGTCGACCCGGAGGTGCTGCTCTTCGACGAGCCGTTCAGCGCCCTCGACCCGCTGATCCGGCGGGAGATGCAGGAGGAGGTCGTCCGGCTGCATCGCGACGAGGGCCGCACGATGGTCTTCATCACCCACGACCTGAGCGAGGCGCTCAAGCTCGGTGACCGGATCGCCCTGATGCGCGACGGCCGGATCGTCCAGCTCGGCACCCCCGAGGAGATCGTCGGCTCGCCGGCCGACGACTACGTCCGCGAGTTCGTCCGCGACGTGCCCCGCGAACAGGTCATGACCGTCCGCACCGCCATGCGGCCCGCGTCCGCGGAGGAGGCGGGGGCCGGCCCGGCGGTGGCCCCGGCGGCGACGGTCTCCGAGGCCATCGAGGCGGTCGCGCGCAGCGGCCGCCCGGTGCGCGTCGTGGAGCAGGGCAGGTGCCTGGGCGTCGTCGACCACGAGCGGCTGCTGGGGGTGGTGGCCGGCACGGAGCCCCGTAAGGTCCCGGAGCCCCGTAAGGAGGTGGCGTGATGGCCACCGTCACAGCCGCGGCTCCCCGTGCCGTGCCCGCCCTGCTGAAGAACCGGGTCGTCGTCAAGCTCGCCCTGCTGGCGCTGGCCGCCGCGGTCCTCGTACCGCTGGCCGACGCCCGCTGGGCGAGCGGGAGCTGGCCCGACGCGCTCACCGTCGACCTGACCCAGCCGCTGACCGGCGCCAGCGACTGGATCATCGACAACCGGGACAGCCACCCCCTGTTCCTCTACTTCTTCGGCCACATCAGCAACGCGGTCGTCCTGTCCGTACGCGCCGTCTACCTCGCCCTGCTCACCATCGGCTGGGTGGGCGTCACCGCGCTCGGCGCCGTCCTGGCGTGGCGCGTCGCGGGAGCGCGGCTCGCGCTCGGTACGGCCGCCGCGTTCCTGACGTGCGGCGTGCTCGGCATGTGGGTGCCGACCATGCAGACCCTGGCTCTGATGGTCGTCGCGGTGCTGGCGTCCGTCGTCGTGGGCGCCCTGCTCGGCCTCGCCGCCGGCCTGTCCGACCGTATGGACCGCGCGCTGCGGCCGCTGCTGGACACCATGCAGGTGCTCCCGGCGTTCGCGTACCTGCTCCCCGTCGTCCTGGTCTTCGGCATCGGTGTCCCCGCCGCCGTCCTCGCCACCGTCGTCTACGCCGCCCCGCCCATGGCCCGCCTCACCGCCCTCGGTCTGCGCGGCGCCGACAAGGGCGTCCTGGAGGCGGTCGCGTCGCTCGGCGCCACCGCCCGCCAGCGCCTGCTGACCGCCCGCATCCCGCTGGCCCGCAAGGAACTCCTGCTCGGCCTCAACCAGACGATCATGATGGCGCTGTCCATGGCGGTCATCGCCTCCGTGATCGGCGCCGGCGGCCTCGGCGACCGCGTCTACCAGGCGCTGGCCTCGGTCGACGTCGGCGCCGCCCTCGCCGCGGGCATCCCGATCGTGCTCCTGGCCGTCGTGCTGGACCGCGTCACCGCGGCCGCGGGCGGCGGCACCGGGGAAGGTCCGCGCGCCGCAGGGCCCTACATCCTGGCGGGCGCCGTCGCGGCGGCGGTCGCCGCGGGCCTGCTCGGCCGTACCGAATGGCCCGGGACCTGGGCCCTGAACATCGCCGAGCCGGTCAACCGCGCCGTGGACTGGATGACCGACCACCTGTACTCGGGAGTGCCGGTGATCGGCGGCACCGCCGACTGGGCCGGCCACTTCACCACCTGGGTGCTGGACCCGCTGCGCGACGGGCTGCAGTGGCTGCCCTGGTGGTCGGTGCTGCTCCTCGTCGCCGCCCTGGCCTGGCTGATCGGCACCTGGCGCACCGCGCTGACCGCCGTCCTCGCCATGGCCGCGATCGGCGTACTCGGCGTCTGGGAGCCGTCCCTCGACACCCTCTCCCAGGTCCTCGCCGCGGTCGCCGTCACCCTGGTGCTGGGCTTCGCGACCGGTATCGCGGCAGCCCGCAGCGCGCGCTTCGAGCGTGCCCTGCGGCCCGTCCTGGACGTCTTCCAGACGATGCCGCAGTTCGTGTACCTGATCCCGGTCGTCGCCCTGTTCGGCGTGGGCCGGGCACCGGCGGTGGCCGCGGCCGTCGTCTACGCGCTGCCCGCCGTCGTCCGCATCACCGCCCAGGGCCTGCGGCAGGTCGATCCGGCCGCGCTGGAATCGGCCCGCTCGCTCGGCGCGACCAGCGGGCAGCAGCTCCGCCAGGTCCAGCTCCCGCTCGCCCGCCCGGCGCTGCTGCTGGCGGTCAACCAGGGGGTCGTGCTGGTCCTCGCCGTCGTCATCATCGGCGGCCTGGTCGGCGGCGGCGCCCTCGGCTACGACGTCGTCTTCGGCCTCGCGCAGGGCGATCTGGCGACCGGACTCGTGGCCGGCGGCGCGATCGTGTGCCTCGGCCTGATGCTCGACCGGGTGACACAGCCCACGGAACGCCGTGCCAAGAGGGGAGCCTGAGATGCGTACGCGCACGAGCGTCGTCGCGGCGGCGGGGCTGCTCGCCCTGACCACCGGCTGCGGTGCCGCCGACATGACCCAGCAGGCCTCCCCCTTCGCCAACGCGCAAGGTACGAAGAGCCTGACCCTGTCCGTGCAGTCCTGGGTGGGCGCACAGTCGAACGTCGCCGTCGCCAAATATCTGCTCGAACGTGAGCTCGGCTATCGCGTCGACACCGTCCAGATCGACGAGGTCCCCGCCTGGGACGCCCTCAGCCAGGGCCGCGTCGACGCGCTCCTGGAGGACTGGGGTCACCCGGAGGAGGAGCAGCGGTACGTCAAGGACAAGAAGACGATCGTGAACGCCGGCGACCTCGGGGTCACCGGGCACATCGGCTGGTACGTCCCGACGTACTTCGCGAAGCAGCACCCGGACGTCACCGACTGGAAGAACCTCAACAAGTACGCCGGCCAGTTCCGCACCCCGGAGAGCGGCGGCAAGGGCCAGCTGATGGACGGCTCGCCGTCCTACGTGACCAACGACAAGGCCCTGGTGAAGAACCTGGACCTGGACTACCAGGTGGTGTTCGCCGGTTCCGAGGCCGCCCAGATCACGCAGATCAAGCAGTTCGCGAAGGAGAAGAAGCCCTTCCTGACCTACTGGTACTCGCCGCAGTGGCTCTTCAAGAAGGTCCCCATGACCGAGGTGAAGCTGCCCGCGTACAAGGAGGGCTGCGACGCGGACCCGGCGAAGGTCGCCTGCGCCTATCCGCACACTCCCCTGCAGAAGTACCTGAACGCGGACTTCGCGAAGGACGGCGGGGCGGCGGCCTCGTTCCTGAAGAAGTTCCGGTGGACGACGGAGGACCAGAACGAGGTCTCCCTGATGATCGCCGAGCAGAAGCTGACGCCGGAGGAGGCGGCGAAGAAGTGGGCGGACAGCCACGAGTCCACCTGGAAGCAGTGGCTGTCGTGACGGTCACCGCCGTTCGGTGAGCTCGGCCGCGATTCCTCGCAGTGCCTCCGTGGCGCGGCGCTGGAGTCCCGGGCCGAAGGTGATCCGCGTGGCCCCTTGCCTGCCGAGCTCGGCGGGCGAGGGGCCGCTGCCGTCCAGCGGGGCGAACACGTTGACCGGTCCCTCGATCCCGGCCCGCAGCAGCGGCAGCACGCGGGGCGGAGCGCCGATCGGATACACGCAGTCGGCGCCCGCCGCGACGTACAACGCGGCCCGCTCGATGACCCGTTCGGGGTCCTCGATCCCCCGCAGGAAGGTGTCGACACGCGCGTTGAGGAACAAGCGGTCGCCCGCCGCCGACCGCACCTCGGCCAGCCACTCGGCGTGCGCCCGCGGGTCCTTCAGGGCGCCGTCGGCGGAGTCCTCCAGATTGCAGCCGACGGCCCCGGTCTCCAGCAGCCGCTCCACCAGCTCCTTCGGCGCGAGCCCGTACCCGCCCTCGACGTCGGCCGACACCGGCACGTCCACCGCCCGCACGATCCGGGCGACCGCCGCGAACATCTCGCCCGCCGGCGTCCTGCCGTCCTCGTACCCCAGCGCGGCGGCCACGCCCGCGCTGGGCGTCGCGAGCGCCGGGAAACCGGCGTCCACGAAGACCCGCGCACTGGCCGCGTCCCACGGTCCTGGGAGGATCAGGGGGTCGGCAGGCACGGGCCGGCGGTGCAGCGCGCGCAACGTCTCCGCCTTGCTCACCACTGCGCACTTCCCGCCGGGATGCGCCGGCTGACCATCAGCCGGTTCCAGCTGTTGATCGCGGTGATCAGCGCGACGAGGTGGGCGAGCCGGCGGGTGCCGAAGTGCTTCGCCGCGCGCTCGTGCACCTCCTCCGGCACGAACCCGTCCGTGAGCACGGTCATCGCCTCCGTCAGCGCCAGCGCGGCCCGCTCCCGTTCGTCGAACAGCTCCTCCGCCTCCGCCCAGGCCGCCAGCAGGCCGAGCCGCTGTTCGCTCACCCCGTACTCGCGGGCGAGCGTGAGGTGCATGTCGAGGCAGAAGGCGCAGTGGTTGAGCTGGGAGGCGCGGATCTGGACCAGCTCGGCGAGCGCCGGATCGCCCAGGCCCCGCTTGGCGGCGGCGCTCACGCCCTGCATCGCGGTGCGCACCCCTGCGTCCAGGTGCTTGGTGCGTACGGTCACTTGTGCCGCCCCGGCCGGTGGTGGCCCGGCACCCGGCGGCACGTCACACCGAACCTGTTCCACGCGTTGATCACCGTGATCACGGCGATCAGCTGCGCCAGCTCGGCCTCCTCGAAGTGCTTCGCGGCCCGCTCGTACACCTCGTCCGGCACGAACCCGTCCGTGAGGACGGTCACCGCCTCGGTCAGCTCCAGCGCCGCCAGCTCGCGCTCCGTGTAGAAGTGCGCCGACTCCCGCCACGCGCTGAGCTGGACGATCCGCTCCACGCTCTCGCCCGCAGCCAGCGCGTCCTTGGTGTGCATGTCCAGGCAGAAGGCGCAGTGGTTGAGCTGGGAGGCACGGATCCGCACCAGCTCGCGCAACCCGGGGTCGACGCCCTGCTGCGCGGCCGCGTCGAGCCGGACCATCGCCTTGAAGACGTCCGGGGCGAGCGCCGCCCAGTCCAGCCGCGAGGTGGGTTCGGGCGCGTGGCCGACGGCCGTGGTGCCGTGATCGTTCGTCGTCATTCCTCGACCCTAGAAGTGAGGCAGCCCAGGAGTATGGTCCATTTCCATGGCGAAACCGCGGGCCACTCTGGGCATCGACCTGCATCTGGAACCCTTCGGGCCCGGCCTGCGCCGCGGCCTCACCGACGCCCTGCGCGAGGCCGTCCGCACCGGGCGCCTCGCCCCCGGCGTCCGTCTGCCCTCCTCCCGCTCGCTCGCCGCCGACCTCGGCATGGCCCGCAACACCGTCGCCGAGTCCTACGCCGACCTCGTCGCCGAGGGCTGGCTCACCGCCCGCCAGGGTTCCGGCACCCGGGTCGCCGATCGCGCCGTGCTGCCCCCACCGGAGCGCCCGGCCCCGTACCGCGAACCCCGCCGCCCCGCCTACAGCCTGGTGCCCGGCCACCCCGACCTCGCCTCCTTCCCGCGCGCCGAGTGGCTCAAGGCCGCCCGCCGCGCCCTCACCACCGCGCCGAACGAGGCCCTCGGCTACGGCGACCCGCGCGGCCGCATCGAACTGCGCACCGTCCTCGTCGGTTACCTCTCCCGCGCCCGCGGCGTACGCGCCGACCCCGAACGCGTCGTCGTCTGTGCCGGCTTCGCCCAGGCGCTGCGGCTCCTGTGCGAGGTCCTCCACGCCCGCGGCCTGCGCACCCTCGCGGTGGAGTCCTACGGCCTCGCCGAGCACTGGAACCTCGTGGAACGCGCCGGCCTGCGCACCCTGCCCCTCCCCTTCGACGAACACGGCACCCGGCCGGAGGCGCTCGGCTCCCACCGGGAACGAGCAACCGGGCGCACCCTCGGCGACGACCTCGCCGCCACGCGCGCCGTGCTGCTGACGCCCGCTCACCAGTTCCCCCTGGGCGACGCCTTGCGTCCCTCGCACCGGGCCGCCGTCGTGGAGTGGGCCCGGCGCACGGGCGGATTCATCCTGGAGGACGACTACGACGGCGAGTTCCGCTACGACCGCCAGCCCGTCGGCGCCCTCCAGGACCTCGACCCCGACCACGTCGTCCATCTCGGCACCGCCAGCAAGTCCCTCGCCCCCGGCCTGCGGCTGGCCTGGATGGTTCTGCCCCCGTCGCTGGCACCGGAGGTCGTGCGGCACGCCGGCGGCCCCGCCACCAGCGCCCTCGAACAACTGACCCTCGCCGAGTTCTTGACCTCCGGCGCCTACGACCGCCATGTCCGCTCCGCCCGCCTGCGCTACCGGCGCCGCCGCGACGACCTGATCGCCGCCCTCGCCGAGCACGCTCCCGACGTCCGGGCCACCGGCATCGCGGCCGGCCTGCACGCCGTCCTCCGGCTGCCACCCGGCACCGAGCAATCCGTCGTCCGCGCGGGTCACTGGCAGGGCGTCGCCGTCCACGGCCTCTCCCGCTACCGTCATCCCGCAGCCGAGGGCCACCACCCCGACGCCCTGGTCGTCGGCTACGGCGCCCCGCCCGACCACGCCTGGAAGGGCACCCTGGAAGCACTGTGCAAGGCGCTGCCCTGAGCCCTCGTACCAGAGGCGATCGCGCATTTTGCGCATCACCCGACTGCGGATCCCTAGCCGGAGTCGCGCCCGGAGCCCGCCGCGCCGGAACCCTCCACGCCGAGCACACCGCGCAGTTGGGCCAGCCCCCAGTCCAGGTCCTCCTTGCTGATCACCAGCGGCGGCGCGAGCCGGATCGTCGCACCGTGCGTGTCCTTCACCAGCACACCCCGGTCCATCAGCTTCTCGGACACCTCCCGGCCGGTGCCGAACCTCGGATGGATGTCCACACCCGCCCACAACCCACGTCCCCGCACGTGCGACACCCGTCCGGTGCCGGCCAGCGCCGCCAGCTCCCGGTGCAGATGCTCGCCCAGCTCCGCGGCCCGTGCCTGATACTCGCCCGAGCGGAGCATCGCGATCACCTCCAGCGCGACCGCGCAGGCCAGCGGGCTCCCGCCGAACGTCGATCCGTGTTCCCCGGGCCGGAACACGCCGAGCACCTCCGCCGACGACACCACCGCCGACACCGGCACGATCCCTCCGCCCAGCGCCTTCCCCAGCACGTAGACGTCCGGCACCACGTCCTCGTGCTCGCACGCGAACGTCCGTCCCGTCCGGCCCAGCCCCGACTGGATCTCGTCGGCGACGAACAGCACGTTCCGCTCCCGGGTCAGCTCCCGCACCGCCGGGAGATAACCGGCCGGCGGCACGATCACCCCCGACTCGCCCTGGATGGGCTCCAGCAGCACGGCGACCGTGTTCTCCGTCATCGCCGCCCGCATCGCGGTCAG
Source organism: Streptomyces sp. NPDC052023 (assembly GCF_044548465.1). Classification (NCBI taxonomy): domain Bacteria; kingdom Bacillati; phylum Actinomycetota; class Actinomycetes; order Kitasatosporales; family Streptomycetaceae; genus Streptomyces; species Streptomyces sp. NPDC052023. The sequence continues at coordinate 117,880 of NZ_JBIUBW010000006.1, read as the reverse complement.
ATCCCCGTACGGCACGATCTCGAAGCCCGGCGTGTACGGCCCGAAGTCGGCCCGCGCCTCCGGGTCGGTGGAGAAGCTGATGATCGTCGTCGTACGGCCGTGGAAGTTGCCCGACGCCACCACGATCTTCGCCATCTCCGCGGGCACGCCCTTGACCCGGTACCCCCACTTGCGGGCGGTCTTCACCGCCGTCTCCACCGCCTCCGCGCCGGTGTTCATCGGCAGCACCATCTCCATCCCGCACAGGGACGCAAGCTCGGTGCAGAACGCCGCGAACCGGTCGTGGTGGAAGGCGCGCGACGTCAGCGTCACCCGCTCCAGCTGCGCCTTGGCCGCCTCGATCAACCGCCGGTTGCCGTGCCCGAAGTTGAGGGCCGAGTAACCGGCCAGCAGATCCAGATAGCGCCGCCCCTCCACATCCGTCATCCACGCCCCGTCGGCCGTGGCCACGACCACGGGCAGCGGGTGATAGGTGTGCGCGCTGTGCGCTTCGGCTCCGGCGATGTGGCTTTCCGTAGCGGTCACGGCAACTCCCGAACATGAGGCTGGACCCCCTTCTTATCGTCGCTCGCATGGTGGACTGGGGAACCGGACCCTCCGGCGCGCCCGGTAGGCTGATCGCGGGCCGTGACTGGCGCGCTGGGATGGGACCGACCATCGGGGAGCGGCCTTGAGCAGTGAGCGAGTGCCGTGCGCCTGGGCCGAACCGTGAACCGTGACCGTCGTAAGCCACGCCGCCCGGAGGCCGAGATGTCAGAGCAGCCCCTCTCCACCGAGTCCACCGCCTTTCGTTCCGCTCTCGATGTGATCCGCGCCGTCGAGCCGCGCATCGCCGACGCGATCGGCCAGGAGGTCGCCGACCAGCGCGAGATGCTCAAGCTGATCGCCTCGGAGAACTACGCCTCCCCGGCCACCCTGCTGACGATGGGCAACTGGTTCAGCGACAAGTACGCCGAGGGCACCGTCGGCCGCCGCTTCTACGCCGGCTGCCGCAACGTCGACACCGTCGAATCGCTGGCCGCGGAGCACGCGCGCGAGCTCTTCGGCGCCCGCCACGCCTACGTCCAGCCGCACTCCGGCATCGACGCCAACCTCGTCGCCTTCTGGGCCGTCCTCGCCGACCGTGTCGAGGCCCCCTTCCTGGAGAAGACCGGCGTCCGCCAGGTCAACGACCTCTCCGAGGCCGACTGGGCCGAACTGCGCCGGGCTTTCGGCAATCAGCGCATGCTCGGCATGTCCCTGGACGCCGGCGGCCACCTCACCCACGGCTTCCGCCCGAACATCTCCGGCAAGATGTTCGACCAGCGCTCCTACGGCACGGACCCGGCCACGGGCCTGATCGACTACGAGGCCCTGCGCGCCCAGGCCCGCGAGTTCAAGCCGCTGATCATCGTCGCCGGCTACTCCGCCTACCCCCGGCTCGTGAACTTCCGGATCATGCGCGAGATCGCCGACGAGGTCGGCGCCACGCTCATGGTGGACATGGCCCACTTCGCCGGTCTCGTCGCCGGCAAGGTCCTCACCGGCGACTTCGACCCGGTCCCGCACGCCCAGATCGTCACCACCACCACCCACAAGTCGCTGCGCGGCCCGCGCGGCGGCATGGTCCTGTGCGACGACTCCCTCAAGGACCAGGTCGACCGCGGCTGTCCGATGGTCCTCGGCGGCCCCCTCCCGCACGTCATGGCCGCCAAGGCCGTGGCTCTCGCCGAGGCCCGTCAGCCCTCCTTCCGCGACTACGCCCAGCGCATCGTCGACAACTCCCGCGCCCTCGCCGAGGGCCTGACGCGGCGCGGCGCCATCCTGGTCACCGGCGGCACCGACAACCACCTCAACCTGATCGACGTCGCCTCCTCCTACGGCCTCACCGGCCGCCAGGCCGAGGCCGCCCTCCTCGAGTCCGGCATCGTCACCAACCGCAACGCCATCCCGGCCGACCCGAACGGCGCCTGGTACACCTCCGGCATCCGCATCGGCACCCCCGCCCTGACCACCCGGGGCCTGGGCACCGCCGAGATGGACGAGGTCGCCGGCCTCATCGACCGGGTGCTGACCAGCACCGAGCCCGGCACCACCAGCAAGGGCGCGCCCTCCAAGGCCCAGCACGTCCTGGACCCGAAGGTGGCGGACGAGATCTCCCACCGCGCCACCGACCTCGTGGCCGGCTTCCCGCTCTACCCGGAGGTCGACCTCGGCTGACGCCTACGGCGCTCCTCGGCGACGGGCACCGCTGGTCGGTGAGGCCCCGTGCGGGGGTGGCACCGTGCGGGGGTGGTCTTGTGGCGGGGCCACTGTCCGAGGGGCGGTCTGGTCGTGGGACCGCCGTCGCAGGGGCGGTCCCGTGGTGGGATCCCCGTAGCAGCGGTGCTGTCACGGGCGGGTCCCTGTGGGAGCGCGCGTCCGGCAGGGCCCGCAGGCCGTCTCATAGGCCGATCCCGCCCCGGCGCCGCGGATTTCGGCCGCTGCTCAGAGGTCGATCAGCTCCTGACATGGTTCCGCTCGCGGCGGTCCGGCTCCTGGCCGGGCCGCCGCGCGGCGTATCAGGCGCGTGCCGCCCGCACCGAGGGCCAGACCCGCCGCGAGGCCCGAGATCGCCCACCAGGCGTCCGGCGTCGTGCCCGCCCTCGCGACCGGCGCGTCCCCGGCTCCGTCCATGGCCGCCGCGCCCAGCAGCCCCGTCTCGTCCAGCCGCTCGAACACCGGCCGCGGTGCCCGGTGCCAGCGGATGTCGTCGTCGTTCACATCGGGTGCCGGGTCCGTGCGCACCCACGGTGTGCCGTCCTCGGCGAGGAACAGCTGGTCCTGGCGCTCGATGGCCACGTCGCCGCCCGGCGGGCGGCTCGTCTGCGGATGGCCACCGATGCCCGTCAGGCCCCACACCACGGTGATCCGCACCGGCGGATGGTGGCCCGCTGCCCATGCCGCCGAGACCCACTCCGTCCCCGGATACAGCGGTTGCAGCAACTGCCATAAGCGGGCGAAGTGCGGCTCACCCGAGCGCAGCGCCGTCGTCCGGCCCGAGTCGCCCGCAGTGACCAGCGCCAGGTCGGGCACGTCCCGGGACCCCGGTGTCCGCGCCGCCGCGTCCGGCACCGTCAGTCCGCAGAGCGCCACCGCCAGCGCGGCGGCCGGTGCGAGCAGGCGCCCCGTCGTGGCGCGTCCCCCGTGAAGAACCATCGGTCGCTCTCCCTCCCCTCGCTCGTGTCGCCTTCTCACAGGTCGCGCAGTTCCTGCCTCGGTCCCGGCTCCCGGTGCAGCCGGGCCGACGGGATCCGGGCGGCGAGCGGGCGCAGGACGAGCGCCAGCACCGCTCCGGCCGCCGCGCCGGGTATCGCCCACCACCAGCCGGTGACCCCGCCGCGCCCCGCCTCCACGGCGGTGGCCTTGGACCCGACGTCCACCTTGTCCCTCAGGCCCTTGCCGGTGCTGCTGCCCGGGCCCGCGCCCGGTCCCTCCGCCAGCTCCTCCTCCGGAGCGACGCCGGCGTAGCCCGGGTCCGAAGCCGGGCCCATGACGCCCAGCTCCTTGAGCAGGGCACGCAGCCGGGTGGGATGCGCGGCGCGGTGCCAGTGGCCCTTCATCGACTCGGGCACGTCGGTCGCCGTGTGTATCCAGATGTCCTGCTCCCGCGAGGAGGCATGGAGCTGGTCGTGTCGCCAGGGTGTGACGTCGTGCAGCATCCAGGTGACGTTGATCAGCCGGGCATTGGTCAGGTCGGCCTCCGGAGGCTTGACCGCCGAGCCGGTGCCGGGCTCCTCCAGGAGCTGCTGGAGCTCCGCGTACTGCTTCTCCGAGTAGTACAGCCCCTCCACCTCCGCAGTCTGTGGTGAGGCCACGAGCACACTCGTCGGCCCGCCCGCCGCCGCCGGCGGGGCGACCCCCGTCAGCAGGGCGAGCGTCGCCGTCAACGCCCCCGCCACCACCGCCAGATCACGACCCCTGGCCTTCGGCTCCCTCATGTGCCTGCGCATCCCAACCCCCAACCGGGCTCCCTGTGCGGCCCGCCCGCGAGCCGCATGTCACTTCTGGTACACCGCCCGACCCGGACCGGTTCCCACCCCGCCCGGCCGATTCAGAAGATTCTTCGGAGGCCGCTCGTGCAGAGGGGGAACGCGCCTACGGAGTTCCGGGCGTCGTGCCTCCCCGCCCTCCGTGCGCACGGCTCTCCCCGCTCTCCCCGCCCTCCTCCAGGGACTGCGCCACTGCCAGCGCCCGCTCCCTCGCCGCCACCCCTTCCAGCCGGAGGGTCACAGCACCGTCCAGGGTCTGCCGAGCCCACAGCAGGGTCGGCCCGGCCGTGCGCTCCTCCTGGGTGTAGCGGGTCCCGTCCGCGTCCACCAGCCAGAAGGTCAGCAGGTGGGGGCGTGGGAACCACAGGGCCGGGCCGGGTGGGGATCCGGCCGGGGCATCGGCGCCCAGCGACAGCCACTGAGGCTGCTCGCGCACCGTCTTCACGAAGGCCGTGTCCAGGCTCGCCGCGTACTGGTCGAGCCGTATCGTGCGCCCCCGCTCGCTCCAGCACAGGCTCACCAGGGAACGGCCCTGCGGCATGCCGGACACCGTCACCGCGTCGGGCCTGCCCAGGGCGTCCGGCACCAGCGGCTCGAAGCCCGCCCGCCGGGCAGCCTGCCCGAGGGAGAGCGACCGGCCACAGCCGGGCACCTCGGCCCCGGGTGAGGGCTCGGCCGACGGGTCGTACCGCACCTCGACCCCGCCGAAGCCGAACCAGTCGAAGACCGCGGCGCGCACCGGGGGCGTGAGGACGAGCACCGTGAGCAGCCCGCACAGCGCCGCTGTCAGGGAGCGCCGGCGCGCCCGCAGCCAGCGCCTGGCCGCCCGAAGCCGTCCTGCGAAGCCGCGCGGCTCCGCGACCGGGACCGGCACCCGCTCGGCCAGTATCTGCCCCAGCACCCGCTCGGCCATCGTCTCGGAGCCGCCGCCGACGGGGCCGAGGGACCGTCCGAGCGCCCGCAGCTCCTCGGGCAGCCGGTCGGCGCCGTCGCGCCCGCCGCTGCTGCTTCCGGCGTCGCGATCACCGTCGTACCTCTCACTCACGCTCGTCACCTCCTTCCCGGGGCTGGAGGTCCGGCAGCAGCCGGCCCATCTTCCGCAGCGCTCGATTGAGCCGGGACTTCACCGTGCCCCGGGGCCAGCCCAGGGCCTGGGCGGTCTCGGACTCGTCCATCTCCAGCAGATAGCGGTAGGTGACGACCAGGCGGTGCTCCTCGCTCAGCTTCTCCAGGGCGGCCATGAGAGCCACGCGGCGCTCCGTCGCGAGCGTCGCGACCGCGGGATCGGCCGCGTCCGGTATCAGCGGCTCGGCCTCGGCGAACGCCGCCTCGCGGCCGGCGAGCGTGCGCTGGCGGGCCGCCGTGCGCACTGTGTTCCTCGTCTCATTGGCGACGATCGACAGCAGCCACGGTCGGAACGCCGAGTCGGCCCTGAACCGGCCCAGCGCGCAGTACGCCTTCACGAAGGCCTGCTGCACCACGTCCTCCGCGTCCGCACCGGCCCCGAGTGCCGCGGCCGCTCGCAAGGCGATGCCCGTATGGGCCCGCACCAGCTCCGCGTACGCCTCCGGCTCTCCGGCGCGTACGCGAGCGATCACCGCGGCCTCATCGACGATGCGGCCCCCCTCCCGCGTCCTCACGCTCTTGTTACACCGCGGAGGGCGATTCGGTTCCCACCCGTGCGGGATCAGTTCCCGATCAGTTCCGGAGCGGTCCCCGAGCGGTCCCCGAGCTCTGAGAGAATGGTGAGTATGGCCTCTGATCGACCCCGTGTGCTCTCCGGAATCCAGCCCACCGCAGGCTCGTTCCACCTCGGCAACTACCTCGGCGCCGTCCGCCAGTGGGTGGCTCTGCAGGAGACCCACGACGCGTTCTACATGGTCGTCGACCTGCACGCGATCACGGTGCCGCAGGACCCGGCGGACCTGCGCGCCAACACCCGGCTCGCCGCCGCCCAGCTGCTCGCGGCCGGACTCGACCCCGAGCGCTGCACGCTGTTCGTCCAGAGCCACGTCCCCGAGCACGCCCAGCTCGCCTGGGTCATGAACTGCCTCACCGGATTCGGTGAGGCCTCCCGCATGACCCAGTTCAAGGACAAGTCCGCCAAGCAGGGCGCGGACCGGGCCTCCGTCGGCCTGTTCACGTACCCGGTCCTGCAGGTCGCGGACATCCTCCTCTACCAGGCCAACGAGGTCCCGGTCGGCGAGGACCAGCGCCAGCACATCGAGCTCACACGTGACCTCGCCGAGCGCTTCAACGGCCGCTTCGGCCAGACGTTCACGGTCCCGAAGCCGTACATCCTCAGGGAGACGGCCAAGATCTACGACCTCCAGGACCCGGCGATCAAGATGAGCAAGTCGGCGTCCACGCCGAAGGGCCTGATCAACCTGCTCGACGAGCCCAAGTCCACGGCGAAGAAGGTCAAGAGCGCGGTCACCGACACGGACACCGTGATCCGCTTCGACCCCGAGGCCAAGCCGGGCGTCAGCAACCTCCTCTCGATCTACTCGACCCTCACCGGGGCGGGAATCGCGGAACTGGAGGAGAAGTACGCGGGCAAGGGCTACGGTGCGCTCAAGACGGATCTCGCCGAGGTCATGGTCGAGTTCGTGACGCCCTTCCGGGAGCGGACCAACCAGTACCTCGACGACCCGGAGACGCTGGACTCGATCCTGGCCAAGGGCGCGGAGAAGGCGCGCGCCGTCGCCGCGGAGACCCTGGCACAGGCCTACGACCGGGTGGGCTTCCTGCCGGCCAAGCACTGAGCCGGGCCGTACGCCCGTACAACCCGGTCGTACACCCCCAACCCCGGGCCGTACACCCGTACCCCCGCACAGCGCTGCACATCACTGCGGCTGCGCCTGCCCAGGGCGCGGCCGGAGCCGTACAGTCGATAGCCGGAAGGCCGCGATCGCGGCCACCCGTGCCCGCCCGAGATCCGTACCGACACGACGACAGGAGACGACGTGGGGACCGTAACGATCGGTGTGTCGATCGCGGTCCCGGAGCCGCACGGCAGCCTGCTCCAGCAGCGGCGCGCGGGCTTCGGCGACGCCGCGGCTCACGGCATCCCCACGCACGTCACCCTGCTGCCGCCGACGGAGGTCGACGACTCGCAGCTGCCCGCCGTCGAGGCGCACCTCGCCGAGGTCGCCACCGCCGGGCGTCCCTTCGTGATGCGGCTGTCCGGGACCGGGACCTTCCGGCCCGTGTCGCCCGTCGTATACGTCCGGGTCGTCGAGGGCGCCGAGGCCTGCACGTGGCTGCAGAAGCAGGTCCGGGACGCCTCAGGTCCCGTGGCGCGCGAACTGCAGTTCCCCTACCACCCGCACGTCACCGTCGCCCACGGCATCGACGAGGCGGCCATGGACCGCGCCTTCGAGGAACTCGCCGACTACCGGGCCGAATGGGCCTGCACCGGCTTCGCCCTCTACGAGCAGGGCGCCGACGGCGTCTGGCGCAGGCTGCGGGACTTCGCGTTCGGCGGTGCGGTGGTGCCTCCGCAGATGGGGCATGTGGAGCGGGGCACCATCTCCAGCCGGTAGATCTCCCGGGCGGCAGCCGACAGTCGGCGGCCAGTGGACGACAGCGGATGGTCGGCAGACGACAGCGGACAGACGGCGACGGCGACGGCGGGTGGCGACGGCGGGAGGCCTCCAATGGGGGCGTGTCGGTGCGGTAGCTAGAGGGGGATACGCCGGAACACCCGACGCGGGAGGTGGCGCAGGGCCGCCGTCACCAGGCGGAGGGCTCCCGGTACCCACACCGTCTCCGAGCGGCGGCGCAGGCCCAGTTCGACGGCCGTCGCGACCGCTTCCGGGGTGGTGGCGAGAGGGGTTTCCGCCAGGCCGCTGGTCTTCTTGGAGCGGACGAATCCGGGGCGTACGACCATGACGTGCACGCCCGTCCCGTGCAGCGCGTCACCGAGGCCCTGGGCGAACGCGTCGAGGCCCGCCTTGCTGGAGCCGTAGATGAAGTTGGAGCGGCGGGGGCGCTCGGCGGCGACCGAGGAGAGGACGACCAGGGAGCCATGGCCCTGCGACTGCAACGCCCGTGCGCTGACCAGACCCGCCGAGACGGCGCCCGTGTAGTTGGTCTGCGCGACGCGCACCGCGCTCACCGGCTCGCGCTCGTCGTGCGCCTGGTTGCCGAGGATTCCGAACGCGAGCAGCACCATGTCGACGTCGCCCTCGGCGAAGACCTTGCCGAGCACCGTCTCGTGGGACTCGGGGTCGAGCGCGTCGAAGTCGACGGTGTGCACCTGCGCACCTTGGGCGCGCAGACCGTCGGCGGCCTTCTCGAGGGCGGGCGAGGGGCGTCCGGCCAGCCACACCGTGCGCGTACGCCGCATGACCAGACGGCGGGCGGTGGCCAGCGCGATCTCGGACGTACCGCCGAGGACGAGGAGGGACTGGGGGAGACCGAAGGCGTCCTTCATGACAGCTCCTGGGGAGGGACGGGCTTGGGGTGGGTGGGGCGAAGCCGACCCACATAGAGGTGAGTCACGAGGGTGCGGGCGGGCTACAGGCCCAGTCGGCGGGAGAGGTCCGAAGCGAAGACGCCTCGTGGGTCCAGCTCCGCGCGCAGGGCGCGGAAGTCGGCGAGTTTCGGGTACATCGCGGTGAGCAGGTCGGGGCGGAGGCGGGAGTCCTCGGCGAGGCAGACACGGCCGCCCGCGGCCGCCACCTCCTCGTCCAGTCCGTCGAGAAAGGCGGCGAGGCCCGGCAGCCCGGCCGGGATGTCCAGGGCCAGCGTCCAGCCGGGCACGGGGAAGGAGAGCCAGCCCGCAGAGGCGTCCCCGAAGCGCTTCAGGACGGCCACGAGGGACGGGAACCGACGCGCGGCGGTGCGCCGCACGATCCGGCACAAGGCGTCCTCCTGGCCGTCTCCGACGACGAACTGGTAGTGCACGAAACCTCCTCGGCCGTAGATCCGGTTCCACTGCGGAACGCCGTCCAGGGGATGGAAGAAGGCGGAGGCCCTCCGGAGCCGGCCGGTACGCGCGCGTGGCGCTGCCCGGAACCAGAGTTCGTTGAACAATCCGACCGTGCGGTGGCTCATAAGCCCCTCCGGGACCAGATCGGGGGCGACGAGATCGAGGGCGGCGAGACTGGGAGCGGCGGGCGGCAGGGTGGGACGCGGGGCGAGAGGGGTCCTACGCGCGCGTGTGCCCACGCGCAGCGCCTCCGGGGGAGCGTGCTCGGCTCGGGTCAGCACCCCGCGTCCCGTGGCCGCGCCGCGGGCCAGGAGGTCGATCCAGGCGACCGAGTAAGGACGGCGCCGGCCCGTGGCGGTCATGCGTGCTAGCAGATCGTCGAGATCGCCGGCGCGTTCGGTGTCGACCGTCATCCAGGCCGTCTGGACCGGCTGGAGCCGGAGGGTCGCTGTCAGGACGACGCCGGTGAGGCCCATGCCGCCCGCCGTCGCGTCGAAGAGGGGTGTGCCCTGGCCGACGGAGCAGATCTCGCCGTCGGCGGTGAGGAGTTCGAGCGACGGCACATGGCGGGTGAAGGAGCCCGCCGTCGGATGGTTCCTGCCGTGGACGTCCGCGCCGATCGCCCCGCCGACGGTGACGTGGCCCGTGCCGGGCGTCACCGGGACGAACCAGCCGAGTGGCAGCAGCACTTGCGCCAGGTGGTGCAGCGAGACGCCCGCGTCGCACAGGACGGTCCCGCCGGCGGCGTCGATGGCGTGGATACGGGCCAGGCCCGTCATGCCGAGCACCGTCCCGCCGGCATTCTGCGCCGCGTCCCCGTACGCCCGCCCCAGGCCCCGCGGGATGCCGCCGCGAGCTCCGCAGCCCCGAACGGCGTCCACGGCCTCCTGATACGTCCGGGGCCGGATCACGCGGGCGGTGGTGGGGGCGGTACGGCCCCACCCCGTGACGGAGGCGACGGAGGGGTGGGGCAGGGTGTCGGGGGCGGCGTCGGCAGGCATGGTGGTGACCGTAACGCCCTATGTGTCGCATTGATTCTGAAACATCCGTCAGCTACCCGAAATGGGTGATTAGTGGGATGTCGTCATGTCATGCCGTATTTCCGGGACGTTGATGCGAACAGGGGGTCGGTGTCGGTCACCTTCCCGTGGTTCCGGGGCACTAGGACAGTGGTGTTCGGCATGGACCGGGAGACCGGCGGCCGCGTCGGCCGTATCGGCGGTGAGGCGGAGGGCAGGCTCGGATCATGGACTGGCTGAAAAAGCTCCCCCTCATCGGCCCTGCGGCCACCCGGCTGATGGCCACGCACGCGTGGCGGTCGTACGAGCGGCTGGACCGTGTGAAGTGGACGCGCCTGGCCGCCGCGATGACGTTCACCAGCTTCGTCGCACTGTTCCCGCTGCTCACCGTGGGTGCCGCGATCGCCGCCGCCACGCTCAGCACGGAACAGCAGAAGGAGATCCAGGACAAGATCGCCGAGCAGATCCCCGGCATCTCCGACCAGCTGAACATCGGCGCCCTGGTGGACAACGCCGGCACCGTCGGGATCATCGCCGGAGCGCTGCTGCTGTTCACCGGTATCGGGTGGGTCGGCTCCATGCGCGACTGTCTGCGTGCGGTGTGGGAGCTGCCGGACGAGGAGGACAACCCCGTCCTGCGCAAGGTCAAGGACGCGGGCGTCCTGCTGGGGCTCGGCGGCGCGCTGCTCGTCACCCTCGCCGCGTCCACCGTCGCCTCGGCCACCGTCGGCTGGGGCGCCCGCCGGCTGGGCCTCGAAGAACAGGGCTGGGGGAGCCTGCTGCTGCGCACCGCCGCGTTCGCCGTGGCCGTGCTCGCCGCGTTCCTGCTCCTGCTCTACGTCCTCACGCTGCTGCCCGGCGTCGAGCCGTCCCGGCGGCGGCTGATCGTGGGCGCGCTGGTCGGCGCGATCGGCTTCGAGCTGCTGAAGCTGCTGCTGAGCAGCTATATCCAGGGCGTGGCCGCGAAGAGCATGTACGGCGCGTTCGGCGTCCCCGTCGCCCTGCTGCTGTGGATCAACTTCACCTCGAAGCTCGTCCTCTTCTGCGCTGCCTGGACCGCGACGCCGAGCAAGGAGGCCGAACGGGCGGGGGCCGAACGGGCCGACGAGATCGGCGGAAACGGCATGACGGGCGCGGCTGCGGCGAGCGGGGGGTGAGAGGGCCGCCGGGGAGGGTAAGGGCCGGGGCTCAGCGGAATGGGACGGGGCAACAACTCAGGCACGCCTGATCGCGGGGGCGGCTGATCCCACCGCGCTCGGGGTCATCGTCCGGGTAGCGGTCCTCGCTGTGCTCGAGGTCACCGCCTGGGCAGCGGCCACCACCCCGGGTGACCGGCCGGACCGCAGCCCCGGTCCGCCTCGGGTCACCGTCCGGACCGTAGCCCCGCCCCCCTCGGATCACCGCCGACGCAGCGGCCACCGCCGGTTCACCAGGAACGCGCCGCCCGCGAGCAGCGCCAGCAGTCCGGCCGTGACGGCGAAGGCGATCCCGACCCCGCTGGAGCCGTCGCCTGCCGTCGCGCTCGCCACGGGCTTGTCCGACTCGCCGTCGGTTCCCGAGCCCCCGCCCGCCTCACCGACGTTCGCCTCGCCCGAGGCGGTGGCGCCGGACGGGGCTCCCGCAGCGCCCTTGGGCGGCACCAGCTCACCCACCGGCTCCACCTTCCCGGCAGCCTTGAAGCCCCAGTCGAACAGCCGCGCGGTCTCCTTGTAGACCTCGTTGTGCTCGCCCTTCTCAGGGTTCATCACGGTCACGAGCAGCACCTTGCCGCCCCGTTCGGCGACGCCGGTGAAGGTGGCGCCCGCGTTGGTGGTGTTGCCGTTCTTGACGCCTGCGATGCCCTTGTACTGCGAGAGGTCGGAGTCGCCGGTCAGCAGGCGGTTGGTGTTCTGGATCTCGAAGGTCTCGCGGACCGGCCTGCCCTTCTTGTTCTTCGTCGTCTGACCCGGGAACTTCGCGGTCACCGTCGAGCAGTACTCGCGGAAGTCCTTCTTCTGCAGCCCGGAGCGGGCGATCAGCGTCAGGTCGTAGGCGGACGAGACCTGGCCTGGGGCGTCGTAGCCGTCAGGGCTGACGACGTGCGTGTCGAGGGCCTGGAGCTCCTCGGCGTGCTGGTTCATCTCCTTGACGGTGTTGCCGACGCCCTGGTTCATCGCGGACAGCACGTGCACGGCGTCGTTGCCGGAGCGCAGGAAGACACCGAGCCACAGGTCGTGGACGGTGTACGTCTCGTTCTCCTTTATCCCGACCATGCTGGAACCGGAGCCGATGCCCGCCAGGTCGGCGGGGACCACCTTGCGGGTCATGGTCTTGGGGAACTTCGGCAGCAGCGTGTCCGCGAACAGCATCTTCAGGGTGCTCGCGGGGGCCAGCCGCCAGTGCGAGTTGTGCGCGGCGAGCACCTCGCCGGACTCGGCGTCGGCGATGATCCAGGACCGTGCGGTGACGTCCTTGGGCAGCACCGGAACCCCGTCGGCCAAGTTCACCTGCGTACCCGGACGGCCGAGCCGCGTGCCGCCCACGGTCGACATGTTCGCCGGGGGAGTGGCCGACGGGCTTGGCGAGGAACTCGGTGACGGGCGTGGCGCGGCGAAAGCGGCGGGCGCGGTCAGCGAAACGGACAACAGGGTCGCGGAAGCGAGCAGCAGGGAACGCCGGGCGGTCCTCTGTGATGCGCAGGCGGTCATCTGTGATGCTCGAACGGTCATCTGCGGTGCGCGGGCGGTCTTCTTCGGTGCGGGCACGAGCGAGAACGTACATGTACGGTCCCCGGAAGTCCCGTCGCCCTCCCCACCCCGGCGCACGAACCGGACAGTCGGCGGTGATACTGAACGCATGAAACTCAGCCGCCCGATCTCCTGGTTCCTGCTCGCCTTCGGGGTGTGGAGCTGGGTCATCTGGGTCACTTTCGTCAACAACCTGATCAAGGACAGCAGCGGGCTGGCGTTCGAGGACGGCCGACCGACGGCGTACTTCTGGGTGCATCTCACGCTCGCCGTCGTCTCCCTCGTATTGGGGACGGTCATCGGGGTCATCGGGTTGCGCGGAGTGCGCGCTCTGCGCCACAAGTCATAGCGATCCGCACCCCGGCCAAGGAGAGAACAACGGCATGGTGATCGTCTTCCTGCTCGTCGTGGTGAGCGTCCTCGTCGTGGCGAACTGGTATCTGTGGCGCCGCCTGTTCCGCGACACGACCCGGAGCCCGGGCGCGCTGCGCCGTGTCGGCGCGGTGCTGATCGCGGGAGGCTGGGTGCTGGCGATCGGCGCCTCGGTGGCCGAACGCGCCGGCGCTCCCTTCTGGCTCCAGCGCACCCTCGCCTGGCCGGGCTTCCTGTGGCTCGCGCTGTCGATCTACCTGCTGCTCGCCGTGGTCGCCGGTGAGGTCGTACGACCGCTGCTGCTGCGTTTCCTGGAGCGCCGGGACGCGCGGCAGCGGGGGCCGGCCGACGCCGACATGACGCGGCCGAGGCCCTGGCCCGAGCCGATACCGGCGGGAGCACCGCTCAAGGGGGGCGTCCGCGACGAGCCGTCCACAGGGGCCGTCTCCGAACAGCCGTCCTCAGGGCCCGCCTCCGACGAGCCGCCCCAGGAGCCCGCCGCCACGGAGACGGGGGCGCCCACCCTCGCCGACGAACCGCAGCCCTTGGCCGACGCACCGCGACCCCCCGCACCTTCCCGCCGTCTGTTCGTCTCCCGGGTCGTCGCGGGTGCCGCCGCCGCGGTGGCCGTCGGCACGGTCGGCACCGGCACCTACGGCGTTCTCAACGGCCCCGGCGTGAAGCGCGTGACCGTCCCGCTCGCCAAGCTTCCGCGCGCGGCACACGGATTCCGGATCGCGGTGGTCAGCGACGTCCACCTGGGTCCGGTCCTCGGCCGGGGCTTCGCCCAGAAGGTGGTCGACACGATCAACGGCACGCAGCCCGACCTGATCGCGGTCGTCGGCGACCTGGTCGACGGCAGCGTGCGGGACCTGGGTCCTGCCGCCGCGCCCCTGGCCCAGCTGCGGGCCCGGCACGGCACCTACTTCGTCACCGGCAACCACGAGTACTTCTCCGGCGCCGGGCAGTGGGTCGAGCAGGTGCGGCGGCTGGGCATGCGCCCGCTGGAGAACGCGCGCACGGAGCTGCCCTGGTTCGACCTGGCGGGCGTCAACGACGTCGCGGGCGAGAGCGAGGGTCAGGGCCCCGACTTCACCGGTGCGCTCGGCGACCGTGACACCACGCGCGCGTGCGTGCTCCTCGCCCACCAGCCGGTCCAGATCCACGAGGCCGTCAAACACCACGTGGACCTCCAGCTCTCCGGTCACACCCATGGCGGCCAGCTCTGGCCCGGCAACCTGGTCGCGGCGGCCGCGAACCCGACCCTCGCGGGCCTGGAGCGCTACGGCGACACCCAGCTGTACGTCAGCCGTGGCGCCGGGGCGTGGGGGCCGCCCACGCGCGTGGGTGCCCCCTCGGACATCACGGTGATCGAGCTGGCGTCGGCCCAGGCGTAGGTGTCCGTGAACTCCCGCGCAGCCGTCTCCTCGTGAACAGCGTGTGAAACCCCCAGGAAGCAAGCGACCGGCAAGTTCGTCCTCCTCTCGACGAAGTCGCCTTCCCCGCCGAGAGGCGCCGTGATTGAGTGAGCCGCGCCATGGGGAGCTGGCATGTGGGGCCTTCGGGAGGGCGCCGATGCGATCGGTTCGCTTGCGGATTGCCACGTCCTTCTCCGGCGACGGCCGGGCGTGCCCAGGACCCGAGGTGCCGTTCACGCCGTCGGACGGGTCGCCGGCCACCCCGGCCCGTACCACCCTCGGTGCCCTGCGCGCGGGCACCGGCTCCACCATGAACACCGACTGCACCAGCAGGGCGTCGCCCGCGAACTGACGCGAACTGACGTGATCCCACGGCCTTGACAACCGCCGGTTCCGCCCAAGTGACGCCGGACAGCCCTCGGACACAGCACCATGTGACGGAGGTGTGCGCGTGGTGAGGAGCAAACGTGGTGAGACGCTACGCCTTCCGGCTGCCCCGGCATCCGGCCTCCGTCGGTCTCGCCCGGCGCCGGGTACGGGACCATCTGATCGACTGGGGGCACGGATCCGGCACCCCGGCGTTGGCCGACGCCGTACTGCTGGTGTCCGAGCTCGCCACCAACGTGGTACGTCACGGGCCACGCACGGAGGCGGAGTTCGAGATCGCGGTGACCGCGCTCGCCGACGGTTCCTGCCTCATAGAGGTCTCCGACGAGGGCAGCCGCGTACCCCGCCTCCGCTCGGTCGACGACGCGCAGGAGGCGGGCCGTGGCCTGCACCTGGTGGAGCACCTCGCCACCGCATGGGGCGTGTGGAGCCGCGGCAGCCACGGCAAGACGGTGTGGGCACTGGTGCACTCCGACGGGTAGGCCGCGCAACGACACGTCACCCCGGCCCTGGACGCCGACACAGCGGCCTCAGCACACACGTCACCCCGGCCCTGGACGCCGACACAGCGGCCTCAGCACACACGTCACCCCGGCCCTGCACGCCGACGCAGCGCCTCAGCACACACGCCTCCTCGGCCCTGCACGCCGGCACAGCGCCTCACCGCAGTCGAGCCGAGCCCAGCGCCCCGCCCACCCCTACGCCGGAACCGGCGCCCGCACCGGCAGTGTCACCGTCACCGCGAGCCCCTCACCCGGCGCCGTGCGCACTCCCACCTCGCCCCCGTGGGCGTGGACCACGCCCTGCACGATCGCCATCCCCAGCCCGCTGCCCGCGCCACCTCCCGCGCGGAAGAAGCGGTCGAAGATCCGCGCCGCGTCCTCGGCATCCAGCCCGGGTCCCTCGTCGGCGACGCACAGCCGCACCGCTCCGTCGCCCGCCCGCTCCACCCCGAGCCGTACCGGCACGTCGGCGGGCGTATGGATGCGTACGTTGGCCAGCAGGTTCCCGAGTATCTGGCGCAGCCCGGACTCGTCGGCGTGCACCAGCACCGAGCCGTCGGCGTGGACGGATATCGGCCGCCCCGGCTGCTGCACCCGCAGGTCCTGGGCCGCGTCACGCACCAGGCGGCTCACGTCGACGTTGCGGAACCGCAGTTGCGGCTGCTGATCGAGGCGGGCGAGGGTGAGCAGCTCGTCGACGAGCCGGCCCATGCGGTCGGCCTCCCCGAGCACCCGCTCCCAGGCGCGCTTGCGGTCGGCCGGGTCGCGCAGCATGCCTTTGTCGTACAGCTGGAGATAGCCGCGTATCGCGGACAGCGGTGTGCGCAGTTCGTGCGAGGCGTCGGCGACGAAGCGGCGCAGCTGGGCCGCGCTGTGCTCGCGGGTGCGGTACGCCGACTCCACCTGGTGGAGCATGGAGTTGAGGGCGAGTCGCAACTGCTCGACCTCCAGGGTGGGCTCGCGGCTGGACGGCACCCGCCGGGTCAGGTCGCCCTCGGCGATGGCCGTCGACGTCTCGACCATGTCCTCCAGCGGCTGCGTCCGGCGGCGCACGCTGAACATCGTCAGCCAGGCCAGCATGGCCAGCAGCAGGAGGCCGGCGGCGATGTCCAGCTTGAGGGCACGGGCGACGACCTCCCGCAGGGGCTCGGTCGAGGCGGCGAGCAGCACGGTCGTGCCGTCGGCGAGCTGTCCGGCGGTGACGCGGTAGTGGTCGCCGCGCACCTGCAGGTCGTGCGGCTCGGTGTCGGCGGCGAGGGCCGCCGGGTCGTCCACGGCGGCGGCCAGGGCGCGCTGGGCGCCGCTCGGGGTGAGGCCGCCTATGGTCCGGGCCTGTCCGTCACGGTCCACGGCCACGAAGAGCGAGCCCTGCACGGTGGAGTCGGCCGGGCCGCCGGAGGCGCCGGGTCCCATCTTTTCGCTCAGGGCGAACAGCGTGGTGAGCGAGTCGACCTGCTCGAACGTCAGCGGAGTCTCACCGATCGAGTCCCGGGACACCATCAGCTCCCGGTCGACGGCGTCGAGCAGATAGAGCCGCATGCCCACCACGCTGACACACGTCGCCACGACCACGCCGAGGGCCAGCAGCAGCACGTTCGCCATCGTCAGCTTGCCCCGCAGCGAGCGCGGACCGCGCGCGCGGCGCCACCTGGGCCACGTCATGCCAGGCCGTATCCGACGCCCCGCCGGGTGGTGATCACCGGCGGTCCCAGGGTGTCCAGCTTGCGGCGCAGATAGCTGATGTAGGTCTCCACGACGGTCGACTCGGACGGCACGTGCTCGTACTGCCAGACGTGCCGCAGGAGTTGCTCCTTGGGAACGATCCGGCCGCCGTTGCGCACGAGGAAGCGCAGCAGCGCGTACTCCGTCGGGGTCAGCTCGACCGACCTGCCCGCGCGGTGCACGCAGTACGTCGTCTCGTCCAGTTCCAAATCGCCGTACCGCAGGGGCGGGCGCTGCGGCAGGACGTCGGCGGGGCGGGTGCGGCGGAGCACCGCCGTGACCCGGGCGACCACCTCGTCGATGTTGAACGGCTTGGTGATGTAGTCGTCGCCGAAGCCGAGGGCGCCGACGATCTCCGCGGGTGAGTCGCGGGCGGTGAGGAAGACCAGCGCCAGGCCGGGCCGCCGCTCGCGCAGTTCACGGCCCAGTGCCCGGCCGTCGCCGTCCGGGAGCATGACGTCGAGCAGCGCCGCGTCGGGCCGGGTGCGCTCGGCCAGGGAGAGCGCCTCGCGGACGGTGCCCGCGGTCATGACCTCGAAACGGTGGTAGCGCAGGGCGATCGCGAGGACGTCGGCGATGCTCACCTCGTCCTCCACGACCAGCACGGTGCCGGGAGCCGTCGTCATGCCCCCAGTATCGGCGCGGCCACTGACATCGGGGCCCCGATGCGCTTTGGAGTTCCTTGAGAGTCATGGGCGGGTCGTGTCCACACCCACGCCGCACGGCCAATCCTGTTGCCCAGGACCTGGGGGACCAATCGATCTGCGACGAAGGAGCGTTGGGCGTGGCGACATTGGCACGCTGGTGCTATAGGCACCGGCTGGTGGTCCTGGTGCTGTGGGTGGGGGCACTGTTCGGGCTGGGCTTCACGGCGACGACGGCGGGCACGGACTACGCGAACGTCTTCTCCCTGCCGAACACCGACTCGAAGCGCGCGTACGACCTGATGGAGAAGGCCTTCCCGGAGAGCGCCGGTGACACCGACACGGTGGTGTGGAAGGTCGAGGAGGGCACGGTCCGGGACGCGGAGGTACGGTCCCGGATCGAGCCCGCGCTGGCCGGGATCGGCCGCATGGACGGCGTCGGCCAGGTCGCCGGCCCTTACGCCGGTGAGCGGGGCGCGGCGCAGATCAGCCGGGACGGGCGGATCGCGTACGCGCAGATCACCTTCACCGAGCAGGCGAACGCCGTCCCGATGGAGCTCATCGAGGACGTCGTGCAGAGTGCGCAGAGGGCCGAACGGGACGGACTGCAGGTCGAGCTGGGCGGGCAGGCGATCGCACGTACCCAGGAGCCGCCCACCGGCACGGCCGAACTGGTCGGGATCGCGGCGGCGGCGATCGTGCTGTTCCTGGCCTTCGGCTCGCTGTTCGCGATGCTGCTGCCGATCGTCGTGGCGATCTTCGGCGTGGGTACCGGCATGCTCTCGACGATGCTGCTCAGCCACGCCACGAACGTGCCCGACGTGGCGCCGCTGCTGGGCTCGCTGATCGGCCTCGGCGTCGGGATCGACTACGCGCTGTTCATCGTCACCCGGCACCGGCGCGGCATCCTGCGCGGTACGAAGCCGGAGGAGGCCGCCGTCACCGCCCTCAACACCTCCGGGCGCGCGGTGCTGTTCGCCGGCGGCACGGTCTGCATCGCGCTGGCCGGCATGCTGGTGATGAACCTGCGCTTCCTGGACGGTGTGGTCATCGCGACCTCCCTCACCGTCGTCTTCAGCGTCCTCGCGGCCGTCACGCTGCTGCCCGCCCTGCTCGGTCTGCTCGGCATGCGGGTGCTCAGCCGCCGGCAGCGGCACCGGCTGGCCCACGCGGGGCCGGAGCCGGAGGAGGCGAGCGGCCCGGCGGCGCGCTGGTCGGCGTACGTCCAGCGGCGCCCGCGGGCGATCGCGGCGCTCGCGCTCGTGGTCATGGCGGTGCTGTCCCTGCCCGTGCTGTCCATCCGGCTGGGCGCCACCGACCAGGGCAACCACCAGGAGACGCAGACCACCCGGCAGGCCTACGACCTGCTCGCCGAGGGCTTCGGCCCCGGTTTCAACGGCCCGCTCCAGGTCGTGGTGGACGGCACGGCACCCGACGCGCTGGTGTCGCGCATCGAGTCGACCGGGGGCGTCGCCCAGGTGGCCGCGCTGCCGCCCGCGAACGACGTCACGGTGATCCAGGTGGTGCCGGCGACCGCACCGCAGTCCGAGGAGACGGACCGGCTGATCGACGTGCTGCGCGACGAGGTGATCCCGGCGTCCGGCGCCGAGGCACATGTGGGCGGTGTGACGGCGGTCTTCAAGGACTTCGCGTCGGTGACGGGCGATCGGCTGCCGTACTTCGTGGCGACGATCATCGCGCTCGGCTTCCTTCTGCTGCTGGTGGCCTTCCGCTCGCTGGTGGTGCCGTTGACGGCGGCGCTGATGAACCTGATCGCCGCTGCCGCGTCCTTCGGCGTCCTGGTGGCGATCTTCCAGTGGGGCTGGGGCACGGAACTGCTCGGCATCGGCAAGGAGGGCCCGATCACGGCGTTCCTGCCGGTCATCATGTTGTCGCTGCTGTTCGGCCTGTCGATGGACTACCAGGTGTTCCTGGTGAGCCGGATGCACGAGGAGTGGGTGCACACCAAGGACAACGCGCGGGCGGTCCGGGTCGGGCTCGCGGAGACCAGCCGGGTCATCAACTGCGCGGCGCTGATCATGATCTGCGTTTTCTCCGCGTTCGTCCTGAGCGGCGACATGGAGGGCGCGATGGCGGGCATCGGGCTGGCGGCGGCGGTCGCGCTGGACGCGTTCATCCTGCGTACGGCGCTGGTTCCGGCGGCGATGCACCTGCTGGGCAAGGCGAACTGGTGGCTGCCGGCGGGGCTGGAGAAGCGGCTGCCGCATCTGGCGGTGGAGCCGGGGGAGGAGCCGGTGGAGACGGTGCCCGAGGGGCCTTCGTCGGTGATCCACGGCTTCATCCGCACGGCGGACGGCGAGCCGCTGGAGGGGGCGGCGGTGACGCTGCTGTCGCGTGGCGGCCGACAGCTCGACCGGGTGATGTCCCTCGCCGACGGCTCCTACATCGTGGCGGTGCCGGGGCCGGGGGCGTATCTGCTGGCGGCTACGGCAAGCGGTCTTGGCTCGCGGGCACGGCATGTGGTCGTGGAGGAGGGGCCGCTGGTGTACGACGTGGAGGTGGCGGAGGTGGCCGAGGGGGAGGTTGACGCGGTGAACTGAGTCAGGCCATTCCGGCCTTGAGGATGCGCTCGACGTCCAGCACAACCTTTCCGCCCACGGACTCGGGGAGCGTGACGAGCTCCCCGGGGATGTGGATGCCGTGTGTTGCGTAACGGCCACCCACCCCAGTCAGCACACGGACTCGCTGGTGCTTGCGGTCGACGATGACGTAGACGGGAATCCGGGCCTTTGCGTAGGCGGCGACCTTGGCCTGCAGATCCGTTTTCCAGACCTGCTGCGGACATCACGTGCCTCCCATGGGCTGGTGTAGAGAGCATCGTCGTAGGCAGGCCGGAGCCGAGGTGTCCCGTTCCGGTCGTTCACCCGAAAGCGATCAGTCGGCCCGACCCGCGCCCCCCGGATCCGGCAGCACCCGCGTCATCCCCGGCAAGAAGTCCGTGAACAGCTCATGCACCTCGTGCACCAGCGGTCGCAGCACCCGGAAGCGGGACAGGTACACGCCCCGAGCGGTGAGGCGAGCCCCCCGCTCCGCCAGCCGGTAGCTGCGCTCGCGCCCCTCCGTCCGGTCGAAGATCCAGTACAGCACGAGGCCCATCTGGGACAGCCACATCAGCTCTGGCAGCACGTCCCGCAGTTCCTCCGGGACCTTGGTCTTCGTGGCGCCCGCGAGCACCTCCCTATGGACGCTGATCGCCTCCACGCGCGCGTGCTCCGACTCCGGGGAGAACGGGCTGAGCGGGCTGTCGGGGTCGGCGGCGTTCTTGAAGAACTGCACCGCGAACTCGTGGTACGGCATCGCCACGTCGAGCCAGGCCTTCAGGACGCCCGCGAGCCGGGCCTCCAGGTCGGTCTCCCGGCCCAGTACGCCCCGGACCGCCGCCTGGTGCTCGGCGGCGATCCGGTCGTAGAAGCCCTGGATGAGGTGTTCCTTGCCGGCGAAGTAGTAGTACGCGTTGCCGACGGAGACCCCGGCCTCCTGCGCGATGGCCCGCATGGTGGTCTTGTCGTACCCGCGTTCCCGGAACAGCCGCATCGCGGTCTCCAGGATGAGCGCACGGGTCTGCTCCGACTTGGTCTGCTCGGCCTTCGCCGGCGTACCGCCGCCCTCACCGGGGCGTTCGTTCGGGCTGTCGTTGTTCGCGGGCACGAAGAGAGCCTAGTCAGTGGGACAGGCGCCGTCGGCGCACCCCTTGGGGAGGTACGTCCAGCCCAGGGAGGGGTCGTACGTCCACCCTTCCGCGCGCGGGTACGCCTGTCCGCCCCACGGCCCGCCACGCCATTTCGCGGCGGCCAGAGCGGCTCCCTTGGCGATCCGCATCCCCGCCGGGCTGCTCAGGCGGTGGGCGAGCGACCGGTGCTCGCGCAGCGCCCACAGGGTGACGATCCAGGCGGCGGCGCCCTGATAGATCTGCCCGCCGTCACCGATGACGGTGATGTCGTCCAGGGTGGTCCGGTGGTCGAGGCCGGGAAAGCGCCGGAGGGCCTCGGCGGAACCGGCCGGTACCAGGTCCAGCGGCACCAGCTGCCGTTGCCGTGCGAGCCAGTCGCGCAGGAACGCGCACAGGGCGCACTCGGCGTCGTAGAGCACGGTCAGCCGGCGAACCGGGACGCGTGCCGCGCCCCGGCCCACCGAGGCGGCCGTTGCCATGCCGCCTTCGTCCCGACCCCCGTCCGAGGCGGAAGCCCCCCCGACGCGACCTTCCCGCGGTCCGCGGGCGCCGGCCCGGGCCGGAGCGCCGTTCCCGTTCCAGCCCCTCTGCGTGGCCGCCATGGGTGCTCAGGCCCCCGGCGCCGGAGCCACCCAGCCCTGCGGCGGGACCGGCGGCTGCTGCTCCCGCTCCATCGCGCCCCGCCGCCGGATCCGGTTGAGGACGTACACGTTGCCCAGGTGCATCACGCCGAGCACCAGCAGCACCACACCGAGCTTGGTCGACAACGCCTCGAAGACGCCACGCGTGTCGGTGATGGTCTCGTCGTCACTGAGGTAGAGCGCGACGAACCCGAGGTTGACCAGGTAGAAGCCGACCACCAGGAGGTGGTTCACGGCGTCGGCGAGCTTCTCGTTGCCGTGCAGCACGTCGGCCAGGAAGACCCGCCCGTTGCGGCTGAGCGTACGGGCCACCCAGATGGTCAGGGAGATGCTGACGACCAGATAGATGACGTAGGCGACGACCGTGCGGTCCATGTCCCCCACCCTTTCTTGAACGCGTTCAAAACGCTGACAGGGATGACTGTAACCCTGTTTTTGAACGCGTTCAAGATGGGGTGGGTGCCCGTCCGCCGACGGGTGCCCGGGTCAGGAGATCCGGCCCAGCTCCGGCCGTTTGCTGTAGTCCGTGAACCCGACGACGTTCCCCCAGGGGTCGGCGATCTCGACCGTCCAGCCGGTGACCCCGGGGGCGGGGGCGTCGAGCAGCGGGATGCCCGCGGCGGTCAGCGCCTCGGCCGCCATCCGCGCGTCCGGCACCTCCAGCCACACCCGCGGGGACGGCCAGGGTGGCGGCCGGTGCCCGAACTCCTCCTCCTGGCGCAGCAGGAGGCCGGGCGTCTCACCCCCGACCCTCAGCAGCGCGATCCCGGCCTCGTCGATCCGGAATCCCGTCGTGAACCCGGCCCGCTCGTAGAAGGCCACGGCCTCGCCCAGGTCCCCGACGGGCAGCAGCACGTTGTCGAAACCGAGCAGCTCGTACGACTCGTCATCTGACATGCCGTCAGCGTAGGCGGGCGAACGGCCGAACCCCGGCATTGTCAGTGGTGGCCCGTACTGTCGTCGGCATGGCAATCGTGACGTTCGTCGACGAGACGACGACGGGGGACAGGGGCGCGGGCCTGGAGCTGGAGGTCGCCGAGGAGCGGCTCACCGTGGGTGAGTTGATCAGGCGCCGGGTGTTCCAGGAGGTCGCCGAGTACAACGCGCGCACACCGGGCGTGTTCCAGGGGCTGGTGCAGCCCTCGGACACCGAGCGGGTGCTGAACGGATACGCGCTGCGCACGCCCCGGCGGATAGACCCCGAGGCGCAGACCGAGCTGGCGCTGAAGGCCTTCGCGGGCAACGGGTTCCTGGTCCTCGTGGGGGACCGTCAGGTCACCGACGTGGACGAGGAGATCGACCTGGTGCTAGGCACCGAGGTCACGTTCCTCAAGCTCGTCCCCCTGGTGGGTGGCTGATGATCACATCGACTTCCGAGTACGCGCAGCAGGTCGGCGGCGTCCTGGCCCTGGTCTCCGCCGGGGACGCGGAAGGGGCCGTGCCTGGGCTCCTCGCCCTCGCCGAGACGATCGACGACCACTGGAGCGGGGAGGGCCGCAAGGTCGTCAACGCCGTGCGGGACGCCGACCGGCCCTTCCGGACCGCCCTGCTGCACCACCTGGCGTCCCGGTACCACGAGTTCGAGCAGAGTGCCGCCGTACGCCGCCGCATCGTGCACCTGCTCGACAGCCTCCAGGGCCCGGACCTCGTCGAGGGCCAGCCGCGCGACACCCGCGCCGCGCTGATCCGGCTGGCCGCCGAGCGGGAGGTCCAGTACGACACCCGGCAGCTGGTGCGCCTCGCGGAGCTGGAGCTGGCCGAGGGCCGTGACCTCCCCGGCGAGTTCGTCGCCCTGGTCCGCCGCTCCCACCTCATGCTCTGGAACGGCTCGGGTGAACTCGGATCCCTGGTGAAGCGCTTGCCCCACCCGGTCCTGAACCCCGGCGAGGCCTGGTCCGACCAGGCACTTGCCGACGCCGGCGAGCTCGGCGACGTCTGGCAGCGGCTGCTCGCCCACACGGCCACCGCCACGGCCGCCCGCCCCTCCGCGAAGTGGGACCGGACGGCCCGGTCGCTGATCGACGCCGTCGGACCCGAAACCCTGCGGCAGCGGGTGCTGCCCTGGCTGACCCTGGTCGGCCGGCCGCGCACCCACCCGCTGGTGCCCACCTATTACGGTGCGGACCCCAACCACACCCTCGACCCCTGCAACGCCAACGCGCTGCGCGGCCTGACCTGGCTGCTCGCCCTCCTGCCCGCCCACGCCGAGACCGCGCGCACCCTCGGCACTCTGGTGGACACCTGCCTGAAGAAGGTCCAGGGGCTCGGCCCGCGCAACCCCAAGGTCGCCAACGCCGCCGTCAACGCCCTCGCCCGCATGGACGGCGAAGCCGCCCTCGCCGAACTGGCCCGCCTCACCACCCGTGTCACCTACAAGGGCACGCTCAAGCTGCTCGACGCCGCGCTCGACACCCGGGCGCGGGCGCTCGGTCTCGGCCGGGACGAGATCGAGGAGCTGGCCGTGCCCGCGTACGGCCTCACCGACGTCGGCCATGCCCGGTACGCCTTCGCGGACGCCACCGCCGAACTACGCGTCGAGGGCTCCCGCGCGGTGCTGACCTGGAAGAACGCGGTGGGTAAGCCGGTCAAGTCCGTCCCGGCCGCCGTCCGGCGCGACCACGCCGACGAGCTGAAGGAACTCAAGGCCGCGGTCAAGGACATCGACAAGATGCTCACGGCCCAGAGCGAGCGGCTCGACCGCCAGTTCCTCGCCCGGCGCACCTGGTCCTACGCCACCTGGCGCGAGCGCTACCTCGACCACCCCCTCGTCGGCACGCTTGCCCGCCGCCTGCTGTGGACGGTCGACGGACGCACCGCCGGGTACGCGGACGGCGCTCTGCGCACCCTCACCGACGACCCCGTCACCCACGGCACCGAGGTCGCACTCTGGCATCCCGTCGACCACGAGCCGGCGCACATCGTCGCCTGGCGGGACTGGCTGGAACGGCACGGCGTCACCCAGCCGTTCAAGCAGGCACACCGCGAGGTGTACCTGCTCACGGACGCCGAGCGCGCGACAGGCACGTACTCGAACCGGTTCGCGGCACACATCCTGCGCCAGCACCAGTTCCACTCCCTGGCCGCGATCCGCGGCTGGCGCAACAAGCTCCGCCTGTGCGTCGACGACGAGGCGCCGCCCGCCACCCGTGAACTGCCGCAGTGGGGCCTGCGCGCCGAGTACTGGATCGAGGGCGAGGGCGACGAATTCGGCGTCGACACCACCGAGTCCGGCAGCTACCTCCGGCTGCGCACCGACCAGGTCCGCTTCTACCCGGTCGACGCCCCGGAGAACTCGGCGCACTGCTGCGGCGGCGAGTACCGCATGTGGCTGCGCGACGGCGCCGATCCGGTGGGCCCGATACCCCTCGCCGACATCCCGCCCCTCGTCCTGTCCGAAGTCCTGCGCGACGTCGACCTGTTCGTCGGTGTCGCCAGCGTCGGCAACGACCCGGCCTGGCAGGACGGCGGCCCCGGCGGCCGGTTCCGCGAGTACTGGACCTCGTACGGCTTCGGAGAGCTGGGCCAGAGCGCCGAGACGCGCCGCGCGCTGCTCGCACGCCTGATACCGAGGCTCGCGATAGCCGACCGCTGCACACTGGAGGGCCGCTTCCTCCAGGTGAAGGGCGAACTCCACACGTACCGGATCCATCTCGGCTCGGGCAACATCCTCAGGAGCCCGAACGACCAGTACCTGTGCATCGTCCCCAAGTCCGCCGCGGGCACACCGCAGTCCGGTTATCTGCCGTACGAGGGCGACCGCATGCTGGCGGTCATCCTCAGCAAGGCCATGATGCTGGCCGACGACTCCAAGATCACCGATCCGACCATCCTGAGCCAGCTGTAGACGCGCGAGGGCCCCGCCGCCGGTGCCTCACCGGAAACGGGGCCCTCGCGAAAGAGGCGGAGATCAGAAGCGGCGCGTGATGAGCGCCCGCTTCACCTCCTGGATCGCCTTGGTGACCTCGATACCGCGCGGGCAGGCGTCCGTGCAGTTGAAGGTCGTGCGGCAGCGCCACACGCCGTCACGGTCGTTGAGGATCTCCAGGCGCTGCTCACCGGCCTCGTCACGCGAGTCGAAGATGAACCGGTGGGCGTTGACGATCGCCGCGGGGCCGAAGTACTGGCCGTCGTTCCAGAACACCGGGCAGGACGAGGTGCAGGCCGCGCACAGGATGCACTTCGTCGTGTCGTCGAAGCGCTCCCGGTCCTCGGCGGACTGCAGCCGCTCACGCGTCGGCTCGTTGGTGTCCTTCGTGATCAGGAAGGGCATCACGTCCCGGTACGCCTGGAAGAACGGCTCCATGTCGACGACCAGGTCCTTCAGGACCGTCAGGCCCTTGATGGGCTCGACCGTGATCGGCTTCTCGGGGTTGATGTCCTTGATCAGCGTCTTGCAGGCAAGGCGGTTCTTGCCGTTGATCCGCATGGCGTCCGAGCCGCAGATGCCGTGCGCGCAGGAGCGGCGGAACGTCAGGGTGCCGTCCACGTCCCACTTGATCTTGTGCAGACCGTCGAGGACGCGCTCCTTGGGGTCGATCTCCAGCTGGAAGTCTTCCCAGGTCGCGTCCGCCGAGACCTCCGGGTTGAAGCGGCGGATCCGGAAGGTGACGGTGATGTACGGGGAGGCCGCGGACTCCGAGCCAGGGGTCTCGGCCTTGTCCAGAACGGGTGTAGCCATCAGTACTTACGCTCCATCGGCTGGTAGCGGGTCTGGACGACCGGCTTGTAGTCGAGACGGACGGTTTCGGACCCGTCGGCGCCGACCTCGCGGTACGCCATGGTGTGGCGCATGAAGTTGACGTCGTCGCGGTTGGGGTAGTCCTCGCGGTAGTGACCGCCGCGGGACTCCTTGCGGGCCAGCGCGGAGACCGCCATGACCTCGGCCAGGTCGAGCAGGTTGCCCAGTTCGATGGCCTCCAGCAGGTCCGTGTTGAACCGCCTGCCCTTGTCCTGGATCGCCACGTTCCTGTAGCGCTCGCGCAGCTCGGCGATCTTCTCGACGGCCGTCTTGATCGTCTGCTCGGTGCGGAACACCATGACATTCGCGTCCATGGTCTCCTGCAGCTCACGCCGCAGGGTCGCCACCCGCTCGTTGCCCGTGGAGGTCCGCAGCCGCTCGATCTGCTCCAGAACGAGGGACTCCGGGCTCTCCGGCAGCTCGATGAAGTCGGCCTTCTGCGCGTACGCGGCCGCGGCGAGGCCGGCCCGCTTGCCGAACACGTTGATGTCCAGCAGCGAGTTGGTGCCGAGGCGGTTGGCGCCGTGCACGGACACGCAGGCGACCTCGCCGGCGGCGAACAGGCCCGGGACGACCGTGGTGTTGTCCGCCAGGACCTCACCCTCGACGTTGGTCGGGATGCCGCCCATCGCGTAGTGCGCGGTCGGCTGGATCGGGATCGGGTCCGTGTACGGCTCGATGCCCAGGTAGGTGCGCGCGAACTCGGTGATGTCCGGGAGCTTCGCGTCCAGCTGCTCCGGCGGCAGGTGGGTCAGGTCGAGGTAGACGTGGTCGCCCTCGGGACCGCAGCCGCGGCCCTCACGGATCTCCGTGTAGATGGAGCGGGAGACGACGTCACGGGACGCGAGGTCCTTCATGACCGGCGCGTACTTCTCCATGAAGCGCTCGCCGTCCTTGTTGCGCAGGATGCCGCCCTCACCGCGGGCGCCCTCCGTCAGCAGGATGCCCATGCGCCAGATGCCGGTCGGGTGGAACTGGAAGAACTCCATGTCCTCCAGCGGCAGGCCGCGGCGGTAGACGGCGGCCTGGCCGTCGCCGGTCAGCGTGTGCGCGTTCGACGTCACCTTGAAGAACTTGCCGGTGCCGCCGGAGGCGTAGATCACGGCCTTCGCCTGGAAGATGTGGATCTCGCCGGTCGCCAGCTCGTACGCCACGACACCGGCCGAGTGCTTGATGCCGTCGACCTCGGTGATCAGCTGGTCGAGGACGTAGAACTCGTTGAAGAACTCCACACCCTCCTTGACGCAGTTCTGGTACAGCGTCTGGAGGATCATGTGGCCGGTGCGGTCGGCCGCGTAGCAGGAGCGGCGGACCGGGGCCTCGCCGTGGTTACGGCTGTGACCGCCGAAGCGGCGCTGGTCGATCGTGCCGTTCGGGGTCCGGTTGAACGGCAGGCCCATCTTCTCCAGGTCGAGGACCGAGTCGATGGCCTCCTTCGCCAGGATCTCGGCGGCGTCCTGGTCGACCAGGTAGTCACCGCCCTTGACCGTGTCGAAGGTGTGCCACTCCCAGTTGTCCTCCTCCACGTTGGCCAGCGCGGCGGCCATGCCGCCCTGCGCGGCGCCCGTGTGGGAGCGGGTCGGGTAGAGCTTGGTCAGCACGGCGGTGCGGCTGCGCTTGGTCGCCTCGATGGCGGCGCGCATACCCGCGCCACCGGCGCCGACGATGACGGTGTCGTACTTGTGGATCTTCATCAGTAGTACCTCAGCCCCGTGCCTAGCGGATGTTCGGGTCGAAGGTGAAGATCACCAGCGTGCCCAGCAGGATGGTGAACACCGTGGCGGTGTACAGCAGGCCCTTCAGCCACAGGCGCGTGCCCGCGCGCTCCGCGTAGTCGTTGATGATCGTGCGCAGGCCGTTGGCGCCGTGCAGCATCGCCAGCCACAGCATCAGCAGGTCCCAGACCTGCCAGAACGGGGACGCCCAGCGGCCCGCCACGAAGGCGAAGCCGATCTTGGAGACGCCGCCGTCCAGCACGAGCTGGATCAGCAGGTGGCCGATGACCAGGACGACCAGCACGATGCCGGACAGCCGCATGAAGAGCCAGGCGGCCATCTCGAAGTTGCCGCGCGTGGTACGCGGGGTCTTCTTCGTGCGCTGGCGCGGCGGCTCGATGAGCGGCGCCGGGTTGTCGACCGTGTGGAGGGAGGTGCCCTCGACGGGGCCGATGCCGGAAGCGGTCTTCTCAGTGGTGGACATGCGCGTCAGCTCCCGAAGACTTCACGAGCGGCGTGGCCGAGGACGGGGTAGATCGCCCCGAGCATCAGCACGACCCAAACGGCCACGACGGACCAGAGCATCTGCTTCTGGTAGCGCGGGCCCTTCGACCAGAAGTCGACGGCGATGACGCGCAGGCCGTTGAGCGCGTGGAAGAGGATGGCGGCCACGAGGCCGTACTCCAGCACGGCGACGAGCGGCGTCTTGTAGGTGGCCACGACCTCGTCGTACGCCTCGGGGGAGACGCGGACGAGTGCGGTGTCCAGCACATGTACGAACAGGAAGAAGAAGATGAGGACGCCGGTGACTCGGTGAGCCACCCAGGACCACATTCCTTCCCGGCCGCGGTACAGCGTTCCAGCCGGCACGGAAGAACCCTCCGGGAGCGGGGACTGGGGCCTGCCGGCTTCGGCGTCGGACGGGCCCGGCCGGGTACGGTCCACCGGCCCCCAGCATCGTAGCGACGCGCTGCCGCTGGGCTGAGCCGGGGTCTGGCGGTGTGATCAAAGTGGCACGCGGATGGGTGAGGATTGCGGCTTTCAGGGTGGGGTGTCCGGTTCATGCGCCGGGCGTGGCGCCGTTCGAGCTGGTCGCGCGGCTCCCCGCGCCCCTGAGGGACGTCACCAGCCGGCCTCTTGCCAGGCGGCGGAGTTCTTCCGCCGTGACCCCCCGTTCTTCTTCCGGATCGTTCGTCAATCGTGACCGGATCGCCGCCAGGAGCTGGTCGAGGACCTCGTCCGGGGTGAAGCTGTCCAGGCAGATGACGAATACATGTCCGAAGCGGGCCTCGTATGCCGCGTGGGCCGCGCTGAGCGCCGTGTGGGCCGCCGAGTACGCGCCGTCGGGCAGCTCGGGCAGGGACTCCGCTGCCAGGGCCTCCGCGAGGTCCGCCGCGGTCAGGTCGTACGCCGCCTCGTCCGCCGCCGCGAGCAGGGCGTCCGCGTCCGGGTACGGGCGGTGGTCGGCGACCCGCCGGGCCCAGCGGAGGCTGTGCAGGCAGCTCAGCAGCATGCGCCGTATGTCCTCGGCGGGGGCGGCGTTGAAGTGCCCCACCGGTATGGCGACTCGGCCGGGGAGGTCTGGGAGGCGGTGCGCGGGCAGCGTGGGTCCTCGTGGGCGTCGCGTGTGTCAGCAGGGGATGTGATGGGAGATGTGCCGTCACGTTATCGAGAGTGTTCACGGCGTGTCCGAGCGATACCTGATTTTCACCCGGACGGGAGAGTTTGAAGACGCGCGGTGGACGCTCGAAGCCGTACGTTGGCAGGGTGAGCCAGCACAGGCGCCGGGCGTCGGCGCGGAGCGACATACGGACGCGGTGGCTGATCGTGGTGGTCGCCGCCGCGGTGGTGCTCGTCGGCCTCGGGCGGGGGCTGTGGACCGGCAGAGGGGCGCCGGGCGGCGCGTCCGCGAACCCGTCGGCCCCCGCCGCGGCGGCGCCGACCCCCACCCCGACGCCCACCCGCTCGTACCCCCTGTCCACGGCCCCGCGCACCATTCCGGCAGTCGGTGACCACTCCCCGGCGCGCGGTCCCGGCTGGCGTCCCGCGCAGGGCTCGCGGGTCGTGGTGAGCGACGCCGGGCTGGCGGACGAGGGGCGGCTCCTGGCCGGAGAGCTGGGGCTGACCTACGCGGGCGAGAAGGGCGACAGCCGGGCCGGGGACGTCCGGCTCGCGCTGAGCGGGGCCGATGGGGCGAACCCGGAGTCGTACACCATGACCGTCCGTGACGGGCGGGTCGGTATCAGCGGTCCCGGCGAGGCGGGGGTCTTCTACGGGACCCGCACGCTGAAGCAGACCGTGAGCGACGGCGGCACGGCGCCGGAGGGCGTCGTGCGGGACGAGCCGGCCAAGGAGCGGCGCGGGCTGATGGTGGACATCGCCCGCAAGCACTTCACGGCCGACTGGATCGAGGACCGGATACGCGAGCTGGGCGACCTCAAGTTCAACGAACTGGGGCTGCACTTCTCCGACGACCAGGGATTCCGTATCGAGTCCGACTCGCATCCCGAGGTCGTGTCGCAGCAGCACCTGACGAAGGCAGAGGTCCGGCGGATCGTCCAGCTGGCCGAGAGCCGGCACATCAGCATCGTCCCGGAGATCGACTCTCCGGGGCACCTGGGCGCGGTGATCGCCGCCCACCCGGAGCTGCAGCTGCGCAACGCGCAGGGCGTGGCGGCGACCGGGGCCGTGGACATCTCGAACCCCGAGGCCGGGAAGCTCGTCGACGAGTTGTTCAGGGAGTACGCCGGTCTCTTCCCCGGCACCCGGTGGCACCTCGGCGGCGACGAGTACCGGGCGCTCACGGTGTCCGACCCGCAGGCCTCCTACCCGCAGCTCGCGGCCGCCGCGCGCGAGGCGTACGGCCCCGGCGGGACCGTCGCCGACCTCGCCACCGGCTGGCTCAACGACCGCGCCGCCGCGGTCCGGGCCCTCGACCGCACGCCGCGCGCGTGGAACGACGGTTTCTACACCGGTACGTCCGTCCAGCCGGACGAGGACATCGAGGTCGCGTACTGGACGGGCAAGGAGATCGGTGCGCGGCAGCCGGTGGAGTACCTGAGCGCGGGGCGCAAGGTCATCAACTACAACGACGAGTTCCTCTACTACGTCCTCGGCGAGCCGCAGACCTTCGTCTATCCGACGGGACAGCGGATATACGAGCAGTGGACGCCGCGGGTGCTGCGCGGGACGCAGCCGGTCGCGGCGGGCTACGACGGGCAGATTCTCGGCGGTTCGTTCGCCGTGTGGTGCGATCTCGCGAACTCCCAGACGCAGGCGCAGGTGGCGGCGGGGATACGGATGCCGCTGCGGGCCACCGTCCAGAAGTTGTGGGACGCGGGCGAACCGGAGCTCTCCTGGGCGGAGTTCAGCGCACTGGCCGACCGGCTCGGCTGAGCCCGCTCGGCGTTCCGGCCGCCGATCCTGCCCGTTGGCCGAAAAGCTCTTCTTCCCGTTCCTTCACCGACTCGCTGTTGTGCCGGTGTGACAGTACGGCAGTATGGCGCGCAGTAAGGGGAAGTGCGGGCTCCGTAAGCAATGGCGCCCCGGAACGGGAGGCGTGGATGAGCCTGGTGGAACTGATCGCGCAGGCCGACGAACGCGGGCTGGCCGTGAGTGCCCTGGCTTGTTTGGATCGGTGCGTTCCCCTCCTGGGGGGCGACGACGAGGTGCTGCGGCCGCTCTGGGCGAACCTGGCGGACAACGGGGACACCGGCGAGTGGGGCGCGCTGCTGGACAAGGCGCGCGCGCAGCTGGGCGTCGCCGAGGTCGTGGACGCGGAGGACGTCGAGGACGAGGCCGCGTTGCTGGTCCGGCGGATGCTGGCTGCCGCCCCTGTCATGCGGTCGGCCGCCGAGGCCCGGGTGTGGGCCGACGGCTGCTCGGTGGCGTCGCTCCAGATCCACCGCCTGCTCGACCCGGCGGAGGACGGCGGGGCCTCCGCCGAAACGTTCCCGCAGGCGCTGGACGCCGCGCGGGCGGGCACGACCCCCGTCGCGGGCCGTCCGGACGCCATGTCCCCGCTCGTCTCCGCCGAACTGCGCCGCCAGATCACCGTCCTGGAACTCCTCACCGAACACGGCTCGGCCGGCCTGCGCCGCGCCCTGGAGGTGTCGACAGAGGGCCGCAGGGTCCTGCGCGCGGTGGTCTCCCGCCGGGCGAGGAACGCCTGAGCGGCGGCGCGGTGTCGGCGGGGGCCCGGGCCGGGCATTGCCGCCCCGGCGCCCTGACCTCGGCCGGCTTCGGCTTGCCCGCGTGGTGGCCTGGACCGGGGGTCCCGGTCCGGGCGGCCTCAGCCGGCTTCGGCTTGCGTCCGTGGTCAGGGTCGGGCATGGGAGTCCGGGCATGGCTGCCTGGGTGGGGTGTCGCCCGGGAGTCGTGGGTTCGGCGAGGCGTCGGTGGCGCGGTGGGGTGGGCTCGGCGAGGTGTCGTGGTGGGGTCCCCCGGGCGCCGGTGGGTGGTTCTGGCCGGGGAGGGTGAGTGCGTGCCGTGACCTTGGCCGGGCATGAGGACGGGGCCCCGGATTCGGGATCGTAAACCCGCGCTCCCGCAAGGATCCTGTGACCGTCTCTGGAGCGCGGTGGGGCGGTCCTGCGCCGGTTGCGGGCAGTGGCCGAATAGGCGTGACGAATCGTTGCTGCAGGGCGCTTTTCCGAGTGTGACGACCCAGACTGTGACGACGAGCCAGGCGGGGGCGACCCCCGAGAACAGGCCCTCGGCCGCGACGAAGCCGGTGCGGTGGGCCACGGACGCGGTGGCGACCCTGCGTGAGGGGGCGCGGCTGCGGCTCGACTACTCCGCGCAGTCCCTGTGGCGTGCCGACCGGATGATCGACGAACTGCGCCGGGAGGGCACGCCGTACGCCGCCGTGGAGCACATCCTGCGCGGGCTCGGGGCCTACGCGGGTGAGGTGATCGCCCGTCAGGCCGGCGCCGAATGGTGGGCGACCGGCGGCGACCACTGGCTGCGCA
Source organism: Streptomyces sp. NPDC052023 (assembly GCF_044548465.1). Classification (NCBI taxonomy): domain Bacteria; kingdom Bacillati; phylum Actinomycetota; class Actinomycetes; order Kitasatosporales; family Streptomycetaceae; genus Streptomyces; species Streptomyces sp. NPDC052023. The sequence continues at coordinate 84,388 of NZ_JBIUBW010000006.1, read as the reverse complement.
CGCCGGACGGCCGCCTGTGGGACCCCATCGACGAGGCCCGCCGCTGTTTCGCGGGCGACGGCTCGCTGCGGCTGCTGTGCCGGGACGCGACCGCCGGGAGCTGAAAGGCACCGGCACTGGGGGCCTCGTTACTCGGGGGACCTCGGGGGCGTCTGACGAGCTGTGACACTTCTGTGAGGCCCGACGCTGATGACCGTGGGGGCGTCGGCACGGCCGGTTCGTGTCGCACGGCGCAGACTTCCTACGAACGCGGTGCGAACGAGGACGGTTGTGGGCCAGGGAGGGGAACCCCGTCGCGTCCAGGCGTACGACGGGGAATTGGGTGCCGCGGTCGCGCGGGCGCAGGACGGGGACGAGGACGCGTTCGCGGTCGCCTACCGGCTGGTGCAGCCGGGACTGCTCGGCTATCTGCGCGGGCTGGTCGGCGACGACGCCGAGGACGTGGCGTCCGACGCCTGGCTGGAAATAGCCCGGGACCTGGGCCGGTTCAAGGGCGACGGTGCGGGCTTCCGCGGCTGGACGGCGACCATCGCGCGGCACCGGGCACTGGACCATCTGCGCCGCACCCGGGTACGGCCCCGGCCGGCGGCGCTCGAACCGGACGTGCTGGACCTGCCCGGCCCGCAGAGCACGCACGACCAGGCCCTGGAGTCCATCACCACCGAGCGCGCCCTGGCCCTGGTCCGCGAACTGCCGCGGGACCAGGCCGAGGCCGTGCTGCTGCGGGTGGTCGTCGGTCTGGACGGCCCGGCTGCCGCCCGGGTGCTGGGCAAGCGGCCCGGTGCGGTGCGGACGGCGGCGTACCGTGGGCTTCGGCAACTCGCCCGCCGGCTGGGCGCCGAGGGCGTGACGCAGGACGGTCCCCGCAGGCTGGGGGAGTCATGATCTCGGGTGAACGACGGTTCGCGGACGGACAGGGCGGCGGCCACCTCGCGGCGCTGCTGGGGGCGATGACGGGTGACGGTGCGGTGGACCCGGAGGCCGAGCGGCAGGCTCTGGCGGCTTTCCGCGCGGTCCGGGACGCGGGCGCCCTCCGGGCCCGTACCCGCCGCCGGGACGACTGGCGGTCGCGGGGCGCGGACCGATGAGGCGCGGGACGAGGCGGGGCGCGGTGCGCGAAGGGGCCAAGGCAACGGCCGGGGCCGCCACCCCCCACAGGAGAGGCCCCGGCCGTCGCGCGGCACGGGCCGCGCGGCGGCCCGTACTTCCTTCAGCGTCATGACCGCGTTTTCTGTCACACCCCACTGCGTCACGAGTTAGTTGCATCGTCGACTACCTGCATGGACGGGAGGCGGTTTCAAGACGTAACGTGCCTTTCGCGCCGCAGTGCGGGGGCAGGACGACCGCCGCAGCAGCAGCGGTCCTCGAACCGCGACCATCGGTTTGAGGGAACACGACGGCGAGAACCCGGTCCGCAGGAGCGGCGCCGGCTTGGGCGCAAAGAGGTGCGAACCCGGTCCGTGAGAGCGGTACCGGCTTGGGCGCAAAGAAGGGCGCGCGCGGTGGGGGACGACGCGGAGCTGACGGCCGCGGTGCTCGCGGCACAGAGCGGGGACGAGACCGCGTTCCGTACGGTGTATCGCGCGGTGCATCCGCGGCTGCTCGGATATGTACGGACACTGGTCGGCGACCCCGACGCCGAGGACGTGGCGTCCGAGGCCTGGCTGCAGATAGCCCGGGACCTGGAGCGGTTCAGCGGCGACGCGGACCGGTTCCGGGGGTGGGCCGCCCGGATAGCCCGCAACCGCGCCCTGGACCACATACGGATGCGCGGGCGGCGGCCCGCGATCGGCGGTGACGAGACCGAGCTGACCGGGCGGGCCGCGGAGTCCGACACCGCGGGGGAGGCCATCGAGGCCCTGGCCACCGACCACGCCCTCTCGCTGATCGCCCGGCTGCCGCAGGACCAGGCGGAGGCCGTGGTGCTGCGGGTGGTGGTGGGCCTGGACGCGAACACCGCGGCCGAGACGCTCGGCAAACGGGCGGGCGCCGTGCGCACCGCGGCGCACCGGGGGCTGAAACGGCTCGCCGAGCTGCTCGGTGACCTCGGCGAGGATCCGGAATCGGCCGGTGTGCTGGACGCCCTGCCGCCCCAGCGAGAACCGCGCGACCGCGCGGTGACGTCCGCGAGTGTGACGCCTACGCGCACGCGGACGCAGAAGGACATGTGATGGCCGACGAGCAGCACAGGTGGCTGGACCGCGATACGGCGGAGCGTTTGCTGAGCGGAGAGCCACTGGACGCTGCCGGCGACGCCACCCGCGAACAGGCCGCCCAGCTGGCCCGCACCCTTGGCGCACTCTCCGCAAAACCCCCGCTGACCAGCGATGAACTCCCCGGCGAGGCCGCCGCGCTGGCCGCCTTCCGCAAGGTGCGGGCGGACCGCGACAGCGAGCTCGGGGCCCTCGGCACGCCCGGTGACGGGGAAGCGCGCGACGCCGGGCTGGTGCGCATCGGGCGCCGCGCGGCCTGCCGTACGCCCGCTGTCCACCGCCTGCGTCTGGGCCGTCCCGTACGGCTCGGGCTGGCCGCGGCGCTGGCCGTCGCCATGGTCGGCGGTGTGGCCGTCGCGGCCGGAACCGGAGTGCTGGACACGCCCTTCCACCACGACGAGCCGCGCCCCGCCGCATCCGTCTCGGCCGCCGAGCCGCCTGGGCAGCCGGTGGTCTCGTCCCCGCCGGCGCAGCCCGAGGAGCCGGGCACGGCCACACCGGACGGCACCACGGGTGGCCCCGCCACCGGCAGCCCCGGCCCGTCCGGCGACAGCACCCCGTCCACGGGCGGGGACAGCGAGGAGCAGTCGCGCGACGCCGGCGGCTGGTGGAGCGCGCTCACCTCGGCCTGCCGTGATCTGCGCGAGGGCCGGAGCCTGGACCGCGACCGCAAGCGTGCCCTGAAGGAGGCGGCGGGCGGTCACTCGAGCGTGCGCAAGTACTGCGACGCCGTGCTGGGCGACTTCGACGGCAGGCGGGACAAGGGCTGGGACCGGGGCGGCAAGGGCGGCGACGAGGACGCGGGCGACGGCAAGGACGACGGCAAGGGCGACGGCCACGGCGGTCGCGGCGACGACGACGGTGGCGAGGACGGGGACGACCGGAGCGCCGGGGACGGCGCCACGGCACCCGGCCGCGACGGTGCCCTCGCCCCCGGCGACTCGGCGGGGTCGCCGGCCCTGCTCCCCGAGCGGCGCAGCACGGCGCAGTCGCTGCTGCCGACAGCGAACCCCTCGTAGCCACCTCTCTGACCTGCGGTTTCGCAGGCCGTCGAAATTGTCATAGATATTTCTGCTCCAGGGGTGTGACATTTTCGGCCGTGCCGGCGCAGTACTGAGTGAGCCGACTGGTCATCGGCTGTCGCACTGAGCCGGGGTCCCCCCCGTACCTACGGCTCGTGCACCTGAGCGCGGGCGGGACACGTTCCCCCGGTCCCGCCCGCGCCCCGAACCTCACCAGTGGACGACGACCTTGTCGCCCTTCCTCACCTCGCCGAACAGCTGCGCGATCGCGGCCTCGTCCCGGACGTTGACGCAGCCATGCGAGGACCCGGCGTAGCCGCGGGCGGCGAAGTCCGGCGAGTAGTGCACGGCCTGACCGCCGCTGAAGAACATGGCGTACGGCATCGGCGCGTCGTACAGCGTGGAGTGGTGGCGGCGGGACTTCCAGAACACCTTGAACTCACCCTCCCGGGTGGGGGTGTACTGCGAGCCGAAGCGCACCGGCAGGGTCGTCACCGTCCGGCCGCCGACCATCCAGCGCAGCGTGCGGCTCGACTTGCTGATGCACAGCACCCGTCCGGTCAGGCACCGCGGGTCGGGTGCGTCGGCGGGCTGACCGCCCATCAGGTACAGGTCCCAGCGGCCGGGTTCGCGGGTCATCCGCAGCAGCCGCTGCCAGGTGACGGTGTCCGTGGTGCCGGTCTTCGGCAGCCCTCGTTTGCCCTGGAACCCCCGGACGGCCTGCTGGGTCAGGTCGTCGTACGTCCCCGTCGGACCGTCGAACAGCCAGGCGATCTGGCGCAGCCGGGCCTGGAGTTCACGCACGTCCCGGCCCCGGTCGCCGGGTGCCCAGAGCACCCGGGGCGGAGCCGGAGCCGGAGAGGCCGGACGCCCGGGGGTCCTGGAGGGGGCCTCGGGCGGCGGCGCGGGCGCCGTGCGGGTGATGTCGATGTGGATCGGCCCACGCGGGTTTCCGTTCGCGTCCACGGCCTGTGCGGTGCAGCCGCACATCGTCACCAGCGCCGCCAGCGCGGCGGCCGCTCTCCTCGAACCAGCACTGCGCATACCAGTCCCCGCCTTCTCACCGAAGTGCAGCCGTGTCACCTGAGATGCTTTCCCGCGCATGACGGGCCGCGAACGGCGCGGCATCGTGGTGGCAAGGAGTGAGTCACTGCTCGGCGGAAGGCACGACCATGGCGCACGAGTCGGAGTCCGGACTGCCCATCGAACCGGTGTACGGGCCGGAGGCCCTGGACGGCTGGGACCCGGCCGTCCGGCTCGGGGAGCCCGGCGCCTACCCCTTCACGCGCGGCGTGTACCCCACGATGTACACGGGCCGCCCCTGGACCATGCGCCAGTACGCGGGCTTCGGCACGGCGACGGAGTCCAACGCCCGCTACCGGCAGCTCATCGCGCACGGCACCACCGGCCTGTCGGTCGCCTTCGACCTGCCCACCCAGATGGGCCACGACTCCGACGCGCCCCTCGCGCACGGCGAGGTCGGCAAGGTCGGCGTCGCGATCGACTCGATCGACGACATGCGGGTGCTGTTCGGCGGAATCCCCCTGGACAAGGTGTCGACGTCGATGACGATCAACGCCCCGGCCGCGCTGCTCCTGCTGCTGTACCAGCTGGTCGCGGAGGAACAGGGGATCCGGGCGGACCAGCTGACGGGCACGATCCAGAACGACGTCCTGAAGGAGTACATCGCGCGCGGGACGTACATCTTCCCGCCCAAGCCGTCCCTGCGGCTGATCGCCGACATCTTCCGGTACTGCCGGACCGAGATCCCGAGGTGGAACACCATCTCCATCTCCGGCTACCACATGGCGGAGGCCGGCGCTTCCCCCGTCCAGGAGATCGCGTTCACCCTGGCCAACGGCATCGAGTACGTCCGCACGGCCGTCGCCGCGGGCATGGACGTCGACGACTTCGCCCCGCGCCTGTCCTTCTTCTTCGTCGCCCGTACCACGATCCTGGAGGAGGTCGCGAAATTCCGCGCCGCCCGCCGCATCTGGGCACGGGTGATGCGGGACGAGTTCGGCGCGAGGAACCCCAAGTCGACGATGCTGCGCTTCCACACCCAGACGGCCGGGGTGCAGCTGACCGCCCAGCAGCCCGAGGTGAACCTCGTCCGGGTCGCCGTCCAGGGCCTGGCCGCGGTGCTCGGCGGCACCCAGTCCCTGCACACCAACTCCTTCGACGAGGCGCTCGCCCTCCCGACCGGCAGGAGCGCCCGGCTGGCCCTGCGTACCCAGCAGGTGCTCGCCTACGAGACCGACGTCACCGCGACCGTCGACCCCTTCGCCGGTTCCTACGCCGTCGAGCGGATGACGGACGACGTCGAGTCGGCCGCGGTCGAGCTGATGGCGAAGGTCGAGGAGCTGGGCGGCTCCGTCGCCGCGATCGAGCGCGGGTTCCAGAAGAGCGAGATCGAGCGCAACGCCTACCGGATCGCCCGGGAGACCGACGCCGGCGAGCGGGTCGTGGTCGGGGTGAACCGCTTCACCGTCGACGAGGAGGAGCCGTACGAGCCGCTGCGCGTCGACCCCGCCATCGAGGCACGGCAGGCGGAACGCCTGGCCGATCTGCGCGCCGGACGTGACCCGCGGGCGGTGGACGCGGCCCTGTCGGCGCTGCGCAAGGCGGCCGAGGGCCAGGACAACGTGCTGTGGCCGATGAAGCAGGCGCTGCGGGCGCGGGCCACCGTGGGTGAGGTGTGCAACGCGTTGCGGGAGGTCTGGGGCAGCTATGTACCCAGTGACGCCTTCTGACCGGGTCCGTTGTCGGACCCGCGTGCGACACTCCTGGGCATGTTCGGCGTCATCGATCTTCCGACCTATCTCGCAGGGCTCGCCCTGATCGTCCTGCTGCCCGGTCCCAACTCGCTCTACGTGCTGTCGGTAGCCGCCCGGCGCGGGGTGCGCCCCGGGTATACGGCGGCGGCGGGCGTGTGGTGCGGCGACACCGTGCTGATGACCCTGTCGGCGGCCGGGGTGGCCTCGCTGCTGCAGGCGAACGCGCTGCTGTTCGGCGTGGTGAAGTACGCCGGTGCCGGTTATCTGACCTGGCTGGCGATAGGCATGCTGCGCGCGGCGTGGGGGATGTGGCGGACCCGGCGGGAGAGCCTGGCGGCGCCTGCCGCGCCGGAAGCGGGTGACGAGCGGCCGTTCCGGCGGGCCCTGGTCATCAGCCTGTTCAACCCCAAGGCGATCCTGTTCTTCGTCGCCTTCTTCGTGCAGTTCGTCGACCCGGGGTACGCCTATCCGGCGCTGTCCTTCGTGGTGCTCGGGGCGTTCGCGCAGCTGGCGAGCTTCCTGTACCTCAGCGGGCTGATATTCGGCGGTACGAGACTCGCGGCCGCCTTCCGCCGCCGCAGGCGCCTCACGGCGGGGGCCACCTCGGCGGCGGGGGCGCTGTTCCTCGGCTTCGCGGTGAAGCTGTCGCTGACCAGCTCGTAGCTGCCGCTGACCCAGCTCCTGGTGTCGCCGGCCGCCTTGCGCTGACCCGCTCCCGGGAAGCGGGTCAGCGTGCGGCCACGACGTGCCCGTCGTGGCGGGGCGTCAGCGCGAGGCCGGTGACCGCTTGGCCGCGCGGGCGTTGCGGATCGCGCGGGTCAGCAGCGGGGGCAGCAGGTCGGCCGCCAGGCGGCGGGCGCGGCTGCGGGGCTTGCGGGGCGGGGCCGGGCGGGTCGCCGCCGAGACGGAGGCGGCGGGCTTGGGCACGGTCGGCGCGGCGTCCTCCTGCGCGTGACGGGAGGGCGGGAAGTCGGGCGCCTTCATGCCCTTGGACTTCAGCCTGACGAGCCGGTGCCCGGCGGCCTGCTGCACGCTGAGTCCGCAGTCGTCCCGCCCGCGGACCATCGCCAGCAGCTCGTCCTGCACCGGCTCCGGGTCGCCCCAGGTGCCGTACAGCTTCTGTGTGGTCAGGCAGATCGGGCGCAGCCCCCGGCTGAGCACGGCCTCCCAGACGGCGACCGAGACACCGGGAGTGTGCTCGGAGCGGAAGTCGTCCAGGACGACGATCCCGTCCGGCAGCAGGACATCGCGTGCGGCACCGATGTCGTCGTACACGTGCTCGTAGAGATGCGAGCCGTCGACGTGGACGAACCGGCAGGAGTCCCGCTCGACCTCGCCGGGCACGAGCGAGCTGGGGCCCTGCACGACGCGCGGCAGTTCGTCGTGGAAGGAGAGGTAGTTGGTCTCGAAGACCTGGCGGGTGAGCGCGCTGTACGACTTCGTCGACTCGGCCCGGTTCGCGTCGTCCGGGGCGTCGCCCTCGAAGAGGTCGCACACGGTGTAGCGCTCGCCCTCCCGCAGATGGCGGCCCAGGAAGATCGCGCTCTTGCCCATGTAGACCCCGACCTCCAGCAGGTCACCGCGGACACCCGCGGCCTCCTGCCGGCTCAGAAGCCAGTCGAAGAGCACCTGGTCGAGTACGGGGAACCAGCCTGGGACGTCGTCGAGCCGACGGGGCCGCGGGGGCGCCTCATGTGCAGTGGTCATGAAAGGCGAGCACTTCCTCGTTGCGGTGTGCGGTCAGGAGCTGCCCGGCGCCTTCCCGGGTGGACAACCAGTCCAAACCACGGAGAAGGTGAATACCGGGTCAATTCCCTACGTACCGTACGCGTTCTTGGCCGTGCCCGTGACGCGAACGGCGCCACGCCCGGTGAACGATTACCGGGATGCTTCGGCTACCCCCGTGCGGGCCGCGTATTCGGCGAGTCCCGCGCCCGAGGCGCCCGCCCAGCCGACATGACCGTCGGGCCGGATCAGGAACACGCCGGTGCCGTAGGGACCGTACGCCGGAATCCGCAGCGTGGGAACGGGAAGCGCGGGGAGATCCGCCCCGGTGCCCACGGCCGGCAGCGTCCAGTGCGGCCCCCGGAAGGCGTCGAACGGCCGTACCCCGTCCGGGGCTCCGTCCGGTGCGCGGTCGCCCGCGCGCAGCCCGGTGCCGAGGCCGGTGCGGGTTTCCTCGCTCAGTGAGGAGTCGCGGTAACCGATCCCGAGCTGGCGGGTCGCCGCGCCGCGCCGGACCTCGCCGCGGTGGACGCCGGTGGACAGGCCGAGCATCCGGGCGGCATTGGGCCGCCGCTCCTCCTCATAGGTGTCGAGCAGTGCGTCCGGGGCGTGGCCGCGCAGCACCGCGGCGAGTTTCCAGCCCAGGTTGTAGGCGTCCTGCACGCTGGTGTTGAGGCCCTGCCCGCCGGCCGGTGAAGGTATGTGCGCCGCGTCCCCGGTGAGGAAGACCCGCCCCTTGCGGAACCGGTCCGCCAGCGCCGCCCGCGGCCGGAAGTCCGAGGCCCAGCGCACCTCGGTGACGTCGTCGGGCGCGAGGTGCGAGCGGGCGGCGACGAGCCGCCGGATCCCGTCGGCGGACAGGTCGGGTGAGGTGCGCTCCGGGAAGCGGGCGGAGATCTGGAAGTCCTCGGTGCCGGCGAGGGGGCAGACCGCGAGGAAGTCGCCGCCCTCGGCGGGCGGGAAGAGGTGCCAGTTGTCCCGGTCGAGCCCGGTGATCCGGACATCGGCCACCAGCATGGGGCTGGGGTCGACGGTCCCGCCGGTCATGGCGATGCCGAGAGCGCGGCGCAGAGCGGAGCGGCCGCCGTCGGCCGCCACGGCCTAGCGGGCGCTCAGGGTGCCGCCGTCGGCGAGACGCACGGTCACCCGCCGGCCGTCCTGCTCCTGGCCCACGACCTCCCGGCCGAAGCCGACGCGTCCGCCCAGTTCCCTCAGGCGGGTCAAGAGGATCTCCCGCGTGCGCCACCGCGGCACCATCCAGGGCTCGCCGTACGGCGAGTCCTCGGTCACTTCGGCCGGGTCGACCATGTGGTGCTCGCCCGTCCTCTGGCCGTCCTGCCAGATCATCCCGACGGGATAACTGCCCCCGGCCGCACGGATCGCGTCCACCACGCCCAGGTCGTCGAAGACCTCCATCGTGCGCGGCTGGATGCCCTTGCCGCGTGAGCCGGGGAACAGCCTCCGCGCGCGCTCCACCACGAGCGCGCCGACTCCGCGCCGGGCGAGGTCGATGGCGAGGGTGAGGCCGGCGGGGCCCGCGCCCACGATCAATACGTCCTGCGTGTCCACGTGGAGCTCTCCTTAACGCCGTTAAGCCGCACTGTCCGGAACCGCACCCTTAACATCGTTAAGCTGTCAAGCGCGGGATAGGTTGACGGACGTGAGCAACACGGAACGACGAGCACCGCTGGACCGGCGGCGCGTGGCGGACACCGCCCTGCGGCTGCTGAACGAGGTGGGCCTGGAGGGTCTGACCCTGCGCGCGATCGCCAAGGAGCTGGGCGTCAAGGCGCCCGCCCTCTACTGGCACTTCAAGGACAAACAGGCGCTGCTCGACGAGGTGGCCACGGAGATGATGCGGCGTATGTACGCCGAGCCCATGGCGGAGCCGGCCGCCGGCGAGGACTGGCGGGAGCTGTTCTTCGGCCGGATGAGCGGTCTGCGCGCGGAACTGCTGCGCTACCGCGACGGCGCCAAGGTCTACGCCGGGACGCGCTTCACGGACCTGTCGTACGCCGAGCCCATGGAGGCGCACCTGGCCCTGCTCACGGGCGCCGGGTTCACGCCGGCGGCCGCCGCGCGGGCCTGGTTCACGGCGTACAGCTACACCATCGGGCACGTCATCGAGGAGCAGGGGATGGGCCCCGGCCCGGCCGCCGGGGAGGGGGGCTACGACCTCGACGCGCGCGCCGAGCGCCTGGCCGGCTTCCCGCTGGCCGCGGCAGCCGGGGACGAGATGTTCCGGGACCGCGACCGCGGCTTCGAGACGGGCCTGCGGGCGGTGATCGAGGGGGTCGCGGCGACCCTGCGCACGGCCGCCGTCTCGTCCGTTGAGCCGGGATCAGACCTTCGGCGCCTGAATCTGCGTCAGTGAGCGCCGCAGCAACGGCGTGGCCCACTTCTCCACATACCGGTTGAAAAGCCACGCCAGCACCAGCATCGTCGTCAGCGTCGCGGTGATCGTCAGCCATGAGGCGAGCCCGAAGTCCTGGTGCAGCACCTCGATGACCGGCCACCCCAGGTGCTCGTGGACCAGGTAGAAGGGGTACGTCAGCGCGCCCGCGACCGTCAGCCAGCGCCAGTCGGCCCAGTTCAGCCAGCCGAGCGCCACCGCGAGCACCGCGACGAAGCCGAAGGTGACGATCAGGATGATCACCGAGGCGGAGCGGTACGAGAACTGGTCCGGCTGCGGGCTGTGCCAGAGGCTGGACACCGCCTGGTGCTGCCCGGTCAGCCAGCTCACCGCGACGATGCCCCAGGCGGTGACGTCCCGCCGGTTGCGGTGCAGCAGGTAGATGCCCATGCCGCCGATGAAGAAGGGCGCGTACTCCGGCATCACGACCAGGTCCAGGAACGGCTGGCCGGCGGCCTGGGTGATGGCCGCGAGCAGGGTCCACACGGCGCACAGCATGACCACCCGCTGCCGGTTGGCCCCCGGCAGCACGATGCACACGGCGAACAGCGCGTAGAAGCGGATCTCCACCCACAGCGTCCAGCACACGCCGAGCACCCGGTCGGCGCCGAGCGGCTGCTGGAGCAGGGTCAGGTTCACCAGCGCGTCACTTGGTGACACCGCCTCGTAGGCCACGCCCGGCAGTGCGAACACGGCCGTCACCAGGACGACGGCCAACCAGTAGGAGGGCATCAGGCGGGCGACGCGGGAGGCGAAGAAGGAGCGCAGGGGCCGGCCCCAGCCGCTCATGCAGATGACGAAGCCGCTGATCACGAAGAAGATCTGGACGCCGAGACAGCCGTAGGCGAACCATGAGTGCAGCGAGGGGAACTGGACCTTCGGTGAGGACCCCCAGGCGTGGGTGACCTCACCGCCCCGGCCGCCGTAGTGGTACAGCGCCACCATCAGCGCGGCCAGCAGTCGCAGCCCGTCCAGGGCCCGCAGCCGGCCCCCCGTCGTTCTGGGCCGCGGCCGGACGCCGGTGACCTCGCGCGGCTGCGAGGGCGCGGCGGTGGCGGTGTGGGGCTTGGCTGTACTGACGACCGTCTCGGTCACGCTGGAATACCTCGGCTACCTCGTCTGTCCGTGGGTCTGCATGGGCGCCATCCTGCCCAAAGCGCCCGCAACCGTCATAACCCCGGAGGTGTGTGTCAACGCCCTGCGACGCCCTCGCCACCCTAGGACGTCGGTTGACGGAATTCCGTTCGACGGAAAGACGATTTGCCCACCGGCCCCAATCGGTTCACCTTTTCGTCGTATTGGTTTCTTAGTGTTCTCCAACCCACCAGGTTTACCGAGGCAGATCCTTGCCTGCTTCGTCACATCCAGAGCAGGAGCACCATGACGGTTCGCAGCAGATGGTCACGTTCCCGAACAGGGGACACGGCATCGGCGGCCACTGACGCCGGTCCGCCGACCGCTCAGATCACTCCGGTCGAGCTGGAGGACTGCCTGCGCGCCTGCGCGGTGCACAGCGGCAAGCTCGTGGGCAGCCTCGACCCCCGGCGGATCACGCTGGCCGAGAAGCTGCGCGAGCTGCTCGCCCTCTGGGCCGCCCAGGAGCAGCCCCAGTCGGCGGCAGCGGGCGCGGGCAACCTCATCCGGCGCGGCGCGAAGTCCGTCGGCGGCGGCAGCCTGGGCAACGAACTGCTGGACGCGCTCCTCGCCGTCGGCAACAAGGCACTCGACTGCGGTTACGACGACGAGCTGAACCTCGCCCTGCTCATCACCGACACGGTGCTGTCGCAGCGCAAGAACTCGCGCGCCGGCTGGCGGCTGCGCGGCCGGCTGCTGGAGGCCATGGGCCGCCCCGCCGCCGCCGTCGACGCCTTCGAACGCTACCTGGGGCTCACCCAGGAGGACGGCTTCGGCGTCCGGGCCAAGGTGGCCGGCCTGCGCACCGCGCAGGAGAAGCGTGGGGAACTGCTCGCCCTGCTCAAGCGCACCGTCCCGGACGCCGCCGCGTACGCCGCCGGCCCCGCGACCGACGTGTGGGCCGAGGGCCTCGCGGCGCACGCCGCGGGGGACTGGGAGCGGGCCCAGGCGCAGCTGGTGGGCGCGCTGGTCGCTCTCGACCGCACGGAGGCGCCCGAGCAGGAGTTCCAGGAGGCGCTCAGCCACTACCTGGACCTGAGCACCGGCGTCCATCACCGGCCCAGCCCCGAGCTGACCGAGGCCATCGGCCTCTTCGCGGAGCAGCGGCGCAACCGCATGCGCGGCCCGCTGGAGGACCCGACCTTCGGCGGCCTGCAGTGGATCAGCCTCGGCGAGTTCCGCAACCGGATCGCCGGCAAGTCCATCGCCCTGATCGCCAACTCCGGCAAGGTCGGCGAGAGCGGCAAGGGCACCGAGATCGACGCCTACGACCTGGTCGTGCGCTTCAACTCGTACAAGATCGACGCGGCGAACACCGGCAAGCGGACCGACATCCACGTCACCATCCACAAGCACGGCTTCAACTGGGACCAGCAGGTCGACACGCGGCTGGTCTTCGGCGGGATCTCGGGTGACTGGAAGTACTCGCTGCGCAACCGCCTGGTGCCGGGCGCGCAGAAGTACCTCGGCGACGAGTCGCTGCGCTGGCCCGTGCGCAACATCGGCAAGTGGGGAACGGACAGGTGGCCGTCGATCCCCACCTCCGGCTTCAACATGCTCTGGCTGCTCGACTTCCTCGACGTCAGCCCGGCCATCGACCTGATCGGCTTCGACTTCTACGAGAGCGGTGCGTACCGCATCGACGCGGCGATGAAGATGCCCATCACGTCCGTTCACGAATACACCAGCGAGAAGGCGTGGGTCATGGAACGGGCCCAGAGCGTCTCCGGCATGAGGATCTCCCTGCGATGACCGCGACCCACATATCCCCCGCCGAAGCTCACACCGCGGCCCCGGCCACCGATGCCCGCGCGCTCACCGGCAAGCGCCGCATCGCCTTCGCCAGCTTCGTCGACGAGAACTACCTGCCCGGCTTCCTGGCCCTGCTGCGGTCGCTCGCGCTGTCGAACCCGGGCGTGTGCGAGGACTTCATCGTCCTGCACGACGACCTCAAGCCGTCCTCCGTAGCCCGCATCCGCGCCCTGCACCCGCGCGTCAGCTTCCGCCGCGTGGACGCCGGCCACTACGACTCCTACGCCAAGGGCGACCAGGACAACTACCTGGTGCGCAAGGCGTACTTCATCCTCGACGTCTTCAAGATCCGCGACTACGACACCGTGATCACCCTGGACACCGACATGGTGGTCCTGGGTTCGATCTCCGAGCTGCTCTCGCTGCGCGAGGGCCTTGCCGCCGTACCGCAGTTCTTCTACGGCCAGCACAAGCTCAACAGCGGTCTGCTCGTCATTCAGAAGGAGTACCTGAGCGACGAGTTCTACGCGAAGATCGACCACGTCGGCCGCACCGGCGCCTACGAGCTCGACAAGCACGACCAGGGCATCCTCAACGCGGTCCTGGACGGCGACTTCGTCCGCCTCGACCCGAAGTACAACTTCGTCAAGCGGCGGCTCTCCGGCGACCTCGCGGTCCCCGACGACACCGCGATCCTGCACTTCACCGGCCGCCACAAGCCCTGGCAGGGCGGCGAGGCGGGTTACGACAAGGCGCAGGAACGCTGGCGCGAGTTCGACATGACGGACGCCGAGCTGCACGCGGCGTACGTGGCCGCGGGCGGCACCACGCACCGCGACCTGCTGGTGCACTTCGGCACCCCGTACGTCGAGCGCACAGGTGATGTCGACACCGCCCGCCGCGTCGCCCTCGCACACATCGGCGCAGGTGACTACCAGGCCGCCGTCGACATCATGGAGCGCGTCCACATCCCCGTGGACGAGGCCTGGCCGCACGAGGTCTACGGGCACGCGCTGCTGGCCGTCTCCCGCTACGAGGAGGCCAAGGCGCAGCTGCTGCTGGCGACGGCCGCGCCCAACCGCGCCGCCACCGCCTTCGCCCGCCTCGCGCTGATCTCCTGGGTGCACGGCGACGACGCCGCCTCGCACAAGTACGCCCAGCAGGGCCTGACCGTCGACCCGACGCACCGGGCCAGCCGCATCTGGCACCAGCGCACCATCAGCGTCCCGGCCCAGCAGTCCGGCAGCGCCGCCGAGCAGCTCGCGCACGTCGCGTTCTACATGGACCGGCAGGGCAACGCGGGTGACAAGCTGCTCCCGGAGAGCGTCCGCCTGGCCTTCGACGCCGACACCACGAGCCGCCGCTTCCACTCCGTGCACGCCCACCGCCTGTTCGACGAGGCGGCGCTGGAGCGCGTCAACGCCCGCCGTGGCATGGTCATCGGCGGCGGCGGCCTGTTCATCCCGGACACCATGCCGAACGGCAACAGCGCCTGGCAGTGGAACGTCCCCGACGAGCTGCTGAAGCGCATCGACGTCCCCATCGCGGTGTACGCCGTCGGCTTCAACGCCTTCGACGGGCAGAGCTACCGGGCCCAGCGGTTCCGCGAGTCGCTGCGGCTGCTGGTGGAGAAGTCCGCCTTCTTCGGGCTGCGCAACCACGGCTCGATCGAGAAGGTCCGGGCCATGATCCCGGCACACCTGCACGACAAGGTGCGCTTCCAGCCGTGCCCGACCACGGTCACCCGCCAGCTCGTCGCCGACTGGCAGGACCCGGCGCAGCGCGACGACACCATCCTCATCAACGCCGCCTACGACCGTGCCGCGCTGCGCTTCGGCCACGACTACGGCTACTTCCTGGCCCAGATGGCCAAGGCCGTGCGGGAACTCGGCGACCTCGCCGAGGTGCAGTGCGTGGCGCACTCGCTCGACGACGAGCGGATCGCCTTCGACCTGCGCCGCGAGCACGGCGTGTCGATGCCCGTCATCCCGATGTACGACTTCGAGAACGACGAGATCCGCGACCTGTACGCGCGCACCAAGCTGGTCATCGGCATGCGAGGCCACGCGGGCATGATCCCGTTCGGCTGCGGCACGCCCATCATCAGCCTGATCTCGCACCCGAAGATGGCGTACTTCCTGCGCGACATCGAGCGCCCCGAGTGGGGTGTCTCCGTGCACGACCGCAACCTCGCCGAGGTGCTCGTCGAACGCTCCCGCGACCTGCTCGCCGACCACGCCAAGACGGTGGCCGACGTGCACGGCCGGCAGCAGGAGCTGTGGAAGGTCACCCAGGCGAACGCCGCAGAACTGCGGACCGTCCTCGGCGGCTGATCCATGGCGACCCTCACGGTCGACGACGCTCCCGGGGCCGCGCGGCCCCGGGAGCGTGGGCGTCGCTCTCCCCTGTGGTGGGCGGTGGTCGCGCTGCCCGCCGCCGCGGCCGTGGCCTACACCGTCCTCACCCGCCGTCTCACCGGCGACCTGCACTACGTCCTCGGCGCCCTGCGCACCGGGGACGCCGCCGGCTGGTCACCGTCCGAGGTCTTCACCCATCGTCCGTTCTTCTACCGGTGGTTCGTGGCCGGCCTGGACGTGCTCACGTTCGGCGGGGTGACCACCCGCGAGGCGATCATGGCGGCCGTGGGCGTCCTGCTGGCCGCCGCTGCCGCCTACGCCCTGCACACCGCGCTGCTGCGCCGGGTCACCGGCCGGGAGGCGGCCCTCACCGCGGGCGCCACCGGCCTCGCGCTGGCCCTGGCTCCGCGCACCGACTTCCTCCAGCCCGAGTGGGCGGCCGTCGTGCTGACGGTGTTCGGCATCGCCGCCGTGCTCGGTCTCGACCGCCCCTGGCCCGCGGCACTGCTCGGCACCCTGCCGATGGGCCTCGCGGTGATGATGAAGTACTCCACCGCCGCCACGGCCGCCGTCGGGCTGCTGCTGGTCTACGTCGTGGACCGCGGCCGGGCCGTGCGGCTGGGTCTGCTCACGGCGGCCGGCTCGATCGGGCTGTTCGGTCTGAGCCTGCTCGCCGGGTCCCGCGAGTGGCGGTGGACCGAGGACATGCCGCGCATCAACCAGGATTCCTTCGGCCGCACCGGCCTCGACCTCGGCGCCACCTTCCACCAGTCGGTGGCCTGGCTGGCCGACCGGGCGATCCTCACCCCGGTGCTGCTGCTCCTGCCGGGAGCGCTGCTGCTGGTGCTGTCCCGGGTCCGGGGCAGGCGCAGGCTCGCCGAACTGCTCCTGGTCGCGGTGGTGATCGGCCTGGGCGCACTCGGATCCGTGGTCGTGCAGGGCAACTGGTTCTCGTACCACGGAGCGCAGCTGCCCGTTCTCGCCGCCGCGCTGTGGGGCCTCGCCGTGGGCGGCGCACGCCGTTCGCCACCGTGGTTCTTCGGCGCCGTGTCCCTCGCGTACGGCGTGCTGCCCGTGCTGTACACCGGCGCGCCGGAGGGTCTGCAACGCCCCGCGACCGCCTGGGCGTTGTGCTTCGCCGCCCTGGTGGCCGCGGGTGCGGACACGCTCGTGGCGGCACGGCGGAATCGCTCCGGCCGCCGCACGGGGCCGCGCGGAGTGGGGGCCGCCGCGGTGATCTCCCTCGCCGGGGTGGTGTGCCTGACGGGCGCCATCTGGCCCGGGTCGCCGCACCGGGTGCTGGACGGCAAGGTGATGGCGACCAGCACCGACTACCTGCACGAGATGCGGGACAACCAGGCGGTGGCCGCGCGGCTGGGGGCGGCGATGCCCCAGGACGCGCCGGTGCTCTACCTGGCGTTCGGCGACACGGCGTACTACCTGGACCACCCCGTCCAGTGCCGCTACCCGATCGCCACGTTCCTCCAGCGCACCCGGTTCATCGCGGACGTAGCCGAGCTGCCGTCGTACCGGGAGAACGCCGACTGCGTCGACCACGACCCGGCTCCCTACGCGGTACTGGACTGGAGCTGGTTCCGGCCCGGCAGCGTCGACCCGGCGCTTCAGCGACGGATCTCCGCGGTGTACGACTGCCCGCCGGCCCCGGCGCAGGGCGACAAGACGGTGCTGTGCACCCGCAAGAACGGCGCCGGCCAGGCGAACTGACCGGCTCACGCACAGGTGGCGCGGATCGGCCCGTCCGATCCGCGCCACTGGCGGGTCCGGGCAGCCCCGGACTCAGCGCAGGCCGAGCGAGGCGGTGACCTTGCGGGCCAGCTCCACCGAGTAGCTCTGGCCCCGGTCCTGCGGGTAGATCTGCGCCATGGTGACCAGCTTGACCCGGCTCATCGGCGTGTCGTGGCCGGGGATCAGCGACCGGTACTCGGGGGTCACCACCGGCTGGGCGAACCCGGCCCTGGAGAAGTGCCAGTCCTGGATCCAGGACTCCTCGAAGGCCGGGTTGATCCGCTTCAGGTACGGCACGAACGCCGCCAGCAGCTCGGCCGGTTCGGTGGTGAAGCGCCAGTCCTCACGCTCGACGTAGTTGCCGACGTAGAGGACGTGCCGGCCGCCGTAGACGGCCGGATCGATCATCCGGGTGTGCTCGACCACGGCGAGGAACGGGAAGTCCGGCTCGTTGATGTTGAGCCAGTAGTACGGTATGACGCTGCGGTCCAGCTCGAGGACGAAGCAGGTGGCACCCAGGTACTGGTTCCTCCACACCGAGTCGTTCGCCGGCAGTCCGGCCGCCTTGGCGAAGGCGGGCTGCGGGGTGGTGACGATCAGTTGGTCGAACTCGTGGCGCGACCCGTCCGCGCACTCCACCACGGCGGGTGCCGCGTCCCCGTCCTGCCGGATCGTGTGCACCGCCTTGCCGAACTCCACCTTGCCGCCGCGCTCCTCGATCCCGTCGCGCAGCGCCGCGTACACCCGCTCGAACCCGCCATCGACATAGCCGAGTTCGAACGTACGGCAGTGGATACGGGCCCACAGCCACGCCATCGACACCTGCTCGGCGCGGTCGCCGAACTTGCCGCGCAGCAGCGGCTCCCAGATCGCGGCGGTCGCCTTCCGCCCGGCCCACCGGCGCAGCCAGGACAGCGCCGTCAGGTCGTTGTAGCGCTCACCGCCGCGCACGGCCTTCAGCAGCGCCGACGATCCGGCGAACCGCACGGCGTCGGCGGGTGAGAACTCCGGGAAGCGCAGCATGTCCACGGGCGAGGTGAAGTCGATCAGCCTGCCGCCCCGGTAGATGCCGGTCGTCGGCCTGTGGAAGCGCAGCGCGTCACCGAGCCCGAGCTCCTCGATCAGGGCGATCATCGCCTTGTCGCTGCGGAAGATGTGGTGGTAGTAGCGCTCCAGGGGAACTCCGCCGACCTCCAGCGAGGCGGCCAGCCCGCCGAGTTCGGCGGCCGCCTCCAGGACGGTCACCTGGTGACCGGCCCGTACGGCGTCCCACGCGGCCGTCAGCCCGGTGGCGCCCGCGCCGATGATGCCGAGGTTCATGCGAAGCTCCACTTTCTGTTGAGCACGAACTGCAGCGCCAGGACCGGCGGCAGTGAGCCGGCCTTGACGAGGTTGGGGTCGACGCCCAGCGCGTCGGTGAAGGCGAGGAACAGCAGGTACGTCAGGGCGATGCCGGTCAGCCCCACGGCGTAGAAGCGCACAAAGCGCACCACCATCCGGTCACGCCGCTCGAAGGTGAACCGGGCGTTCAGGAAGAAGTTGCTGGTGATGCCGAGGGTGGTGCTGACGATGTTGGCGACCTGCTCGTGCACCCCGGCCATGTTGTGCAGCAGCAGGAAGACGAGCAGGTCCAGGGCGACGCCGCTGCCTCCGATGAGCGTGTAGCGGACCAGCTGGCGTACGGTCCGGGACTGCTCGGGCGCCTGGATCGCGGCCGTGGTCTCAGTCATCGGCCGCGGAACCACCGATCACCTCGCGCACCAGATACAGGGGGCGCCCCTGTGCCTCGCTGTAGATACGCCCTATGTAGGTGCCGAGCACACCCAGGGACAGCATCTGGGTGCCGCCGAGGAACAGCACCACGACCATCAGCATCGTCCAGCCGGAGACCGTGATGTCGGGCCGGAAGATCTTCATGCCCAGCGCGTACAGGATGCCGATCAGCGACAGCACCAGCACGACGAAGCCGAGCCGGGTGATCATCCGCAGGGGCACCGTGGAGAAGCTGGTCACGCCGTCGATGGCGAGCTTGGCCATCTTCTTCAGCGGGTACTTGGTCTCCCCGGCGAACCGCTCGTCGCGGTCGAACGCCACCTCCGCCTGGCGGTATCCCATCGAGGCGACGATGCCGCGCACGAACCGGCTGCGCTCGCGGTACTTGCGCAGTTCCTCGGCGACCCGGCGGTCGATCAGGCGGAAGTCGCCGGTGTCGAGCGGGATGTCCACGTCGGCGCAGGCGCGCAGCATGCGGTAGTACAGCGACGCGGTGGCCCGTTTGAAGGCGGTGTCCTGCCGCGTACGGCGCCTGGCGTGCACGATCTCCGCGCCCTCCCGCCAGGCGTCGACGAGCTGCAGGCTGACCTCGGGCGGGTCCTGGAGGTCGGTGTCCATGACGATCACGGCGTCGCCCTCGGCGAGGTCGAGACCGGCGGTGATGGCGATCTGATGGCCGAAGTTGCGGGCGAAATCGATCACCCGGACCCGCCCGTCGTTCTTCGCCAGGTCCCTGAGGATGCCGAGCGAGCCGTCCTTGGAGCCGTCGTTGACGTACACCAGCTCGAAGTCGAGCTCGGGGCGCGCGGCGAGGGCCGCGGTGAGTGCCCGGTGGAAGGCGGCGATGCCGTCCTGCTCGTTGTAGACCGGCAGCACGTACGAGATGAGCTGACGCCCCCCAGGCCGCTGCGGCTCGACCGGTGCGAGTGGTGCCGGAGCCATGGCCTGGGCGGGCGGACGTATGTCCTGCTGGGTCATCGTGGTCCGTCCGCGTGCGCCGGCGCTGACAAGCCAGAGAAAGGTTGAGCCATTGGGGGAAGCTATGGAAAGTGCGTGAACATACGACGAACGGGTCGCGTCCGGAAGTCGTCTCCCCCGTTGTGCTTGGACGACGTCCGGGTGTGCGGTGCGCCGGCCGCGCCGGCGGCGAACCGTCTAACGGCGCGGTGCGAACAGCAGGTTGCGCGTGCCGCCCGGACGGGGACGGTCCGCGGGGACGAGCGTGTCCTGTCCCTCGGCCTCCTCGGCCACCCAGTGGGCCTCGTAGCCCAGCGGTTCGAACTCGGCGAGCACCGGGTCCAGCGGGGCGCCCACCAGGGCCTCCAGCATCACGGTCGGCCGGTCCCGCTTCAGTACCTGACGGGCGCCCTCCAGGACCGGCATCTCATGGCCCTCGACGTCGATCTTGATCAGGTCGAGCTTGGTGTCGGCGAACACCTCGTCCAGCGTGAGCAACTGGATCCGCTTGAGTTCGGCGTCGCCGGCCGCGTGCTCCAGCGTGGAGCCCGTCGACAGCAGGTTCCCGGCGAAGCGGACGCTGATGTCGGCCCAGCCCGGCTCGTTGGAGACGCCCGCCTGGTAGCGGCGTACGTTCTGGACGTTGTTCAGTCGGATGTTCACCGCCAGACGGGCGTGCACCTGGTCCACCGGCTCGAAGGCGTGCACCTTGGCCTTGGGGTTGGCGAGTGCGGCGATCATCGAGAAATAGCCGACGTGCGCGCCGACGTCGGCTATGGTCGCGCTCTTCGCGGCCAGCCGTGACCAGGTGGAAAGGCTGCCGGGCTCGTACTGGAATCTGCCGTTCCACAAGGTGTCCAGGGCGACCGCGTCGTCGTTGACGCAGAACATGACGAACGGCGGGCAGTACGGCGAGTCGATCTCGGCAAGGCCCCGGTACGGGTGCTTCTTGCGGTGCGTGCGGATGATGTCGCTCGTGGCGACCGGCCGGACGGAGGGGGCGTGGGCCAGCATCCGGGCGTTGGCGGCTTCGACCTGGGAGATACGCATGGCCGCGATCGTAGGCCTGAGATCATTGCCAGTTGAAGGTTTGGGAAGTATTCCTTGCGTAATTCCACGTAACCGCTGGTCAGCGGCTGCGGCGGCGTTCCGGATCAGGAATCCGGAAAGCCGCCGCGCCGGAGATTCTCTTTTCTGGCCTCTGGCTTTTCGCGCCCCGTTCACGCTCTCTTCATCTAGCGCTTCACTGCCTTCTTCAACGCCCGCGCCCGGCGCACCACCCGGCGTGCCGTGGAGTTGCGGGGCAGGAAGGACAGCCGCTCGGGGATGCCACCGGGCAGGCCCAGCGAGGTGAGCCGGCGCTTCTTGAAGTAGCGCTGGGTGCGCGGGCCGAGGTGCTGGGAGAGGAACCGCTCCGCGGCGGGCCGCAGGCCCGACTGGATCTGCGGCTGCATGGTGAAGCCGACCGCGGTGACCAGCCCGGTGAGCAGCTCGTCCGCGATCGGCTCCTCGCTCCCGCGGTTCTCCAGGTCGGGCAGCAGCGCGTCCGCCAGGGTGACCGGCAGCCGGTTGCTGTTCTGGTACGGCGTCAGCCGGTCCAGCAGCGGCTCGGTGCCGATGCGGGCGACCGGCAGGTCGTAGAACGCGGACGCGGTGAACAGCGCGGTCGAGAAGCAGCCCACGACCAGCGCGGGCCGCGCCTTGGCGAACAGCACCTCGGCGAGGACGGGGGAGTCCAGCACCGTGAGGTCCACGCCCAGCTTCCCGGCCTCCGTCTCCAGGGCACGGCTGTAGCGGGCCGGCGCGGTGGGGTGCGGCTTGAAGACGATCGCCCGGTGCCCGCGCTGCACCGCCCCGCGCACCATCCGCACGTGGAGCTCCTCCTCCTCGGCGGGGGAGAGGATGTTCAGCGCGGACAGGTACTGGCCGAGCAGCAGGGCGGCGTTGTCCGGCAGGTCGGGCAGGTCCCCGGCGACGCCGGTGAGGCCGCTCATGACCTTGAGGAAGGCGTCCGTCGGCACCAGCTGCGCCGGCACGTCGAACTCGGTCAGCAGCAGCGGGGTGAGGCCGGGTACGAGGTCCAGGTGCAACAGGCGCCGGACGCGGGTGCCGACCAGCGGGTCGAGCTTGTTGCGGGTCGGGCCGTAGCTCATCAGGCCGTCGGCGTAGACGTGGACCGGGGCGCCGGTGAAGATCTGCGCCAGCGCGAGCGCCGGGTTGACCTGGATGGACTCCATGACCAGCTCGACCCGGTCGTCACCCAGGCCCCACAGCAGCCGCAGATAGCGCTCGAACAGCGGCATGTCGTCGGGGCGCGGCTGCCAGGCGCCGGGGTGGAAGGGCCGGATCGCCTCGTTGAAGGACACCACGTCGTCGAAGTGGTCCCGCAGCGTGCCGAAGCCCGGCATCTCGTCGACGGCCGGAGTGGTCTCCGGGGTCGCCGAGTTGTTGAAGACCAGCAGCACCCGCCGGTCGGCTTCCTCGAAGCAGTCGGACTCGATCGCGGCGGCCAGCGTCGCCGCGCCGTACAGCGTGGAGACGCAGAAGATCTGGGTGGTACGGGACATCAGGCAGCCGCCTTCGCTGTGGTGATCCGGCGCCGCAGCCGCCGCAGCTTGGAGGCGCGCCGCAGGTCCATGGTGTCGAGTACGTCGCCGAGGGCGTCCTGCGGCATGCGCTTTATGGCCGCCGCGCTCATGATCCGCAGCTGCTTGGCCACGGACGGTTCGAACTTGTCGATCTCCGACAGGTGGTGGGCGATGATCGCGCAGTAGGTGCGCACGGCCTTGGGCAGCAGCCGGTCGGCGTCGGGGTCCGCCGCCGTCTCCTCGACCACCTGGTCGAAGGCGCGGATGAAGTCGAGCTGGCGGACGTCGCCGATCTGGGTGAGGGAGCCGGCGACACCGCGCCGGTAGAACACGCCGAGCAGGCTCACCACGGCGAAGGACTCCGCCTCGCGGTGCAGCTTCCAGATCCACGGCCGGTCCTCGGCCGTGCGCAGCCCGTCGGTGAAGTGCAGGACGCCCTTGTCCAGCAGCCGGCGGTGGAAGGCGCCGGCCCAGGCGTAGGCGTAGTCCACGGAGGTCGTGCGGTCGGCGGGCAGGATGGCGTCGCGGGGGTTCATCACCTCGTCACGGCGCCCGACGGGGGCGCGGTGCACGGTGCGGGCCCGGTGGGTGGCCTGGACGTGGTCGGTGCGGACGAAGTCGCAGCCCAGTTCCTCGATGGACGCGACCAGCTGGCTGTAGTAGCCGGGAGCGAGCCAGTCGTCACCGTCCAGGAAGGTGATGTACTCACCGGTCGCGACGTCGAGGCCGGAGTTCCGAGCGGTGGCCAGCCCCCCGTTTTCCTCTCTGCGGATATAGCGCACCTGAGCGACCGCGGAGAGTTCTTCGGCCGCGCGTTCGAGAATGGCCGGCGTTTCGTCCTTCGATTTGTCATCGACCAGGATGAACTCGAAGTCCTGCCGGGCGTTCGCGCGAAGGCTTCTCAGGTTGTCCGGGGCGTATTGCTGCACGTTGTAGAACGGCACGATCACGGAGAGCTTTGGCACGGGCAAAAGCCTAGGAGGCGGCCCGGCTGGGGAACTTTCCGGTGAGGGTACGGGGGGTGAACTCAATGTGTCGGAACGGTGCATCCCGTGTACTTCCTGGGCTTCGGCGAGCCAGTTCGGCTCTCGGTGGGTTGCTGTTAACTTTTCGTTGAGGCGAGGTTGGCCAGCAACTAGAAATTGCTTCCTAGCGTCTGGGACGTGCCACCAAGTACAACGAAGCCCACGCGGATCGCAGTACTCGCCGACTCGGACACCCGCTGGAAATGGGGTGCGCTGACGGCGAGCCGTATCGCTCCGGGCCCGTCCATGGAAGCCGGACCGCGAGGCGAGGCGCAAGTTGCCCCCGCCCTGGACGGATTTCTGCTGCGCGGCCGGGCCACCCCCACGCCCCGCCAGCTCGCGGAAGTGGGCGTGCGCGCCGACTCGCTCACGGAGGTGACGGCCGTCGAGTTTCTGCGCACCATGGCGCGGGAGCCGTACGACGTGGTGGTCCTCTCCCTGGTCGGCGGCGGTGTGCAGGCGATGCTGCACGGGCTTCGGCAGGTGTGGCGCGACCGTGAGAAGCGGCCCGTCGTCGTCACCGGCTACGTGGGCGTCGTCTACGAGAAGCTCGCCGACGGCCTGCTGCTGCGGCACGGCGCGGACCTCGTCCTCGCCAACTCCCGCCAGGACGCCGAGCGCTTCCGCGCGGTGTACGACGGGGTCGGCGCCGACTCCGCGGCGGTCACCGAGGTCGCACTCCCGTTCCTGGGTGGCGCCAAGTACACGGGTGAACACGATCCGTACACGGTCGTGTTCGCGGCGCAGCCGTCCGTCCCCGAGAACCGCAAGGACCGTACCTACCTGCTCAGCCGCCTCGTCCAGCACGCGCGGCTGCACCCGGAGCGCCAGGTGCTGCTGAAGCTGCGCTCCAGGCCCGGTGAGCACACCACCCACATCGAGGAACTGCCGTACCAGAAGCTGGCGCAGAGGCTCGGCGAACTGCCCCCCAACTTCCAGCTCGTCTACGGCAACATGGGCGAGGTCCTGGACCGCACGGACCTGCTCGTCACGGTCAGCTCGACGGCCGCGCTGGAGTCGCTCCACCGCCGGATCCCCACCGTCGTCCTCTCCGACCTCGGCGTGCGTGAGGTCCTCGGCAACCACCACTTCGTCGGCTCCGGCTGCCTGGCCTCCTGGGACCAGCTCGACGCCGGGCACCGGCCCACGCCGGACGCCGACTGGGTGGCCCGGCAGGGCGTCGCCGCCGACGGCTCGTACGAGACCGCCTTCGACGCGGCCCGGGAGCGCATCGCCAAGCTGCTCCGGCAGCCCGGCGGGCTGCCGCCCCTGGCGCCGTACTACACGCCGGTGACCGCCCCCGGCTATCTGCCCGGCATCCTCGCCCGGCACCACCTCGGCCCCGACGGCACCCCGCTGCCCGGCGCCCCCGCGCACGACAAGGAGCCCGGACCCGTGCGGCAGATCGTGCGCCGTGCCGCCCGCGGCGCCTACCGGCACGGCGTCCAGCGGGTCGCGCCCGTCATCCGTCGGATGGGGGAGCTGTGAGCCGCACCAACCCTGGTCAAGGAGTACTTCCCATGTCCCACCCGGAAGCGGGCCACGGCGCGACGGTGCGCCGCGTGCTCGCGGTGATCCCCGCGCGCGGCGGCTCCAAGGGCGTGCCCGCGAAGAACCTCGCCCCGGTCGGCGGCGTACCGCTGGTGGCCCGCGCGGTCCGCGAATGCCTGGCCTCCCGGCTGGTGACCGACGTCGTCGTCTCCACCGACGACCAGGCCATCGCCGCCGCCGCCCGCTCGGCCGGCGCCGAGGTCGTGCTGCGCCCCGCCGCCATCGCCGGGGACACCGCCACCTCCGAGGCCGCCGTGCTGCACGCCATGGACGCCCACGAGGCGCTGCACGGCTCCCCGGTCGACGCCGTGCTGCTCGTGCAGTGCACCAGCCCCTTCGTGATCCGTGAGGACATCGACGGGGTGGCCGGCGCGGTCGTCGACAACGGCGCCGACACCGCCGTCACCGTCGCGCCCTTCCACGGTTTCATCTGGCGCGACGCCGACGCCGAGGCGGCCACCGACGACGTGGTCACCGCGGCCGACTCCCGCAGCGACGGCGGCGGCTACGGCGTCAACCACGACAAGTCGTTCCGCCCGCGCCGCCAGGACCGCCCCCAGGACCTGCTGGAGACCGGCGCCGCCTACGCGATGGACGCGGCCGGCTTCCGTGAGCACAAGCACCGCTTCTTCGGCCGCACCGAACTGGTACGCACCGACCCCGCGCGCGTGCTGGAGATCGACGACCCGCACGACCTCGCCCGCGCCCGCGCGCTGGCCCCGCTCTTCGACGCGGACCGCCCCGGCGCCCTTCCGACCGCCGCCGACATCGACGCGGTCGTACTCGACTTCGACGGCACCCAGACCGACGACAGGGTGCTGATCGATGCCGATGGACGGGAGTTCGTCTCCGTGCACCGCGGAGACGGCCTCGGCATCGCGGCCCTGCGGCGCAGCGGCCTGACGATGCTGATCCTGTCCACGGAGCAGAACCCGGTCGTCGCCGCCCGGGCCCGGAAGCTGAAGATTCCGGTGCTGCACGGCGTCGACCGCAAAGACCTCGCGCTGAAGCAGTGGTGCGAGGAGCAGGGCATCGCGCCGGAGCGCGTGCTCTACGTCGGCAACGACGTCAACGACCTGCCGTGCTTCGCCCTCGTGGGCTGGCCCGTCGCGGTCGCGAGCGCCCACGACGTCGTACGCGGCGCCGCACGCGCGGTCACCACCGTCCCGGGTGGTGCCGGCGCGATCCGAGAGATCGCCGGCTGGATCCTCGGACCCTCTCTCGACTCTCTCGACCCCTCCCCCAAGTAAGGAAAGTTCCTGCCATGAGCACCAACTCCCGCCTCCGCACCTTCGGTTCCCGCGAGGTCGGCCCCGGCAAGCCCGTCTACATCTGCGGCGAGATCGGTATCAACCACAACGGTGAGCTGGAGAACGCCTTCAAGCTCATCGACGTGGCCGCCGAGGCGGGCTGCGACGCGGTCAAGTTCCAGAAGCGCACCCCGGAGATCTGCACCCCGCGCGACCAGTGGGACATCGAGCGCGACACCCCCTGGGGCCGGATGACGTACATCGACTACCGCCACCGCGTGGAGTTCGGCGAGGACGAGTACCGCCAGATCGACGAGTACTGCAAGTCGAAGAACATCGACTGGTTCGCCTCCCCGTGGGACACCGAGGCCGTCGCCTTCCTGGAGAAGTTCGGCGTCCCCGCCCACAAGGTCGCCTCCGCGTCCCTCACCGACGACGACCTGCTGAAGGCGCTGCGCGCCACCGGCCGTTCGATCATCCTCTCCACCGGCATGTCGACGCCGAAGCAGATCCGCCACGCCGTCGAGGTCCTGGGCAGCGACAACATCCTGCTCTGCCACGCCACCTCGACCTACCCGGCGAAGGCCGAGGAGCTCAACCTCCGCGTGATCAACACGCTGGAGAAGGAGTACCCGAACGTCCCGATCGGCTACTCCGGCCACGAGACCGGTCTGCAGACCACGCTCGCCGCCGTCGCCCTCGGCGCCACCTTCGTCGAGCGTCACATCACCCTCGACCGCGCCATGTGGGGCTCGGACCAGGCCGCCTCCGTGGAGCCGCAGGGCCTGCAGCGCCTCGTCCGCGACATCCGCACCATCGAGGCCTCCCTCGGTGACGGCGTCAAGAAGGTCTACGAGTCCGAGCTCGGCCCGATGAAGAAGCTGCGCCGCGTCCAGGGCGTCGTCGCCGAGGCGGAGATCGCCGCCGCGGCCGGCGAACCCCTCCAGGTCTGACACCCACGTCAGCCGCTACAACCCCCACAACGCCTTATCACGGGACGGTCGTACGCCGATGAGCCCCCGCGCCGGGAATGCCGGCCCTCACACTCTCGCTTTCGTCGAGAGTCCGGTACAGCTCCTGAACGTGCTGGAGTGGGCGCATGCCCACACGCCCGGCGCGGGGCTCACCCTCGTCGTCCTCTCGCCCGTCGATCCGATGACCCGCGGCCAGCTGCGGCGGATGGCGGAACTGGCGCGTGAGGAGGGCTACGAGGTCCGCTGGGAGGAGGCGCGCGGCGGCGCGTCGGCACCCTTCCAGACGATCGGCGGGCTCATGGGGGTGCTGCGCCGCGCGGACCGGATCGTGATGGGCGATCCGTTCTCTCGCTACGTGCAGCTGCTGCTCACCATCACGCGGGCGAGCGAGCTGGTGGTCGTGGACGACGGGACGGCGACGATGGAGTTCGTCACCCAGCTCGCCCGCGGCGAACGCCTGGTCCGCTGGCACCGCCGGGGCGCCCGCCCCGGCCCGCGTGATCTGCTCTTCGCCCCGGTGTCGTCCTCCGCCCGGCGTCGTCTGACGCCGGGCGGGGACCGCCGGGTCGAGGTGTTCTCGTCCATGCCGATCGACGAGACGCCGGACGGTGTCACGGTCACCGCGAACGACTTCGCCTGGACCCGTGCCCGCTTCGGCCCGCCCCGCATCAGCAAGGGCGCCGACATGGTCGGTACGTCGCTGGTGGAGACCGGCGTCGTGGACGCCGACCGCTATCTGGAGGCCGTACGGTCCCTGGCCAAGGCGCACGGGGCCCGCCGCTACTTCGCGCACCGCCGCGAGAGCGTCGAGAAGCTGCACCGCCTGGCGGTGGAGACGGGCCTGGAGGTGGTCCGTCCCGACCTCCCGCTGGAGCTCATCGCCCGCCGTGGCCCGGTGGGCCGCACCATCCTCAGCTTCCCCTCGACGGTGGTCCACACCCTGCCGCTCGCGCTGGCAGGCACCGACGTCCGCGTGGCCGTCTGCGACATCAGCCCCGACTGGCTCACCCAGACGGCCTCACCCCGGGCCCAGGGCTTCCTGGACGGGGTGACGGGCACGGCACGGGACGTGCACCGGCTGTCGGCGGTGCAGGCGGTCTGACCGGCTACGACACGGGCCTGCGGACCAGGACGAAGGCCTTCGGGTACTTCTCGGCGTCCTGCGGCTCACGCAGGACCCGGGCGTACGGTTCCAGACCGGCCTTGCCGAGCAGCCGCGCCACCTTTTCGGGCGTACGCCAGAAATAGTCCAGGGCGATCTCGTGCCCGAAGCGCTCCGTGAGGTGCAGGCGGTCCTCCCCGTCCGGGGCCTGGAAGCCCAGCAGGGCGGGCGCGCCGGGGCGCAGCACACGGTGGAACTCGGCGAACACGACCGGCAGGTGGTCGTCGGGCACATGGATGACCGAGAAGAGCGCCAGGATGCCGCCCAGCGTCGCGTCCGGCAGGTCCAGACGGGTCATCGTGCCCACGTGGAAGCGCAGCCCGGGATGGGCGCGGCGGGCCAGGGCCACCATGTGGGGCGAGATGTCCACGCCGAATGCCGCAACGCCCAGGTCGTGCAGCAGCGCCGTGACATGCCCGGGACCGGAGCCGAGGTCGGCGACCGGGGCGGGGGAGTGGGCGCGGGCCAGCTCCGCGAACGCGCTGATCAGGGCACGGTCGAAGGGCACGCCGCCCATCGCGTCCGGGAAGCGGGCCGCGTAGTCGGCGGCGATGGCGTCGTACGAGGTGCGGGTGGCCTCCAGGAAGGCCAGGTCCGGTTCGGTCACGGTCGCGCACGCTACCGCGCGGGCGCGTGCCGCGGTGGTCCGTCAGGTGAACGGAAGCGCGCGGGTGGGGCCGGGCATGGTATGCGTGGAGGACAGGGTGGTACCCGTGATCTGCCCGACGGGAGGAAAGCGGGCGAGTTTACCCACCCCAACCGATACCTATGCGTTCGGCGGCCAGGTTTTCTTCCCCTAACGGGCTGAACTTTTGTTGATCTCGGGTCAGTTGGCCGTCCGGGCGTCCTACCCTTCAGAGGGTGAAGCAACTGATGTCACTGGAGTCCGACGCCGACCTTCTCGGAGCCCCCGGAGCGGCGGGAGCCGCCCTTCCCGGCACGCTCCCCGAGCCGCTGCGTGCCGAACTCGTCGCGTTCCGACGCGACTTGCACATGCACCCGGAGCTCGGCAACCAGGAGTTCCGTACGACCGCCGCGATCAAGGCCCGGCTGGAGAAGGCCGGCCTCCGGCCGCGCGTACTCGCCGCCGGCACCGGGCTCGTCTGTGACATCGGCGTAGAAGGCGATCAGTGGCGAGGCGGGACCGAGATGCTCGCCATGCGGGCCGACATCGACGCCCTGCCCATCCCGGACGCCAAGACCGAGTGCCCGTACCGCTCGACCGTCCCCGACCGGGCGCACGCCTGCGGCCACGACGTGCACACCTCCGTCGTGCTGGGGGCCGGCCTGATCCTCGCCGACCTGCACCGGCAGGGCCTGCTGCCGCAGCCCGTGCGGCTCGTCTTCCAGCCCGCCGAGGAGGTGCTGCCCGGCGGTGCCGCCGAGGCCATCGACTGCGGGGTGCTCGACGGGGTCAAGCGGATGATCGCGGTGCACTGCGACCCCCGGGTGGACGCCGGGACGATCGGTCTGCGCGAGGGCCCCATCACCTCGGCCTGCGACCGACTGGAGATCGCCCTGGACGGCCCCGGCGGCCACACCGCCCGGCCGCATCTGACCACCGACCTCGTCACCGCCGTCGCCCGCGTGGTCACCGACGTGCCGGCGCTGGTCGCCCGACGCGTGGACACCCGCAGCGGCCTGGCGGTGACCTGGGGACGCATCGAGTCCGGGCACGCACCGAACGTCATCCCGCAGCACGCCGAGCTCTCCGGGACCGTGCGGTGCCTGGACATGGTGGCGTGGCGGGACGCCCCCGACATCGTCCACGCGGCGATCGACGAGGTGGCCAACCTGCACCGCGCCAAGTCCGAGATCAACTACGTCCGTGGTGTGCCGCCCGTCGTCAACGAGCCCGGCGTCACCGAACTCCTCTACGACGCCATGACCGCCCGCCGCGGCCCCGGGTCGGTCGAGGGCACCGACCAGAGCCTCGGAGGCGAGGACTTCTCCTGGTACCTGGAGCAGGTCCCCGGCGCCATGGCCCGCCTCGGCGTCCGCACCCCCGGTGAGCGCACGGTCCGAGACCTCCACCAGGGCGACTTCGACGTGGACGAGTCCGCGATCAAGGTCGGTGTGGAGCTGTTCACGGCGGCGGCGCTGCTCGACGCCGGCCGGTAGGCGAGCCCGGACCTTTCCGGTTGCGGCCCCGGTGTGGCCGGGGCAGCCTTGCCCGTAGCGGTCGGCCCTGCCCTGAAGCACGCCGGGATCGCCCCAGGCGCACCCCGTTCGTGCCGGTGGTTCACACATACGTAACCGGCCACCGGCACGAATGGATAACGGCCACGGAGAACCCCGTTCCCAGGAGTGTCTACGCGCGTTAATGTGCGCCGAACCGAGCACCCACTGCGGGGCTTTGGAGAATGGGGAACTTCAGATGCGTCGGATATCCAAACTGACCCGCGTCGCGGTGGGGGTCGCGTCGCTCGCTCTCGCCGCCACAGCCTGCGGCGGGACCAGCAGTGACAGCGGCGGTGACGGCGGCTCCAAGGAAGACCTCGGCCTCGCCATCGCGTACGACATCGGCGGCAAGGGCGACCAGTCCTTCAACGACGCCGCGTACGCCGGCCTGAAGAAGGCCGCGGACGAGTACGGCTACAAGACCGCCGACATCGAGCCCACCGAGGGCGAGACCGACGCCGACAAGGAACAGCGTCTGGCCTCCCTCGCCAAGCAGGGCTACAACCCCGTCATCGGCGTCGGCTTCGCCTACGGCCCCGCGATGACTGCCGTCGCCGCGAAGTACCCGGACACCACCTTCGGCATCGTCGACTCCGTCGTCGAGGGCAAGAACGTCGCCTCGCTCGTCTTCGCCGAGGAGCAGGCCTCCTACCTCGCCGGCGTCGCCGCCGCCAAGGCCACCAAGACCAACACCGTCGGCTTCATCGGCGGCGTGGACATCCCGCTCATCCACAAGTTCGAGGCCGGCTTCAAGCAGGGCGTCGCGGAGACCGGCGGCGGCAAGGTCAAGGTCGTCTCGCAGTACCTGACGCAGACCGCGGAGGAGGGCGGCTTCTCCAGCCCCGACAAGGGCAAGGCCGCCGCCGAGGGCCAGATCGAGAAGAACGCGGACGTCGTCTACCAGGCGGCCGGCCTGTCCGGGCAGGGCGTGATCGAGGCCGCCGCCAAGGCCAAGGTCTGGGCGATCGGCGTGGACTCCGACCAGTACCAGCAGGAGGCGCTGGCCGCGTACAAGAACTACATCCTCACCTCCGCGCTCAAGGACGTCGGCGGTGCGGTGTACGAGCTTGCCAAGTCCGTCGAGGACGGCAAGCCGCTGACCGGCGTCCAGACCTTCGACCTGAAGGTCGACGGCGTGGGCCTGTCCGACAGCAACCCGGAGTACGCGAAGATCGCGGGTCTTCAGGACGCGGTGGAGAAGGCCAAGGCGGGCATCATCGACGGCTCGATCAAGGTCAAGACCGAGTAGCACCCGGCTGCTGAGCAGGCGAAAAGTACAGATCCGTACGGAGCGGGCGGGCGCCATGGGTGCCCGCCCGCTCCGCTGTCCCCGAGGCCCCCACCCCCCTTTGCGGGTGGCAAGCTTCTGACCTGCCTCCCGAGTGCCGTTGGCCACGGCCGGATAACAAGGTGGACAGAAGGGGTTTTCAGGCTGGTCTACGCGCGTTAATCTGCGGCGAAGCCAGCGCCGAAGCTGAACCGTACGGCGCTGTGCCCCGGGGAAGTGCGGGCACGCACTGAACAACGCGGGAACGCACCCGCACACTCCGGACCCGCCAGTACGACAGGAGCACCACACATGCGCCGGGTTTCCCGCATCGCGGTCGCAGGCGCAGCGACCGCCTCTCTCGCCCTCGCCCTCTCCGCCTGTGGCGGTACCTCGACCGAGAGCTCGTCCTCGGAGCCGAAGGGCGACAAGGGCCTCGCCATCGCCTACGACGTCGGCGGCAAGGGCGACCAGTCCTTCAACGACGCCGCGTACGCGGGCCTGGAACAGGCGAAGAGCGAGTTCAAGTACGAGACGGCAGACATCGAGCCCACCGAGGGCGAGACGGACGCCGACAAGGCGCAGCGTCTCGCGTCGCTGGCGAAGCAGGGCTACAACCCGGTGATCGGCGTCGGCTACGCGTACGCGCCGGCCGTGAAGGAGGTCGCGGCCAAGTACCCCGACACCACCTTCGGTGTCGTCGACGACTCCCAGGTCCAGGCGGACAACGTGGCCGACCTGGTCTTCTCCGAGGAGGAGGCCTCGTACCTGGCCGGTGTGGCCGCCGCCAAGAGCACCAAGAACAACGTGGTCGGCTTCGTCGGCGGCGTGGACATCCCGCTGATCCACAAGTTCCAGGCGGGCTTCGAGCAGGGCGTCAAGGACACGAACCCGAAGGTCAAGGTCCTCTCCCAGTACCTGACGCAGACCGCCGAGGAGGGTGGCTTCTCCAGCCCCGACAAGGGCAAGACGGCCGCCGAGGGCCAGATCGAGAAGAAGGCCGACGTCGTCTACGCGGCGGCCGGTCTGTCCGGTCAGGGCGTGATCGAGGCCGCCGCCGCCAACAAGGTGTGGGCGATCGGCGTCGACTCCGACCAGTACAAGCAGGAAGCCCTCGCGAAGTACAAGGACTCGATCCTCACCTCCGCCACCAAGGACGTCGCCAAGGCCGTCTACAACCTTGCGAAGTCGGTTGAGGACGGCAAGCCCGAGACCGGTATCGTCAGGGGCGATCTGAAGAGCGGCGAGGTCGGCCTCGCGGACTCCAACCCGAAGTTCGCGGACGACGCCGAGCTCCAGGAAGCCATCGAAGCGGCCAAGGAGAAGATCATCAGCGGCGAGATCAAGGTCAAGAGCAGCTGACAAGCCGTTGCCGAGCAGTCGGTGACCGCGGGGTCACGTCCGTTCAACGGGGTATGGGGAGCCGGCCTCCCTGTACCCCGTTGTCCCGGAACGTCACCCCGCTTTGTATGCCGTAGGGGCGCTACGCGCGTAGACGGCCCCCGTCCCCAGGAGAGTGCGCCATCAACGCGTCCAGCAGCCCTCCGGCCGGAGCGGCGGTCCACGGTCAGGCGACCGCCGTCGAACTCGCCGGGATCACCAAGCGTTTCCCGGGCGTCGTGGCCAACCACGACATCCACCTCAGCGTCCGCAAGGGCACCGTGCACGCCCTCGTCGGTGAGAACGGCGCCGGCAAGTCGACGCTGATGAAGATCCTCTACGGCATGCAGAAGCCGGACGAGGGCACCATCACCATCGACGGTGAACAGGTCACCCTGCACAGCCCGGCCGACGCCATCACGCGCGGCATCGGCATGGTGCACCAGCACTTCATGCTGGCCGACAACCTCACCGTGCTGGAGAACGTGGTCCTCGGCAGCGAGAAGCTGTACGGCATCGGCGCCAAGGCCCGCCGCAAGATCAAGGAGATCTCCGAGCGCTACGGCCTCGGTGTCCGCCCCGACCTCCTGGTCGAGGAGCTCGGCGTCGCCGCCCGCCAGCGCGTGGAGATCCTCAAGGTCCTCTACCGCGGCGCCACCACGCTGATCCTCGACGAGCCGACCGCCGTGCTCGTGCCGCAGGAGGTGGACGCGCTCTTCGCCAACCTGCGCGAGCTCAAGTCCGAGGGCCTGTCGGTCATCTTCATCTCGCACAAGCTGGGCGAGGTCCTCTCCGTCGCCGACGAGATCACCGTGATCCGCCGCGGTACCACCGTCGGCACGGCCGTCCCCGCCGAGACCACCCCGCGCCAGCTCGCCGAGATGATGGTCGGCAGCGAGCTGCCCACGCCGGAGACCGCCGGGTCCACGGTCACCGACCGCCCGGTCCTCACCGTCGACACGCTGCGCCTCACCGCCCCCGGCGGCAAGGCCCTCCTCGACGACATCACCTTCACCATCCACGCCGGCGAGGTCCTGGGCATCGCCGGTGTCGAGGGCAACGGCCAGACAGAGCTGGTCGACGCGCTGATCGGCCTGCGCCACGCCGACTCCGGCACGATCAGCCTCGCCGACGAGGAGATCACCGCCTGGCCCACCCGCAGGCGCCGGGAGCAGGGCGTCGGCTACATCCCCGAGGACCGCCACCGGCACGGCCTGCTCCTGGAGGCCCCCCTCTGGGAGAACCGCATCCTCGGCCACGTCACGGAGAAGCCCAACGCCAAGGGCGTCTGGCTGGACCCGAAGGCCGCGCAGGACGACACGCGCCGCATCGTCGAGGCGTACGACGTCCGCACCCCCGGCATCGACGTCACCGCCGCCTCGCTCTCCGGCGGCAACCAGCAGAAGCTGATCGTCGGCCGCGAGATGAGCCACAAGCCGCGCTTCCTGATCGCCGCCCACCCCACCCGCGGTGTGGACGTCGGCGCGCAGGCCGCGATCTGGGACCACATCCGCCAGGCCCGCCGCGAGGGCCTGGCCGTGCTGCTGATCTCCGCCGACCTGGACGAGCTGATCGGCCTGTCCGACACGCTCCGGGTGATCTACAACGGCCGGCTGGTCGCCGACGCCGACCCCGCCACCATCACCCCGGAGGAGCTGGGCTCCGCCATGACGGGTGCCGCGACCGGCCACCTGGAGCACGACGAGACCCCCGAGACCCCGGCAGACACCCCCGAGACCCCCGAGATCCGCAAGTCTCCCGAGTCTCCGGAAGACGAGGCCCGCTGATGAAGAAGTTCGACAAGGAGCGCGTGCTCCTCGCGGTGGCCGGACCGGTCATCGCGCTCGCCGTGGCCTTCGTGCTCAGCGCGATCGTGCTGATCGCCTCGGGCAAGAACCCGGTCGAGCCGTTCGCCGTGATGTTTGAGCAGCTCGGCTTCTCCGACATCCAGGTCCTGATCATCAACCAGGCCTCGATGTACTACATCGCGGC
Organism: Streptomyces sp. NPDC052023; assembly: GCF_044548465.1. Lineage (NCBI taxonomy): Bacteria > Bacillati > Actinomycetota > Actinomycetes > Kitasatosporales > Streptomycetaceae > Streptomyces > Streptomyces sp. NPDC052023. Next base: position 49,149 of record NZ_JBIUBW010000006.1, on the reverse strand, counting down.
GCTCGCCGTGGCCATCGGCTTCCGGATGAACCTGTTCAACATCGGTGTCGACGGCCAGTACCAGCTCGCCGCCATGATGGCCGCCATCGTCGGCGCCCACATGAACCTGCCCGCCGCGATCCAGATCCCGCTGCTGCTCCTCACCGCGCTGTTCACCGGCGCCTTCTGGGCCGGTATCGCCGGTGTCCTGAAGGTCACCCGGGGCGTCAGCGAGGTGGTCGCGACGATCATGCTCAACGCGATCGCCACCTCCGTCATCGGCTACCTGTGGCTGCCGAGCGTCTTCGGCGTCAAGGTCGGCAACAACAACACCACCGGCGAGATGCACTCCTCGGGCTGGGTGCCCGGCATCGACATGGGCGCGGCCGGCGAGATCTACGGCCTGGTCGTCCTCGCGGTGCTCCTCGGCATCGGCTACTGGGTCGTCCTCAACCGCACCCGCTTCGGCTTCGACCTGCGCGCCTCCGGCGCCTCCGAGACCGCCGCCGCGGCCAGCGGTGTCGACCCCAAGCGCATGGTGCTCACCGCCATGCTGATCTCCGGCGCCCTCGCCGGACTCGCGGGCCTGCCCATCCTGATGGGCGACACCCATACCTACAGCCTCAACTTCCCCACCGGCATCGGCTTCCTGGGCATCGGCATCGCCCTGCTCGGCCGTAACAGCCCGGTGGGCATCGCGCTCGCCGCCCTGCTGTGGGCCTGGCTCGACAAGGCCTCGCCGGAGCTGGACTTCTACGGCTACGACAAGGAGATCGCGGTCATCATGCAGGGCCTGATCGTGCTCTCGGTCGTCGTCTCCTACGAGGCCGTCCGCGAATGGGGTCTGCGCCGCCAGCAGCGCCGCGTCGGCGCCGAACTCGCCGCCGGTCACGTCCTCGGCGCCCACAACACGAAGGAGGTGGCTGGCCGATGACCACCGCGACCGACGTCAACCAGCCCACGCTGCAGCCCGCGGCGCCCACCGGCCGCCGCCTGTCGTGGCCCGTCCTGCTGCTGATCATCGCCGGAGCCCTGGCGCTGACCTCGCTCGTCCGCATCGTCACCGGCGCGGACGGCATCACCAACGTCAGCCAGATGTCCACCGCCCTCCAGCTCGCCGTGCCGATCGGCCTCGCCGGCCTCGGCGGCCTGTGGGCCGAGCGGGCGGGCGTGGTCAACATCGGCCTCGAGGGCATGATGATCCTCGGCACCTGGTTCGGTGCCTGGGCCGGCTTCCAGTGGGGCCCCTGGACCGGTGTCCTGGTCGGCATCATCGGCGGCTGCCTCGGCGGCCTGCTGCACGCCTTCGTCACCGTCACCTTCAACGTCAACCACATCGTCTCCGGTGTGGCCATCAACATCCTCGCCCTCGGCGCCACCCGCTACCTGGCACCGCTCGCCTTCGAGGGCCACGCGGGCGGCTCCGCCAAGCAGTCCCCGGCGGTGGAGTCCCTCGGCAACTTCACGGTGCCGGGCCTCTCCGACGGGCTACGCGAGATCAACAACCAGGGCTGGTTCCTGATCTCCGACATCGCGGGCCTGCTCGGCGGCCTGGTCACCAACGTCTCCTGGCTGACCCTGGTGGCCATCGCGCTGATCCCCGCCACCTGGTGGATCCTGTGGCGCACCGCGTTCGGCCTGCGGCTGCGCTCCTGCGGCGAGAACCCGGTGGCGGCCGAGTCCCTCGGCGTCAACGTCTACAAGTACAAGTACATCGCCGTGATCATCTCCGGCGGCCTGGCCGGCCTCGGTGGCGTCTTCCTCTCCATCGTCGCCAACCCCTTCTACCTGGAGGGCCAGGTCAGCGGCCGCGGTTACATCGGCCTCGCCGCGATGATCTTCGGTAACTGGATGCCGGGCGGACTGGCCATCGGCGCGGGCCTGTTCGGCTACACCGACAGCCTCAACCTGCGCGGCGGCTCCGAGAACGTCCACGCCCTGCTGCTGCTCGGCGCGCTGCTGCTGATCATCGGTGCCGTCTGGCTGGTGATCCGCAAGAAGTACGTGAACGCGGTGATCACCCTCGTCGCCGGCGCCCTGGTCTTCGCCTGGTACGCCACCACCGACGAGGTCCCCAACCAGGTCGTCTCCGCCACCCCGTACGTCATCACGCTGGTCGTCCTCGCGCTCTCGGCGCAGCGACTGCGGCCGCCGAAGGCCGACGGTATGCCGTACCGGAAGGGACAGGGCAAGTGACACCGCCCGCCGAGGCCGACTGGGAGGCGCTGCGCACGGTGGCCCGCGAGGCCATGACCCACGCGTACGCCCCCTACTCCGGCTACGCCGTCGGCGTCGCCGCCCTGGTGGACGACGGACGCACCATCTCGGGCTGCAACGTCGAGAACGCCTCGTACGGCCTCTCCCTGTGCGCCGAGTGCGGGCTGGTCTCGGAGCTGCACCGCACCGGCGGCGGCCGGCTGACGCACTTCACGTGCGTCGACGGCCGGGGCGAGCTGCTCGTCCCGTGCGGCCGCTGCCGGCAGCTGCTCTACGAGTTCGGCGGCGCCGGCCTGCTGCTGGACACCCCGGCGGGCATCCTGCCGCTGTCGGAGATGCTGCCCCACGCCTTCGGGCCGGAGCACCTCTCCTCGTAACTCCCGTACGGCCCCTGGGACCTGTTCCACAGGGGCCGTACTTTTCGCAATCCCCGGAAGGAAAGCCAGCATGGCCATGGACGCCATCTCCGTCATCCGCACCAAGCGGGACCGCGGTGAGCTCAGCGACGAGCAGATCGACTGGGTCATCGACGCGTACACGCGTGGCGAGGTGGCCGACGAGCAGATGTCGGCGCTCGCCATGGCCATCCTGCTCAACGGCATGAACCGCCGCGAGATCGCCCGCTGGACGGCGGCGATGATCGCCTCCGGCGAGCGCATGGACTTCTCGTCCCTGTCCCGGCCCACGGCGGACAAGCACTCCACGGGCGGTGTCGGCGACAAGATCACCCTTCCGCTGGCACCCCTGGTCGCGGCATGCGGCGCGGCCGTCCCCCAGCTCTCGGGCCGCGGCCTCGGCCACACCGGCGGCACGCTGGACAAGCTGGAGTCCATCCCCGGCTGGCGCGCGCTGCTCTCCAACGAGGAGATGCTGAACGTCCTGGACACGACCGGCGCGGTGATCTGCGCGGCGGGCGACGGCCTCGCCCCCGCCGACAAGAAGCTCTACGCACTGCGGGACGTCACGGGCACGGTCGAGGCGATCCCTCTGATCGCCTCCTCCATCATGTCCAAGAAGATCGCCGAGGGCACCGGCTCGCTGGTCCTGGACGTGAAGGTCGGCACCGGCGCCTTCATGAAGACCCTGGACGACGCCCGCGAACTGGCCTCCACCATGGTGGGCCTGGGCACGGACCACGGCGTGAAGACCGTCGCCCTCCTGACGGACATGTCGACGCCGCTGGGCCTGACGGCAGGCAACGCGCTGGAGGTCCGCGAGTCGGTGGAGGTCCTGGCCGGCGGCGGCCCCGCCGACGTGGTCGAACTGACGGTCGCGCTGGCCCGCGAAATGCTCCAGGCGGCGGGCATCCGCGACGCCGACCCCGCGAAGGCGCTGGCCGACGGCTCGGCGATGGACGTCTGGCGCCGCATGATCGCGGCCCAGGGCGGCGACCCCGACGCCCCGCTGCCCACCTCCCGCGAGCAGCACGTCGTCAAGGCCCCGTCCTCCGGCGTCCTCACCCGCCTCGACGCCTACGACATCGGCATCGCCGCCTGGCGCCTGGGTGCCGGCCGCGCCCGCAAGGAGGACCCGGTGCAGGCCGCCGCGGGCATCGAGCTCCACGCCAAGCCCGGCGACCCGGTGACCGAGGGCCAGCCGCTGCTGACCCTGCACACCGACACCCCGGAGCGCTTCGACTACGCCCTCGAGGCCATCGACGGCTGCTACGACGTCGCGGCCCCCGGCACGCCCTGCACGCCGTCCCCGGTGGTGCTGGAACGTATCGCCTGACCTGCGGCTCTCTCCTACGGGCGAACGGGACCGGTGGACCGGCATCGGTCCCGTTCGGCATGCTGGCTTCGGTGACGCACCGAAGAGGAGACCGCCATCAGCGCACTCACCGTGAGCCAGGATCCCGAGCAGAGCTGGGACGACCTCGCCGAACTGGTCGTCGAGGTGGCCCCGAGGTCGAACGCCCGTCAGGACCGCGTCAGCAAGCCTCCCGCCTACGCCACGGCCGAGTTCGGCGAGTTGCTATGAGACACCGCGAGCAGCACCGGCCCCCGTTCCCTGTGGCGCAGCGGAAGGGTGCTCCCGCGCTGGGAGATCCCGAACAGCGCTGCCAGCGCTCGCTTGCCGGAAGTGTCGCCTTCGCCGGGGGAATCCTTCTTGTTCTGGCCACGGCGACGCTCGGCGCCTATGCCGGCGTGGTGCTCCTCGGCAGGGTGGTGGACGCGGCACCCCTGTCGACGCTGGTGCCCGGTGACGGCCACAACGCCCTGGTGATCGGAGGCATCGCCATCGGCGCGGTGACCGGCCTGATGCTGCCGTTGATCCTCTTCGGCATGGTGCGGGGAAGCAGGGAGACCCCGCGCGTCGGCCCCGGGGCTGCCGCACGCAAGGTGCTGGCGGTCTTCGTCTTCGACCTCTACCTGCTGCTCGTTGCGATGGTCGTCGCCCAGTTGGGGTGGATCCTGCCCGAGGGGATCCTCACCCTTGTCGGAGTCTTCGCCATCGGTTTCAGCTGGATGCCGCTGGCCATGGTCCCCTGGGAGAAGTTCGGGTTGGGTGCCCCGATCGGCAACCGCAGAACGCCGCCCCGTCCGTCAGGGTCACCACAGCCGGAGTGAGTCCGCCAACTCGTCGGCAAGCTTGCCGAGTTCGTCACCGCGCCTGCGTGCCGAAGTACGGCCCTTGCGCACGTGCGGCCTGGGGCGTGCGTCTCATCGGTTGACGGCCTGGATCTCCTGAACGACGACCTCCTGGTCGGTGCCGAACACGCCGTCCGGGAGGCCCTGTGCCTCGGCAACGCCGGTGCCGGTCCAGTGGATCTTCCAGCAACTGGGCAAGTATCTCTGGCGTTATGGCTTCGGGAATGTCCGCCGGTGGATCCTCGCCGTCGTCCACCCGGAGCCCCGTTGGGCGGTCCATGGCGCATACCCCCAACCCTCGGAGGCGCTCCTCGGCCAGGTCAATGTGGTTCGCGGCGCGACGAGGAGCCCCTCGGCGATGAGTTAGGGCGGCCCCGCCGGTCTACCGGGTCGTGGATGCCATGACACCTGCCGAAATCGTGCTGGCCGGCCCCGTCACCCGGGACGAGGTGACAGGGCTCTGCGATGACGTGCAGGCGTTGCTGGAGGACACCGGGGCGCCGGTGGTCGTATGTGACGTCGGAGGCCTCGGGCCACCAGGTCTCGCGACCGTCGACCTGCTGGCCCGGCTGGCGCTGACGGCGAAGCGGGCCGGAAGCGGGATCCGGCTCCGCGACCCCGACCCCGCGCTACACTCCCTCCTCGACCTGGTCGGCCTCCGCTTCGAGGTGGAGGGGCAGCCCGAACAGCGGGAACCACCGCTTGGTGTCGAGGAAACAGTGGAAACCGGTGATCCGGCCGTCTGAGATCTCCAGCACCTGCACCGCCCATGGGGTGAAGCCGCCCGACTCCGGGTCCGGCTTGTAGTGCGCGAAGCCCGGCAGGCCGTTGACCTCGACGGGCCGCAACCGGGAGCCGGCGCAGGCGGAGCCGAGGGTGGTCATGAAGCCCGTGATGTCGGCCGGGCCGCGCAGCCACAGGTCGAACGGCGGCATCGTCATCACGGCGTCCTCGTGGAGCAGGGCGGTCAGCGCCGTCATGTCGTAGCCCTCGAAGGCCGCGACATACCGCTCCAGGAGCTTCTGCTGCTCCGCGTCCAGGGGATCCGACACCACCGCCCCGGCTCCCTGGTCGTCCCGCTCGGCCAGCGTCGCGCGGGCGCGCTGCAACGCGCTGTTCACCGACGCCACCGAGGTGCCGAGCAGCTCGGCGACCTCGCTCGCCTTCCAGGCCAGCACCTCGCGCAGGATCAGCACGGCGCGCTGCTTGGGCGGCAGCTGCTGAAGGGCGGCCATGAACGCCAGCCGCACGGACTCCTTGGCGACCGCGGCCTCCGCCGGGTCGGCGGTCGAAGGCAGCACACGCGCGTCCGGCATCGGCTCCAGCCAGGTGTGGTCGGGGCGCGGCGACAGCGCGGCCCGGGCGAGCGGGGTGGCCTCCGACAGGTCCATCGGCCTGGCGCGCTTGTTGCCCGCGTTCAGCATGTCCAGGCAGACGTTGGTCGCGATGCGGTAGAGCCAGGACCGGATGCTGGAGCGACCCTCGAACTTGTCGAAGCTGCGCCATGCGCGGACGAGGGTGTCCTGGACCGCGTCCTCCGCCTCGAAGGACGAGCCCAGCATGCGATAGCAGTAGCCCGTCAGCTCGACCCGGTGTTTCTCCAGTGTGGCGTCGAGATCTGTCGTAGTCGCCGTGCCGTTGCTCATCGTCCACCCACCCCTGTGGCCGTTCCCTGTGCCCGCGCACCATTGCGCCCAGCACTTCGGAAGCTACCGCAGCCCACTGACAATGGCCCCCCGAGTCGGAAAAGGCGCTGTTCAGACGGGGGCTCCGAAACCACCACAGGCCCCCGCGGGCCCGCAGTCGCCCACGGCACCGCCCCACCCCACCACCGAACGCGCTACAGCAACCCCACCGGACAGAAAGCAGGCCGCCCCAGCATCCGCCTACACAGTCGCTCGCGCCGCCCGCGCCGAAGCCACCCGAGCCGCCCTCGACCCCACCAGCGTGATCCCCACAACCCCCAGCACCGCCAGCAGCCCGACCCCCACGGTCCCGCCCCAGCCCCCCGCGTGGAAGGCCATGGCCCCCACCGTGCTCCCGGCGCTGGACCCGACGTAGTACGCCGACTGGTACAGCGCGGACGCCTGCGCCCGCCCATGCGTCGCCGTCTTGCTGACCGCCGACGAGGCCACCGCGTGCCCCGCAAAGAAGCCCGCCGTGATCAGCACCAGCCCGAGCAGCACCAGTGCCAGCGAGTCGGACAGCGACAGCACCAGCCCCAGCGCCGTGGTACCGCCACCCAGGTACAGCGCACCCCTGCGCCCCAGCCGCCCCACCAGCCGGCCGGCGGTGGACGCCGCCACCGTGCCCACCAGGTAGACGAGGAAGATCGAGCCCACCACACCCTGCGGCAGCCCGAACGGCTCCTGCGTCAGCCGGTACCCGATCACCGTGTACACCCCGCCGAACACCGTCATGAACAGCGCACCGATCGCGTACAGACGCCGCAGCAGCGGATTGCCCAGATGCTCACGCACCGTCCCGAGCAGCACCCGCGGCCGCAGCGACCCCGCGACGAAGTGCCGGGGTTCCGGCAGCAGCAGCCGGAACGCGACCGCGCACCCCACGGCGAGCACGCCCAGCGCGCCGACGGCCACCCGCCAGCCCCACTCCTGCGCGACCCACCCGGTGATGACCCGGCCGCTCATCCCCCCGACGCTGTTGCCCGCGACGAACAGCCCGATCGCCGTCACCAGCGCCCGGGGCCGGACCTCCTCCGCCAGATACGCCGTCGCCGAAGCCGGCAGCCCGGCCAGCGCAGCGCCCTGCACCGCCCGCAGCGCGACCAGCGTGGTCAGCGAGCCGGCGAACGGCACCACCAACGCCACGGCCACCGCCACCGCCAGCGACACCGTCATGACCGTACGGCGCCCGAACCGCTCGGACAGCGCGCTCATCGGGATCACGAACAGCGCCAGACCACCCGTCGCCGCCGCCACGGTCCAGCTGGCCGCGCTCGCCGTCACCCCGAGGTCCCCCGAGATCAGGGGGAGCAGAGCCTGCGTGGAGTACAGCAGCGCGAAGGTGGCGACACCCGCGAGAAAGAGGGCGAAGCTCATCCGGCGGTAGCCGGGGCCGCCCGGGGCCATACGGGAGTCGGAGACGGGAGCGGAAGGAACGGCGCCCACGACGGTGGACGCCCCGGTACTGGCGGGAGTCATGCTTCGAAGCTACGTACGCCGTCGCTCATCCGTCCAATGCATGGAATCGTCATAATCGTTCCCATGGTGCATCAACCAAGCTCACAGCCCCGGCTGTCACCAACCAGTGACACAGAAGACATCGTCACGGTCCTCGCCCCACGCCTGGCCTACTTCGCCGGCGTAGCGCGCACCGAGCACGTCACCCGGGCGGCGCAGGAGATGAACGTCCCCCAGTCCACCCTCTCCCGTGCCATGGTCCGCCTCGAACAGGACCTGGGCGTGGACCTGTTCGCCCGCCGCGGCCGGACCGTCTCCCTCACCACCGCCGGCCGCACTTTTCTCGCCTCCGTGGACCGCGCCCTCGCGGAGATCGAGCGGGCCGCCGACGAGGTGCGCGCCGACGCCGACCCCACCACCGGCAAGGTGGCGTTCGGCTTTCTGCACACCATGGGGGCGGAGACCGTCCCGGGCCTCCTGCACGCGTTCCGCGCGGACCACCCGCGGGTCCGGTTCAGCCTGGTCCAGAACTACGGCGAAGCCATGATCGAACGCCTCCGCGCCGGTGAACTGGACCTCTGTCTCACCTCGCCGGTCCCGGACGCCCCCGACCTGGTGGCCCGCCGCCTCGACGAGCAGAAACTCCGCCTCGTCGTCCCTGCCGACCACCGCCTGGCCACCCGCAGGCGCATCCGCCTCGCCGAGGCGGCCGAGGAGACCTTCGTGACCTTGGAACCCGGCTACGGGCTCCGCCGTATCACCGACGACCTCTGCCGTGAGGCCGGCTTCAAGCCCCGTATCGCCTTCGAGGGCGAGGAGGCGGAGACCCTGCGCGGCCTGGTGGCCGCGGGCCTGGGCGTGGCGCTCCTGCCACCCCCGGCGGTGGCCCGCCCCGGCGTGGTGGAACTGACGGTGACGGCACCGCGCGCGGCCCGCGAGATCGGCGTGGCCTGGCTGGAGGGCCATCCGGACACACCCCCGGTGGCGGCCTTCAAGAAGTTCCTGCTCTCCAGGAGAGGAAACCTGCTCCCCACCTGACCCGGAAGCGCCCGGACGTCCCAGGGGTCACGCGCTCGCCTCCACTACCGCCGCACCCACCTCACCGCCGCAACGACCGCCCGAACCCCGCAGCCAACGGCATCCGCAACCCCAACGGCGGCGGAGCCGCCAGCGCGTCCTCCACCGGCCGTGAGAACCCCCGCCCGAAGAGCACGCCCATCACGAAGTCCTCCGCCAGAGCGAGCACTTCGTCCCGGTGCTGATGCAACCCGTGCCGATCGGAGTGCACTTCGAACCGGCACACGTCCCGGTTGACCTTCTTAGCCCGTGCCGCGTACCGGAACGACAGCTCAGGATCCGTCCGCTCGTCGTTGGTGCCGTGCACGATCAGCACCCGCCGCCCCACCAGCTGCTTCACCGGTTCGGGTGAGGCCGCCACGTCGTCCTCGGGCAGCCAGGGGGCAAGGGACAGCACGGAGTTGACGGCCTCGTGCCCGCCCGCGTGCAGCGCCGCGCGCCCGCCCATGTCGATCCCGGCCAGGCAGACGGGGACGTCGCCGTAGCGCCGTACCGCCTCGTCGGCTGCCCAGGAGGCGTCCCGGGCGAGATGTGCCTCGCTGCCGTTCCACCCCCGGCAGCGGTAGTGCACGACGTGCGCGGCCAGCCCTTCCGCCCGCCCCGCGCGTACCAGCCGGCGCCCCAACCCCCGTACGGACGCGGCCGCGAGCAGAGGGGAGGGTCTGCGGGCGGAGCTCGCCTCGCCGCCGGGGAGCAGCAGCACCACTCCGCTCACCGCCGTCGGTTCCGGACCGAACGCCCGTCCCAGCCGTGCCGTGCGAACCGGCGTCGCTTGCTGTCCCATGACAGAACAGTGTCAGAAGCACCGGTGTACGCGACCCGTCCGCACGGTCACCGTTACGTATCGACGAAAACGTACACCCGGCGATCTACGCGCGTAGGAGTTAGAGTGCGAAAATGACGAGCCAGACTGACCGGATGGGGCACACCCCGAGCCCGGACCAGATCCGCCGGGCACCCAAGGTTCTGCTGCACGACCACCTCGACGGCGGGCTGCGTCCCGGCACCGTCGTCGACCTCGCCCGCGACAGCGGCTACGACCAGCTCCCCGACACGGACCCCGGCAAGCTCGGCCTGTGGTTCCGCGAGGCCGCCGACTCCGGATCCCTGGAGCGGTATCTGGAGACCTTCTCGCACACCGTCGGCGTCATGCAGACCCGTGAGGCCCTGGTCCGGGTCGCCGCCGAGTGTGCCGAGGACCTCGCCGAGGACGGCGTCGTCTACGCCGAGGTGCGCTACGCCCCCGAACAGCATCTGGAGGGCGGCCTCACCCTCGAAGAGGTGGTCGAGGCCGTCAACGAGGGCTTCCGCGAAGGCGAGCGGATCGCTCGTGAAGGCGGCCACCGCATCCGCGTGGGTGCCCTGCTCACCGCCATGCGGCACGCGGCCCGCGCCCTGGAGATCGCCGAACTGGCCAACCGCTACCGGGACATGGGTGTCGTCGGCTTCGACATCGCGGGCGCCGAGGCCGGCTACCCGCCCACCCGGCACCTCGACGCGTTCGAGTACCTCAAGCGCGAGAACAACCACTTCACCATCCACGCCGGTGAGGCCTTCGGTCTGCCGTCCATCTGGCAGGCCCTGCAGTGGTGCGGCGCCGACCGGCTCGGGCACGGGGTGCGGATCATCGACGACATCGAGGTCGCCGAGGACGGCAGTGTGAAGCTCGGCCGGCTCGCCTCCTACGTCCGGGACAAGCGCATCCCGCTGGAGCTGTGCCCCAGCTCCAACCTCCAGACCGGCGCGGCCTCCTCGTACGCCGACCACCCCATCGGTCTGCTGCGAAGGCTGTACTTCCGGGCCACGGTGAACACCGACAACCGGCTGATGTCGCACACCAGCATGAGCCGGGAATTCGAGCATCTTGTCGAGGCGTTCGGTTATACGTTCGACGACATGCAGTGGTTCTCAGTCAATGCTATGAAGTCAGCATTCATTCCTTTCGATGAACGACTGGCCATGATCAATGACGTGATCAAGCCCGGCTATGCCGAGCTGAAGTCCGAATGGCTGTTCCAGCAGACCGCTTCCACCAGGGATTCCGCGGGTTCTCAGGGCTGAGCGGGACAGCGGGATGCGGGCGGCCATTCACAATCCGTCCGCATCTCGATGTTTGCGGAGGGTGCTCCGGCGTGTCTACGTTCTTGAACCGCTCCTCTCCTGAGCCGTCAATTCCCGTTATCCCATTTCAAGCCAGTCAAGGACGCAATTCACCATGAAGCAGTCTGCTGCCAAGACCCTCGGTGTCGCCGCTCTCGGTGCCGCCTTCGCCGCCGCCGGTGCGGGTGCCGCCGAGGCCGCTCCGGCCGCCCTCCCCGACGCCGCCCAGACGCTGGACACGGTCGCGATGACGCTGCCGGCGGAGAACCTCAACCAGGCGGTGCCCGGTTCCGCCGAGGCGCTGGCCCAGGGGCAGACGGCGCTCGGCGCGGGCCTGCGGGCGGCCCAGCCGGCCGCTGAGTCGGTGCTCGCCAAGGGTCCCAGCGGACCGGCCGCCGGCCTGCTCGGCGGACTGCCGGTGCAGGGCCTGCCCACCCACGGCACCCCGGTGAACGGCATCCCGCTGGGCTGAGCCACCGGCTGTGGACGTGCCGATGGGGCGCACCTGGGAAGGGTTGCGCCCCATCGGCGTGTGGCCCCTGAGGGAGGGCAGATCAGGTGGCTGTCACCAGGCCGTGCGGGCGGCCTTGCCGTCCGTCGGCAGCAGGATCCACAGCGCTATGTAGAGCAGGAACTGGGGGCCGGGCAGCAGGCAGGAGACAAGGAAGATCACTCGCATCGTGGTCGCGGAGGTGCCGAAGCGCCGTGCCAGCGCTGCACACACTCCGCCGATCATCCGACCACTGGTGGGGCGGGCAAGGCGGCTCATCGGGACTCCTTCGTCTCTGCGGCTCGTTCGCGGTGCGTCTTTCCGGGGCTTCTTCCGGCCCCGTCTGACAACAACGCTACGGCGACGAAGGGGGCAAAGCGTCGCTCCACGGGGCGATCCCGACCCTGGGAATCGTCGGGGTCCGACCCTGAGAGGTGTCCTCCCTCGGCGGCGCCGGCAGCGGCGTCCGGCGCCGGTCCTGTGCCCTGCGGCGCAGCCAGTGGCGGCCGGCCGGGACGAGGGCGGCATGGGTGAGGGCGACCCCCGTGGTGTTCAGCAGCAAGGAGTCGACGTCCACGATCTGCCCGGGCACGCCGGTCTGGAGCAGCTCTATGCCGAGCGAGATCAGCGCCCCGGCGGTGACCGTGCGGACCAGGGAGCCGAGCGGCGGGACCCGCAGTCTGCCACCGGCCAGCGGCAGCAGCACGCCCAGCGGCGCGAGGAGCCCGAGGCCGCCCCCGATACCGCGCGCCGCCTCCGGCCAGCCCAGCGCGAGGTCGGCGCGGATACCGGCAAGCGGACGCAGGTTGGCGGGCAACACCCAGGGCACGTCCAGCGGACGCAGCGTGTACCAGGCGACGAGGGCGAGGTACGCGGCGAGGAGGACACCCCCCGTCACGCGCATGTGGATCGCGGCGCTGCCGCCCCTGGAGCCTTGACGCTGCACGCCCCCCAAGACGCGGGCTTCGGCACGATCGGTTCCGGGCCGGGACCCCCTACCCCGGTGAGGCCTGCGCCACACCCCCCGCCGGCCGCCCGTGGAACGGCCGTCGGCCGCTCCGCCGAACCGGCCGTCAGCCGCCCCTGACCTCGGCCGACGGCGGCTCCACCGCGCCCGGACGGGCGCGGACGTCGTCCGTGCACTCGTAGCGGCGGGGCGGCGCGGTTCCGGGGCCGCCGAGGATCACCGAGCCGTCCCCCTCGGCCGCCGCCGAGTCGGAGAACGTACAGACGATCTGGGCGAGGGCGTAGGAGGTCAGCGATTCGGGGGCGGTCGTCAGCCGCAGGGTGTCCTCCGGGTCCCGCGGCCCGGGCCCGCTCACCGTCGTACCCGCGCGTACATCCGTGGAGTACCCGGCCTGCTTCTCGGCCGCCGAGGGCGTTCCGGCGAGCTCGTCCAGCAGGCCCTGCGCCACCAGCACCCGGCGCTCGGCGTCCTCCGCGCCCTCGGGCACCCGCACGGCCCGGTCGACGGTGACCAGCGACGAACCGCAGAGCAGGAACACCTGCACCGGCATCCCCGCCGCGGACTGCGTGGTGACCGGGGACCCGGCAAGGGAGCAGTGCGCCCGCGAGGGCGCCGGGCCGAAGTCCGTCGGCACCTCGGTGGCCCGGATGCCGCAGCCGGCGAGCAGCGCGGCGAACACCGGCACCACCAGGAGACGAGCGTTCCGCACGCGTCGGCCCTTCCTCACGTGTCTTCCTTCTCCGAGCCCTGCTCCTGTGCCGCCCGGACCACGTCCGACGCGTCCCGCGGCAGCCGCAGCGTGAACACCGCGCCGCCTTCGGGGGAGTTGGTGGCGGTGATGTCGCCGCCGTGGATGTGGGCGTTCTCCAGGGCGATGGACAGGCCGAGGCCGCTTCCCTCGGAGCGCGGCCGGGAGGCGCTGGCCTTGTAGAAGCGGTCGAACACGTGCGGCAGGACGTCCTCGGGAATGCCGGGGCCGTGGTCCCGCACCTGGATGACGACTTCGCTGTCCTCCTCGCGCACGGCCACCCGCACCGGCGAACCGCCGTGCTTGAGGGCGTTGCCGATGAGGTTGGCGAGTATGACGTCCAGGCGGCGGGGGTCGAGGCGGGCGTGGATGCCGCGCGCCGCGTCCAGCTCGACCGCGTCCAGCCAGGCGCGGGCGTCGATGCAGGCGGTGATCTGGTCGGCGACGTCGACGTCGTCGAGGACCAGCCGGGCGGTGCCCGCGTCGAAGCGGGTGACCTCCATCAGGTTCTCGACCAGGTCGTTCAGCCGCCGCGTCTCGCTCACGACCAGCCGTACCGCGGGCTCGATCATCGGGTCGAGGCCGCCGCTCTCGGAGTCCAGCTCCTCCTCCAGCACCTCCGTCACGGCCGTGATCGCGGTGAGCGGTGTGCGCAGCTCGTGGCTCATGTCCGCGACGAACCGCCGGGACGCCTCGTCCCGCGCGGCCATGTCCGCGACGCGCTTCTCCAGCGCCTCCGCGGTCCTGTTGAACGTCCGTGACAGATCGGCCAGTTCATCGGTGCCGGACTCCCTGAGCCGGGTGTCCAGCTTGCCCTCCCCGAGCCGCCGCGCGGCGACACCGAGCCGGTGCACGGGCTTCAGCACCGTCGTGGCGGCGGCCTGCGCGAGCAGCGCCGAGCCGATCAGCGCGAGGCCGGTGGCGATACCGAGCGACCAGGCCAGCGAGTTGAGGTCCTTGGCCTCCGGCTCCAGCGACTTGACCATGTAGCCGGTCGGCCCACCGCCGATCACCCGTGTGCCGGCCACCAGGTACGGCGTGCCGCCGTCGACGATCCGCTGCCAGTACAGGTGGTACGGGGATCTGTTGTTGGAGGTGAGCGGCTGCTCCTTGTTCACGGCCGCCCGCAGCGACTTCGGTACGTCGGTCAGCGCGAAGCCGTCGTTCAGGCCGCCGGAACTGCCGTGGACCGCCTTGCCCGACGCGTCCTCGGCGACCAGGAGCACACTGAAACGCTGGCTGCTGCCGGCCATCTGACCGGCGGTGCGCTGGAGTTCGTCCTGGGTGGGGTGGGCGGGCAGGGCGCCGGCGCGGTTCTGCATCTCCTGCTCGAAGTCGCGCAGCACCGCGTCCTGGGCGCGGGTCAGCACGGCCTCGCGGTTGAGCCAGTACGCGATCCCGGACGCGGACACCGCGGCGGTCAGCGCCACCAGCCCGAACACGACGACCAGCCGCAGCCGCAGACTGGTGAAGCGCAGCGTCGACAGAGCTCCCTTGCGTGCCGCGGCCCAGCCGCGGAGACCCTCTTGCGCGTCGGTCACTGAGGCGGATCCAGCCGGTAACCGACACCGCGCACGGTACGGATCAGGGTCGGGGACGACGGCACGTCCTCGACCTTCGCGCGCAGCCGCTGGACACACGCGTCCACCAGCCGGGAGTCACCGAGGTAGTCGTGTTCCCACACCAGCCGCAGCAACTGCTGCCGGGACAGCGCCTGACCGGGCCGCCGGCTCAGCTCGAGCAGCAGCCGCAGCTCGGTCGGGGTGAGCTGGAGGTCCTCGCCGTTCTTCGTCACGGTCATCGCCGCGCGGTCGATGACGAGGCTGCCGAAGGCCGCCGCGTCGTTCGCCTCCCGCTCGCCGCGCCGCAGCACGGCCCGGATGCGTGCGTCCAGCACGCGGCCCTGTACCGGTTTGACGACATAGTCGTCGGCACCGGACTCCAGCCCGACCACCACGTCGATGTCGTCGTTGCGGGCGGTCAGCAGGATGATCGGCAGCTGGTCGGTGCGCCGGATGCGCCGGCACACCTCGAACCCGTCGATACCGGGCAGCATCACATCCAGCACGATCAGATCCGGCCGCTGCTCGCGCAGCAGCTTCAGACCGTCCTCACCGCTGGCAGCGGTCGCCACGCGGTGTCCCTGGCGCGTCAGTGAGAGCTCCAGGGCCGTGCGGATGGCGTCGTCGTCCTCGATCAGCAACAGGGAAGGCACGGGCTCATTCTGGCCCATGGTGGGCCGGCGTTTCGACACTCGGGCGGCTGCGTAGCCGTACCGCTCTTCTGCGTGACCGTGGCCGCGGTGTTCCGCGAAGGACGTACGGACCCGCCCCTGTGACACGTCTGTGACAGTCGGCGGACACACCGATGAAGTCGGCTCGGCAAGCTTTTCGGCACAGGCAAGGAAGCAGGAACGAGCAGGGCCGAACACCGGTAAGTCCACGACGGGGGGCGCGAGATGAACACGCTGCACGGCACCAGCACCAGCGCAGTGGTCACGCGTCTGCACGACGTGCACGCGGGCCGGGGTTCCGAGAAGTCCGGCGTTGTGAGCGGGCGGGGGTGCGCTCGCGGCGCCGGGCGTCAGCACACCGCCTACATGACGGTGGTTGACGGTTTCACGGGGGAAACGCACGGGGGAGCCGCGTACGGGGAGGAACCGGGGGAGCGTCGCTCACTGACGGAGGCGGAGTTCACCGCCTACGTACAGGAACGCCGCGCCTCCCTGTACGCAACCGCCTACCACCTCACCGGTGACCGCTTCGAGGCCGAGGACCTGCTGCAGAGCGCGCTGTTCTCGACGTACCGGGCGTGGGACCGGATCAGTGACAAGGCGGCGGTCGGCGGCTATCTGCGCCGGACCATGACCAACCTGCACATCAGCGCCTGGCGGCGCCGTAAACTCAACGAGTACCCGACCGAGGAGCTGCCGGAGACGGCCGGCGACACGGACGCGATGCGTGGCACCGAACTGCGCGCGGTCCTGTGGCAGGCGCTGGCCCGGCTGCCCGAACTCCAGCGCACCATGCTGGTCCTGCGCTACTACGAGGGCCGCACCGACCCGGAGATCGCGGAGATACTCGACATCAGTGTCGGCACGGTGAAGTCGAGCATCTGGCGCTCCCTGCGCCGGCTGCGCGAGGACGAGGTCCTGAGCTTCGGCCGTGACGAGCAGCACGCCTTCGGGGAGCTTGTCGCCTGAAGGTTCGGCCCCAGGGGGAGTACGGGGGAATACGGGGCCGGGGGGAACGGGGGAAGCACGACGGGGGAGCACGGGGGAGCGGGGCTGGAGGGCCGGGGGGTCCGTCCAGTCCCGCCTTCGTGTGTGCTACGCGGCCGTACGTGCCGTCGTGCAGCGTCCCGCCGCCGCGGCGGCCAGGCGGCCCATCGCCTCGTCCCGGTCGCAGGCGAACGCGCCGAGCGCGGTCTGGCGGGCGACGATGGAACGCTCTGCGCGCATCAGACGCCAGCCGCGGCGCAGCAGGAACGGCACCGACTTGCGGCCTTCCTTCAGATCGCGCACGAAGCGACGGCGGAAGGTGCGCACCGGGCCGCGGCTCAGGCACAGCGCGTCGGCCAGCAGACCCAGCTCACGGCAGCGGGTGACGATCTCGGCGGCGAAGATGCCCTCCGCGATGAACAGCGGGGTCCGCCCGATGTCGAGCGTCTCGGCGCCGGTGCGGGCGCTGAGCGAGATGTCGTAGACGGGGAGGTCCGTGCGGCCCGCGCGGCACAGGTCCTCGATGGCGGCGACGGCAGCGTCCGCGTCCCACGAGGCCGGGTGGTCCCAGTCGATGTCGGAGCTGCCGTCGACCAGCGGCAACGTCGGGTCGGTGCCTTCCTTGTAGAAGTCGTCGAGCCGCAGGACCGGCAGGCCGGAGCGGGCGGAGAGCAGGGACTTGCCGGAGCCGGACGGGCCGCACAGCAGCACGACCCGGGTGGGTATGGGCGGATGGGAACCCAATGTGTTGTCCTCCGGCGGTCTCGGGGCCGCGCGGGCGAGGCTTCCGTCCGCGCGCATCCCGTCATTATCCCTGCCGCCGCCCGGCCCGGGAGCCCGCCGTCAGGACGCGACCGGAGCTCAGCGGGCCGGGCGGTTCGTGCCGTACGCGCGGACGGCGGTCGCCGAGTCCTGCCCGGGGCTTCGTAGGATTCGGGGCGGTCGGCCGGCGTGCGCGCCCGCGTTCCCCGGCCGGTCTTCCCGACGTACGACGAGGAGTGGCCGCACCGTGGATACCGATCGTCTCGCCCGGCAACTGTCCGCCGTGGCCGGCCCCGCCCATGTGCTGACCGACCCCGCGCTGTGCGCCTCGTACGAGACCGACTTCACCGGCCGCTACCGTGGCCGGGCCCGGCTGGTGGTGCGGCCCGCGGACACCGCCCAGGTGGCCGAGGTGCTGCGGCTGTGCCGTGCGGCCGGGGTGCCGGTCGTGCCGCAGGGCGGCAACACGGGCCTGGTCGGCGCGTCGGTGCCCACGCCGGACGGCGACGAGGTCGTGCTGTCGCTGCGGCGGCTGGACGGCGTCGGGGAGGTCGACCCGGCCGTGGGGCAGGTGACCGTGGGCGCCGGTGTGGTGCTGTCCGGCCTGCACCGCCATGTCGCCTCGTACGGGCTCCAGTTCGGCGTCGACCTGGCCGCCCGGGACTCCGCGACCCTGGGCGGCATGATCGCGACCAACGCGGGTGGTGAGCGGGTCGTGCGGTACGGCACCACGCGGGCCAACGTGACCGGGCTGGAGGCCGTGCTGGCCGACGGGACCGTACTGGACCGGCTGGCCGGGCTGCCCAAGGACAACACCGGGTACGACCTGACCAACCTGCTGATCGGCAGCGAGGGGACGCTGGCGGTCGTGACGCGGGCCCGGTTGCGTCTGGTGCCGCTGCTGCCGGAGCGGGTGACCGTCCTGGTGGGGCTCGGCTCCCTGGAGGCGGCGCTCGGCCTGGTGGCTCGGCTGCGGGTGCTGGACTCGCTGGAGCTGGCCGAGTTCTTCATGGCCGAGGGGCTGGCGCTGGTGCTGCGCACGAGCGGGCTGCCCGCTCCGTTCCGGACGTCGTATCCGGTGTATCTGCTGGTGGAGTGCGCGGGCAGGCGGGATCCGGCCGAGGAACTGGCCGAGGTGCTCCACGCGGCGGAGCAGGCGGGAGAGCTGGGGGAGACGGCGGTGGCGTCGGCGGACGCGGACCGGCGGCGGCTGGCCGCCTACCGGGAACGGCACACCGAGTCGGTCAACGCGGTGGGCGTTCCGCTGAAGCTGGACGTGACGGTCCCGCACGGAGAACTGGCGGGCTTCGTCGCGGACCTGCCCGGCGTGCTGGCGGGGCGCGGGCGGCCGTATCTCTTCGGGCATCTGGCCGAGGGCAACCTGCACGTCAATCTGCTGGAGGTGGCGGCGGAGGACGAGGACGCGGTCACCGGCGCGGTGCTGGAGCGGGTCGCGGCCGTGGGCGGGAGCATCAGCGCGGAACACGGAGTGGGCCGGGCCAAGGCCCGCCATCTGCACCTGAGCCGGTCGGAGGCGGAGATCGCGGTGATGCGGTCGGTGAAGGCGGCGCTGGATCCGGGCGGGGTGCTCAATCCCGGGGCGGTACTGCCGGGGGAGGGGACGGGAGGGATGCCCGGCCCGGGTCGCTGATTGAAGCCCACGCCCCCTCTCAACTACCCTGAGTGCTGACCTGATTACTCAGCGCATTCACAAGGTGGCATCAGCGATGGCCCGACATGACTCCTCCCTCCAGCCCACCCGGCGTGCCCTCGCCGTGCTCGCAACGGCGGGAGCGGCCCTGAGCGCGTCCGTCGTGCCGGCCGCCGCGGACACCGAGTCGTTCCTGGGCATGGTCCACACCCGGCCGACCTCCCTCGGCAACATCGACCCGGAGGCGGGGACGGCGGCCCTCACCGGTTCCGTCCGCTACGTCGCGGGCCCTGTCGCCGGCCTCAAGCCGAACCCCCTCGCGGGCACGGGCGTGGACCCGCTCGACAACGGCGTCGGCACCCAGCTCGCCGACTTCAAGCCCCTGACGTCCCAGGCGGTCACGCGCCCGGTGGCGCAGGCGGAGTCGATCGGCAGCGTGCCCGGGGTGGGGACGGTGACGGGCTTGCTGATCTGAGCCCTCGTTCGGGTCCCGCCGAGTGCGGCCGAGGCTCCGGACGGCTGAGGGCCGCGCTTCCCGATGGGGGGGCGCGGCTCTGGTCTTTCACCCACGGGCAGGTGCGCAGGAGGTGCGCACGGGGTGCGGATGTGGGGCGGATGCCATACGGACAGCGCCGCGCAGCTCGCAGGTCGGCAACCAGCTCAGGGTGCGGGAGTGCCGTCCTTCTCCGCCCCCGCGCCCGTCGCCGCAGGCTCCCGCTCCTCGTGCCGCGCGTCCTCCTCGGGCTCCCATCGAAGCAGGTCTCCCGGCTGGCACTCCAGCACCTCGCACAGTGCGGCGAGCGTCGAGAACCGTACGGCCTTCGCGCGACCGTTCTTGAGTACCGCCAGGTTGGCGGGCGTGATCCCGACGCGTTCGGCGAGTTCGCCCACGGACAGCTTCCGCCTGGCCAGCATCACGTCGATGTCGACGGCGATCGGCATCAGATCACCCCCTGCAACTCGGCCTCCAGCCGTGCCGCCTCCACGTCGCGCGCGACGGCCTGCGCGAGCAGCATCCGCAGTACCAGCACGATGAGGGCGACGCCCAGCGCGGCCACGACCACGCCGCCGATCAGCAGAACGACACCCGGTGCGACGGCCTCGCCCGGCGCGAGCATGTACCCGAACGCGCTCAGGAGGACGGCGGCCGCGGCGATCGCCCAGAGCACGACGTCGACGTACCGGAAGGCGGCGTGCGAGAACACCGTGCCCCTGCGGACCATGGTCACCAATCGCCACACGCAGACGAGTACGACCTGGACGGTGACCACACCGAGCACCAGCACGACGAGGAACGCGGCCCGTGGATAGGCCAGTTCGGAGGCTCCTTCCTCCAGGTCTGCCCCGATCAACGGCACCATCACGGCCTGCACGAACACGGACCCGGCCAGCAGCACCACCAGCACGCCCCGCAGAGCGAGCGTCGTCATCTGTCCCATCGCCTCTCCCTCGATCGACCCACGATAGGAATCTATCGATAGTCGATAGATTGGGCAAGTGGCGTTCTCGAGGCCCCCGGCTCATCCCGCCTCCCGCATGCGCCCGCCACGGCCCCGTGTTCGGATACAGACGTGGAGAGCATCACCGGGCGGCTCCTGACCAGGTGCTTCGGCCGGCCCAGCGGCCCGCTCGGCCGGATCGGCGGCCGGCTCATGGCCCGGGGCAACGCGGCCGCCGAACGCCACGCCGTCGCTCTCGCCGCTCCCGCCGAACAGGACGTCGTCCTCGTCATCGGTCCCGGCCCCGGTGTCGGCCTCGGGGCCGCCGCGCAACGCTCGGCCCACGTCGTCGGCGTCGACCCCTCCGACGTCATGCTCGCCATGGCACGCCGTCGCTGCGCACCGCTGATCAGGCGAGGCCGCCTACGGCTCAGCCCCGGCACCGCCGCCCGTACCGGCCAGCCGGACGCCTCCGTGGACGTCGTGATCTCCGTCAACAACCTTCAGCTCTGGCCCGACGTGCCCGCCGCCCTCGCCGAGCTGCATCGCGTGCTGCGCCCCGGCGGCCGACTCCTGCTGTCCACCCACCACAAGTGGCTTCCCGCCGGCCTGCCCGCCCTCGCGGCCCTGGTCGGGGCAGCGGGCTTCGACTCCGTGCGCACCTGGACCTGGGACCCCCCGACCCGTATGGCGCCGACCGCGGCACAGCTGAGCGCGGTGCGCGCGGGGCGTCCGCCGCGGGGCGCGACGGAGTAGCCGGAGCCAAGGAGGCCGCAGGGGCTTGCGGCACGAGCCATGCGTGGCGGGGAGAACGGGCCGTCAGGGCGGTGCCGCCTACCGCCACCCCACGGTTCCGGCCCACACCCACAGCACCGCCGTCGTCCACGCCACCGCGAGCACGGCGGCCCACGGCCACAGCGGGCGGCCACGCTCCCGAGCCTCACTCGCCCCCGTCGGGCGCAGCCCCGGGTCGGCGTGCATCGCGGTGAGTTCGCCGGCCAGGGCGTCGTACGGATGCGGTCGGCCCCATCGGCGCTGCACACGGTCCCAGTACGGTGCCGACACCGACCAGCCACCGTCCCGCCAGCGCAGTTTCAGCTGGAAGGACTCGCGGTGGGCGGAGCGGGGGTCATCCCAGGGGATGTGGCGCGGTGCGCGCAGACCGTTCAGCCACAGCCCGTCGCGATCGGCGGTGAGGCGCCAGCGCGCCTTCACCACCAGGCGGCACACGCCGAGGACCCCGAGCAACTCGATGAGCACCGGCTCCCAGAGGCTTCCGTCCGCCTCGGTGAACCAGCCCCAGCACGCCCACAGCCCCCACTGCGCCAGGAACGCGCGGCCACCACGGCGCCTGCCACACGTGCGCCGCCCGCCTCCGCAGCGGCACCCATCTCGGCGGCAGGGCCCGCGTCCAGCGGCGGGCGTCCTCGGTGTTCCAGGAGCGGCAGCCCTCAGGTATCGAGGTCGTGGGCAGCGGCAGCCCGGGGGCAGGGATCGCAGGCATGACTTCCCGGTCGTCGGGCGGCCCTGACAGCCGGGTGCGGGGGCGCGGGCTGCATCGGCGGCGCAGGAGAATCGCGGAGCCGGGTCCGGCCCGGCGCCACCGCTATCCCAGTGCGAGCAGGATCGCCAGCAGCACCGCTCCGGCCACTGCCGGTGCCGCGATCTCGTACGCCCAGCGCACGGTCACCTCGCCCTGCGCCGTCTTCGCCTTCTCCCGGGCCTCCAGCGTCTGGCGCAGGTCGTGGATGATCTGGTCGCTCTCGGCGCGGACGGGGCCGTCGTGGACGCCGGCGTCCATGAGTCCGCCGGCGCCACGGAAGCGGGACCTGCCGCCCCCGGCGGACTGCGTGCGCCGCGCCTCCTTGCGTGCGGCCCGCTTACGGGCGCGCAGGGAGACGGGTATGGCCCAGAGCTGGTACTTGTCGCCGGCCTTGCTGACGACCTCGTTGGTGTACCCGGAGCGCAGGGAGGCGACCTCGCCCCAGGGCAGCACGATCACGCGGAACGGGTTGCGCACGCGCAGGCGGTCCTCCCCGGCGTACACGGCGGGCCGCACGGTGAAGGCGACGACCAGGGGCACCACGAGCAGGAGCGAGGCGAGTGCCAGCCACGGTGTGCTGCCTTCGCCCGCGACGATCGCGTCGATGCCGAGCCAGCCGGCGAGGGCGAGCAGCAGGACGCCGCCGACGAGACCCATGGGCGACCGGTAGATCCGGTCCCGGGTCGTGGGGCGCGAAGGCTGCGGCGCTGGTGACTGCTGGTCCGGGGTCGTCATGCCTCGATTCTGCCCGACGCCACCGACGGCGCCCATGCGCGGTGGGTCACCGCCGCCCGGCGGACCGGCACCGCGCCGACCGCCGGGAGGGCGTCTCCGCGAAGAACACGGGGGCTGTACAGCCGCTACGCGCGTAGATATGCTCGTCTGGTGACCATGCCCACCACTGCACACACGCTCACGGACGTGGCGGCCTCCGACGCGACGCTGCGCCGCTTCCTGCACGGGCTGCCCGGCGTCGACGCGGTCGGCCTGGAGGCGCGCGCCGCCTCCCTCGGCACCCGTTCCATCAAGACCACGGCGAAGGCGTACGCCATCGACCTCGCGATCTCGATGGTCGACCTGACGACGCTGGAAGGCGCGGACACCCCGGGCAAGGTCCGGGCGCTCGGCGCCAAGGCGGTCCATCCGGACCCGACGGATCGGGCGACTCCGGCCACCGCCGCGGTCTGCGTCTACCCCGACATGGTGGCCACCGCCAAGGAGGCCGTCGCCGGTTCCGCCGTCAAGGTCGCCTCCGTCGCCACCGCCTTCCCGGCCGGCCGCGCCCCGCTCTCCGTGAAGCTGGCGGACGTGCGTGAGGCGGTCGCCGCCGGTGCGGACGAGATCGACATGGTCATCGACCGCGGGGCCTTCCTGGCCGGCCGGTACATGAAGGTGTACGAGGAGATCGTCGCCGTGAAGGAGGCCTGCGGGGCGGCCCGCCTCAAGGTCATCTTCGAGACCGGTGAGCTGTCGACGTACGACAACATCCGCCGCGCCAGCTGGCTCGGCATGCTGGCCGGGGCCGACTTCATCAAGACCTCGACCGGCAAGGTGGCGGTGAACGCGACGCCCGCGAACACCCTTCTGATGCTGGAGGCGGTGCGGGACTTCCGCGCCCAGACCGGGGTCCAGGTCGGTGTGAAGCCGGCCGGCGGCATCCGCACCACCAAGGACGCCGTCAAGTTCCTCGTCCTGGTCAACGAGACCGCCGGTGCGGACTGGCTGGACAACCACTGGTTCCGCTTCGGCGCCTCCTCGCTGCTCAACGATCTGCTGATGCAGCGCCAGAAGCTGGCCACCGGCCGCTACTCCGGCCCCGACTACGTGACGGTGGACTGATCATCATGGCTTCCGTATTCGAGTACGCGCCGGCGCCCGAGTCCCGCTCGGTCGTCGACATCGCCCCGTCCTACGGCCTGTTCGTCGACGGCGAGTTCGCCGAGGCGGCCGACGGCAAGGTGTTCAAGACGGTCTCCCCGGCCACCGAGGAGGTCCTCTCCGAGGTCGCCCAGGCGGGCGAGGCGGACGTCGACCGTGCCGTGAAGGCCGCGCGCAAGGCCTTCGAGAAGTGGTCGGCGCTGCCCGGCTCCGAGCGCGCCAAGTACCTGTTCCGCATCGCCCGCATCATCCAGGAGCGCTCCCGCGAGCTCGCGGTCCTCGAGACGCTGGACAACGGCAAGCCCATCAAGGAGACGCGGGACGCCGACCTGCCCCTGGTGGCGGCGCACTTCTTCTACTACGCGGGCTGGGCCGACAAGCTCGGCCACGCCGGCTTCGGGCCTTCCCCGAAGCCGCTGGGCGTGGCCGGCCAGGTCATCCCGTGGAACTTCCCGCTGCTGATGCTGGCGTGGAAGATCGCCCCGGCGCTGGCGACCGGCAACACGGTCGTGCTCAAGCCCGCCGAGACGACCCCGCTGTCGGCCCTGTTCTTCGCGGACATCTGCCGCCAGGCGGGCCTGCCCAAGGGCGTCGTCAACATCCTTCCTGGGTACGGCGACGCGGGCGCCGCGCTCGTCGCCCACCCGGACGTGAACAAGGTCGCCTTCACCGGCTCGACCGCCGTCGGCAAGGAGATCGCGCGCACCGTCGCGGGGACGAGCAAGAAGCTCACCCTCGAACTGGGCGGCAAGGGCGCCAACATCGTCTTCGACGACGCCCCGATCGACCAGGCCGTCGAGGGGATCGTCACCGGCATCTTCTTCAACCAGGGCCAGGTCTGCTGCGCGGGCAGCCGGCTGCTGGTGCAGGAGTCGATCCAGGACGAGCTGCTGGACGCGCTGAAGCGCCGCCTGTCGACGCTGCGCCTGGGCGACCCGCTCGACAAGAACACGGACATCGGCGCGATCAACTCCGCCGAGCAGCTGGCCCGGATCACCGCGCTCGCCGAACAGGGCGAGGCGGAGGGCGCCGAGCGCTGGTCGCCGGCCTGCGAGCTGCCGTCGTCCGGCTACTGGTTCGCCCCGACGCTCTTCACGAACGTCACCCAGGCGCACACGGTCGCCCGCGACGAGATCTTCGGCCCGGTCCTGTCGGTCCTCACGTTCCGTACGCCGGACGAGGCCGTCGCCAAGGCCAACAACACCCCGTACGGCCTCTCGGCGGGCATCTGGACGGAGAAGGGCTCCCGGATCCTGGCGGTCGCGAACAAGCTGCGCGCGGGCGTCGTCTGGTCCAACACGTTCAACAAGTTCGACCCGGCCTCGCCGTTCGGCGGCTACAAGGAGTCGGGCTTCGGCCGCGAGGGCGGTCGCCACGGCCTGGAGGCGTACCTCGATGTCTGACCGACTCAGTGTGTTCAAGACCTACAAGCTGTACGTCGGCGGGAAGTTCCCGCGTTCCGAGAGCGGCCGGGTGTACGAGGTGTCGGACTCCAAGGGCAAGTGGCTGGCCAACGCGCCGCAGTCCTCCCGCAAGGACGCCCGTGACGCGGTCGTCGCCGCCCGCAAGGCGTTCGGCGGCTGGTCCGGCGCGACGGCGTACAACCGGGGCCAGGTCCTCTACCGCGTGGCGGAGATGCTGGAGGGCCGCAGGAGCCAGTTCGTCCACGAGGTCGCGGACGCCGAGGGGCTGTCGAAGTCCAAGGCCGGCGAGCAGGTCGACGCGACGATCGACCGCTGGGTCTGGTACGCGGGCTGGACCGACAAGATCGCTCAGGTGGTGGGCGGCGGGAACCCGGTCGCGGGCCCGTTCTTCAACCTGTCCTCACCCGAGCCGACGGGCGTGGTGGCAGTGGTCGCCCCCCAGGAGTCGTCCTTCCTGGGCCTGGTCTCGGTGCTCGCCCCGGTGATCGCGACGGGCAACACGGCGGTCGTGGTGGCCTCCGAGAAGGCCCCGCTGCCCGCCCTGTCCCTGGGCGAGGTGCTGGCGACCTCCGACGTCCCCGGCGGCGTGGTCAACGTCCTGTCCGGCCGTACGGCGGAGATCGCCGCGCCGCTGGCCGCGCACCAGGACGTCAACGCGATCGACCTGGCGGGCGCCGACGAGGTGCTGGCGAAGGAGCTCGAGATCGCCGCGGCGGACAATCTCAAGCGGGTGCTGCGTCCACAGCCTGTGGACGACTGGTCCGCGACTCCGGGGACCGACCGGATGACGGCCTTTTTGGAGACCAAGACGGTGTGGCACCCGACGGGTTCGCTCGGGGCGTCGGGGTCGTCGTACTGAGCCTGCGCGGCGCATGAGCCTGACGGCGCCGGGCCGCCCCTGTGGGCGGCCCGGCGCCGTTGTTCCAGGGTGCCGTTGCGCAGGGTCAGCGCACGTCGACGAAGTCGCCCGCGGACACCGCGGCCGCCGTGCCGGACGAACCGGCATAGGACCAGCGGTAGGTCCCGTCGTGGTACGCGCGGACGGTGGTGGACAGCGAGCCCTCGGCGCCCGTCAGGACCGTCTTCACGGTCTTGAACTCCTTGCAGCCCTCCGGGCGGAACTGCAGCTTCACCGCCTGACCGGCCTCGGCGGCCACGTTCGTCCCGGTCGCCCAGCCGGCGTGCTGCACACCGCCCATGACGGTGAGGTTCTTGCCCCGCTTCACAGGCTCGGGGGTGGCGTCGGCGGTGACGTGGGTCTGGCGCAGCATGGTGAAGGTGGCGGCGGTGTCGAGGAAGTGGGCGTCGCTGTCCGGGGCGATCGCGAAGGCGCTGACCTTCCAGGTGCCGGCCTGCGCGTCGTCCGCCGGGGCCGTGCCCGGGGTGAGATCGAAGGTCAGGGTGCAGGTGCTGGTCGTGTCGGCGGTCGGACCGCAGGCCGCGGTCGAGGACACCGCGGCGTCCGGGGCGTCGATCGGGCCGTGGTAGAGGGTGGCGTTGATCTGCTCCAGACCGGACGGGTCGGTGGCGGTGACCTTCACGGTCACGGTTCTCGCGGCCGTACCGACGACGACGGGGTTGCCGTCGTTGACGACGACGCCGGTGACCTCGGTGTCGCCGAACTGCTCGTCCGCGTGCGCGGCCGGAACGGCGAGGGCGGACAGGGCGACGGCGCCGCACGCAGCGGCGACAGCTGAGCTCATGCGCATGCGAATTCCCCAATGTAAATGCCGCGGCCCGTCCATAATCCCCCGGCGGGCCCGAATTGACGTGTGCAGCGTACTCATCCCGTGGAGATTTCGGAACGTTTCCGTGGAGCACGTCCACCGCGGTGCGGATTTCCGGGCGAAAGAATGCGCGCGGAATATCCGCCGCGTTGATTCCATGGAAAGCCGACGGGGAAATTCGGTCCGAATTTCAGCGGACCTGGCGCCCACCTACGCGTACCGCGGGTCCGGGCCGGCGACCGCCCGCGCCGGGTTCCGGCCACCCGGTGGGGCCCCGATCCCGGCTGACGGGGCCATCGGGCGCACTCATGAACGAGGGGCAACGTTCGCATGAAGCATGTCGAATGCAGTTACCGCCGACGATCGCGTATCACTCGCGCCTCACTAACCTGCCTGTGCCGCGCCGTCGGCGAACCAGCGTCGGCTCGTGCGGCTTCCTGATGTCGGGAACAGGGGAAACGCAGGGGTGGGGATGGATGGCGAGAAGAAAGGGCGGCGCTGCAGTGCCCGGCACGCGCTGTCACATAGACATAGGGGCGGACGGAACCTACTCGTGGCGGCTGACCGCCACGAACGGCCGGGTGATCGCCATGGCCGCCGTGACGTACCAGGGGTACGACGAATGCCGTGCGGCGTTCGAGCGGTTGTGCGCCGACGTCGCGCATTTACCGGGTGCCGTGCACCACACGTCCGAGGGGAGCGGCTGGGTCTGGCGGCTGCGGGACCGCGCCGGTGGCGCCGTCGCCGTGTCGTCGCGGGCCTACGAGCGGCACTCCACGTGCCAGGCCGCCTATGAGCGCTTCCGGTCGCTGCTCGCCGAACTCGGCGCGGGCGGAGCGATCCCGTGGGACGACACGGAGTGAGCGCCGGCTGAGCGGCTGACGACGGCGCCGGGCCGGCGGCCCGGCATGTGAGGCAACGGGGCCCGGACCCGCCGCACCGGCGGGTCCGGGCCCCGACGCGTTCTCCGGGCCCGTACCCCGTACGGCCTCTGTCATCGCCGCGTTCACGTCAACCCCCGAAGTTGCCCCTCGGGGGTGCCTAGTTCACATTCGTGTGCGCGTGCGTCCACCGTTTCTCTGGAGCGTCAACACATGTGACGACGCGAATAGATGAGCGGCCAGTGGTCCCGGCGGACGACCCCCCGAGACGCCTCCACGTCGACCCCGGCGTGCCCGACCGGATCTTCCGGGGCGTGCTGCGCGGCGGCGGCTCGCTGGTGCTCGCGATCATGCTGCTCGTCGGCGGCTTCCTCACCTACCGGGCCTGGCAGGCGCTGGAGGTCGCGCAGTGGGACTTCGTCACCACCGAGGCGTGGGAGCCGGAAGGCCGTAACTTCGGTATCGCCGCGGTGCTGGTCGGCACGATCCTGATCGCCCTCGTCGCCATCGTCTTCGCGGTCCCGCTGGCGCTCGGCACGGCGCTGTACATCTCCGAGTACGCCCCCGCCCGGATCAGACAGACGCTCATCAGCGTCGTCGACCTGATGGCCGCCGTGCCGTCGGTGGTCTACGGCCTGTGGGGCCTGTTCTTCTTCCAGGGACACGTCGTCACGGTGTCCCGCTGGATCTCCACGTACTTCGGCTGGATCCCGGTCTTCAAGGTCGACGGCGCCGACCCGACGGACCCGCTCGCCACCGCGACGGTCTTCACGTCGTCCACGTTCATCGCGGGCATGGTGGTGTCCCTGATGGTCGCGCCGATCATCTGCTCGGTGATGCGCGAGGTGTTCTCGCAGGCCCCCGTGGGCGAACGGGAAGGCGCCTACGCGCTCGGCGCCAACCGCTGGGGCATGATCCGCACCGTCGTGCTGCCCTTCGGCAAGGGCGGCATGATCGGCGGCACCATGCTGGGCCTCGGCCGGGCGCTCGGCGAGACCATCGCCGTCTACCTGATCATCTCGCCGGTCTTCGAGATCCAGCCGCACATCCTGCAGAACGGCACCAACTCCGTCTCCTCGCTCATCGCCCTGCGCTACGGCGAGGCGACCGAGTTCGGCATGTCCGCGCTGATGGCCGCCGGCCTCGCGCTCTTCCTGATGACCCTCGTCGTGAACTTCGCCGCGTCCTCGATCGTCGCCCGCAGCCGTTCCGGCGCGACGAGCGACTCCTGAGGAGACCGAGCCTGATGACCGTCACCACGCCACAGAGCCCGCCGAGCGACCAGGAGCCGCAGGGCGGGCCGAGCCCGGCGGCGCCGCAGCAGCCCACCGGGCCGGGCACGATCCTGCCGGGACGCCGCACGGGCGGCCGTACGACCGTCTCCGAGTCCCGCAGGAACCTGTCCACGCTGCGCGCCACGGACGTGTACGCGATGCTGGGCGCCGGCGCCGCGTCGCTCTCCTTGACCTGGCTGATGTTCGACCGGCTGCTGCCCTTCAACGGCGCGCTCGGCTTCCTCGTCATCGCCTACGTGCTGTTCATCGGCCTCTATGCGCTGGTGGTCTCCTTCGACGAGGACGGCCCGGCCGTACGGGACCGGGTGGCCGCCGCCGTCGTCCAGAGCCTCGGCGTCGTGATGCTGGCCGCGCTCGCCTTCGTCGTCGTCTACACGCTCTACGAGGGCCGCGAGGCGCTGCCGCACCTGAACTTCTACACGGAGTCGATGGCCGCCGCGGGCCCGCTGGAACCGCTCGGCGTGGGCGGCATCCTGCACGCCATCGTCGGCACGCTGTGGCAGATCGGCATCGCGCTGGTGATCTGCATCCCGGCCGGGCTCGTCTGCGCGGTCTTCCTGAACGAGATCCCGGGCCGCTTCAGCCGGTTCGTGCGCACCATCGTCGAGGCGATGACCGCGCTGCCCTCCATCGTGGCCGGCCTGTTCATCTACGCGACCTTCATCCTGGCCCTCGGCTTCGACCGCTCCGGCCTCGCCGCCGCGCTCGCCATCTCCGTGATGATGCTGCCGATCATCATCCGCGCCGCCGACGTGGTGATCCGGCTGGTCCCCGGCACGCTGCGGGAGGCGTCGTACGCCCTCGGCACCTCCCGCTGGCGCACGGTCTGGCACGTGGTGCTGCCGACCTCCCGCTCCGGTCTGACGACGGCGGTCATCCTCGGCACGGCGCGCGGCGTGGGCGAGACCTCGCCGGTGCTGCTGACGGCCGGCTACACCGCGGAGCTGAACACCAACCCGCTCCAGGACCCGATGGTCTCGCTGCCGCTCGCGGCCTTCGAGCTCGTCAAGTCCCCCGAGGCCAGCTACATCGCCCGTGGCTTCGGCACCGCGGCGGTCCTGCTGGTGCTGGTGCTGATCCTGTTCGTCCTCGCCCGCTTCTTCGGCGGGCGCGGACCGGGCCAGCTGACCCGCCGCCAGGAACACCGCCGCGTCCGGGCCTCCCGCCGCGACGCCAAGCGCTTCGCCTCGTACGCCCACACCACGTCCGTCCAGCCGTCAGCCGGTAACGCACCGACGAGGAGCACCCCGTGAAATCCGCACCTGTCCGACGTCCACGCGCCCTGCGCGTGTACCAGGCGCTGGCGCTGTTCGTCGCCTTGGTCTGCGCGCTGCCGGCCCTCGACCCGCCGAAGGCGGAGGCCGCCACCTACACCAAGATCAGCGGCTCCGGCTCGACGTGGAGCGCCAACGCCATCGAGCAGTGGCGCCGCAACGTCCGCCAGCAGGGCATGACGGTGAACTACGCGTCGGTCGGCTCGACGATCGGCCGCAACCAGTTCCGTGACGGCACCTCGGACTTCGGCGTCTCCGAGATCCCCTACGGCCTCAACGACCTCGGCAACGTCGACTCCCCGCCGTCGCGCAAGTACGCGTACATGCCGATCGTCGCCGGTGGTACGTCGTTCATGTACAACCTGAGGATCGGCGGCCAGCGGGTCACCAACCTCCGGCTCTCGGGCGACGTCATCACGAAGATCTTCACCGGCAGGATCACCATGTGGAACGCGGCCGAGATCAAGGCCGACAACCCCAAGCTGAACCTGCCGGCCCGCCGGATCGTCCCGGTGGTCCGCTCCGACGGCTCGGGCACGACCGCGCAGTTCACGCTGTGGATGTCGAAGCAGTACGGCTCCCTGTGGAACGACTACTGCCGCCGCGCCGGCAAGCAGACTCCCTGCGGCCTGACCTCGTACTTCCCGAACATCCCGGGCTCCGGATTCGTCTCCCAGTCCACCTCGCTCGGCGTCGCGGGCTACACCCGTCAGCCGCAGGCCGAGGGCGCGATCACGTACGTCGAGTACTCCTACGCGCGCAACGCCGGCTTCCCCGTGGTCAAGGTCCTGAACAAGTCGGGCTACTACGTCGAGCCGACCGCGTCCAGCGTCGCGGTGGCGCTGACCAAGGCGAGGATCAACAACGACCCGCGCTCGGCGACCTACCTCACCCAGAACCTGGACAGCGTCTACACCTTCGGCGACCGCCGCACGTACCCGCTCTCCAGCTACAGCTACATGATCATCCCCACCAAGGAGGAGGCGGGCTTCACCAAGGCCAAGGGCCGGACGCTCAGCGCCTTCAACAACTACTTCCTCTGCGAGGGCCAGCAGCAGGCCGACCGCCTCGGCTACTCACCACTGCCGAAGAACCTCGTCGAGGCCGGTATGGAGCAGACGCGGAAGATCCCCGGCGCCGAGACCGGCAACATCGACATCAACAAGTGCAACAACCCGACGTTCTCCGGCGGACGTAACACGCTGATCGAGAACGCGCCCTATCCGAAGGCCTGTGACAAGAAGGGCTCGGACCAGTGCGCCACCGGTACCGGCGGCGCCACGCAGCCCACCACGCAGACCGGCGGCACCTCCGGCGGTGGCTCCAGCACGGGCGGCAGCGGGGGCTCGACCGGCGGCAGCGGCGCGACGGGCGGCTCCGGCTCGACCGGCGGGTCCGGCTCGACGGGCTCGGGCGGTGCCACGGGCGGCTCGGACGGCGGCACTGACGGCGGCGGCACCGGCGGCACGGCCGGGACGACCGGCGGCACGGTCGTCGACCCGGACACCGGCGAGGTCCTCGGCGCCGACCGGACAGCCGGAGACAGCTCCGTGGCGGCCAGCCCGGTGTCCCTGGGCACCGGGGACTCCCTGGGCCTGCGGACGGCTCTGATGGCACTGTCCGCGGCGCTGCTGATCGGTGTGGTGGTCGGGCCCCCGGTGCTCGCGCGGGTGATGGGCGGCAGGGCGCGCCGGAAGGGGGGGTCGGCATGACCGCCGTACTGACGCGGCGTCGGCCGCGGATTCTGATCGCGGTGGGGTGTCTGCTGGCCGCGCTGGTGGTGGCCTTGCTGCCGGTGCCGCCGGGCACGGCGCAGGCCGTGGCGGCGGAGGGGACGGAGTCCTCGGCGGTCACCAAGTCGGGGAAGAAGGGGAAGTACGACGACTTCTCCGACCTCGAAGTGACGGTTCATCAGACCGAGGGGCTTCGGTCCCAGGGGGTGCGGGTCACGTGGGAGGGCGGTGCGCCGACCCGGCCGGGCCCCGGCCAGTTCAGCGCCAACTACCTCCAGATCATGCAGTGCTGGGGCGACGACCCCGGCGGCCCGGATCCCGAGCAGTGCGTGTACGGCGGGTCCGCGGCCGTGGTCGCGGACGGCCAGGGCCGGGTGCTCAACCCCTCACTCGACCCGGACGAGGCAGCCCGGAGCTTCGTGCCGTTCCGCCCGGCCAACGGTGAACCGGCCACGACGCAGGCCTTCGACTACACGTACTTCGGCCCGCTGGACACCAACGAACAGCAGGCGAACCTGACGTTCGCGAACGGCACCGGCGAGACGGTGTTCGAGATGCAGGACGGCATCCAGGCCGACTACCTCGGGTGCGGCGTGAACACGGCCCCCGAGGGAAAGCCTGCTGCGCCGCGCCCCTGCTGGCTGGTCGTCGTGCCGCGTGGCCTCCATGAGACCAACGGCAACGACGTCGGCTTCGGCAGCCTCGGGACCTCTCCGCTCTCCGCCACGAACTGGGCCCAGCGGATCGTCTTCCCGCTGGAATTCCTCCAGGTGGACCAGTTCTGCCCCGAGGGGCAGCCGGAGCGGCCGACGATCGGCACCGAGCTGATGACGGACGCGGCCACGTCGTGGCAGCCGAAGCTGTGCACCTCCACGGACAGCACGTTCGGCTTCACCTCGGCGGGCGAGGAGCTGGTCAGGAACCAGGTGCTCAGCACGTCCGGCGAAACCCCGACCCTGGGCTTCACCGTCGATCCGGTGGCTCAGCCGGAGGGCGGGCCGGCTGTCGTGCACGCGCCGACGGCGGTGTCCGGCCTGGCCTTCGCGTTCTTCATCGAAGGGCCGGACGGCGTGGTGCAGGACATGAAACTGACCCCGCGGCTGGTGGCGAAGATACTCACCCACTCGTACAGGAACGACGTCTCCCTGAGCCCCACCCCGGAATACCTGAAAGACAATCCGATCGACTTCACCGAGGATCCGGAGTTCAAGAAGCTCAATCCGCAATTCCCCGACACTCCGGTCTCGCCCATGAGCCTCATGGTCCCCATCGGGAATTCGGACACGGCGCGACTGATGTGGAGCTGGCTGCAGTCGGACCGTGAGGCCCGCGAGTTCCTTGCCGGTCAGCCGGATCCTGACGGGATGAAGATCAACCCCCATTTCGAGGAACTCGAGCTGGACAGGAACACCACGATCAACGAGTACCCCAAGGTTGATCCGTCGCGGGGGGACGCCCTTCAGAATTCGCAGACCAACCCCCTCACGTACACGATTCTCGACCTGGCCCCGTACGCACTCGATCTGCATGACGGGGCTTTGCGTGCCCGGCGCGGCAACAACAACAGGACCATCCAGTACCAGGCCGGCAACGGAACACCGGACAAACTCGTCAACGACCCCTACCCGCCTGGTCAACGAGCCGTGATGGCGATCGTGGACGTCCCCTCGGCGGAGCGGTACGGGTTGCCGACCGCGGCCCTGCGCAACGCGGACGGCGGTTTCGTGAAGCCCTCGAACACCACACTGCTGGCCGGCGTCGACGCGATGCGGCCGTCGTCCGGCAACCCCGCGGTGCTCAAGCCCGACCCGGCGCGCGCGAAGGGCCAGGCCTACCCCCTCACGGCGGTGACCTACGCCGCCGCCTCCGTGAACCAGGACACCGCGGCCCGCAAGGCCTACGCGGAGTTCATCAGGTTCGCCGCGGGTCCGGGTCAGACGCAGGGCCTGTCGGCGGGTGAACTTCCCCCCGGCTACGCACCGCTGCCGGGCAGGTTGCGCACCCAGGCCGAGAACGCCGCGGACGACCTGGAGCGCGGAGCCGTCCCCGACGGCCCCACGGGCGGGCCGGACCCGGACGACCCCGGCGCCGCGGGGCCGGGGCCCGCCGGCGGTGCCGGAGGGGACTCCTCCGGTGCCGGTACCGGAGGAGCGGCATCGGGAGCAGGTGGCGCAGCCGGCGGCAGTGCGGAGCCGTCAGCGTCGGGGCCGGCCGCCGCGAACGCTTCGGGGGCACCCTCCGCGGGGCCTCAGCAAAATGTCGCGGAAGCCAAGGGCGGATTCACTCCCGGGGAGATTATGGGAGTCATTCGATGGGTTCTTGTCGGCGTTCTCATCCTCGGTGGAGCGGCCGGGCTTTCGGGTCCGGTAATGCTGCGCCTCGCCCATCGGCGGACTCCCTAGGAGACACCTAGTAAGCCTGCTCGTAACCTTTCCCTCGCTGGGAATTGGTGGCCACTGCCAGGAAATGTTGGAAATGTATGCGGTGGCCGATCGACGGGTCGGCAGCACAGCAATCCGGATTCAGCTTGAACGTCCAGCCTTCGAAATCCGAAACAAGGAGATCAGAAGTGAACGTCAAGTCTCGCGCCAAGGTCGGCGCCGCGGTTCTCGGTGCCGCGGTTCTCGGTGTCGGCATCATGTCCACCCCGGCGTCGGCGGACTACCCCACCCCGCCGTTCCGTCCGCTGGCCGGTGTCGGTTCCGACACCACGCAGTACGTGGTGAACGGCCTTGGCGACGTCGTGGTGGACGCCGGCGGCAACAAGATCGTCGGTTCCTGGAACGCCACCGGTTCCGCCACGATCACCCCGAAGGCCGACGCGCACTGCGCGAACATCGCCCGCCCGAACGGCTCTTCGGCCGGTATCGACAGACTGCTCGCCGACATCAACAACACGGCCCAGTCCGACTGTGTCGACTTCGCCCGTTCCTCGCGGGGTCCGTCGACCGTGGGCTCGACCCTGACCTTCATCCCGTTCGGCAAGGACGCGGTCACCTACGCGACCGACCTGGGCAGCACCCTGCCGACCAACCTGTCCGTCTCGCAGCTGCAGTCCATCTACCGGAACTGCACCTTCGTGGACGGCGGCGTCACCAAGACGGTCTCCAAGGCTCTGCTGCCGCAGGCCGGCTCCGGCACCCGGACGTACTGGCTGTCGTCCATCAACGTCACCGAGGCGGAGATCACCGCGGCCAAGCAGGCCGGCTGCGTCGACGACACCATCCAGGAGCACGACGGCGTCGCGCTCGCGAGCGGCACCCAGATCATGCCGTACTCGGTCGCCCAGTGGATCGCCCAGGGCAAGGGCTTCGCCGACGTTCCGAACCGCCGCGGTGAGTCGCGTCTGCGCAGCATCGCGGGTGTGGCTCCGACCACCGGTTCGGGCAGCACGCTGGCCCTGAACCCGAACTTCACCTTCGCCCGCGACGTCTACAACGTCGTCCCGACCGCCAAGCTCGGTGACGCGAACATCGCGCGCGCCTTCGTCGGCGCCAACTCCCAGGTCTGCCAGAACATCGCCACGATCAAGAACTACGGCTTCGGTGACCTGAGCGCCGACTCCGCGCCGTCCAACTGCGGTGACACCAGCACCACCGGCAACCGGTAAGCGCTGATCGTCATCCGAACCACCGCGTGACGGCCGGGCACCGACCAGGTGCCCGGCCCCACGCGCTGTCCATGAGTCCGTGCAGCCAACAGTCCCCCGGGGGGCCTCCGCAATGACAGTGCTCCAACCCTTCCGAAGAGCGGCCGCGATACTGGCCGCCTGCGTCGTGCTCGCCGCAGGTGTCGTAGCTCTGGTCGCGTCCCAGTCCCAGCCTGCCCGGGCGGCGTCCATCGGGGAATTCACCATGGCGCCCGGCGGCAAGCTCGACGATCCCGAGCCGCTCGGCCCGACACTGGGGCTTCCCGCCGCGTGCCCCGACGTCACGATCGAGGACATCAACTGGAACAGCCATCTCAACCTCTACCTCGTCAAGGCTGACGGCACCGAGTCCACGGTGTTGAGGGGCGTGAGCGACGGCGGGCCGTACACCCAGGCGACCCCGTCGATCTCGCTGGCCGCGGCGGACAACCCCGGCATGGAGGTGAACAGCCTCGCCGACATCGTCACCAGTGACGGCACCTACGAGTTGCGTGCCTTCTGCGTGGACAACTACGACTTCGCCAAGCCCTCGGAGGAGATCGTCCCCGGCAACCCGTACTGGACCCAGAAGATCACCGTCACCGGTGACACCTGGGCGCAGGGCGAGGGCGCGGAGGCGACCAGCACCGAGCTGACGTACAGCCCCTCCCAGGTCGAGCCCGGCCAGACGGTGAAACTCACCGCGACCGTCACCCCGTCCGAGGCGACCGGGACCGTGACCTTCCTGGACGGCGGCACCCCGCTCGATCAGGCCGCCGTCGCGAACGGCAAGGCCGAACTCACCACTCCCGCTCTGGACGAAGGGCCGCACGACTTCACCGCCCGCTTCGACCCGGCGAACACCGCCGAGTGGGGCGCCTCCGAGTCCGAGCCCGTCAGGCTGGTCGTCCAGCTGCCCCGGGTAGAGCTCCACAACGCGCAGGGCGAGCGGCTGCCGGATGTCCCGCAGCTGGAGCGAGGTCAGCAGGTGAAGCTCATCGTCCGGCGCTGCACGGCCGGCGAGGAGTACACGCTGGCCCTCGACAAGCACGAGGCCGACTTCCCCAAGGCCACAGCCGACCCGAACGGGACGGTGACCTGGGCATCCCTCACCGTGCCCGAGGACGCGGTCGCCGGTGACAACGCCTGGAAGTGGACCCCGGCGTGCGACGGGGGAGCGAACGCCCAGGCGTCCTTCACCCTCGCCGAGCCCTCCGGCGACCCCAGCGGCGGGCCCTCGGACGACCCGACCGACGACCCCACGGACGACCCGACCGACGACCCGACGGACGACCCGACCGACGACCCGTCGGGCGACACCTCCGGCACGACGTCCGGGACCACGTCCGGCACGACCGGCGGTGACAGCGGCGGTACCAGCGGCGGTTCCACCGGCGGCAACTCCCCGCAGGGCGGCCTCGCCTCCACCGGCAGCCAGATCGCGCTGTTCTCCGGCATCGGAGCGGTCGTCCTGGTCGCGGCCGGCATCTTCGCCGTGCGCTCCGGCCGCCGGGGCGGGCTGCTGAGCTTCGGCGAGCCCCGGGCCTGACGGCACCAGGAGCACGGGCGGCGGGCCACAGCGCCGCCGTCCGCGCCTCCTTGTCCCCCTTCGAGACCTCTCCACAGGAGCGCACCCCGTGACCGTGCTGTCCCCGCCCCCGCCGGCCGTGGCGCCGCCGGCAGCGGCGTCCTCACCCGAGCCCGAGCCCGAGCCCGCCGCCGGGCCGCCGCGGGCCGAACGCGCCGGCTTCGCGTTCGCCGGGGTCGCGCTGTGCCTGCTCGCCGCGCTGCTGCTCGGCTTCGCCGCCAACCTGACGATCGTCGGCCACCTTCAGCACGCCCGCGACCAGCAGACGGCGTACGACGAACTCCGCCGCCAACTCGCGCTCGGCGTCGCCCCGGTGGGCCAGCAGACCTACGAGGGCAAGCTGCTGGAGCCCGGCGCGCCGGTGGCGCTGCTGCGTATCCCGACGCTGGGCCTGAAGGAGGTCGTCGCCGAGGGAACCACCTCCGGCGTGCTGATGTCGGGCCCCGGCCACCGCCGGGACACCCCGCTGCCGGGACAGGCCGGCACCAGCGTGATCATGGGCCGCCAGTGGGCGTACGGCAGCCCGTTCAACGACCTGCACCAGCTGCCGCCCGGCACGGAGATCCGTGTGACCACGGGGCAGGGCACGGCCACCTACGAGGTCTCGGCCGTCCGCCGTGAGGGCGACCCGCTGCCACCCACCCTCGAGGAGGGCGAGGGCAGGCTCACCCTGATCACCGCCGAGGGCGGGCCCTACACCCCGTCCGGCACCCTCCGCGTCGACGCGGAGCTGACCAGCGACGTGATGCCCGCCCCGCCGCGCCCACTGGCGCCCGGCTGGATCGACACATCCGAGCAGGCCATGGGCACGGAAGGGGCGGCCTGGCTGTCGGTCTTCCTGTGGTCGCAGGGTCTGCTGCTGGCCGCACTGCTCACCATGGCCGCCTACCGCGCCTGGGGCCGCTGGCAGACGTGGATCGTCGGCGTGCCCGTGCTGGCCGCCTTCGGCCTCGCAGTCTCCGGCGCCGCCGCGCGTCTGCTGCCCAACCTGCTCTGACCGACGAGGAGTTCAGCCCCATGACCGATACGACCGACACCACCAGCACCCTCGTCGACGAGATCCTCGACCCGACGCAGAAGCTGACGGCGGTGAAGCCGCGCAAGCTGGGCGCGGCGACGGCGGAGAGCGACCCCGCCACCCTGGAGGCCGACGCCATCTCGGCGTGGTTCGGCACCCACAAGGTCCTGGAACGCGTCTCGCTGACGATGCCGGCGCGCAGGGTGACGGCGCTCATCGGCCCGTCCGGCTGCGGCAAGTCGACGTTCCTGCGGATCCTGAACCGCATGCACGAACTGGTCGGCTCCGCCTCCCTGTCCGGCCGGGTGCTCCTCGACGGCGACGACATCTACGACCGCGGCCGCCGCATCACCCACGCCCGCCGGCACATCGGCATGGTCTTCCAGAAGCCGAACCCCTTCCCGGCGATGTCGATCTACGACAACGTCACCGCGGGCCTCAAGCTCGGCGGCATCAGGGCCGGCCGCGACGACAAGGACCGGCTGGTCGAGGAGTGCCTGACCAAGGCGGGCCTGTGGAAGGAGGTCCGTGACCGCCTCCGCCAGCCCGGCGGCGCGCTGTCGGGCGGCCAGCAGCAGCGCCTGTGCATCGCGCGCTCGCTGGCGGTACGCCCGCGCGTCCTGCTGATGGACGAACCCTGCTCGGCCCTCGACCCGACGTCGACGCGTCGCATCGAGGAGACGATCCACGAGCTGAAGGAAGAGGTGACGATCGTGATCGTCACCCACAACATGCAGCAGGCGGCCCGCGTATCCGACCAGTGCGCCTTCTTCCTCGCCGAACAGGGCACCCCGGGCGTGATCGTCGAACACGGCGCCACGGACGCGATGTTCAGCACCCCGCAGGACCCCCGGACCACGGATTACGTGAACGGGCGATTCGGCTGACCACCGAACGGATCCAGGCGATGCATGGCACCCTCCGCGCACTGCCCCCGGGACGAGCGGGCCGCACGGTGCCCGTCACGGCGGCACTCCTGACCGTCACCGCCGCCGTGGCCCTCGCCGGCTGTGCCGTCCCGGGCGTCCCGGACGAGCCGCTCGCGAACCCGCCCGCATCCGCCCCGGCGGCCGGACAGGCCGTCCAGGGCGGGCACGGGGTGCCCGTCGTGTCCGAGCCTCCCGCCGCGTCCCGTCCGGTGGAGTCCCCGACGGACGGCGCCGGGTCGCCCCCGCCGGTGGGCCAGGGCTCG
Source organism: Streptomyces sp. NPDC052023 (assembly GCF_044548465.1). Classification (NCBI taxonomy): domain Bacteria; kingdom Bacillati; phylum Actinomycetota; class Actinomycetes; order Kitasatosporales; family Streptomycetaceae; genus Streptomyces; species Streptomyces sp. NPDC052023. The sequence continues at coordinate 9,584 of NZ_JBIUBW010000006.1, read as the reverse complement.
GGGCCCACGCCGACCCCTTCACCCCCAGCGACCGCGACCGCCGCCTCGCCCGAGGCCGAGGCTCCTGATCCGGCGCCGTCCCCGTCTCCGTCCCCCTCCGCGTCCCCGGGTCCCCGCGCCACGCCCTCCAGGAAGCCCTGGACGGCGCCTGCGACCCGGGAGGGCCCCGCGCGCAGCAAGGACGGTTCGACCACCCTGCGGATCGGCGACTGGTCGGCCAAGGTCGTGCGCGGTGGCCAGGACGCCGTCGACGCGTGTCAGGACGCCGTGCAGTGGACGGGGCCGGATCTCGGGTCCGAGGACGGGTACGCGCTGCGGACCGCCGTCGTCGTGGGCCACGAGTACTGCGGGGGCTTCGACCGGTTCGCCCGGCTGACCGTGGGGACCACCGTCACCGCCACGACGCCGCGCGGCACGTTCACGTACCGCGTCTACGCCCACCACGTGTCACCGGGCCGCGGCACGCCCTCCCACGGCCTCTACTGGGGCGACCTCACCCTCCAGTCCTGCGTCGGCGACGACACGGGCTTCAGCTATCTCGTGCGCGAGTGACCTGAGGAAAGGGAGTTGTTCATCTCCCCTTTTCCCCTCGGAGTCGGCCCGGCGCCCCCGTGCCGCCCGCCGCTGCCTAGCGTCGGTCGCGGAAACCGGAACCGTCACCTCGGATCCCGGTGCCGCCCGAACGAACTCCCGACCGGCAGGAGTGTTCTGATGTCCCGTCCGCTCACGAGACCCTTCCGCGAGGTGGGCGCGCGGCTGCGCGGCCGGCGTGGACTGCGCGGCTCCGTCGTCGCGACGGTGGCCACCGTGGCCACGGCCCTGCTCACCGCGGGTTCCCAGGCGCCGGGGCACGTCGGTGCGCAGCCGGTGGCGCAGGACGACGGGACGAGCGTGCCCGGCGGATTCGTGCCGCCGGACGCCGCACTGCCGGAGGTTCCCTCGCAGGGCGACGATTCCTACCACGTCGAACTCCCGCCCCTGAAGGGCGTGAAGGCCGTCGAGAAGGTGTGGGGCAAGGAGGCCTCGAAACCGGCTCCCCGGCGCACCGCGACCGAGGCCGGGCTGCCGTCCACCGTGTTCGCCGCCTATCAGCGGGCCGCCACGTCGGTCGGGCGCAGCGATCCCTCGTGCGGGCTGAAGTGGGAACTGCTCGCCGCCATCGGCAAGGTCGAGTCCGGGCACGCGAGCGGCGGCGCCGTCGCCGCCGACGGCGACACCCTCACCCGTATCACCGGGCCGGCCCTCGACGGCAACGGCTTCGCGCTGATCCTCGACAGCGAGGGCGGGCAGTGGGACGGGGACGCCGTGTACGACCGGGCCGTCGGGCCCATGCAGTTCCTGCCGACCACCTGGAAGACCTGGGGCGCCGACGGCAACGGCGACGGCACCGCGGATCCGAACAACATCTACGACGCCGCTCTGGCCGCGGGCCACTACCTGTGCGCCGGCGAGCGGGACCTCGGCACGGCCGCCGGCCTGGAGCGGGCGATCCTCAGCTACAACTACTCCCGCGACTACCTGAACCTCGTCCTGGGCTGGATGGAGTTCTATCTGCGCGGCGTGCACACCGTTCCCGACGGCACGGGCGTCGTCCCGGACAGCCCGGGGGCGGGCAGCGGGGCCCTCGCGACCAGGCCTGTGGTCGAGGTGGGGAACGGGAACGGCGGTTCCGGCGGCGGGTCCGGTGGCGGTGTCACGCCGGGGCCCGGAGGGCCCACCCGGCCCGGGTCCCCCAAGCCGCCGTCCACGCCGTCCGCGAGCGCGAGCCCCACCTCCAAGCCTGAACCGAGCGACGGCCCGGGCGACGGCCCGGGTGAGGAGCCGACGCCTACCGGGACGCCGAGCGACACCGTCGCGCCGACTCCCGGCGAGAGCCCGTCGCAGACCCCTTCGGACCCCGCCGAGCCGTCCGTCCCGACGGAGACCACCCCGGACCCCGAGCCCTCCACCGAGACCCCGGCGTCCCCCTCACCCGGCGGGACCACCGGGAGCCCTGAGCCCACCTCGTCCGGCACCACCGCACCGGTCTCCGGCTGAGCGGACCGGGACGGAGCGGACGGGGCGGACGGGGCACACGGGGCCCGGCACGGTTCAGCCGGCTGATCCGCCGCCGAAGTCCCGTGCCGGGCCTGCGCTCGGCGTCCCGCGGGGGGTGGTGTTCGGGTGCGGGACACCTGCGGGCGGATACGTCCAAGGGGGGGTGAGGAGCGCATCCGCACTCCCCTTAGCGTGGGACGTGCCGGGGCGGAGCGGACAGCCGGGGGGAGTGCTACAGCCCAACTCCCGGTGAATCGGGGGTCCTGGGGCACTTGGGGTGGCTGTGCCGTCGGCGCTGCGCTGAACTGCCCGGCGCAGCGCCATGGTGCCTCAGATGCCGGCCGCCTCGGACAGGTCCCGCTTGATCGCCGCCAGCAGGTCCGTCGCCTTGGCGCGGGCCGCCGGGAGGTCGGCGTGGCCGGTGACGGGCACCACGACCTCCAGGTAGCACTTCAGCTTCGGTTCCGTGCCGCTGGGGCGGACGATGACGCGGGCGCCGTCGAGGGTGTAGCGCAGGCCGTCCGTGGGCGGGAGCTTGTCCGTGCCCCGGGTGAGGTCCTCCGCCTTCGTGATCCTCAGGCCCGCGAGGTGCGTGGGCGGCTGCTCGCGCAGGCGGCGCATGGCGTCGGCGATCACCGAGAGGTCCTGCACGCGTACCGAGAGCTGGTCGGTGGCGTGCAGGCCGTGCTCCACGGCGAGGTCGTCGAGGAGGTCGGGGAGGGTGCGGTTGTCCGCCTTGAGGACGGAGGCCAGTTCCGTGATCAGCAGCGCCGCCGTGATGCCGTCCTTGTCGCGTACGCCGTCCGGGTCCACGCAGTAGCCGAGGGCCTCCTCGTAGCCGTAGCGCAGGTTCTCGACGCGGGCGATCCACTTGAAGCCGGTGAGGGTCTCCTCGTGGGCCAGGCCGGCCTTCGCGGCGATGCGGCCGAGGAGGGAGGAGGAGACGATCGACTCGGCGAACGTGCCCTGTGCTCCGCGGTTCACCAGGTGGGCGGCGAGGAGGGCGCCGACCTCGTCGCCGCGCAGCATCCGCCAGTCGTCGTTCTCCTTGACGGCGACCGCGCAGCGGTCCGCGTCCGGGTCGTTGGCGATGATCAGGTCGGGGTCGGTCTCCCGGGCCCTGGCGAACGCCAGGTCCATCGCGCCGGGTTCCTCCGGGTTGGGGAAGGCGACCGTGGGGAAGTCCGGGTCGGGCTCGGCCTGCTCGGTGACGAGGGCGGGGGCCGGGAAGCCGGCGCGGTCGAAAGCCGCGAGGAGGGTTTCCTTGCCGACGCCGTGCATGGCCGTGTAGACGGTGCGGGCGGTGCGGGGGGAGCCGGCGGCGAGGACGGCGTCCGTGCGGGCCAGGTAGGCGTGCAGGACGGTGTCGTCGAGGGTCTCCCAGCCTTCGGTGGGGCGGGAGACCGTGGTGAGGGAGGGGATCGCGGCGATCTCCGCGGCGATGTCCGTGTCGGCGGGCGGGACGATCTGGGAGCCGTCGCCGAGGTAGACCTTGTAGCCGTTGTCGCGGGGCGGGTTGTGGCTGGCGGTGACCTCCACGCCGGCGACCGCGCCGAGGTGCCTTATGGCGAAGGCGAGGACGGGGGTGGGGAGGGGGCGGGGGAGAACGGCCGCGCGGAGCCCGGCGCCGGTCATCACGGAGGCGGTGTCGCGGGCGAAGTCGGCGGACTTGTGGCGGGCGTCGTAGCCGATGACGACCAGGCCGCCCTCGTGGCCCTGCTTCTTGAGGTACGCGGCGAGGCCGGCGGCGGCGCGGATGACGACCGTGCGGTTCATGCGCAGGGGGCCGGCGCCGAGTTCGCCGCGGAGGCCGGCGGTGCCGAACTGCAGGGTGCCGCCGAAGCGGGTGGCGAGCTCGGTGACGTCCTTGGTGTCGATCAGGCGGGCGAGTTCGGCGCGGGTCTCCGGGTCGGGGTCCTCGGTGAGCCATGCCTGAGCCTGTGCGAGGAGGTCGTCTTGCACGGTCGGTCAGCCTCTCGTCGTGGGTGGTGCGGGGTGCCTGCGGCGGCTGTGCAGGGGATTGTGCCGGTGCGCTGTCCGTGGCGGGCTGTGCGGGTGGCGGTGTGGGGTGTCCGGCGGTCTGCGGCGGGGTCTCTGCGGTTGGCCTGTGGGGGTGGTGTGGGTGTCGTGCCTGTAGCGGTGGGGCCGGTGGTGCCGGTGTGCCTGCGGCGGCCTGTGCGGGTTGTGGGGCTTGTTGTAGCGCCTTCGGTGCGTGTCGTGTCGGGGCCGCGCCGGGGGGTGTCCGTCCTCGGAACGGCGCGGAATCGGTCACTTACCGACTCGCCCGGGTTGACGCCCCAACCGCTGCGGGCGGACACCCCCCGGCACGGCCCCTTCCCGCCGTGGGCGGCTTTCCCGGCGCGCGCCAAGGCGGAAAGCTGCGCGCCGCGGGCGGCGTTCCCGTCGTGCGTCCCGGCGGAAGGCCTTCCCGCCGGGGGCGGCTGGGTATTACAGGCGGTCGAGGACCTGGGTCAGGAGGGAGCCCATGCGGGTGGCGGAGTCGCGGCCCGCCTGGAGGACCTCCTCGTGGTTGAGGGGTTCTCCGGTCATCCCGGCGGCGAGGTTCGTGACCAGGGAGATGCCGAGGACCTCCGCGCCCGCCTCGCGTGCCGCGATGGCCTCCAGGACCGTCGACATGCCCACCAGGTCCGCGCCGATCACGCGGGCCATCCGGATCTCGGCCGGCGTCTCGTAGTGCGGGCCGGGGAACTGGGCGTAGACGCCCTCCTCCAGGGTGGGGTCGACCTCCTTGCACAGGGCCCGCAGGCGCGGGGAGTACAGGTCGGTGAGGTCGACGAAGTTGGCGCCGACGATGGGGGAGGTGGCGGTGAGGTTGATGTGGTCGCTGATCAGCACCGGCTGGCCGGGGCGCATGCCCTCGCGCAGGCCGCCGCAGCCGTTGGTGAGGACGACGGTCTTGCAGCCGGCGGCGACGGCGGTGCGGACGCCGTGCGCGACGGCGGCGACGCCGCGGCCCTCGTAGAAGTGCGTGCGACCGAGGAAGACCAGGGCGCGCTTGTCGCCGATCCGGTACGAGCGGATCTTGCCGCCGTGCCCGGCGACCGCCGGCGGCGGGAACCCGGGCAGGTCGGTGACCTGCAACTCGGCCTCGGGGGCGCCCAGCGCGTCCACGGCCGGTGCCCAGCCGGAGCCCATCACGAGGGCGACGTCGTGGGACTCGGTGCCGGTGAGCTCGCGCAGGCGGGCGGCGGCGGCGCCGGCGGCGGCGTACGGGTCGCCCTGGATGTCGTCCGGAAGAAGAGATGCGTTCACGCGGAAGAGGGTAGCCGGTCTGGTCCTACGCGCGTAGATGACGGAGGTCACGGGATTGCGATCGTTGTCTTGTCGTTTCCGACGACAGGGGTCGGCCCGGTCATTCGTCGGTGACGAGGACGTCCTTGTCGTTGAAGACCTCGACGACGAAGATCAGCAGCCGGCCACGGCTGACCGTGTACTCCACGATGATGTTCTGCGTGAGCCGGATCGTACGGTCGTCCCCGGTCGAGCTTATGGGGCGCGACACCGGCAGGAAGGGGTCGCGGGCCAGCAGGGCGATGCCCTTGTCGAAGGCGCCGCGCTGCCGGTCGTCGAGCCGGTCACGGGCCTCGGCCGCCTGCACCGTGAAGTAGACGTCGTACGTGGTGGGGGACATGTGATCTCCCGTGGGCGTCGGTCCTCCCAGTCTAGAGCCGGGGCCGGGGTCAGCAGGGCCTCTTGCGGAGCTCCATCACGTAGTCGTGCGGGGCGCCCGCCGATTCGGCGGCGTCCGCGATCTCGCCCAGGTAGCGGGCGGAGGGGAGGCCGCCCTCGTAGCCGTTGAGTACGTAGGCCCAGGCGCCCTCCTCGCCTTCGAGGGTGTGGACGCGCACGCGCATGCGGCGGTAGACGCCGAGGCCGACGCCGACCCATCGGTCGAGTGAGTCCTCGTCCAGGGGTGCGATGTCGTAGAGGGCGACGAAGACCTGGGAACCGGGGGACTCGACGATTGTCGAGAGCGCCCCCTCCCAGCCCATGTGCTCGCCGCCGAACGTCAGCCGCCAGCCGTTCATCCACCCCGTGGCCCGCATCGGCGAGTGGGGGGCGCGGCGGGACATCAGCCGCGCGTCGAGGTTGCCGGCGTAGGCGGCGTAGAGCGACATGGGTCGAGGGTACGGCAGACGACCGGCGCGTCACTTCCGTGCCAGGGGTACCTGTGGTAGCTCGGGCAGCCCCCCGGGGCAGTCGCACATTGAAGGGTGCGGGACAATGGAGTACGTGACTCGGATCGTGATCATCGGTGGCGGACCCGGCGGATACGAGGCGGCGCTGGTCGCCGCCCAGCTCGGGGCGGAGGTGACCGTCGTCGACTGCGACGGTCTGGGCGGAGCGTCGGTGCTGACCGACTGCGTGCCGTCGAAGACCCTGATCGCCACGGCCGAGGTGATGACCACCTTCGACTCCTCGTACGAGGAGCTGGGCATCATCGTCGCCGACGACACGCCGCACATCGAGCAGGCCGCCCGCGTGGTCGGCGTCGACCTCGGAAAGGTCAACCGGCGGGTGAAGCGGCTCGCGCTCGCCCAGTCGCACGACATCACCGCCGCGGTGACGCGGGCCGGCGCGCGGGTGATGCGCGGGCGTGGGCGGCTGGAGGGCATGCAGGCGCTCGACGGGTCGCGCAAGGTGGTCGTACGGGCCGCGGACGGCAGTGAGGAGACGCTCGCCGCGGACGCCGTGCTCATCGCCACCGGCGGGCACCCCCGTGAGCTGCCCGACGCCAGGCCCGACGGTGAGCGGATCCTGAACTGGACCCAGGTCTACGACCTCGACGAGCTCCCCGAGGAGCTGATCGTGGTCGGGTCGGGTGTGACCGGTGCCGAGTTCGCCGGTGCCTACCAGGCGCTCGGGTCCAAGGTCACGCTGGTCTCGTCCCGGGACCGGGTGCTGCCGGGCGAGGACCCGGACGCGGCCGCCGTGCTGGAGGACGTCTTCCGGCGGCGCGGCATGAACGTGATGGCGCGCTCCCGTGCCGCCTCCGCCAAGCGGGTCGGTGACCGGGTCGAGGTCACCCTCTCCGACGGCCGGGTCATCACCGGGTCGCACTGCCTGATGGCCGTCGGCGCCATCCCGAACACCGAGGGCATGGGGCTGGAGGAGGCCGGGGTCCGGCTCAAGGACTCCGGGCACATCTGGACCGACAAGGTCTCGCGCACGAGCGCCCCCGGTGTGTACGCCGCCGGTGACGTCACGGGGATCTTCGCCCTGGCGTCGGTCGCCGCCATGCAGGGCCGTATCGCCATGTACCACTTCCTTGGCGACGCGGTGGCCCCGCTGAACCTCAAGACCGTCTCGTCCAACGTCTTCACCGACCCCGAGATCGCCACCGTCGGCTACACCCAGGCCGACGTCGACGGCGGTGTCATCGACGCCCGGGTGGTGAAGCTGCCGCTGCTGCGCAACCCGCGCGCCAAGATGCAGGGCATCCGGGACGGCTTCGTCAAGATCTTCTGCCGTCCGGGTACGGGGATCGTGGTCGGCGGTGTGGTGGTGGCGCCGCGCGCGTCCGAACTCATCCATCCGATCTCGATCGCCGTCGACAACAATCTGACGGTCGAACAGATCGCGAACGCGTTCACCGTCTACCCCTCCCTTTCGGGGTCGATCGCGGAGGTGGCCCGCCAGCTCCACACCCGGAAGGCGACCGGCGAGGGCTGACCGTCCGGGCGGCCGAAAGTGACTCCTCGCTGGTCACGGGGAGTTGCCGACCATGCGTTCGGCATAGGCGGCGCGAGTAGGCCCCTATACCACTTCCCGATGACGTGTGCGAACAACTTCTGTTATTCGGCGCAAACTGCTGAAAGCAGACGGTCGTTGGGGTTACTGTCAGTTTCGTGTTCGCTGCAGAACGTCGCCAGTTGATCCTCGAAATGGTGCGCGCCAACGGGGCCGTGTCGCTCCGTGAGCTCGCCCGCGTCGTCCAGACCTCCGAAGTGACCGTACGGCGGGACGTGCGCGCACTGGAGGCAGAAGGACTCCTAGACCGCCGGCACGGCGGTGCGGTATTGCCGGGCGGATTCACGCGGGAATCCGGCTTTCCGCAGAAGTCGCATCTCGCGACCGCCGAGAAGACCGCCATCGCCGACCTCGCCGCGAACTTCGTGCAGGAGGGCGAGGCGATCGTGGTCGGGGCCGGTACGACGACTCAGGAGCTGGCCCGCCGGCTCGCCCGGGTCCCCGGCCTGACCGTCGTCACCAACTCCCTGCTCGTGGCGCAGGCCCTGGCCCACGCCAACCGGGTGGAGGTCGTGATGACCGGCGGTACGCTCCGCGGCTCCAACTACGCCCTCGTGGGGTCGGGCGCCGAACAGTCCCTCCAGGGGCTGCGGGTGTCCCGGGCCTTCCTCTCCGGTAGCGGCCTGACCGCCGAACGCGGTCTGTCCACGTCCAACATGCTCTCCGCGTCCGTGGACCGGGCCCTCGTCCAGGCCGCCGCCGAGGTCGTGGTCCTCGCGGACCACACCAAACTCGGTACGGACACGATGTTCCAGACCGTCCCGACCGATGTGATCACCCGCCTCGTGACGGACGAACCGCCGGTCCACGACGACCGTGCCGCCACCGAGCTGCAGGCGCTGGCCGACCAGGGCGTCCAGATCGCGGTGGCCGGCACGGGAGCCCCGGGAAACTCCGGTAGCGCGGGCGGCGAGGGCACCTCGGCACGCCAGCAGCGCCGGGACGTACCTCTCCCGGGCCCCCGCCGTGGCCAGGTGCCGGGGTCGCCCCTGCGCACGGCGGCCGTGCTCGGCGAGCAGTCACCGGGCGGGGAGCGGGCCAGGGTGGCCGATCTGCGGCGCCGGTGACGGGTCGCACTTCGCCCCGGGTCGGCCTGGCCTGAGGCAGGCCGTCAGGCCTTCTCGGCGCCGCCACGAGCGGCTGCCAGGAGGACGGCGCCGAACCCCCGCCGCCTCCTCGCCCTGGTGCGCCCGGACGACGGCACCGGCTCCCTCACGCCCCCCCACGGGAAACGAAGCGCCCGGCGGACGTCGGAAGCCGGTCCGCCGGGCGCTCAGGGTGCCGTACGACCACTCAGTCCTTGATCTCGCAGATCAGCGCGCCCGAGGTGATCGACGCGCCCACGTCCGCGGTCAGGCCCTTGATGGTCCCGGCCTTGTGGGCGTTGAGGGGCTGCTCCATCTTCATCGCCTCGAGTACGACGATCAGGTCGCCCTCCTTGACGGCCTGACCCTCCTCCACGGCGATCTTGACGATGGTGCCCTGCATCGGCGATGCGAGGCTGTCGCCGGACGCGACCGGGCCCGACTTCTTCGCGGCGCGGCGCTTGGGCTTGGCGCCGGCGGCGAGGCCGGTGCGGGCCAGCGACATGCCGAGGGAGGACGGGAGGGAGACCTCCAGCCGCTTGCCGCCGACCTCCACGACGACGGTCTCGCGGTCCAGTTCGTCCTCGGTCTCCGTGTCGGCGGGGGCGGTGAAGGGTTTGATGTCGTTGACGAACTCGGTCTCGATCCAGCGGGTGTGGACCGTGAAGGGGTCGGTGGAGCCGGTGAGTT
>NZ_JBIUBW010000005.1:258788-482787 GCF_044548465.1 Streptomyces sp. NPDC052023 | reverse complement strand
CACGAGCTGGCGGTGAACAACGCGCCGCTGACCGGGGAGAGCAACGCCGTCGGCCGTACGGCCGAGCCGGTGGCCACCGGACCGCCGTTGGAGGCTCGCAACTGCGTGTTCATGGGGACCGACGTCGTCGCCGGCTCCGGGCGGGCCGTGGTCTTCGCCACCGGCGCGGCCACCGAGTTCGGGCGGATCTACCGGCTGGCCGCGGCCGCCCCGCGGCAGAAGACCCCGCTGCAGCTCCAGGTGGCTTCGATGGCGCGGCGGGTGGCGGGGGCGGCCCTGGCGATCGGTGCCCTGATGTTCGCGGTGCGACTGCCCACCGGGGAGTCCGCGGTGACCCTGTTCGTGTTCGCGCTGGGTGTGATGGTGGCGCTGGTGCCGGAGGGGCTGCCCGCGACGCTGTCGGTGTCGCTGGCGATCGGCGTACGGCGAATGGCACGCCGCCACGCCCTGATCAAGCAACTGCTGGCGGTGGAGGCGCTCGGGTCGACGACGGTCGTGTGCACCGACAAGACCGGGACGCTCACCCAGGCGGAGATGACCGTCACCCACGTGTGGGCGGGAGGCGCGCCGCACCCGGTGAGCGGTGTGGGGTACGAGCCGAGCGGCGAGGTCGCCGACGCCGCGCCGGTGCGTGAACTGCTGCGGGTGGCGGGCCTGTGCTGCAACGCCCGGCTTGTTCCGCCCGACGGCCCCCGGGAACACTGGCGGGTGCTCGGCGACACCACGGAGGGAGCGCTGCTCGTCGTCGCGGCCAAGGCCGGTCTGGATCTGGGCGCGGAGGAGGCGGCCGCGCCGCGGGTGACGGAGTTCCCCTTCGACTCGACGCGCAAGCTGATGACCACGGTGCACAAGAGCGGCGGGGGCTACCAGGCGTGCGTCAAGGGAGCGCCCGGGGAACTGCTGGCGCGGTGCACCGACGTGGAGTGGGACGGGCGGCGTGGGCTGCTGACCGGGACGGAGCGGGCGGCGGTCGTCGCGGCGGGTGACGCGCTGGCGGCGCAGGGGCTGCGGGTACTGGCCGTCGCGCGTCGGGGGCTGGACGGGCCTCGCCCGGCGCAGGAGGAGGCCGAGTCGGCGCTGACGCTGCTGGGACTGGTCGGCATGCTCGACCCGCCGCGTCCCGAGGTCACCGACGCGGTCGCCGCCTGCCGCCGGGCGGGCATCCGGATCGTCATGGTCACCGGCGACCACCCGCTCACCGGGGAGGCGGTGGCCCGCCGGGTCGGGATCGTACGGCGGCCGGACCCGCTCGTCGTGACGGGCGCCCGGCTCGACGCGATGGACGACGAGGAGCTCGACGCACTGCTCGCCGAGCCGTCCGAGCTGCTGCTGTGCCGGGTCAGCCCGGAGCACAAGATGCGTGTGGTCACCGCCTTCCAGCGACGCGGTGACGTGGTGGCGGTCACCGGGGACGGAGCGAACGACGCCCCGGCGCTGAAGCACGCGGACATCGGCGTGGCGATGGGCGCGTCGGGCACCGACGTCGCCCGGGAGGCGGCCTCGATGGTGCTGCTGGACGACTCGTTCGCCTCCATCGCGGCGGCGGTGCGGCTCGGCCGGGCGGTCTACCAGAACATCCGCAAGTTCCTCGTCTACCTCTTCAGCCACAACATCGGGGAGCTGGTCCCGATCCTGGCGGCGACCTTCGCCGGATTCCCGCTGGTGCCCATCAGCGCGGTGCAGATCCTGGCCATCGACCTGGGATCCGACGTGCTGCCCGCCCTGGCCCTGGGTGCGGAACCGCCGGAGCCCGACGTGATGGAGCGCCCGCCGCGCTCCCGCCGGGAACGGCTTTTCTCGGCCGCCGTGGTGGGGCGGGTCCTGTTTCTGGGCGGTATCCAGGCGGTCTGTGTGACCGGCGTGTTCTTCTGGCACGTCGGTTCCTCGGGCATCCCGTTCGACGACTTCAGTGAGGACACGCTCGTCTATCAGGAGGCGGTCACCATGGTCCAGGCCGGGATCGTGCTCAGCCAGTTCTTCAACGCCCTCGCTGTTCGCACGGACCGCCAGAGCATCCTGAGCGTGGGGCTGCTGTCCAATCCGGCCCTGCTGGCGGCAGGCGGCTTCGGTGTCGCCCTCATGGCCGCGATCAGCTATCTGCCGCCCCTGCAGGCCGTCTTCAACACCGCCCCGCTCGACGCCGCCGACTGGGCGGTTCTGACCGGGCTCGGCACCCTGCCCCTGCTCGCGGACGAGGCCCGCAAGGCGTGGCTGCGCCGCAGCGCGGACCGCCGGAAGGGAGCCCCACGGTGAAGGTGATCGTCGTCGGCTGCGGACGGGTGGGTAGCACGCTCGCCGGTCTGCTCGCCGCGGAAGGGCACGACGTGGCCGTCGTCGACCGGCGCCCCGCGGCGGTCCGGCGGCTGCCCGACAGCCCCCGCATCCGCTTCCACGAGGGCAACGGCTACAGCCGCGCCGTGCTCCGGGCCGCCGGGATCGAGCACGCGGACGCGTTCGTCGCCGTCACCTCGGGCGACAACAGCAACATCGTCAGCGCGCGCACGGCGAAGGAGACCTACCGGGTGCCGATCGTCCTCGCCCGCATCTATGATCCCCGCCGCGCCGACATCTACCGCGAACTCGGCATCCCCACCATCGCCAGCGTCCGCTGGACCGTGCACCAGATCCACCAGATGCTGCTGCACCGCCACCTGAGCCCCGAACTCAGCTTCGGCAACGGCGAGACCCTGCTCATCCGCTCCGAGGTGCCCGGCTACCTCGTCGGGCGGCGGCTGACCGAGTTCGACGTCGACGGCGAGATCCGCGTCGTCGAGGTCACCCGCGCGGGCCGCTCCCTAGTCCCCGCGCACAGCACGCCCGCGCAGGCGGGCGACCTGGTCACCTTCGCCGTCGCCGCCACCGCGCTCGGCAGACTGCGCGGCTTTCTCGACAAGGAGCTCGGGACGTGAACGTGCTCATCGCCGGCGCGGGACGACTCGGCACCCAGATCGCCCAGGTGCTCTCCGCGGCCCGCAACGACGTCACCCTCGTCGACGTCCACGAGGACCGTGTGGCCGAACTGGCAGCCCGCCTCCAAGCCGTACGGCTGGTCGCCGGGGACGCCTGCGATCCCGCTCTCCTGGAACACGCCGGTGCGCTGACCGCCGACCTGGTCATCGCCACCACCGGCGACGACGAGGACAACCTCGTCATCAGCCTGCTCGCCAAACGCCAGTTCTCAGTGCCCCGTGTCGCCGCCCGCATCAACGACGCGGACAACGCCTGGCTGTTCGACGGGCGCTGGGGCGTCGACATAGCCGTACCCGCGGCCACCCCGCTGATCTCCCTCATCGAGGAGGCCACCGGGGCCACCGACACCGTCGCCCTGCTACGGCTGAGCAAGGCCGGCGTCGATGTCATCGAAACGGCCATCACCCCGCGGTCCAGGGCGGTGGGCCGGGCTCTGGGCGAGATCCGGCTGCCCGAAGGGACGGTCGTCGCCACCATAGTCCGCGACGGACAGCCCACCGTGCCGCACCCCGCGGTCCGGCTGCGGGCCGGCGACGAGCTCCTCCTCGTCTCGCACTGCGCGACCGAGCGGGAGATCCACGCGGCCTTCCAGTGACCCCCGGCGGACGGATGGCCCACGTCCACATCGCGCAACGACCCGTCGACCAGGGTGCCGCGGCCGCCGGTGGCGGGGCCGTCCCGCAGCGCCGTACCGCGCCCGGAGGTCGCGCCTGCGGTGGGATGCGAGACTTGGCCCCGTAGGTGGACTTTTTCCGGGAGGCAGCCGTGAGCGACTTCGAGCACAGCTCCACGGAGAAGGAAGCCCGGCGCACCACACCGGGTCGCCCCTGGACTCCCCGGGAGGAGCCGGGCCAGGACGCGCTGCGGCGCTACCTCGCTGCGGTCGCCGCCGTCACGTCGGCACGGAGTGCCGAGGAGCCGGAGCCCGCCGCGGCCGGAGTGACTCCCGAGCCGCCCGCCCCTGCCACGCCGGCGCCCTCCTTAAGGCGCCCGGCCGTGCTACGGGTGCGGGACGTCATGCAGGTACCGGCGGCCTCCGTCCCGGGCGACATGCCGTTCCTCGACGTGGCCCGCACACTCGCCCGTGAGCAGGTGAGCGCCGTACCGGTGGTCGACGCCGGCGACCATGTGATCGGTGTCGTATCGGAGTCGGACCTGCTGGCCAAGGCGGCCGTGATGGCGGAACCGCACCGGCACGGCCCTGTCGGCAGGCTGTGGCAGCACCGCCTGTACGACAAGAGCCATGGCGACACGGCCGCCACGCTGATGACCTTCCCGCCGGTCACGGTCCACCCGGCGCAGCAGGTGACGGATGCCGCTTGGACGGCCGCTCGCGCGCGTTTGAAGCGGCTCCCCGTGACCGACTACCGCGGCCGGCTTGTCGGTGTGGTGAGCCGGCGCGACCTGCTGCGGGCCCTTGTCCGTGACGACGCCGAGATCCGGACGGAGGTCGAGTCGCTGGTCCGTCAGCATCTGGTGGATCCCCGCGCGGTCGAGGTGACCGTGGAGAACGGCGTGGTGACGATGTCGGGGCGTCTGGACAAGGCGGTCATCCCCGAACTGCTCGCGTCCGTGCGGGAGGTCGACGACGTGGTCGACGTCGTCGACGCGACCGAAGCCGCCTGAGACGTGCGCCGCCGGCGCAGGACACGACGCGGCGGCGCGCTGCCGGCGTACTTCCGTGACAGCGCCGCTCGACGAGGAGCGGTAGGGCCGGACGGCCCCGGCCCGAGGACCGGACGGCTCGCCGGAGCCCCGGCCGGGCGACTCATTCGCGGTGCAGCACCACTTTGAGAGCGCCCGTGGTGGCGCTGTGGGAGAACACGTCGTACGCGTCCTGCGTCCGGTCGAGGGCGAAAGTGTGGGTGACCAGCCGGGAGACGGGCAGGTGTTCGTACCTCAGCAGATCCAGCAGCCACGGTATGGAGGACGTGTCCACCTGGCCGGTGGTGATCGTCACGTTCTTGCGCCACAGGGACTCGAGATGCAACGTGACCGGTTTGCCGTGCGTGCCGATGCCGGCGATGTGCCCGCCCGCACGCACGGCACGGGTGCCCAGGACGAAACCGTTCGGTTCTCCTGATGCCTCGATGACCACGTCGGCACCGGGTCCCTCGGCCAGTTCGGCGATCATCTTCCCAGGGAGCTCGGCGGCATCGACGCCCACTCGCGCGGCGGCCTTCAGGCGCGCCGTGGACAGATCCACCACGATGATCCGGCGGGGCGAGTAGAGCCGCGCGATGGTCACCGCGGCGAGACCGACGGGGCCCGCGCCCACCACGACGACGAGGTCTCCCGGGCCCACATGCCCATTGCGCACTCCGACCTCGTAGGCGGTGGGGAGGACTTCGGCGACCAGGAGGCCGTCATCGAGCGAGAGGTCCCACGGCCGGCGGTGGATGGAGTGGTCGGCGAAGGGCACCCGCACCAACTCGGCCTGGGTCCCGTTGATCAGGTTCCCCAGGATCCACCCGCCGCCACCGCTGCACTGTCCGAACGTGCTGTTGTGGCATGCCGGGCAGCGGCCGCAGGCCGACACGGACGACACGATCACCGGGTCCCCGCAGCGCAGAGCGTGGACGTCGCTGCCGATCTCCACCACCTCGCCGACGGCCTCGTGGCCGAGGACCGTTCCCGGCTTCACCTCGGGGAGCTCTCCCCGCAGGATGTGCAGGTCACTGCCGCAGATGGTGGTCGCGTCGACGCGCACGATCGCGTCGGTCGCCTCCTCCAGGACAGGGTCCGGGACGGTGTCCCAGGAACACTGCTCCGGGCCGTGGTACACGAGCGCTCGCACGGTGCTCACTCCCTTGCTCCCCTCACCTCCACGGTCGCTCCCGCCGGGCCACCGGGCAACAGGGGCCCGTGTCGTTCAGTCCGGCTCCATGTAAGGGCGGCGGAAGACCACGGCCTGGCCCGTGCCCCATGGGCGGACGGCTGCCAGCGCCCGGGCGACCGCGGACTCCAGGGGTCCACCGGTGTCGATCGGGACGGCGTCGGGCCACGGTGGTTCCCGGGCCGCCATGGCGGCTGCCACGTCGGGGCCGGCGTCGGACGGTCCGGGCGCGCGGGTGCTCAGCCGGGCCGCCGACACCTCGCCCGGCACATGGCAGTGCAGGGCCACCAGGTCGGCGCTGGTGCGTTCGGCCATGCGCAGAGCCGCTTCCCGCTGCGCGGCGTCCGACCAGGAGGCGTCCAGGACGACGGACTCGCCGGCGGACAGCAGGGCGCCGGCATGGTCCAGCAGGGTGGCGTACGTCCTGGCCGTCCCCTCGGGTGTGTACAGGCCCTCGCCATAGCCTGCGGCCGCGGGCTGCTCGGTGGGAATGCCGGCCAACTCCTTGCGCAGGCGGTCGCTGCTGAGCAGCGTGACGCCCAGCCGGTCGGCGAGAGCTCCGGCGAGCGTGGACTTCCCACTGCCCGGCAGTCCACCGACGAGCGTGAGACTGACGGCGGAGGCGCGTAGGTGACGCAGAGCCGTCGAGAGCAGCCGTCGTGATGCCGTGCCGGCACCCGGCGCGCCCTGGCGTGCCTGGATCAAGGAGACCTTGGCACGGACGAACGCGCGGTAGGCGACGTAGTGGTGCCACAGGGAAGGCGGGGCGGGGTCGCCGGAGTACTCGCTGTACCGGGCGAGGAAGTACGCCGCAGCCTGCGGTGCGCCGAGCTGCTCCAGGTCCATGGCGAGGAACGCGGCGTCGTCCAGGCCATCGACATGGCGCAGGTGGTCGTCGAACTCCAGGCAGTCCAGGACGCGGGGCCCGTCGTCGAGGCAGAAGACGTCCTCGGCAAGCAGATCACCGTGGCCGTCGACCACCCGTCCCTGCTCGAGGCGGGAGTCGAACAACCGCTTGCGGCCGACGAGATAGCGGCGCACCAGCCGTTCGGCCTGGGCCACGTCGTCGGGCTCGAAGCCGTCGGCGTTCAGCGCGCGGACCTGCGCGAAGCCGGCCTCCCAACGGGACGACAGGGCGTCCCGCGTACCTTGCTCGGCCACGTCCCGGCCGCGGGGAGCCTGCGCGTGCCATACGGCGAGGTGCCGGGCGACGGCCCGGAGGACGTCATCCACGGCGCCGCCTTCTCGTACCAGGCGGGAGAGGCGGCGGTCCGCCGGCATGCGGCGCATCACGACGAGAGGTTCGGCCTCTTCCGTGCCGGGGCTGCGGAACTCACCCAGGCCCAGGTAGACGTCCGGCGCGAAGCGGCGGTTGAGAGTGACTTCGCGCTCGCACGCCGTCCGGCGCGCCGCCACCGTCGTGTAGTCGACGAAGCCCAGATCCACCGGCTTCTTGAGCTTGTAGGCACGGTCGCCGGCGAAGAACACGATCGCGGTGTGGGTCTCGCACACCCCCGCGCGCGGCATCGGCTCACCGTCCTGCCGGACATCGGGGCGGAGCGCGGAGGCGCCGGTCCGAGTCGCCCGTCGCACCAGAGCCTCGCGGTGGGCCGGGTCAGACATGGGGGACGACAGCGACGGGGCAGCGCCCGTGAAGGATCGCGGCCTGGGCGACGGCCCGGCGGGCAGCGGCGGGACTCTCGGCCGAGCCGTCGAGGCCCACGGTGACGACTGGTTGCATGGCGGCGACCTCCGTCTCGTATGAAGCTGGTCACGACGGTGGCTGACGGTGAACACGTCCGATGCCGTGAGGGGGCCGGACGTCGCCGGCATGCCGAGCGTCGTTCCCGCTCTCATTCGAGGAGTACCCCAATCCCCTCCATGGCGCATGCGGACCAGTGGAGGCGTGGGCCGCAGGGATGGGATCCGGCACGAGAGGAGACAGGGGCGGTGACGATTCCCCTGGTGGTCGGCGTCGACGGGTCCGAGGCGAGTTTGGCGGCGGTGAGCTGGGCCGCCGAGGAGGCGGTCCGGCACGGGTGCCGCTCGAGCTCCTCCACGTCACAGCCGGCGACGACGAGGCGTCCGACGTGATCGGCGGCGCCTCGGAACACGCCAGGCAAAGCGCTCCCGCGGTGCGGCTGTCGAGCGAGGTACGGCATGAGGACGCGACCTCCGCACTGGTCGACAGGGGGCGCAACGCCTTCGCGCTGGTGCTCGGGGACAGAGGGCGCGGAGAGCTCGCCGGGATGCTTCTGGGCTCGGTGAGCCTGGCGGTGGCGGCGCGAGCCGACTGCCCGGTCGTCGTGGTGCGCGGCGCCGCAGAGCACCGGGACGGCCGGTTCGGCAGCGTTGTCGTCGGTGTCGAGGAGGGGGAAGGCAGCGGCACGGCCGTCCAGTTCGCGTTCCGGGAGGCCCATGTGCGGCGCTCCCGGCTGATGGCCGTGCACGCCTGGAGCACATCGTCCGGCGCGCTCAACGCTCCCCGGGCCCCGTCGTCCTATGCCCTCGAAGCCCATCGGCGCTCGCCGGCGCAGGTGCTCGACGACGCGCTGCGCGAACCGGCGGAGCGCTACGGGGACGCCCTGGTGAGCCGCAGGGTGGTGGACGGACCGGCACGCCAGGCGTTGCTGGAGGCGGCCTCAGGGGCGGACCTGCTGGTGGTCGGCGCCCGCCGCCGGCGGGGTCACGGCGGCCTGCAACTGGGGCTCGTCAATCATGCGGTGCTGCATCATGCTCCCTGTCCGGTCGCGGTCGTTCCCCAGATATGACCACCATCCATGCCGGCAGCCGGCGCCGCGGACGCACAGCCGGTCATACAGGGCCCTTCGGCCCCGTGACCGAAGCCCGCCGGCATTGCATGGTGGAAACAGGCGGTGGGGAAACCAGCGACTTGCTGGGAGGTCCACTCATGAGCACGCAGGATTCGCCGCACACACCCGGCCCCCTCCCGTCACGCAGGAAGCACGCGGCCGGCGGGCCGAACCCCTTGAGGCGTACGTCCGACAGGTTCGAAGCCTGGTTCCGCCGCGTCCTGCTGCTCGTTCTGGTCCTGGGCCTGCCGGTGGCCGCGGTCAGCGCGGGGCAGGCAACCTACGAGTCCTCGATGCGCACGGCGCACGTCCAGGCCGCGGAACGGCAGAAGGTCACCGCCCGGCTGATGTCGCACGCCAAGGGTGACACCGAAGCGGTGAAGCAACCGGCCCAGGTTCGCTGGACGGACAGGAACGGCACGGTGCGGACGGGCATCGCCCTCGTGCAGTCCGGCACGCCCAAGGGGGCCACGGTGTCGGTGTGGGTGGCCCGGGGCGGGACCGTCACCGGTCCGCCGATGACCGAGCTCCAGGCCACGACCAACGGCTGGTTCATGGGCGGCGCGGCGGCGATCGGCGTGATCGCCGGGTTCTACGCGACACGGGGAGCCATGCGGCTGGTGCTGGACCGCAGAAGGTATGCGCGGTGGGACACCGAGTGGGGGCTGGTGGAGCCCCTGTGGTCCGCACGCTTCCGCCGGTGACGGCGGGAGATCCGAACCGGAGCCGACGAGGTGACACCGATGACGGATGCCACGACCACCGATCTGTACGAAGTGACGATGGCCATGTCCTATCTGCGGGAGGGGATGACCGGCCCCGCGACGTTCAGCCTCTTCGTCCGCGACTTGCCTCCTGAGCGGGGCTTCCTCGACGCGGGAACGACAACGGCACGCGTGGTGCTCGACACCGGCACCACGGCGCTCACCGGCCACGGCGCAGCGCACTGTCATCCGGCCGACACGAACGTGCCGGAGATCGACGACGAACTGGCGGTGGGCCGGGCCATGGAAGACCTCGCCCACCAACTGCTGAACACCGCCGAGCGCGACATCGAGGGCGTGGGCGTCTCCCGGCCGGAGAATCGCCAGATCTCCGGATGGCCCTCGTGACCGAGGCGACCGAACGAGTGGAGGAAGATCAGCCATGACACACCCCGTACGACACGGCACGGGCGGGCTCCCGTCCGCCTTTCGCGAGCTGGAGGATCTCCGTACCCGGGTGGACCAGCTCATGCACGCCGCCTTCCCCGGCGGCACGTTGCTCCACTTCGGCGCGGCCGAGCCGTGGGCGCCGCTCGCCGATGTCGAGGACACCGAGGAGGCCTACCTCGTGGAACTGGAGCTTCCCGGTCTGGACAAGGACCAGGTGACCGTCGAGGTCGCGGAGGGCGAGCTCGACGTGCACGGTGAGATCAAGGAGAAGGAGCACACCGGCGTGGTGCGCCGGCAGACCCGTCACATCGGGCAGTTCGACTACCGCACGACGCTGCCGCCCAACGCCGACACGGAGCACGTCAGCGCGGAACTGGCCAACGGGGTCCTGACGGTGCGGGTCCCGAAGACCGAGAAGGGCAAGGCCCGGAGGATCGAGATCACCGGCTGAGTCGGGGGCCGGCCGGCGGGATACCTGCCCGGTTCGCGGGACCGAAGCCTGCTTCGTGCCCCACGGGCCGGCGGGTGCCGCCACCGGCCGTCGCGACATCCTGTTCCCGGCGGTCTCAGCCGTCGACGCCGGGTGTCCTTCCGGCTCCGGTGGAGAGGCTGTCGTCGGTCCGGTACGCGAGGTGCTCGGCCACGGAGACCACGCCGTCGACGCTGCGGCACAGCCGCTCGACGACGGGGATCAGACTCTTGAACGCGGCGGAGCCGCCGAGGTCGACCCGCCCGTCGCGGACCTCGACCGTGACCTGCGACGGGCCGAACCCCATCGTGCGCCACAGTACGTCCTGAGTGATCTCGTCCCGGATGGCATCGTCACGACGCAGAAAGATCCGCAGCAGGTCACCGCGGCTGACGATGCCCAGGAGCCGGTCCGCCTCGTCCACCACCGGCAGCCGCTTGACATGGTGGGTCTCCCTGACGCGGGCGGCCTCGGCCACGCTCCACTCCGGCCGCCGCGCGCACGCGGCGGGGGCCGACATGAGGTCCTCGGCACGGGACCCCTGCGCCTTGGCCGGCTTCCCCGCCTCCAGCTCAAGGACCACGGCCCGACCGGCCGGGTCGGGCTGGTCTGCGCTTCTGCGCAGCAGGTCCCCTCCGGACACCACGCCCACGGGACGGTCCAGGTCGTCCACCACGGGCAGGGCGGTGATGTCGTGGTCCGCCGGCAACCTGGCGATCTGTTTGAAAGCAGTGTCGCGACGGGCGCTGACGACGCCCCAGGTCATGAGTTCCGCGACCGTTCGGTGGTGCATGTCGCCTCTTCTTCCGGGACGTGAGAGCCAGGTCTCCGGCTCCCCTCCCGGACAGGGGCCACCGTCCCGTGCGGCGGCCTCTCGCGCGTGGCACGTTGGATACAGCACCAATCTGAGGAAGGGGCGGCGATCATGCGAGCTCACCTCGGCGACCACATCGTCATCGAAAGCCCAGCGACGGGCGCCACCAGGCGCGACGGCGAGATCGTCGCGCTCCACCACGAGGACGGAACCCCTCCCTACGACGTGCGCTGGTCGGACACGGATGAAGTGACCCTCGTGTTCCCCGGACCTGACGCGCACATCCACCACCTGGAACACGCACAGCCCGGCTCCGGTCACGCGTTCCCCCGGCCGGACACGGGCGGGGCGGAGGCCGTGCCCTCTGCCGCCCCGCCGGACCGGACACCTGTCCCCGGTGACATCGGCCGGCGAGTGGCCGCCGAACGGCGCAGGCAGAGTCTCAGCCGGGGGGAGACGGCGCGCCGCGCCCACATGTCACCGGACTACCTGGCATATCTGGAGGAGCAGCCCGCCGACCCGAGTGTGGCGACCCTGATCAGGCTCGCCGACGCACTGGGCACCACCGTCACCGCGCTGCGCGGGGCGGGCGTCGATCTCCCACCCGGTCAGGGCCACGCGCTGCTGCACCCCCAGCTGCGGGACCTCGCTCCCGACGAATGCCGCACTCTGCTCTCCACACACGGTGTGGGGCGGATCGCGGTGTCGGCGTCCGACGGCCGACCGGCGGTCGTCCCCGTCAACTACGAGGTCGTTGACGACACGATCGTCTTCCGCACCGCCCCCGACACCGTGGCAGCGGCAGCCGTGGGTACGGAGGTGGCCTTCGAGGTGGACCACGTGGACGAGGCCATGAGCCAGGGCTGGAGTGTGCTGGCCGTCGGCCCCGCGCACGTGGTCACGGAGGCCGACGCCGTGCGCAGGCTCGCCCAGCGCGCCCACACCTTGCCTTGGCCGGGCGGAGAACGCGAGATGTGGGTGTCGATCCGGCCCACGAGCCTGACGGGCCGCCGCATCACTCCGGCCGATCGGTGACCGGGCCCCGGCCACCGAAGGTGGTTCGGCCCCGGCATGGCGCCGACCGTCACGGGAGGCTCCGGTGAGTCGACGAGCACCGTCCGACGAACAGGTGGCGGCACTGGTCCACGACGCCGCTGCCGCCCCCTCGATGCACAACGCACAGCCCTGGCGCTTCCGCTACGTCCGGCACAGCCGCGTGTTCGAGGTGCGCGCCGACTTCGAGCGCGCCATGCCGCATTCCGACCCCGACACCCGCGGCCTGCACCTCGGATGTGGTGCGGCGCTGGTGAACCTGAGGGTCG
The DNA here is from genome assembly GCF_044548465.1 of Streptomyces sp. NPDC052023. NCBI lineage: Bacteria > Bacillati > Actinomycetota > Actinomycetes > Kitasatosporales > Streptomycetaceae > Streptomyces > Streptomyces sp. NPDC052023. The sequence continues at coordinate 470,409 of NZ_JBIUBW010000005.1, read as the reverse complement.
CCGTGGTCCACGAAGGCTGGCACCCGGAAACCCGGCTGCTGCCCGACCCCACCGACCCGGCACTGCTCGCCGAAGTACGGCTGACCGGTCCGGAAAGCGGCAAGAGCGACCTCGGCGCGCTGCATCCGGCGATTCACCGGCGGCACAGCAGCCGCTACCCCTTCGAGGAGAGGCAGATCCCCGATCCTGTGCGGCGGGAACTCGGGGAGGCCGCCCGCGCGGAGGGAGCAGCGCTGACGTTCCCCACGTCATGGCACCTGCAGGACGTGCTGGAACTGGTGCAGGAGGGCGAGGCACGCAACATCACCGATCCCGGCAGCGACGACGACCTGGCGCGGTGGACGCGCATCGGCACACCCGCCGCTGACGCCGCCGAAGACGGGATCCCCCAAGACGCCTTCGGGCCGCGCAAGCGCGCGGGCAAGGCCCCCATGCGCGACTTCGCGGGCCCTCGGCAGATCCCGGGACGGGACGCCGCGGAGTTCGAACGGAGCCCTCAGCTGGCCCTCGTCAGCACGGTCCACGACCGCCCGCGGGACTGGCTCCGGGCCGGCCAGGCCATGGAACGCGTCCTGCTGCTGGCCACCCTCGAAGGGCTGTCCGGATCATTCGCCACCCAGGCCCTCGAGTGGACCGATTTGCGCTGGCCGCTGCGCGACCCGTTGACCGGACAGGGATTCACGCAGATCGTGCTGCGCCTGGGCTACGGGCCCACAGGCCCCGGCACGCCGCGCCGCCCGGTGCCGGAGATACTGCGCATCGAGCCCTGACCGCCGCGGACGGCGCCCTCGTCACCTCGCGTTTCCGGCCCCGTCCGGGACGGTGTCCTCGCCGCTCAGCCGGGATTCGACGTCCACCACGCCCTCCACGGCGCGGGCGAGTCGCTCGGCGACCCAGGCCAGGGAGCTGTCCTTGACCCGTCCACGGAGGGTGACGACTCCTTCGTGCACCTTCACATGGATGGTGTGGCTGAGAGCGGGAAAGAGGTAGGACACCACCGTGCGGCGGACTTCCTCCTCCAGGGCCTCGTCCGACCGCAGGAAGACCTTCAGCAGGTCGCCACGGCTGACGATGCCCTGCAGCCGGTTCTCGCCGTCGACCACGGGCAGTCGCCTGACGTGGTGCGCGGCCATGATCCGGGCCGCCTGGGACAGCGTGACGTCGGGCCGCACCGTGATCGCGGGGCTGCTCATGAGTTCCTCGGCGGTCAGCGCCTCCGCCTTGGCGAGGTCGGAAAGGTGCCGCAACTGCTCGGCCCAGGTCAGATCGCGGTCCCGGAACTCCTCCTTGAGCAGCAGGTCGGCCTCGGAGACCACGCCGACGACCCGCCCTTCGCCCTCCACGACCGGCAAGGCACCGACGTTCCACCGCCCCATGGCCCGCACGATCTCCTTGAATCGTGCCTCCCGTCCGACGGCCACGACGGGCCGGGTCATCACATCGCTCACGATGTGCGGGGTGTCAGGCATGTGCTGGGTCCTCGAGGCTGCGCGGGAAAACTCGCTTCGCTGGTATGTCTCCAGCATCACCGCGACCCGCGATACCGCAATTCCGGCCGAAGGCACCCCGATGCGGGTGGGTCCGTGTGTCGCGGAGGTCCGCGGTCGATGCGACGGTATTCACAGGGGGTGTGTCAGCTGCCGGACCGAGAGGCGGTGGGGACGATGGAACGGCCGGTGGTCGTGGGGGTCGACGGCTCGGAGTCCAGTCTGCTGGCACTCGACTGGGCGGCGGACGAGGCGGCGCGGCACGGGCTGCCGCTGCGCCTGCTGCACGCCTCTCTGTGGGAACGCTACGAGAGGACCCGGCCGTCGTTCGGCACCGGCCGCCCCGCTCAGGATGTGATGGCGCAGCACGTCGTCGCCTCGTGCACGGAACGTGCCCGGCTGCGCGATCCAGAAGTGAAGGTGTCGGGCGACGTACTGCCCGACGACGCGGTGTCGGTGCTGTTGAAGGCGGGGCGTGAGGCGTCCGCCCTGGTCACGGGCTCCCGCGGGCGTGGCGCGGTAGCCGGGCTGCTGCTCGGCTCGGTCAGTCTCGCGGTGGCGGCTCGCGCCGTGTGCCCGGTCGTGGTGGTGCGGGGTTCGGACGGGAACGTCCAGGGGGCCTTCGGCCGGGTCGTGGTGGGGGTCGGTGACTCGACCGACAGCCCGGGCGCCGTGCGGTTCGCCGTCCGCGAGGCGCAGGTGCGCGGATGCTCCGTGACCGCCGTTCGAGCCTGGCGAAGTCCGGCCCCCGAGCAGACGGGGCACCCCCTGATCGTGGACGACACCGCCCGAGTGAACGAGGAGCGGGCCTCCGAGCGCCTCACCGAGGCGCTCCGTGCTGCCGTACCGGAGCACCCCGGGGTCGAGGTACACCGCCGGCCGGTCGAAGGTCCCGCCCATCAGGTGCTCCTGGAGGCATCTGCCGAGGCCGACCTTGTCGTGGTCGGCGCCGTGCGGCGGCACGGCCACTTCGGCCTGCAACTCGGCAGGGTCGCCCACGCGCTCCTGCACCACTCGGAATGCCCGGTCGCCGTCGTCCCCCAGCAGGTGTGAGGGGTTGTCGCACCGGTCCGGTGCTTCCCACGGCTTCGGAAGGAGAGGGAAGGGCGGCGATGTCGGAGTGGACGTGGGAGTGGGAGGGCTACGACCCCGCTGCCGAGCGGTTGCGTGAATCACTGTGCACGCTCGGCAACGGCTACTTCGCCACCCGGGGGGCGGTGCCCGAGTGCCGGGCGGGCCTGGTGCACTGCCCGGGAACGTACGTGGCCGGGTGCTACAACCGCCTGGAGTCGACCGCGGCAGGACGGGAGGTGGTGAACGAGGACCTGGTCAACCTCCCCAACTGGCTGCTCCTTCGGTTCCGTCTGCGCCGCGCCGGGGGACCCTGGAGCCCGTGGTTCTCCCCGGACACACACGCCCTGCAGGACTACCGGCATACTCTCGACCTGCGACATGCCACGCTCACCCGCGCCTTTCGCCACCACGACGACGCCGTGGGCGTGCTCGGTGTCGAGCAGACCAGCCTGGTGCACCTGGGGGATCCTCACCTGGCAGCGCTGCGGACGGCCTTCACGGCCGAGGACTGGTCCGGGGAGATCGAGGTCGAATCCTGTCTCGACGGGGAGGTGCGGGCCCTTTTGGGGACGGAACCTCTGCCGCTCACCGACCTGGCGATCGCCTGCGCGCTGTCCGGCCTCGGCCACGTCGTCATGCGGCTGCAGGCGCGGCTGAGGCCGGAAAGACCGCCGCCTGCAGTCTCACCGGCGACCGGGGGCTCCTCCCAGGTGGCCGGCGGCGCTCCCAGGAAAGCATCGTGATCACCGCGTCGATGGCCCCCATCGGCCTGGACCGGACAACTCGAATGCCGTGGTGCGGCCTGTCGTCGCCGGAGCCACGGATCCCGCACCTGGCCCGCTGCCGTCGCCGGCGCCTCGCACGCGAGCCCAGCATGACGGGGTCACGGTCATGAGCAGGCCGGTCGCCCCGCGTCGAGGGCTGCCGCTCCGCCTCGTGCCTGCCTCAGGGGCCGCGGTCTACCGCCAAGCCCTCTCGACACGGCGCCGCAATATCACGCACGCCCATGCTGCACGGGGCCCTCGACAAACTGGGCGCATCGGGCTGGGCATGCCCCGAGTACGGGGTCGGCCCGCCCTTTGGCCCGTGGCAGGGGGTTGCATGAGGCCGCCGCCTCCGCCGCCGGGCCGCGTTCATGGTCTGGCGAGCGGCGACCTGTCCAGGAGCACGATGCCGGCCACGGCTGTGGCCGCGCCCAGCGCCTGCACGCTCAGCGCCCAGGGGGACGAGGCGAGTTGCTCGCCGAAGACCGCCACACCGATCAGCACGGCGGTCATCGGTTCCAGAGTGTCGATGAGCGGGAGGCTGATGGCCAGCGAGCCGGCCTGGTAGGCGCTCTGCGCCAGGACCAGACCCGTCAGGCCCACGAGGACCACCGCATACGGCTCCCAGTGGGCCAGCGCCCCGAGCCCGTCGGTCCGGAACCGTCCCGCCGTGCTCTTCGTCAGGCTGTCGAGCAGGGCGAGCAGCAAGGCCGCACCGATCGCGTAGAGAGCCGTGCGTCTCGGCGCACGGCTCCGGCGTCCGGCCTCCGCCAGCAGCACGACTGCGCCGCCGATCGCGAGGATCACGGGCAGCCAGTCGCGTGCCGCGGGAACGGCCGCGCCCCCGGGGGCCGGTGGCAGCGCCGTCAGGAACAGCGCCACGCCGCCTGCCGTGCAGGCGATCCCGGCCGCCTCCCGGCGAGTCAGGCCTGTGCGGCGGCGCCAAGCGAGCAGCGGCAGGGCGAAGACGAGGTCGGTGGCCGCGAGCGGCTGCACCAGGACCAGAGGGCCGTGGGCCAGCGCGAGGCCCAGCAGCGCGTAGGAGGAGACGACCAGGATCATGCCTGCCAGCCATGCCGGACGGCGGCCCAGATCCAGCACGAGCCGCAGCCGCAGCGACTCCCGGGCGGGTGCCTGCTGCGCCGCCTCCTGCTGGATCACCGACCCGACTCCGAAGCTCATGGCGGCCAGCAGGGCGGCCGCCACCGCGACACCCGTACTCATGGCTCGAGCATTGCCGCGGGGATGAACACGGACGACTCCGACACGCTGGACGACGCGACCAGCCGGAAGACCCGTCAGTCGTGGGCGATGACGGCGACGGGCACGGGACAGTGGTGCAACACGGCCTGGGCGACGGACCCGATGTGCGCCCCCAGCGGGGCCTTGCGAACTCGCCGGCCGACGGCCACGAGGTCCGCATCGCCTGCCCCGTGCAGCAACCGCTGTGCGGGGCCTCCGACGGGCGTGCACTCCACGACATCGACCGACGGGAACCTCTCCCGCCAGGGCAGCAGCATGCCGGCGAGGGCCCGGGCGATGTCCGGGCCCATCTCCCGCTCGGCCGCCGCGAGAGCGCGGGCGTCGCGGACGACCGGTGGCAGTGACCAGCCGTACAGGGCCCGGAGGGTGCACCCGCGCCGCGCGGCCTCCTCGAACGCGAACGCGAGGAGGGCGTCGCAGGAGTGATGGATGTCCACACCGACGACCATGTGGCGATGGAGGCCGTCGTACGAGACCGCTCGCTCGTCGTCCGGGTGTTCCGGTCCCCGTACGAGCACAACCGGATGCCCGGTGGCGCGGATCGTCGCCAGGCCGACCGACCCGACCAGGAAGCCCCGGACGCGGCCGAGGCCGCGCGAGCCGAGCACCAGCAGATCGGCTTCGGCCGCCTGCGCGGCCAGCGCCGGTGCGGGGCGGCCGGACAGACGCAACGGGGCGACCTCGAGCCCGGGCCGGTGCTGCGACAGGTCGCTGGCGGCATCGGCGAGCAGCTTGTCGGCCCACTGGTGCTGCTCCAGCGCGACCGACGGAACGGGCCCGGAACCGGGCCACTGGTCGGCGACCACCACGCGCAGACCCACCCCGCGAAGCAGCGCCTCGTCGGCGGCCCACTCTGCCGCACGGAGGCTCTCGGCCGAGCCGTCCACGCCCACAGTCAGATGGTGAGACATGGTCCGGGCTCCCTTCGGTCGCGTCCACGGCCTGGTTCCATGACCTGGTTTCATCATGCCCGCGCGACCGGAGCGACGGCAGGGCCACTGGTCCCTGCCCGGTCGTGCCCCGAACGGATCGGCGAGCACCCGCCACGGCCCCACCCCCCGGGGCGACTCTCCTGAACGGCGGACCAGTCGGCACTCGCCCCTCCCCCCGGGTACCCGAACCGGTGCCGGACGCCGCCGGAGGCAGACGCCAGGAATACCCCCCTGGGTATTCCTGTTATGGTGAGCGTCAGATACCCCCCGGGGTACATTGCCAGAGAGGAGTCACGTCGTGTTCTTCGTCGAAGCCCTGGAGTTCAAGGGCCTGGGCAACCGCAGCTATCTGGCTGGAGGCCGACAGGCCGCCGTGGCCATCGACCCGCCCCGCGACATGGACCGGGTCATCGCCGCCGCCGCCCGGCGCGGAGTGCGCATCGCCTACGTGGTCGAGACCCACGTGCACAACGACTACGTCACCGGGGGCCTGGAGCTGGCCCGGGTGAGCGGCGCCGAGTACCTGGTGCCGGCCGGGGCATCGGTCGCCTTCACCCGCACACCGGTCGCTGACGGCCACACGGTGCGGGTGGACGAGGGCCTGGCGCTACGGGCGATCGCCACACCCGGGCACACCCCGCACCACACCGCCTACGCCCTGGAGGAAGAGGGCCGGGATGTAGCGGCGTTCACCGGGGGGTCCCTGCTGATCGGGACGGTGGGCCGGCCGGACCTGGTCGAGCCGCGGCTGACCGAGCAGCTGGCCCGGGCCCAGCACGCCTCGGCCCGCCGTCTGGCCGACGAGCTGGACGACGACGTACAGGTGCTGCCCACCCACGGGTTCGGCAGCTTCTGCTCCTCGGCCCAGGCCGAGGGCGATGCGACCACCATCGGCAAGGAGCGCGAGACCAACGACGCGCTGACCCGGGACGTGGACACCTTCGTCGCGCAGATACTGGCCGGGCTGGAGGACGTGCCCGCCTACTACACGCAGATGGGCCCGGCCAACGCCGCAGGCCCCGCACCGCTGGACCTGACCCCGCCGAAGCGGGCGGACGCCGGGGAGATCGCCTCACGGCTGGCCGCCGGTGAGTGGGTGGTGGACCTGCGCAGCCGCGTGGCCTTCGCCGAGGGGCACGTGGCGGAGTCGTTCAACTTCGAGGGTGACGGCAAGCTCGCCACCTACCTGGCCTGGCTGATCCCGTGGGGCAAGCCCGTCACCCTGCTCGCCGACACCCCGGAGCAGATCGCGAAGGCGCAGCGGGAACTGGTCCGGGTGGGTATAGACCGCCCGGCCGCCGCCGCCACCGGTGACCCGGCCGACTGGGTCCGTGAAGGCGAGCAGCCCGCCTCCTTCCCCCGCGCCCGATTCGCCGACCTCGCCCATGTCCGTGAGCGCGGCGACGACGTGGTCGTCCTGGACGTGCGCCGGCACTCCGAGCGCGCGGGCGGCTACATCGACGGATCCGTCCACATCCCGATCCACGAACTGCACGGCCGCGTCGGCGACGTGCCGGACGGGACGGTGTGGGTGCACTGCGCCGGCGGGATGCGCGCGGCGATCGCCGCCTCGCTGCTCGACGCCACCGGCCGCGACGTGGTCGCCGTCGACGACGCCTTCGACGCCGCCACCGAAGCGGGCCTGACCCTCACCCGCCCCGCCACCGACCGACCCCTCTTCGCTTCACCCGCACGAAAGTGATCACCTGATGTTCTCGCTCTTCCGCCGCGGCCCCGCCCGCCTCACCCCCCAGCGGGCCCACCAGCAGACCTGCGAAGGCAAGGCCGTACTGCTGGACGTCCGCGAAAGTCCGGAGTGGAAGGCCGGGCACGCACCCGGCGCGCTGCACCTGCCGCTGACCCGCCTGGTCACCGGCGCGGCCCTGCCGGAGGAGGTCCGGGACAGGCCGGTCGTGGCCATCTGCCGTTCCGGGCACCGCTCCCGGCAGGCCGCCGAACTCCTGGCTGCCCGCGGGGTGCGGGCCACCGACGTCACCGGCGGCATGACGGCCTGGGCCCGCGAGGGTCTGCCGGTCACCGTGGAGGACGGCAGCGACGGTGCCATAGCGTGAGCGCGCTCATCCTGGCGCTGACAGCAGGGGCGGTGGTCGGGCTCGCGCTCGGCGCGCTCGGCGGGGGCGGCAGCGTCCTGGCGGTGCCGGCTCTCATCTACCTGCTGGACTTCACCCCGGCCGCCGCCACGACCGCCGCCCTGATCATCGTCACCGCCACCTCGCTCGCCGCCCTGTACGGCCACGCCCGCACCGGCAACGTCCACTGGAAGGCCGGCGCCCTGTTCGCCGCCGCCGGACTCCTGCCCGCCGCCGCGGCCGGAGCCCTCTCCGCCCGGCTGCCGCAGCCGGTCCTGACCGGCGCGTTCGCCGCCGTCGCGGGCCTCGCCGCCGTCAACATGCTGCGCCCCGGCCGGGCCTGCGGCCGGGCGTCGGGGGTGCGGCCGGCGAAGGCCGCCGGGATCGGCGCGGGACTGGGCGCCCTGACCGGGCTGCTCGGAGTCGGCGGCGGCTTCCTCACCGTCCCGGCCCTGGTCACCGTGCTGGCCGCCGAGATGCAGGCCGCCGTCGGGACCAGCCTGCTGATCATCTCGGCGAACTCCCTGGCCTCCCTGGCCACCCGCGGCGCGACCACCGCCGGCATCGACTGGGCACTGGTCGGCCCTTTCACCGGCGCCGCGATCCTCGGCGCCCGGGACGGCAGACGTCTGGCCGCCAAGGCCGGTGGCACCCGGCTGCGGCGCACCTTTGCCCTCGCGCTGCTGGCCGTGGCCGCCCTCATGCTCATCGACGCCCTCACCTGAGAAGCCGGCCCAATGGCCACCACGTTCAGGCAAGGGACAGGAACAGCTTCTCCAGCCGGGCCCGCATCTGCTCCCGGTCTTCCGAGACGGCCATGCCCCCATCGGTCAGGCAGTGCTGCAGACCGGTCGCGATGATGGCGAAACCCGCCTTGTCCAGCGCACGGGAGGCCGCCGCGAGCTGCGTGACCACGTCCTCGCAGTCCCGCCCCTCCTCGATCATCTTGATCACCCCGGCGATCTGGCCCTGCGCCCGGCGCAGCCGGTTGACCACCGTCTTCAGTTCCTCAGCCGCCATCGCCAGTTCCACAGTCCACTCCTTCGAGATACCCCCTTGGGTATTCTACCGAAGGGGGCAGCCCCAACCGAGAAAAGGAAGAATCCCCATGGCACCCACGCTCACCGCAGACCAGGCCCACGCCCGGCTTCACGAGCTGACCGTCATCGACGTGCGCACCCCCGGCGAGTACGCGTCGGGCCACCTGCCGGGCGCCCACAACATCCCCCTCGACCATCTCGATCGCGCGCTCGACGCCCTCAAGTCCGCGGCCGTCCACGGCGACCTCCTCGTCGTGTGTGCCTCCGGCGCCCGCTCCACCACCGCCTGCGAGCGCCTGGCCGAGAACGGCATCAGCGCCGCCACCCTCTCCGGCGGCACCAGCGCCTGGACCCAGCTCGGCCACGACACCCACCACCCCGCCACCACCCGCACCCCTTGGGCCATGGACCGTCAGGTCCGCCTCGCCGCCGGATCTCTCGTCCTGACCGGGCTGCTCGCCGGGCAGCGCTGGAGTTCGGCCCGCTGGGTCTGCGCAGGCGTCGCCGGCGGCCTGGTCCTCTCCGCCCTGACCGACACCTGCGGCATGGCCAGGATCCTCGCCAAACTCCCTCACAACCAGCCCCACGCCACCGACCTCGACGCCACCCTCGCCACTCTCGCGGGATGACCCGCCCCGACGCTCCCCGACACCGGCACCACATCGCGCGCCCGGTGCGGCAGGTCGGACGGTCTTCGGCACCCGACAAGCTCCGGATCACCACCGGGCCGACGACGTCGGCGAAGCAAGCGCGGTAATGCCCCGTCATGTTCCTCGCGGTCCTGCAAGAGGGCCGCTGGCCTCCGGGCCCGGCATGACTGTTGCCCCCTGTCGAACGGATGACCTGGGGGGGTGTCACCGGGCCCGGAAGGTGCCGTCGGAGACGCTGATCAGAGGTTCGACCGTCGCATGACCGGGTGCAAGGCCCGGTCGTTCGCGGGCGACAGGTCTGCACAACGTGGCTGCGCGAGAACGGCTCCCGACCCTGGGGCCGGCATGCGTCGACACATGTGGGGGCACGGTGATCGGCATCGACGGGGTGGGCGTCTTCCCCGGGCTGGACGTCGGCAAGCAGACGCATCACGGTCACGGCCTGCCCCCGGTCGGGAAGACGGTCTTCGACAAGTCTCCGCCGAACAGCGAACCGAAGCTGCGGGCCGTCTTCGACAGGCTCAAGGCCAACTTCGGCGCCGTCCTGGTGTCGTGGACCAGCCCGCCTCCATCGGCGCCCCGCCCCGGACCGTCGCCCGGGATACCGGCTGCCGGGTCGCCTACCTGCCCGGACTGGCGATGCGGCGGATCGCCGACCTCTACCCCGGCGAGGCCAAGACCGACGCGAAGGACGCCGCGGTCATCGCGGACGCCGCCCGCACCATGCCCCACGACCTGCGCACCCTCGACCTGACCGACGACGTCACCGCGGAACTGACCATGCTGGTCGGCTTCGCCCAAGACCTCGCCGGCGAGGCCAACCGCGCCTCCAACCGCATCCGCGGCCTGCTCACCCAGTTCCACCCCAGCCTGGAACGCGTCCTGGGCCCGCGCCTGGACCACCCGGCGGTCACCTGGCTCCTCGGGCGCTACGGATCCCCGGCCGCTCTGCGCACGGCCGGCCGCCGCAAGCTGGTCGAGGTCGTCCGCCCGAGGGCCCCGCGCATGGCCGAGCGGCTGGTCGACGACATCTTCGCCGCGCTCGACGAGCAGACCGTCATCGTCCCTGGCACCGGCACCCTCGTGATCGCCCCTTCGCCGGCGAAGTCCCTGACCGCCGTCCATGAACAACGCCGGGCGCCGGAGGCCCGGATCGAGGCACTGCTGGAGGCCCACCCTCTTTCCCAGGTCCTGACCTCGATGCCCGGCACCGGAGTCAGGACCGCCGCAGTCCTCCTGGTCACTGTCGGCGACGGCAGCTCGTTCCCGAGCCCCGGCCACCGGGCCTCTTACGCCGGACTCGCTCCGGCGACCCGGCAGTCGGGAACCTCGATCCACGGCGAACACGCCCCAGAGGCGGGAACCGGCAGCTGAAACGGGCCATGTTCCTCTCCGCTTTCGCCGCCCTGCACGATCCCGCCTCCCGCAGCCACTACGACCGCTGCCGAGCCCGCGGCACAACCCACACCCAGGCCCTCCTCCGCCGCGCCCGCCACCGCATCAGCGTCCTCTTCGCCATGCTCCGCGACGGAACCCTCAACGAACCAATGAGCCCCCGACTCGCTTGACGAAGGACACAGAGGCCCCCGCCCGCACCAGCTCCGAAGGAGTCCCTTACCCGTACAGCCGTCGATGTCCAACCGCGACAGGCTGTGTTTCGGTCCGGGACCCGGACGCGCCCATGAAGCATCCCCGCGTGACCTTCGCTCCCGCAAGGTCGATACTGCCGACAGCAGCGCCCCATCCGGGACTGACCACGAGACGACTGGACAGCAAACTGCCCGCACGTGCCATGACCAGCGAAGACGCTGGTTCCTGACCCTCTGGCCATTCTTCCCAGGAGGTACCCATGAAGATGCTCATCAACGTCCCGGAGACCGTCGTCGCGGACGCGCTGCGAGGTATGGCGGCGGCGCATCCGGAGCTGACCGTCGATGTGGAGAACCGGGTGATCGTGCGGCGGGACGCACCCGTCCCGGGGAAGGTCGGCCTCGTCTCCGGCGGCGGCTCGGGACACGAGCCGCTGCACGGCGGATTCGTGGGGCCCGGGATGCTGTCGGCCGCCTGTCCGGGCGAGGTCTTCACCTCCCCGGTGCCCGACCAGATGCTGCGGGCCGCTGCGGCCGTGGACAGCGGGGCCGGGGTGCTGTTCGTCGTGAAGAACTACACCGGTGACGTGCTCAACTTCGACATGGCGGCCGAGCTCGCCGAGGACGAGGGCATCCAGATCGCCAAGGTGCTGGTCAACGACGACGTCGCCGTCACCGACAGCCTCTACACCGCCGGGCGGCGGGGCACCGGCGCCACGCTGTTCGTGGAGAAGATCGCCGGTGCCGCCGCCGACGAGGGCCGGCCGCTGGAGCGGGTCGAGGCGATCGCGCGGCAGGTCAACGAGAGCTCGCGCAGCTTCGGTGTGGCGCTGAGCGCCGTCACCACGCCCGCCAAGGGCACTCCGACCTTCGATCTGCCCGCGGGCGAGCTGGAGTTGGGTATCGGCATCCACGGCGAGCCGGGCCGGGAGCGGCGGGCGATGATGACCTCGCGCGAGATCGCGGACTTCGCGGTGAGCGCCGTGCTGGAGGACCTCGGGCCGCGCAATCCGGTGCTGGTCCTGGTGAACGGCATGGGGGCGACTCCGCTGCTGGAGCTGTACGGGTTCAACGCCGAGGTGCAGCGGGTGCTCACCGAGCGCGGGGTCCCCGTCGCCCGCACCCTGGTCGGCAACTACGTGACCTCCCTCGACATGGCGGGCGCCTCGGTCACCCTGTGCCAGGTCGACGAGGAACTGCTCCGGCTGTGGGACGCGCCGGTGAGCACGCCGGGGCTGCGCTGGGGCATGTGAGACGGGACGATCGACGCACCTACCACGCGAGGAGACCCAGTGCTCGACGCCGACTTCTTCCGCCGTTGGATGACGGCGACCGCCGCGTCCGTGGACCGCGAGGCGGAACGGCTCACGGCCCTCGACTCCCCCATCGGGGACGCCGACCACGGCAGCAATCTGCAGCGCGGGTTCACCGCCGTGACGGCGGTTCTGGAGAAGGAGGCCCCGGCCACGCCGGGCGCCGTCCTGACCCTGGCGGGACGGCAGCTGATCTCGACGGTCGGCGGGGCTTCCGGGCCGCTGTACGGCACCCTGCTGCGCCGCACCGGCAAGGCGCTCGGCGACGCCGCCGAGGTCGACCGGGCCCAGCTCGCCCAGGCACTGCGGGAGGGCGTGGACGCCGTGATGACGCTGGGCGGGGCAGCGCCCGGCGACAAGACGATGATCGACGCCCTCGTGCCGGGCGTGGACGCGCTCGCCGACTCCTTCGCCGCCGCGCGCACCGCGGCCGAGCAGGGTGCGCTGGCGACCACGCCGTTGCAGGCCCGCAAGGGCCGGGCGAGCTATCTGGGCGAGCGGAGCATCGGGCACCAGGATCCGGGCGCCACGTCGTCGGCGTTGCTCGTCGCGGCACTCGCGGAGGCCGCCGGTGAGTGACGGGAAGCTGGTCGGGATCGTGCTGGTGTCGCACAGCGCGCAGGTGGCCGCGTCCGTGGCCGAGCTGGCGAAGGGGCTCGCGGGCGGCGGTACGGCGGTGCCCGTCGCGCCGGCGGGCGGAACCGAGGGCGGCGAGCTGGGCACGAGCGCGGAGCTGATCGCCGCCGCGGCGGCCTCCGTGGACCGTGGGGCCGGTGTCGCCGTCCTCACCGACCTCGGCAGCGCCGTCCTCACCGTGAAGACGCTGCTCGCCGAGGGCGACGAACTCCCTGCCCGGACCCGGCTGGTGGACTGCCCGTTCGTCGAGGGCGCCGTCGCCGCGGTCGTCACGGCGAGCACGGGAGCCGACCTGGACGCGGTGGCGGCGGCAGCCTCCGAGGCGTACAGCTACCGGAAGGTCTGAAGCCCTGACCCGGCCTTGCGGGCGGCGACGGAGACGGAGCCTCGGCCCGCCGGGGCGCCGGCGGGCGCCTCCCGGACGCGGGCCCGCCCCGAGGTGAAGGCGCCCGCTCAGCCGCCGTCCACGAACCGCCGCGCCAGCCGCTGCCCCTCGGCCACGGCGGCGGCCTGGTCCTCGATGGGCGAGATCCGCGAGCCCTTGAAGACCACGTAGGTGACTCCGGAGTCCGTGCCCCCGCCACGGGGGTCGGGCGGGATGCCGAGGGCCTTGGCGGCGGCGTACGACGCCTCGCCGATGACTTCGCGTGGCCCGGTGTCACCGACGACCGCGTACTGCACCCGGTCGCCGTGGACGAGCGCCACCACCGAACCGCCGCGCACCCCGTGCTCGCGGTGGTCCCAGATGCGGCTGGGCACGGGCACGACGACGAAGGGGAGGTGTTCGGCGTTCAGATGGCGGCCGTCGGAGGCCTGGAAGGCCGTACCGGCGGAGAAGTACGGGTCGGTGCGGCGGTTGCAGTGACGGCCCGGGCGGCCGTCGCAGTCGATGTCGAGATCGGCCGTCCAGAAGACGGCGCCGCTGGTCGCGCAGACGCGTACGGTCGCGGGCCGGCCGGCGTCGGTGCGATAGCGGCCCTGGGACACGGGGTCGCAGTGACGCACCCTGGCCAGCAGGTCGGCCGCGCGGACGGTGCTGTCGGCGGATCTCTCGTGCCGGGTGCGGGGTTCCTTGGGAGGGTGGGCGGTCGAGGACGTCGCCGGGGCGAGCAGGGCGGCACTTGCCGCGGCCAGCGCGAGGGACTGGACACGCACGATAAGGAGCTCTCTGCTGGGGGACACTGACGGTCACTCAGCACCATCCGATGCTGTTTCCGATCATGGGGCCACCCGAGGGGTCCGGACGGTGCACGCCACGCCCGTCCTCCCGTGGACCGGGGGCCCGGGGGCCCGCGCAGGGCTCCGGGCCCTCGGGCCGCCCCGGCCCGGCGCGGGATCGGCGACGACAGCGGTCCGCGCCGAGGAGCACCAACTCCCGTTCTCCCACGGAGAGTTAGGCCGCGCTCCCGTCAGCATACGGAACGGTGCGAGGTGCTCGGCACGGCCCGCCCTCTTGATGTGATCGCGCCAGTGGGCGCATATTGGTCCGGACCATTGCCGCCGCGCCGTCCTGGAGGCCGAGTCGTGCGACGCGTTCCCGTGCCCACCGCCCTGGCCCTCGGTGTGCTGCTGTCCGTGCCGGCCTGTGGCCCAGGGGGCGCGGCGGACGGCGACGAGGGGCGGCTGCCCGCCGCGCCGACGGGGGTCACCGCGGCGGCCGGGAGCGCGACCAGCGTCCATGTGATGTGGAACGCGGTGTCCTCCGAGGACGTCGACGGCTACGAGGTGTACCGCGGCGCCACCAAGGTCCAGGAGGTCGACGGAACCGCGCACATGGTGGACGTCACCCGCCTCCGGCCCTCGACGACCTACGTCTTCGCCGTGCGGGCCCGGGACACCGAGGGGCGGCTCGGGCCGCGCAGCCGTGAGGTGCGGGCACGCACCCCCGCCGCCGTCGCGGCGGACGCCTCGGCCCCCTCCCGCCCCGGCGAGGCACGGGGGCGGGCCGCCGGGAGCCGGGCCGTGCAGCTGTCGTGGGCCGCCTCGACGGACGATCGGGGCGTGGCGTCGTACGACGTCTACCAGGGTGCGGTGAAGATCCACAGCGTGGGCGGAGCACAGACCGCGACGGTGGTGACGGGTCTGCGGCCGGGCACCGGCTACTCGTTCACCGTCCGGGCCCGCGACGCCGCGGACAACCTCTCCCCCGCCAGTGCCGCCGTCCGGCTCACCACCGCGCCGGGCACGGACGAGGGGCGGGACACCGCGCCGGCCGCCTTCCGCGCCACGACCCGCCGCGCCGACGGGGCGTACCACATCGACCTCTCGTGGGTGCCGCCGAAGGTGGACGGGGTGATCACCGAGTACCAGGTGCAGCTCGACGGCCGTCCGGCCACCTCCTTGGTCTTCGGCGGGACGGCACCCCGGGACAAGGCGGCGTACAGCTTCTACATCGGGCAGGAGGCCGGCGTGAGCCACCGGGTGCGGATCCGCCCCCGGCTTCCGGACGGCACCTGGGGCGGCTTCTCGGCGGAACGGACGGTGACGACCGGCGAGGCGCGCTGAGGGGCCTTCCCGTCCCCCGGACGACGGTGTGCGTCACCTGGGCGGGTGCGGTCCGCATGCGGGAGAGGCCGGGGCCACGTTGGCTGCCTTTGTGAGGCAGCACGGGCGTTCCCCGACCCAGGCGGCGCAAGGGATGTACCGCCAACCGTGCCGCCGGAGGGCAGTCCCATGCGTACTTCTCAGCCTCTCCTCGGGGCGGCCGTGGCAGCCGCCGCGCTGCCGCTGGCCCTGGTCGCCGGGCCGGCCGCCGCGAACTCCGGGATCTCCGTGAGCACCAGTGGCTCCACAGTCTCGGTGACCACCAGCGCGTGCACCCAGCTCAACGGCAGATGGGGCACCGCGTCGATCCTCAACAGCAGCCAGGCGAATTTCGCCCAGGGCCGCCAGGTGGCGCTGACCGGTTCGAGCGCCCTGCAGGGCTCGGCCTGGACGAACGTCACTCCGGGCACGTACACGGTCATCGTCATGTGCTCCAACGGCAACACCGCCGGCACCCAGTCCGTCATCGTCGCCGCCGGGTCCACGCCGACCATCTCGGCGACGACCACGCCCTCACCCACCCGGGGCGTCGTCGGTGGCGTCGGCGGCGGCACACGGGACTACGGCGCGCTGACGCTGGTGGGGGGCGGGGCGCTGGTGGGCACCGCGGTGATCGCCACGGTGTGGTTCCTGCGCCGCCGCTCGAAGCCGTACCGCCTCTGATCCACCGCCTTCAGGGCCTGCCGGACAGGAACTAGTGCCGCTCCGGGGGCAGTTCGGCGAACTCCGCCAGCGCGTGCTCCAGCCAGCGGGTCCAGAAGGTCTCCAGGTCGATGCCGGCTCGCAGCACCAGGTGCTGCAACCGGTCCTGGGGGCTGTCCTTGCCGGGCGGGAAGTCGCGCCGCTCGATCTCCTCGTACTCCGCCAGCTGGATCCGGTGCAGGTCGAGGTGGCGGCGCAGATCGTCGCGCAGACCCGCCGTGCCGACCACGGCCGCCGCGCGCAGCCGCAGCAGCAGCGTGTCCCGCAGCGGCTTGGGCTCCTGCGCGGCGGCGGTCCAGCGGGCCAGTTCGGCACGGCCCGCCGGCAGGACCTCGTAGCTCTTCTTCTGTCCACGTACCGGCTGCTCGGCCGGCAGGGCCCGGATCAGTCCGTCGGCCTCCAGTCTTCCCAGCTCGCGATAGATCTGCTGATGCGTCGCCGACCAGAAGTAGCCGATCGACTTGTCGAAGCGGCGGGTCAGCTCCAGCCCCGAGGACGGCTTTTCGAGCAGGGCGGTGAGAATCGCGTGCGGGAGTGACATGGTGGCCATCCTAGGGACGGCCCCGGCGCCTACAGGGCGGCCGCCAGTTCGGTGCCCTGCTTGATGGCGCGCTTGGCGTCCAGTTCGGCGGCCACGTCGGCACCGCCGATCAGGTGCGCGCTGCACCCGGCGGCGACCAGCTCGTCGTAGAGGTCCCGGCGCGGCTCCTGCCCGGTGCACAGCACGATGGTGTCGACCTCCAGGACCGTGCTGGTGTCGCCGACGGTGACGTGCAGGCCGGCGTCGTCGATGCGGTCGTAGCGCACGCCGGGGACCATGGTGACGCCGCGGTGCCTCAGCTCGGTGCGGTGGATCCAGCCGGTGGTCTTGCCCAGGCCCGCGCCGACCTTGGTGGTCTTGCGCTGGAGCAGGTGGACCGTGCGCGGCGCGGCCGGGCGCTCGGGGGCGGCGAGGCCTCCGGGGCCCTCGTAGTTCATGTCGACGCCCCACTGACGGAAGTACGTCGCCGGGTCCTCGTGCGCCTTGTCGCCGCCGTCGGTGAGGTACTCGGCGACGTCGAAGCCGATGCCGCCGGCGCCGAGGACGGCGACGCTGTCGCCGACGGGCGCCCCGTCGCGCAGGACGTCGAGGTAGCCGACGACCTTCGGGTGGTCGACGCCGGGGATGTCCGGGGTGCGCGGGGTGACGCCGGTGGCGACGACGACCTCGTCGTAGCCGGCCACGTCGGCGGCTGCCACGCGGGTGTTCAGGCGTACGTCGACGCCGTGCGCGTCGAGCTGGTGACGGAAGTAGCGCAGCGTCTCGTCGAACTCCTGCTTGCCGGGGACCTTGCGGGCGACGTTGAGCTGCCCGCCGATCTCGCCGGCGGCGTCGAACAGCGTGACCTCGTGGCCGCGTTCGGCGGCGCTCACGGCACACGCGAGGCCCGCCGGGCCCGCGCCGACCACGGCGACGCGCTTGCGCAGCCGGGTCGGGGACAGGACCAGCTCGGTCTCGTGGCAGGCGCGCGGGTTGACCAGGCAGGAGGTGATCTGCCCGCTGAAGGTGTGGTCGAGGCAGGCCTGGTTGCAGCCGATGCAGGTGTTGATGGCCTCGGGGCGGCCGGCCTCCGCCTTGGCGACGAAGTCGGGGTCGGCCAGCATCGGGCGGGCCATGGACACCATGTCGGCGCACCCACCCGCAAGCAACTCCTCTGCCAGTTCGGGGGTGTTGATGCGATTGGTGGTGACGAGCGGGACCGACACCTCGCCCATCAGACGCTTGGTGACCCAGGTGTAGGCGCCGCGCGGCACGGAGGTGGCGATGGTCGGGATGCGCGCCTCGTGCCAGCCGATACCGGTGTTGATGATGGTCGCCCCGGCGGCCTCGACCGCCTTGGCGAGGGTGACGACCTCGTCGAGGGTGGAGCCGCCGGGCACGAGGTCGAGCATGGACAGCCGGTAGATGACGATGAAGTCCTCGCCGACCGCCTCGCGCACCCGCCGGACGATCTCGACCGGGAAGCGCATGCGGTTCTCGTACGAGCCGCCCCAGCGGTCCGTGCGGTGATTGGTCTGCGCGGCGATGAACTCGTTGATCAGGTAGCCCTCGGAGCCCATGATCTCCACGCCGTCGTAGCCGGCCTGCCGGGCGAGCCGGGCGGCGCGGGCGTAGTCGTCGACGGTCCGCTCGACGTCGGCGTCGGTCAGTTCACGGGGCGGGAAGGGGCTGATCGGGGCCTGAAGGGGGCTGGGGGCGACCAGGTCCTGGTGGTAGGCGTACCGGCCGAAGTGCAGCAGCTGCATCGCGATCCGGCCGCCCTCGCGGTGCACGGCCTCGGTGATCTGCCGGTGCTGCCGGGCCTCGTCGTCGGTGGTCAGCTTGGCGCCGCCCTCGTACGGCCGGCCCTCGTCGTTGGGCGCGATGCCGCCCGTGACGATCAGGCCCACTCCCCCGCGGGCCCGGGCGGCGTAGAACTCCGCCATCCGCTCGAAGCCGCGCTCGGCCTCCTCGAGACCGACGTGCATGGAGCCCATCAGGACGCGGTTGGGCAGGGTGGTGAAGCCCAGGTCGAGCGGGCTCAGCAGATGCGGGTAACGGGTCATGGCCCCTCCGTGCGCGGTGACGTGCCTCTGTTGTAGAGGACCGCGCACGGTTTATGCAACTAGTTGCACAACGGAGGGGCTGTCCGTTGCGCCACACCGGTCAGCGGCTCTCCAGGCGTACGTGCAACTCGCGCTCCTGGTCCCCGGAGGCCGTGCCGAGGTCGTGGACGTCGAACAGGTCGTGCAGGGTGGTGCGGAAGCGGTCGATCGCCCAGTAGCCCCCGTGCGCGTCCGCCTCGACGGAGGCGGAGAGCCGGGGAGTGGGGGGATGCGCGCCCTCGTGCGGCGCCGAGACCTCGAAGGTGCCCAGCCACACCGTCGGCCGGACCTCGTGCCAGTCGCGCGGCACGTCCTCGGAGCAGCGGTCCGAGTCGAAGTACGCGCACAGGCTGTCGAACACGATCCGGGCGTCTTCCTTGCTGCACCCACTGATCTCCAGGGAGACCGATTCCGGATGCAGTCGCTCAGTGTCCATCGTGGTGGCTCCTCTCGTGGCCGCGCTGCGGTACGGCAGCGAGTCCCACACGACGCCGCGCCGCACTCCCAGAAAACCACCACATTCCCGGATGTACAGCCCGTCATGAGCACGCCAGAGAGGGCCGGTGGCCGAACTCCCCTCGGATGGACCATTTCGATCCCGTCCCATCGACAGACACCCCCAGTCATGTTGAGGGATGGTGGAGTAGGGCGATCGTGGCGTAAGAGAAATGGTTGAGCGCGGTACGGCAAGGGGAGTCGGCACGGGACGGCGTGCCGTTGGCGGATGGCGAAGGCGGTGCGTAGATGGGAGCGACCGGGCCACCGGTGGCCGAAGGGACCGAGCCGGGCAGTGGACCGGAGCGGCCCAGCGGCCTGCTCGACGTGCTGGGCGTGGCCTCGGTGGTCCTCGACGCCGAGGGCCGCATCGTGCTGTGGAGTCCCCAGGCCGAGGAGCTGTTCGGCTACCCGGCCCAGGAGGCGCTCGGCGCCTACGCCGCCCGGGTGATGGTGCACGAGGAGCACCTCGACCTGGTCAGGAAGCTGTTCGCCGACGTCATGACCACCGGCCGGGGCTGGGCCGGCGCCTTCCCCGTGCGCCGCAAGGACGGCAGCACCCGCCTGGTGGAGTTCCGCACCATGCGGCTGCTGGACGACCAGGGCGACGTCTACGCCCTCGGTCTCGCCGCCGACCAGTCGACCGTGCGCCAGCTGGAGCAGGACGTCGCCCTGTCCACGCGGATGATCGCGCAGTCACCGATCGGGCTGGCCGTGCTGGACACCGGGCTGCGCTACGTGTCCGTGAACGCGGCACTGGAGCGGATCAACGGCGTCCCGGCCGAGGAGCACATCGGCCGGACCATCGGCGAGGTGCTCCCCATGCTGGAGGTGGCTCCGCTGGAGGCCGCCTTGCGGCACGTCCTGGAGACCGGGCAGCCGCTGGTCGGCCATCCCACCAGTGGCCGTACCGCGGCCGACCCGCACGAGGACCACGCCTGGTCGGTCTCGCTGTACCGGCTGGAGGACGCCCTCGGCAGGGTGCTGGGCGTCGCCAAGTCGGTGATGGACGTCACGGAACAGCGCCGGGCGGGCGTCGAGGCGGAGACCGCGCGGCGGCGGCTGGCGCTCATCGCGGACGCGTCGGCAAGGATCGGCACCACGCTCGAGCTGGACCGCACCGCCAGCGAACTGGCCGACGTCGCGGTGCCGGAACTGGCGGACGTGGCCGCCGTGGACCTGCTGGACTCGGTGATCGGCGGCCGTCGCAGCAGCGCCGATCCGTGCGAGCCGGCCGTGATCCGGGCACTGGCCGTGCGGGCGGACAACGCCCCCGAGGCGATGCAGGCCGCCGACCCGCCGGGGCAGGTGGCCCGCTACGGTCCTGACCGCCTGGTCACCGAGTGCGTACGCTCGGCACGGCCGGTGATGATCCCGCAGGTCAAGGACGAGGACCTGCCGCGCATCGCCCGTTCCCCGGAGGCCGCCGCCCTGCTGGCGCGCGCCGGCGTCCACTCCTACCTCGCCGTCCCGCTCATCGCGCGCGGCGAGGTGCTCGGCGCCCTCGATCTCAAGCGCATCCACAACCCGCTGCCGTTCGGCGAGGACGACCTGCTGCTCGCCCGTGAGCTGGCCGCACGGGCGGCGGTGCAGATCGACAACGCCCGCTGGTACCAGAACGCCCGCGACACCGCCATCACCCTCCAGCGCAGCCTGCTGCCCACTCACCCGTCCGTCACCGGCGGCCTCGAAGTCGCCTCCCGCTACCAGCCGGCCGGCGCCGCCACCGAGGTCGGCGGCGACTGGTTCGACGTCATTCCCCTGGGCGAGGGCAGGACCGCGCTCGTCGTGGGCGACGTGATGGGCAGCGGCATCACGGCCGCGGCCACCATGGGACGGCTGCGCACCGCGACCAACACCCTGGCGTCCCTCGGCCTGGACCCCGCGGTGCTCCTCGAACACCTCGACCGGATCACCTCCGACCTGGACCACTCCATCGCCACCTGCCTGTACGCCGTCCACGACCCCCGGCAACGGCGTTGCCTGATCGCCAACGCGGGTCATCTGCCGCCGGTCCACATCCGGCGGGACGGGGGCCGGGAACTGCTCGACCTGCCGACCGGCGCGCCGCTGGGCGTGGGGGGTGTGGAGTTCACCACGACCGTCTTCACCTTCGACCCCGGCGACGAACTCGTCCTCTACACCGACGGACTGGTCGAGACCCGCAGTCACTCCCTCGACGAACGTCTGGACACCCTGCTCGGCCTCCTCGACGACCCGGCGCGCCCCCTGAAGGAGGTCTGCGACCTCCTCGTCCGCACCCTGCACCATCCCGACAACCACGACGACGTGGCGGTACTCATCGCCCGGGCGCGGACGGAGGACTGACAGCGGCGCGCGGACGGCCGCGCGCCTCCCCGAGCCCCCTCAGGCCACCCCGATCACCACATGGGCGTACAGCTCCTCCGACGCCGCCAGACGGGTCGTCAGGCCCGCGCGGAGGAAGATCTCGACGGCTTCCTGGGCCTGGCGTGCGCTGGTCTCCGTCAGCAGGCAGCCGCCCGGCGCGAGCCACTCGCGTGCCCCGGCGGCGACCCGGCGCAGCACATCGAGGCCGTCGGCACCGCCGTCGAGCGCGGCCGCCGGTTCGTGGTCCCTTGCCTCGGCGGGCAGGAGCGCGACCTCGGCGGTGGGGACGTAAGGGACGTTCGCGGCGAGGATGTCGACGCGGCCCCGCAGCCGGCCGGGGAGGGCCGCGTAGAGGTCGCCCTGGTGGACCCGGCCACCGTGCCCGGCGAGGTTGCGCCGGGCGCAGTCGACCGCGGCCGGGTCCAGGTCGGCGGCGTGGAGTTCGACCGTGCCCAGGGCCGTGGCCAGGGCGGCGCCCACCGCACCCGAGCCGCAGCACAGGTCGACGACGACGGAGGGGTCCGGGGCGGCGGCGAGGGCCTGGGCGACGAGGAACTCGGTGCGGCGACGGGGGACGAAGACACCGGGTTCGACCGCGATCCGCAGACCGCTGAACTCGGCCCAGCCGAGGACGAGTTCGAGGGGCAGTCCGTCTGTGCGGCGGGCCACCATGGCGGCGGCTTCGTCCGGGGTCCGGGCGGCGCAGAGGATCAGCTCCGCCTCGTCCTCGGCGAAGACACAGCCGGCGGCGCGCAGGGCGGCCACCACGGAGGGACGGGAGGGGTGAAGCGGCGAGGGCATGCGGGTCGAGAGCCTTTCGGAGCCGAAGGGCGCTCTCGTGGTCGTCTACTGCCGGTGTTGCGCGCCGGCATGAGGAGAGAGCACCCGACCTGTCACAGCGGTAATGGGACTCACCTCCTCGGTCGCGCACGGCTGGGACCTCCCTCAGCCGGACGGCCACATTACCCCAAGGGGATTTCCCCGACGGGGCGGCCGCCCCGTCCCCGGGACAACGCCGTGGAGGCCGTCCAGTTGGAGACGACGGCCTGGCGAAGCCCTCGGCAGGCCGGCCGTCGGCCGGCAGGTGCCGCGCCGGAGCAGGCCGGGCCGGCCGCGCGCCGCCCGGACCGGCGATCGGAGCGGTAGGTACGCGCCCAGGGGCGCCGAGGGGCCGCGGTGAGCTGGCCGCGTACCACGTACGGTGGTACGCGTACGCATTGGTCAGGCTCTATCCGCGGGCCGCCGCACCGGCGGTCTGGAGGCACCACCCGCATGAACGTCACCCGAGGCTTCACCGGGCGCCCGCGCGTCGACAACCCGGGGCTGCCGCCCGGGCAGTACGACGCGGGGGACGACTGGCCCGTCCTGTCCGCCGAGGTCACCCCGCACCTCGAGGCCACCGAATGGACCTTCCGCATCGACGGCCTTGTGGAAGCGCCCCGCGCCTGGGACTGGGCGCAGGCGCACGCGCTGCCGGCCTCGGCCTACGAGGGCGACATCCACTGCGTGACGGGCTGGTCGAAATTCGGGGTGCGCTTCGCGGGCGTCTCGCTGGACGCCTTCCTGGAGCAGGCGCGCCCGCTGCCGGCGGCGACGCACGCCGTCGCCTACGCGCACACCGGATACACCACCAGCCTCCCGCTCGCGGACCTGACCGGCGGCCGGGCCTGGATCGCGTGGGAGTACGACGGCCGGCCGCTCACGCCCGAGCACGGCGGCCCGGCCCGGCTGCTGGTGCCGCATCTGTACTTCTGGAAGAGCGCGAAGTGGCTCGCCGGCATCCGCCTGCTCGACCACGACGAGCCCGGTTTCTGGGAGCAGAACGGCTACCACGCGCGGGGCAACCCGTGGGAGGAGCAGCGGTACTCCGGTGACTGACACGTTCACTCCCCCGACGCGGTTCGCCGTGCCCGGCCGGATCGCCGCCGGCGACGGCGCCGCCGGCCGCTGGCAGACCGCGACACTCACCGAGATCCGCCGTGAGACGCCGCGCGCGGCGACCTTCCGGTTCGCGGTGCCCGGCTGGGCGGGGCATCTGCCCGGCCAGCACCTGTTGCTCCGGCTGACCGCCGCGGACGGCTACACCGCCCAGCGCCACTACTCCCTGGCGTCCGCGCCGGACGACTCGGGGGACATCGAACTGACGCTGGACCATGTCGAGGACGGTGAGGTCTCCGGCTGGTTCCACGGCGAGGCGCGGCTCGGGGATCGTGTCGAGGTACGCGGGCCGCTGAGCGGCTTCTTCGCCTGGCCGGGCGACCGGGCCGCGCTGCTGATCGGCGCCGGATCCGGGGTCGTACCGCTGATGTCGATGGTGCGCCACCATCGGGCGCGTGGCCTGTCCGTACCGCTGCGGCTGCTGGTGTCCGCGCGCGGACCCGAGGATCTGATCTACGCGCGGGAGTACGGCGCCGAGACGACGCCCGTGTTCACCCGCACGGCCCCACCGGGCGTACCGGTGGGCCGGATCACCGCTGCGCATGTGGCGCCGCTTGTGGATGCCGCACCCGAGGGTGGGTGGGAGGCCTATGTGTGCGGCTCCAACGCCTTCGCCGAACACGCCTCGCGCCTGCTCGTGGCGGCCGGCCAGCCGGTCGACCGGATCCGGATCGAACGCTTCGGCTGAGCGTCCCCGCCTTCTCGCCGCCGGGTGAGCGAACCGCGTGGGACGGGGTACGAGTCTCATGTGGCACTCGCACACCTAGACGGGCCCGGGGGTGGCGTCCGCGCTCCCCGGCTCCGGTGAGGGCGAGGAGGGCGGAGATGCGAACCCGGATCCGCGGCCGGAGCCGGCGGTGCAATCCGCTGCGGCGCAGGTCGGACGTCATCGAGGCCTGGACGGTGGTGGCCGTCGCCGTCCTGCTGTTCCTGGGCGCGCCCCTGGCCGGGGCGCTGACGGGCTGGTGGGCCCATGGCGAGGCGCGGCGGACCGCGGCGGCCCAGTGGGAGGACAGGCGGCACGTCCGGGCCGAGATCGTGGGCAGGACTCCGGACACGCTGCCCGCGGTACAGGGCGGGCGGGAGTACACGTACCGCGCGACGGTGCGCTGGACCGAGCCCGGCGAGGGTGACCGGACGGCGACGGCGCGGGTGCCGGCGGGGAGGCAGCCCGGGGAGACGGTCGACGTGTGGTTCGACGGGCGGGGCCGCAGCGTGCCGCCGCCCCCGAGCGACACGACGGTCTGGCAGCACAGCCTCACCCTGGGCGTCTGCGCCACGGCCGGCACGGCCGCCCTGGTGCTGCTGGGCAACGCGGCCGTCCGCCGGGTGGCGAACCGGCACCGGATGGCCGAGTGGGAGCGTGCCTGGGCGCGTACGGAACCGGAGTGGACGCGCCGACGGGCCTGACACACGCCGTTGGCGGCAACCCGTCGGAACCTGTCGGTAATGCCGCTGCGGGGCCACTGGAGGCGGCCCTGGCGTGTGATCAGTCCTCGCGCGCGGACGCCGAAACGTCACCTCCTCAGGAACGGCCCACCCATGTCCTACGTCCTGCCGATCGCCGTCGGCGTCCTCTACGCGCTCCTGATCTCCCTCGTCCGCGAACCGCACCGGCGCCGCCTCAACGCGATCATGGTCGCCGGGGCGGGAGCCGCCTACCTCAGCGGCGGCGGCCTGGGGGGCCGGGAGTTCGCCTTCACCGCGCTGGTCACCTACTGCGCCTACCGCGGTCTGGAGTCGTGGGCCTGGATCGGCGCCGCCTGGCTGCTGCACACCGTCTGGGACGTCGCCCACCACGTCAAGGGCAACCCGATCGTCCCCTTCTCCCATGACTCCTCCCTCGGCTGCGCGATCTGCGACCCGGTGATCGCCCTGAGGTGCCTGGCCGGCGGTCCCCCTCCGCGCGGGCTGATCCGGCGCCTGGCCGGCGGCGGGGCCGGGCCCGGCGCGCGCCCTGGCGAACGGCCGGAGCCCGCGCGTACGGTGTGATCATCGACGTCGCCGCACCCGAGGTGGTCCCGCATGGCTCTGTTCGACCTCCCCCTCGACGAGCTCCGTGAGTACCGCGGTGCCGCCACCGAACCCGAGGACTTCGACGCCTTCTGGTCCAAGACCCTGCAGGAGGCTCGCGAGCACGAGCTGGACGCCCGGTTCGAGCCGGTGGACACGGACCTGGCCACCGTGCAGGTGTTCGATGTGACGTTCGCCGGGTTCGGCGGGCACCCGGTGAAGGGCTGGCTGCTGCTGCCGGCCGCCGCGACGCGGCCGCTGCCGCTGGTGGTCGAGTTCGTCGGGTACGGGGGCGGACGGGGGCTGCCGCACGAGCATCTGCTGTGGGCGTCCACGGGCCGCGCGCACTTCGTGATGGACACCCGGGGCCAGGGCAGCGCCTGGGGTGGCGGTGGCGGCACCCCGGACCCGGTCGGCGGCGCACCGGCGTACCCCGGTTTCATGACCCGTGGCATCGACGCGCCCGAGAACTACTACTACCGCCGGGTGTTCACGGACGCCGTGCGCGCCGTCGAGGCCGCCCGCTCGCATCCGCTGACCGACCCGGCGAGGACGGTCGCGCTCGGCGCCAGCCAGGGCGGCGGCATCACCCTCGCCGTCGGCGGCCTGGTCCCCGACCTGGTGGCGGTGGCGCCCGACGTGCCGTTCCTGTGCGACTTCCCCCGCGCCACCACACTGACGGACCGTCACCCCTACCGGGAGATCGGCCTCTACCTCAAGACGCACCGCGGCCGGGCGCGGGACGCGCTGCGCACGCTGTCCTACTTCGACGGTGTGCACTTCGCCGCCCGCGGCCGCGCCCCTGCCCTGTTCTCGACGGCGCTGGAGGACCAGACGTGCCCGCCGTCGACCGTCTTCGCGGCGTTCAACGCCTGGGCGCACGAGGAGAAGGCCATCGAGGTGTACGACTTCAACGACCACGAGGGTGGCGGCCCGTTCCACAGCGCCGCCAGGATGCGCTGGCTGCGGTCGTACGCCTGAGCGGCAGAAGGGGTGGGGACGGTGGAGACACGTCAGGCCGCCGAGCGGTTCGTCCGGGTGTGGGAGCGGGGCTGGGCCGGGCACGACGTGGACGCGCTGCTCGCGCTGTACGCCGAGGAGTGCGTCCACCGCTCCATGCCGTTTCGCGAGCCGCATCGCGGGCGTGCCGAACTGGGTGCCTATCTGCGCTGGTCGTTCGCGCGGGAGCGGGTGACCGACGTGCGCTTCGCGCCGCCGGTCGTGGGCCAGGACGGGGTGGCCGTCGCCGAGTTCCGGGTGCTGTCCGAGGAGGGCGGCAGGCCCGCCACCCTCGCCGGCTGTGTCTTCGTCCGGTTCGGCGCCGACGGGCTGGCGATCGAGACACGGGACTACTGGCACACCGCCGACGGCCACCAGGAGCCGGCCGGCGCGCTGTTCTTCGGCTGACCCCGAGCAGCTGACCTCGCTCGCCCTCCGAGCCGGCGGCCTTCCGCGCCGTCCGACCAGTCGGTACGTTCATGGAGTCCCGGTCCGCAGGGTCGTGGACCGGGGGTTCCACGGACCACGGAGGCTGCATGTCCGAGCGCGAGCCACAGATCGACGGCCACTGCGACCCCCGCTTCACGGCGGTGCGTGCGGCGTTCGAGGAGAACTTCCGGGAGCGGCAGGAGCTCGGAGCGGCAGTCACCGTCACGGTCGACGGCGTGACCGTCGCCGATCTGTGGGGAGGCTGGGCCGACCAGGCCCGCACCCGTCCCTGGGAGCGCGACACGCTCGTCAACGTGTGGTCGACGTCCAAGGGCCCGGTGGCACTGTGCGCGCACATCCTCGCCGACCGGGGGCTGCTGGACCTGGACGCGCCCGTGGCCGTCCACTGGCCGGAGTTCGCCGCGGCGGGCAAGGAGAAGGTCCTCGTACGGCACCTGCTCTCCCACCGGGCCGGCCTGTCCGGCCTGCGCGAACCGCACGCCTTCGCCGAGCTGTGCGACTGGGAGGTGACGACCCGCCGGCTCGCGGCGACGGAACCCTGGTGGGAACCGGGGACGCGGTCGGGGTACCACGCGCTGACGTACGGCCACCTGGTCGGGGAGGTCGTGCGCCGGGTCTCGGGACTGCGGCCCGGCGCGTTCCTGGCGCGGGAGGTGACCGGGCCGCTCGGCATCGACTTCGCCATCGGGCTGCCGGAGACGGACGCCGTTCGGGCGGCGGAGCTGACGCACCGGCGGTCCGCCACGGGCGGCGAACAGGCGGCGCTCTCCGGCCGGCTGCCGCCCGCCGCGCTGGCCGCCCTGGCCAACCCCGTGGTGGGCGCGGCCGAGGCCAACACGCCCATGTGGCGGGCCGCCGAGATCCCCGCCGCCAACGGCCACGGCACCGCGCGGGCGGTGGCCGCCCTGTACGGGATATTCGCGGGCCTGGGGACGTACGCCGGCCGTCGCGTCCTCTCCCCCGAGGCGGCCGAGCGGGTGCGTGAGGGGCAGGGCAGCTGCCACGACCTGGTGCTGGGCGCCGGGTTCCGGAGGGAGACCGAGATCGGCCTCGGCCTGTGGCTCAGCGGCCCGCACGGCTCGTACGGGCCCAACCCGCGCGCCGTGGGGCACGACGGATTCGGCGGGTCCGCCGGACTCGCCGACCCGGAGGCGGGCGTGTCGCTCGGATATGTGATGAACCGCATGGGACCGCACATCGCCGACGACCCCCGGAAGATGGCGCTGGTGGACGCCGTGTACGACGCCCTCTGACGGCCCCGCGCGCCTCCCGCGGCCACTTTCCGCCCCGGTCTGTTTCGGCCGAACCGCCGGACCGCTCTTCCCTAGTGGTTTAGACCAATGCTAATTCTGGTGGCGCAATGAGCCCGCACGGCTACGGCACGTCACCAACAGGAGGGCGCGGCATGGCCCGCACCACCCCGCACGACCGTCCGCACACCGACGAACAGCCCCTGTACTGGCGGATCGCGACGGAACTGCTCGGCGAACTACGCGACGGCACGATCCCGCCCGGCGAACGGCTGCCGGGCGAACGACAGCTGGCCGAGCACTTCCGGGTCAGCAGAGAGACCGTACGGCAGGCGCTGGAGGTGCTGCGCCGGGACGGACTGGTCGCCACCGACCGGCGCGGCAGCCACGCCACCCTGTGCGGCCCGCCGGTCGAGCACCCGACCTCGCTGGCCTTCCCGCTCGGCGTCCGGCGCGGCCCCGAGGAGCGCGCCGTCGACCGGGCGACCGTCACCTGGGAGACACCCCCGCCCGCGCACGCGACGGCCCTCCGGCTCGCCCCGCACCGGCCCACGCTGATGCATCACTACCGCTCCGCCTCCGCCGACGGGCGTGGTCTGCGCAGCGCCGTCAGCTCCTTCTCGGCCGTGGCCCTGGCCGAAGTGGAGGAGCTGGGCCGCTACCGTGACCGCGCCGACGGCGCCGCCGCGGCCCAGCTGCGCCGCACCTACGACTGGATGCGCAAGGCGGGACTGACCCTGCACCACCGCGACGCCATCACCCGCCTCCCCGACAGCCCCTCGGTCCGGGTGACCCGTCTGGTGCACGACCAGCACGAGCGGCCATTGGAGTTCACCGAACTCGTCGTGGACGCCCAACGCGACGCTCTGGTCTACGAGTTCACCCTTCCGGCAGCGGTCTGAGCCCCGGCAGCGGGCCAGGCCCCTCCAGGGGTCGGGTCCTCACCCCAGGCGCCGGGCAACGACCATCCGCACCCGCGGGCTTCCGTCCCGCCGCTGCCCGAATTCGGGCAGCGGGTGCAGCTCCACCCGGAACCCGGCGCCTTCCAGTGTCCGCAGCAGCAGCCCGAACCGTAGCGCCCGGTAGTACATGACGAAGGGCGGCCGCCACACGGCGTTGCGCACCCGCATCACCAGGTCGAAGCCCAGCAGCATGCAGTGCGCGAGGGAGCCGGTGCGGGGCGGGGCCACGACCGGGAACGCGAAGCACCCGCCCGGCCGCAGCACGGAGCGCACCTCGGCGAACAGTCCCGGCAGCTCGCGCGGCAGGAAGTGCCCGAACGCCCCGAAACTCACCGCCAGGTCGAAGGCGGAACGGAACGGCAGGGCCCGGGCGTCCGCCCGCACCCAGGACACCCGGGGCACGCCGGACGGGACACGCGCCCGCGCGACCGCCAGCATGCCCGCGCTGAAGTCGACCCCCGTGACGCTCCCCGCGCAGACGTCCCGCAGCACGTCCGCGCCCGCGCCCGTACCGCAGCACACGTCGAGTCCGTCCTCGAACGGCCCGATCCGCCGCAGCGCCTCCGCGACGGCGTCGAGCACCGAGTCCGGCGTACGGAAGGGCGTGTGATCGAACTTCGGTGCGAGCAGGTCGTAGCCGCGCTCGACCGACGACAGCGCCTGGACGACGAGTTCACGAAGGCTGGGGCCTTGGGGGCTGAACATCGGCCTCAGCT
This sequence comes from Streptomyces sp. NPDC052023, assembly GCF_044548465.1. Lineage (NCBI taxonomy): Bacteria > Bacillati > Actinomycetota > Actinomycetes > Kitasatosporales > Streptomycetaceae > Streptomyces > Streptomyces sp. NPDC052023. Next base: position 440,528 of record NZ_JBIUBW010000005.1, on the reverse strand, counting down.
TAGCCCTGTCCCCGAGAGACGGACATCACGCACCGATCCCGTGGTAGGTGGTAGGGTGTCGGCAGCACTTGTGTACGCCCCGTTGTGGCGCCGGTGCCAGTTCCTTCCTCAGCCCACGCATCACCGCCGTTCCCGGCGGGTGCAGCGGCTTTTCCCCGCACCCCCTCGTTCGCGGATCCGTCCGCGCGTCACCGAGGTGCGGCTCCCGCCGCCCCGCAGGCCTGTACCTGCGCCTGGCCCGCGGCTCCTCCCCCTCCCCTCCTCATGGCCTCATGCCCGCCTGCGCCCGCAGGCCTCCGAGTCCTCGAAAGGACCGACTCCATGACCACCACACTCGACAACTCTCCCGGCCGGCTCGAGGCCCGGGCGGCTCAGGTCGTCACCGGCGTCCTCGACATCGACGCGGGCGGCAAGGGGCATCTGCGCGGCCTCGACTGCCTGCCCACGCCGTCCGATCCCCTGCTCCCGGCCGGCCTGATCCGCGAACACGGGTTGCGCAAGGGCGACCTGGTCGAAGCCGTACGCGGCTCCCGGCACGCCCTGACCGCCGTCGAGCGCGTGGGCGGCCACGCGCCCGGACAGCTCCGGGGCCGTCGCCACTTCCGCGACCTCACGCCCCTCCACCCCCGCGAGCGGATCCGCCTCGAACACCCGGCGGGCGCCCTGACGGGACGCGTCGCCGATCTGATCTCCCCCGTCGGCAAGGGGCAGCGCGGGCTGATCGTGGCCCCGCCCAAGACCGGCAAGACCGTCCTGCTCCAGCACCTCGCCGCCGCCGTCGCCGGCAACCACCCCGAGTGCCGGCTGATGGTCGTGCTGCTCGACGAGCGCCCCGAGGAGGTCACCGACATGCGGCGCTCGGTGCGGGGCGAGGTCTACGCCTCGGCCTTCGACCGGACTCCCCGGCAGCACATCGCCCTCGCCGAACTGGTCGTGGAGCGAGCCAAGCGGCTCGTCGAGGCCGGTGAGGACGTCGTGATCCTGCTCGACTCACTGACCCGGCTGTGCCGGGCGCACAACAACGCGGCGGGCTCCGGCGGCCGTACTCTCTCCGGCGGTGTGGACGCGGCCGCGCTGCAGGGACCCAAGCGCTTCTTCGGCGCCGCACGGGCGGCCGAGGAGGGCGGTTCGCTGACCATCCTGGCCACCGCCCTGGTCGAGACCGGCTCGCGGGCCGACGACTTCTTCTTCGAGGAGCTCAAGAGCACCGGGAACATGGAGCTCCGGCTGAGCCGCGAGCTCGCCTCGCGCCGCGTCTTCCCCGCCGTCGACGTCACCGGCTCCGGTACCCGCCGCGAGGAAGTGTTGCTGTCTCCGGCCGAGTTGACCGCCGTGCAGGGCCTGCGCCGGGCGCTGTCGACCCGGGAGGGCGAGACCGGTCTGGAGACGCTGCTGGAGCGGATGCGGCAGACCCCGGACAACGCGACGTTCCTGCGCCGGATCCAGCCGACGCTGCCGGCCGGCTAGCCGGCTCGGGCCCGCCGGGAAGGCGCCACGCCGGGCGCACGTGTGGCATCCGGGTGCACGCCGGCACCGCTCGGCCCGGCCAGCACCGTTCGAGGCCGGTCCGTTTCTAGGTTGATCATATGACGATCGGATTCGCTTTCCGGGTGGCCGTGTCGACCTGCGGTCTCTGCCTGGCCGGTGCCCTGACCTTCGCGCCTGTCGCCGCCGCCCGTGCCGGGGCGGACCCCGGAGCACCGGGCGGGCCGCGCGGAACGGCACCGGTGCCGGCCGTGCTGTACCGCCCCGGCACGCAGGTGCGGCCGCGCTCCGGCGCGCCGCGGGTTCCGGACGTCTCCGCCCTGTCATGGCTGGTGGCCGACGCCCGCACCGGCGAGGTGCTGGCCGCGCGGGACGCGCACCGCAGGCTGCCGCCCGCCAGCACCCTCAAGACCCTGTTCGCCCTCACCGTGCTGCCCGTGCTGCCCGGCGGCATCCAGCACCGCGTCACCTACGGCGAGCTGGCGGATGTCGGGGAGGGCAGCAGCCTCGTCGGCGTCAGCGAGGGCCACTCGTACCGCGTCTCGGACCTGTGGCGCGGGGTGTTCCTCAACTCGGGCAACGACGCCGTGCACGTGCTGGCCGGGCTGAACGGCGGCTGGGACGTCACCTCGCGCCAGATGGAGGCCAAGGCCAGGGTCCTGGGCGCCCGCGACACACGGGTCCTGTCGCCCGACGGATACGACGCGGACGGCCAGGTGTCCTCGGCGTACGACCTGGCCGTCTTCGGCCGGGAGGGACTGCGCAACACCGAGTTCGCCCGGTACTGCGCCACCCTCGAGGCCAAGTTCCCCGGTGCGGACGGCTGGGCGTACGACATCCGCAACACCAACCGGCTGCTGACCGGCGACGACGGCGTGGACCGCTACCCGGGCCTGATCGGCATCAAGAACGGCTACACCAGCGGGGCCGGACACACCCTCGTCGCCGCCGCCCGGCGGGACGGGCGCACCCTCGTGGTGACGGTGATGAACCCTCAGACGGACGGCCCCTTCGACGTCTACGAGGAGGCCCGGTCGCTGCTCGACTGGGGCTTCGCGGCCGCCGGCCGGGTGGACCCGGTCGGTTCGCTGGACGCCTTCCGCAGCAGGCCGCGTTCCGGCCCCGAGACCGCGCCCGCTCCGGTGGCCGCGCTCGTCACCGCGGAGCCCGGGCCCGGCTGGCCCGAGACGGCGGCGATCGCGGCGGCCGCCTGTCTCGGGGCGGCCGCCGTCGCGCTGGTCCTGCGGCTCAAGGTCTTCCACATCGAGGACTGACCCACCGGCAGCCCCAGCAGCAGCCCGAGGGTGATCCAGGCGTACAGGTTGCTGCCGAGGAACCCGTCGATCCCGGAGGCGTCGTCGAACCAGAGCCACACCACGCTGGTGCACATCGCCGCGTACAGCACGGCGGCCACCCGCGGCTGCCCGGCGCGGACCAGCAGCACGAAGGCCGGCAGCAGCCAGACGAGATGGTGCACCCAGGTGATCGGGCTGATCAGACAGGCCGTCAGGGCGGTGAGGGCGAAGGCGGCATACCAGTCGCCGGCCGCCGCGGCCCTGCGGGCCCGCCACGCCCACACGCCGAGCACCAGCAGCACGGTGACCGCCCAGACCGCGCGGCTGTCGACCTCCAGCCGGGCCAGGATGCCCTGCAAGGACTGGTTGGAGACGTAGTCCAGCCGGCCCACCCGGGTGGTGTCCCACATGGCGTGTGTCCAGTAGAACCGCGAACCCTCCGGGGTCACCGCGGCCGCGAGTCCCGTCGCCCCCACGGCCACACCCGTCGCGACACCGGCTGCTCGCCTGCGTCCGGCGAGCAGCAGCAGGCCGATGAAGAGGGCGGGCGTGAGCTTGACGGCCGCCGCGAGGCCGACGCCGATGCCGGCCCAGCGGCCCCGCCCGGTGGCGAGGAGCCAGGCGTCGACCAGGACGAGGGCCAGCAGCAGGACGTTGACCTGCCCGAAGCTGAAGGTGTCGCGCAGCGGTTCGTACAGCGCGAGGGCGCAGGCGGCCAGGGCACACCCATACCAGCCGTGGCGGCGCCAGGCCCGGCCGGTCAGCACACGCATCGACACGGCCAGGGCGGCGAGGTTGAGCAGCAGGGCGATCACGATCGCGGTGCGCATTCCGACCAGGGCCATGGGCAGCATGACGACGGCGGCGAACGGCGGGTAGGTGAAGCCGTACATCGTGCCCGGCACCCGGTAGTCGTAGAGCCGGCCGCCGTCATGGATCCAGTGGTGGATGGCGCCGTGGTAGACGCGCAGGTCGAACCAGTCGCGCAGGAGCGGCACGGTCGCGGTGAACACGGTCAGGGCGGTGGCCAGGACCAGCACGAGCAGCAGCCGCCCGCGGTCGGTGCGGGGTGTTCTCATGCCGTCCGCCCCAAAACCGGGGCCTGCGCGGCCTGGTGGGCCTGCCACAGCACGACCACGGCGAGTACGCCGCCGGAGACGGCCAGCATCAGCTGCCCGAGGTCGGCCGGTCCGCCGCTCGGCATGACACCGAGCGCGAGCACACAGGTGACCGCCGCGACCCGGTGCCGTACCGAGGTGTCGGGCGCGGCGGCGGCGATGAGGAACAGCCCCCACAGCGCGTACCAGGGCCGGATCGCCGGGCCGAAGGCGGCCACCGCGGCCAGACTGAGGCCGAGGGCGTACACCGGGCGGGGGCGCAGCCGTACCCATATGACGAGCAACGCGACGGCGGTGATCACCAGGCCGATCGTGTGCCAGACGGGCACGGCGAGCGGGGCGAGGTCGCTGCCGAGCCGCTCCAGCAGGGCGCCGGTGGCGCGGCCGAGCAGGCTGGTCAGGGCCCAGTTGTGCGGTGAGACGGGGGTGTTCAGTGCGGCGATCCACCCGTATCCCGTACCGGCGACGGCGGTCGCGGCGACCGTCGTCGCGGCCGCCGCGGCAGCGGTCGTCAGCACCGCCCGCACGACGCCCCGGCCCGCGCGCATCTGGAGGACGACGATCGCGGCGAGCCCGAGCACGGCGGGCGCCTTGACAAGGGCGGCGAGCGTGACGAGGACCGCGCCCAGGACCGGCCAGCGGCCCAGCGCCGCGACCAGGCCCACGCCGAGCAGGCCGAGCATCATCGCGTCGTTGTGCGCCCCGGCCACCAGGTGCAGCAGCACCAGCGGATTGAGGGCACCGAGCCACAGGGCGGCGGCCGGGTCGGCGCCGCTGTGCCGGGCGAGGCGGGGCAGCGCCGCCGCCATCAGGGCCACACCCAGCAGCGCCAGCAGCCGCATGCCCATGAGGCCGGCGGGGATCTCGCCCCGGGTCAGGGCGGACAGCGCGGAGGCGGCGGCGAGGAACACCGGGCCGTAGGGGGCGGCCGTGTGCTGCCACACCGGGGACACCTCGTCGGCGAGCGGGCCGCCGAGCTGGGAGGGGCCGTGCGCGTACACGTCGATCTGCGCGTCGACCATGGCGCCCTGGGCGAGGTAGCTGTAGACGTCCCGGCTGAACAGCGGCGGGGCCAGCAGCAACGGGGCCGCCCAGACGGCGAGGACCAGCAGCAGCGAGCGCGGTGTGGGCGGTTCGGGGCCGCGGAGCAGCCGGCCGAGCAGCGCCCAGGCCGCTATCAGCAGGACGACGCCGAAGTAGGCGCCGACCAGCCCGAGCGCGGCGCCGGCCGAGGACGGCGACAGCAGCTCGCGGACCGGGAGGGCTCCGGCCGTCTCACCGCCCAGCGCGAGAAAGGCGGTACCGGCCAGACCGAGCATCTGGCAGCGGCGGAGATCGACGGAGGAAGCCATGGCCAACACTCGGTCAGGGTGTCAACGCCGGGTGGCCGGCAAACGACGCGCCGCCCTCGCGCGGTTAACCTGCGCATGACCTCCATGTGATCAGAAGACCGACAGTCCGGTGAGCGTCGTGAAACGGTCCAGGGCAGCGACCCCGGCCACCGAGTTGCCGCGCTCGCCGAGCCCCGGGCTCCACACGCACAACGTGCAGCGGCCCGGTACCACCGCGACAATTCCTCCGCCGACGCCGCTCTTGCCGGGCAGACGGACGCGGTACGCGAAGTCGCCCGCCGCGTCGTACGCCCCGCAGGTCAGCATCACCGCGTCGGCCTGCTCGGCCTGGCTGCGGCTGAGGCTTGTCGATTCCCTGGTGACGGACTGCGTGGAGAACGGCTCGCGCCACTCCGCCACGCCCTGCACCGTGCCGTCCAGCTCCGCGACGGCCATGCCGAAGCGGCGTGGGTCGCGGGCGGCCGGCGCCGGGATGAGTCGGCGGGCCGGCCGCTGCCGGGAGCGTGCTCGATCTCCTGGGCGATGCGCTCCAGAACCGGTCGGAAGCTCAGCGACGACCTCATGATCACCAGTGTGCCTGCCGCCCCTGGCCTGCCGCGCGTCCGCGGGTCAGACGGTGGCCGAGCCGCTGCCCGCGAGAACCTCCGGCTTCAGCAGCGCCGCGAGCCGCTCGGCCGGCAGCAGTCCCTTCTCCAGCACGAGTTCGGCGACACCCCGGCCGGTGACCAGGGCCTCCTTGGCGATGTCGGTGGCCGCCGTGTATCCGATGTGCGGGTTGAGGGCGGTGACCAGGCCGATCGAGTTCTCGACGCTCGCGCGCAGCACCTCGGTGTTGGCGGTGATGCCGTCCACACAGCGCACGGCGAGGGTGAGGCAGGCGCTGCGCAGATGCGTGATGCTCTCGGACAGGGAGTGCAGGATGATCGGCTCGAAGGCGTTGAGCTGGAGCTGTCCGGCCTCGGCCGCCATGGTGATGGTGACGTCGTTGCCGATGACCTCGAAGGCGACCTGGTTGACGACCTCGGGGATCACCGGGTTGACCTTGCCCGGCATGATGCTGGAACCGGCCTGCACCGGCGGCAGGTTGATCTCGCCGAGGCCCGCGCGCGGCCCGGACGAGAGCAGGCGCAGGTCGTTGCAGCTCTTCGAGAGCTTGACGGCGATCCGCTTGAGCACGCCGGACATCTGCACGAACGCGCCGCAGTCCTGGGTGGCCTCGACCAGGTTGGCGGCGGTCACCAGCGGCAGGCCGGTGAGGGCGGCGAGATGGCGGCGGGAGGCCTCGGCGTATCCGGCGGGGGCGTTCAGGCCGGTGCCGATCGCCGTGGCGCCCAGGTTGATCTCGTGGATCAGCTCGACTGCCTCGGCGAGCCGGCTGCGGTCCTCGTCCAGCATGACGGCGTACGCGGAGAACTCCTGACCGAGCGTCATCGGCACCGCGTCCTGCAACTGCGTACGGCCCATCTTGAGCACGTCGCGGAACTCGGCGGCCTTGCGGGCGAAGGCGTCCTGGAGCACGGTCATCGCCTCGAGCAGCCCACGGACCGCGAAGACCGTCGCCACCTTGACGGCGGTCGGATAGACGTCGTTGGTCGACTGACCGAGGTTGACGTCCTCGTTGGGATGCAGGTGCCCGTACTCGCCCCTGGCGTGGCCGAGCAGTTCCAGCGCCCGGTTGGCGACGACCTCGTTGGCGTTCATGTTGGTCGAGGTGCCGGCGCCGCCCTGGACGACGTCCACGACGAACTGGTCGTGCAGCTTGCCGGCCCGGATCTCCCGGCAGGCGGCGACGATGGCGGCGGCCTTGTCCGGGGCGAGCAGGCCGAGTTCCTCGTTGGCGAGGGCGGCGGCCTCCTTGACGGCGGCGAGGGCGTCGATGAGGTGCGGGTAGGCGGAGATCGGCGTGCCGGTGATGGGGAAGTTCTCCGTGGCGCGCAGCGTGTGGATGCCCCAGTACGCCTCGGCGGGGACATCGCGGTCTCCGAGCAGATCGTGCTCGCTGCGGGTGGCGGCGGTCATGGGTGTGCGGGTCCTCTTTCCTGGAACTCTGCTGACGGGGGAATGACATGAACGCCCCCGGAGGGAACGCCCCCTAAGGGGACGCTCCGGCGGGAATGGCCTCGGGACACGAGGAACTGCGCGACGAGCGACCGCCGACCCGCGCCCGAGGACGACCGGAGCCGCCGCGCAGGGCGGCGGCCGGCTGTCAGGCGGAGACCGGAAGCGTCAGCGGATCCAGCGCGCGCACCGGTCGCACCGCACCCACCGGCTTCCCGCCGCCCAGCACCGGTTCGCCCGCGAACTCGGCGAGCAGGGCCGGGTCGACGCCGGCGCGGGCCAGCGCGGCCGCGGTGACCGGGACCCGGGCCCGGTTCGCGCCGTCGGCGATCTTCACGGCGAGCGCCCGGCCGTCGGGCAGCGCGGCGACCTGGACGCCCTCGAAGCCGTCCTTGGCGAGCAGCCCGGGCACGGCCCGCATCAGCGCGGCAACGTCCCGGCCGGAGCCGGAGGCCATCTCGGCGTGCTCGCGCATCGCGTCGGCGACGCGCGCCTCGGGGGTGCCGGGCCCGGCGGTGACGATCCGGGCGGCGGCACGGGCCAGGCCGTGCAGGGACACGGAGAACAGGGGTGCGCCGCAGCCGTCCACGGTCACCTGGGCGACGCGCTGACCGGTGAGGTTCTCGACGGCCCCGGCGATGGCCTGCTGCAGGGGGTGCGCGGGGTCGAGGTAGTCGTCGAGGGACCAGCCGTTCAGCTTGGCCGTCCAGAGCATGGCGGCGTGCTTGCCGGAGCAGTTCTGGGCGAGCCGGGAGGGCATCCGGCCCTCGCGTACCCAGGCGTCCCGGACCACCGGGTCGAACGGCATGTCGGGGACGTTGCGCAGGTCGCTCTCGGCGAGTCCGGCGGCCTCCAGGATGCGGCGGGTGCCGGCCAGGTGGCGCTCCTCGCCGGAGTGGCTCGCGGCGGCGAGGGAGAGCAGTTCGCCGTCGAGCGGCAGCCCGGCGCGCACCATGGCCGCCGCCTGCAGGGGCTTGAGCGCCGAGCGGGGGTAGAACGCCGCCTCGATGTCGCCCAGCTGGAACTCGACCTCGCCGTCCGCGCCGAGGACGACGACGGAGCCGTAGTGGATGCCCTCGACGACGCCGGCGCGTATCAGGTGGGCGACGGGGGCGTGGCGGGGCTCTCGGACGAGGGGGGCGTCCGCGACGGAGCTGCTGTACATCACTGCCTGGTTCACTGGGGGCACTGCCTCGTTCACTGGGGGGCCGGGGGCGTCCGAGGTGCGGGTCACGCGTCGGATCCGCCTTGTGTGGGGATGTCCGCCCGTGCGGGGCGCACGATGGCGGTGAGGGTGGTCTCGACCCGGTCGAGGTGGTGGGACATGGCGTCGACAGCGTCCTGCTCGGATCCCTCGGTCAGCGCCTCGACGATCGCCCGGTGCTCACGGTTGGACTGCTCACGGCGTCCGCCCAGTTCGTTGAGGAACGCGGACTGGCGGGCCAGCGCGTCCCGGATCTCCTCGATGACCCTGCGGAAGACCGGGTTCTGCGCGGCCTCGGCCACGGCCAGGTGGAAGAGGGTGTCCATCGCGACCCACGCCGTGGTGTCCGTCTCCCGCTCCATCCGGTCCAGGAGGTGGTTCAGCCGGTCCAGGTTCTCGGGGGCACGGCGCAGCGCCGCGTAACCGGCGACGGGGATCTCCACGTGCCGGCGCACCTCCAGCAGGTCGCTCGCCGAGTAGTCGCCGAAGGTCGGGTCCTCGACGCTGGTGGCGACGACGAAGGTGCCCTTGCCGGTCTTGGCCACGGTCAGCCCCATGGTCTGCAGGGCGCGCAGGGCCTCCCGCAGCACGGGCCGGGAGACTTCGAGCGTGCGGCAGAGCTCCGCCTCGGAGGGCAGCTTGTCGCCGATCGCGTACTCGCCGCGCTCGATGGCGCCGCGGAGGTGGGTGAGCACCGCTTCCATCGCGCTGACGCGCCGCGGGCCACCCCACCTGTCTGGCTGTCTGACAGGTTCACGGGAGTGATACTCCGGCCGGGCCCGGGGTGGTGTCAAGCGGCGGGAGTACTCGGAGGTACTGCCGGAGGCACCGCAAACCGGTGGGCCCCCCTTTCCCGCAGTGGGGTTACCACTACCCCGCTGCGGGGGCATACGGCATTCTGCCGCCGGAAGGCGGTACCCATACTGAAGCGCATGGCCAATCCAACGATGCTTCCCGGCAATGCGTCCACGGGCGTGGACGAACGCCGACGGCAAAAGGGAAGCGAATTCTCGGAACTGTCTCGCCGTATAACCGAAGCCGGACTGCTGCGGCGACGGCCGCTGTATTACACCGTGCGTTTCGGCGCAGTGGCCCTCGCTCTTGCGGGAGGCATCGGGGCATTTCTCGTACTCGGGGACAGCTGGAGCCAGCTGATCGTCGCCGCTTTCCTGGCGGCGGTCTTCGGCCAGCTCGGGCTGGCCGCCCACGACCTCGCCCACCGGCAGGTGTTCTCCCGCCGCCGGCCCAGCGAGGCCGGCGGTCTGCTGGTCGCCGATCTCCTGCTCGGCATGAGCTACGGGTGGTGGATGAACAAGCACACCCGGCACCATGCGAACCCCAATCACGAGGGAAAGGACCCGGACGTCTCCCCCGACATTCTGGTGTGGTCACGGCGGCAGGCACGAAAGGCGAAGGGACTTCCCCGTTTCATCGGGAAACACCAGGCCACGCTCTTCTTTCCGTTGCTCACACTGGAAGGCCTGAATCTGAGCTTCAGCGGCTTCAAGGCGCTGCGCAATCCGTCGGTGAAACGACCTGTTCTTGAAGGAAGTCTGCTCGTCGCCCATTTCGCCGTGTACTTCGGAGCCCTGTTCACGGTGCTTTCCCCCGCCAAGGCGCTCGTCTTCGTCGCCGTCCACCAGGGCCTGTTCGGGATCTGTCTCGGCTCGGTGTTCGCGCCCAACCACAAGGGGATGCCGATGATCGAGGAGGGGACGCGGCTGGACTTCCTGCGCCGCCAGGTCCTCACCTCCCGCAACGTCCGGGGCGGCGCCCTGACCGACGTCTTCATGGGTGGCCTCAACTACCAGATCGAACACCACCTCTTCCCCAGCATGCCGACGCCCGCGTTGCGCCAGGCACAGATCATCACCGAGCGGTACTGCGCCGAGCTGGGCATCCCGTACCACCAGACCGGGCTGCTCGCCTCGCACCGGGAGGCTCTGCGCCACCTCAGGAACGTCGGGGAGCCGCTGCGCGGGGCCGGTCGCTGACACGTCGGCGGAGGGTGGGGCGAGCCGAGCGGGGGTGAGGGTCCAGGAGCGAAAGGGTGGCCGGTCCGCGACTGCCACGCCCTACGACCACACCGCCTCGGCGATCCACGCCCCCGCGAACGCCGCGCCGAGACCCACGCCCACACTGCCCACGACATTGGCGGCGGCGTACAGCTTCGCCCCCGTCTCGGCCAGCCCCAGGGTCTCGTACGAGAACGTCGAGTAGGTGGTCAGGGCCCCGCACAGACCGGTGCCGAGCAGCAGAAGCAGCGGGGAGCCGGCGGCGCCGGCGGCTACCGCGCCGGTCAGCAGGCCGAGGGCCGCGCAACCGACGACGTTCACGATGAAGGTGCCCCACGGGAAGACGGAGTCGTGCCGGGACCGCACCGCCCGGTCGGTGAGGTAGCGGAGCGGGGCGCCGACCATGGCGCCGGCCACGACCAGCAGCCAGTTCACCGGGCCCTCCCGTCCTTCGTGCGGGTGGCGTCGCCGGTGCAGGTGGGTGGCGTCATCGCTGCCTCCATGCCAGGAAACGGCGGGTCGCGCGCGCCGCGCCCCAGACGGCGGCGAGCGCCGCGAGGACGGTCGCGGCCAGGTAGGCCATCGCGGGGCCCGGGTGGCCGGTGCCGACCAGGCCCTGGATGTCGACCGCGTATGTCGAGAAGGTGGTGAAGCCGCCGAGCACGCCGGTGCCGAAGAAGGGGCGGAGCAGGCGGTGCGGGACCCACAGTTCGGTGACCAGCACCATGAACACGCCGATCACCGCGCAGCCGCCGGCGTTGACCCAGAAGGTCGCCCAGGGAAAGCCGCCCGGCTGCGCGGGCCACCACAGGGAGGCGGCGTACCGGGCCGTCGCACCGATCGCACCGCCGACGGCGACCACCGCGACCACGGGCACCTGGCCGCCCCGGCAGGACCACCGTGACGGACGCCGGGACGGGGAGAGGTTCTCGGTCTCCGGGGCTGTCATGGCCGTACGTCTCCTACTCGCCCGGGGCCCGCGCCCCATGGGCAGCTGCCCTCGCGAATAGGGACCGTCGGCGGCACCGGCGCCGCGGTTCGGGTACGGCGGGCCCCACCGCCGCGCCGCGGGATCGCGGCCGGAGGCCAGGCTAACGCCGGGGCCGCGCCGGCGTCACCTCGGCGCCGGTGCCTCGCAGACCGCGACGCCACGCTCCCGGACGCTGCCCAGGATCAGCCGGCCGCCCGCTTCGCACACGCTGGTGATCATGCGGAAGCCGGAGCGGTGGTGGGTGAAGTGATGGACGACGTCGCCATCCTCGCCGACCGCCAGAACCCCGCCGGCGGCCGGTGGACGGACGGGGACCCGCACGGCTGCCCGGGCGGCGGCGCGGCGTACCGCGCGAGGGGCGCGGTGCAGCAGGTTCAGGGCGGGTACGCGGGGACCGGCCAGCGCGACCAGGAAGGGGCCGTCGGGGCCGCCCCGCCAGATGTTGTCGGGCATGCCCGGCAGATCCTCCGCGAAGGGTTCGTGCCGTCCGGCGCGGGGGCCCGTCAGCCAGTAGCGGGTGAGGCGGCACGCGCTGGTCTCGGCGACGACCAGGAACGAACCGTCCCGGCTCGCGACGAGGCCGTTCGCGAACTGCAGCGAATCCAGCAGCACTTCGGGCCGGTCACTGCCCGGCTCCAGGCGCAACAACCGGCCTGTGCCGGTCCGTTCGACCACCTCTCCGATCCAGTGCCGCAGCGGATAGCGGCGGCTGGAGACGGTGAAGCAGACGCTGCCGTCGGGCAGGGCGACCGCGTTGCTGCAGAACCGCAGCGGCTCCCCCGCCACCGAGTCCGCGAGGACACGGACGGTGCCGTCGGCGAGGTCGGCGCGCAGCAGTCCGCGTTCGGCGTCGCAGACCAACAGGGCGCCGTCCGGGAGGAGTTCGAGGCCGAGTGGGCGGCCGCCGGTCTCGGTGACGGTCCTGACCCGGGTCGTCGCCGCCTCGGCCAGACCGTCCAGACGCAGGATGCGGCCGTCCTCGACCCCGGTCAGGACACGGCCCTCGGCATCGGCGACGACGTCCTCGGGGCCACGCGCGCCTACGTCGACGTAACGAAGGGGCACGAGCGGCGTGGGGGTCTGCATGGGCGGTCGCCCTTCGCTGCCGGAGGCGGGATCTCCCGGTGGTTACCCGCTGCGTCCCCTCCCCTACCAGCCCTTCTCGAACATCCGCGCCACCTCGGCGATACGGACCTCGTCACGGCGGTAGTAGGTGCGGCACCGGACGCGCTTGGCGCGCAGCATGCCGAGGTCGGTGAGGAGGGTGAGGTGGGTCTGGGCCACCGTGCGGCGGACGCCGAGCTTCGCGGCGACGGCGCGGGCGGACACCCCGTCCCTGGCGAGGTCGGTGTGCCGTTGGCGTGGGAAGTGGGCGACCGGATCCTTCAGCCACTCCAGGATGCGCAGGCGAGTGTCGCCGGCGGGAGTCCCCAGCATCGCGTCCCCCTTGTTCCGGACCCTCTACGTGGCGTTTTTCCCACTGTGACGCCGGGCAAGCGGCCGCGCCCGGGACGCCGCCGGACTTGACCGGATCGAACGGGCCTTCGCCTCAATGTCGCGGAATGCCACGGCCACCGGCGGACGGCCGGCGAAGGGGCCCGGCCGAAGCACCGACGGACTCTCCGGCCGAGAAGGACGCGCCGCACATCGGCGCGGACGGCCGGCAAGAGCGCCCGGCCGAACCACCGACGGCTACACGGCCGACAGGAACGGCGCGCCGAACAGCGACGCGGCCGGCCGCGGAACACCGCGGGCTACCGAAGCACCGGCGGACGGCCGACGGGCGACCCTGTCGCGCACCGGCGGACGCCCGGCGCAAGAACCCCGGCCGAACACGGGCGAACCAGCCAGGCCGAACCACCGTCGGACGGCCGGCGGAAGCACCCAGCCGTAACCCGGCAACGGCCGGCAAGAGTGCCCCAGCCGCACACCGGCGATCGCCCGGCGCAAGAACCCCGGCCGCATCACCGCCGGGCGGCCGAAGGAAGCGCCCGGACGGAATCGAGCGACGGCCGGCAGGAGGGTCCGGGCGAGCAGCGGCGGGCGGCCGGAGAGGGGGCCGGTGACGGAGATCCTGTCGGCAATGCCGACGCGGCGAGTGCCTGGCGCGGGTCGGTCAGGATCGGAGAAGCCACCCGACCGCACCGCGCCCTAGCGTGTGACCACCGGCGGAAACGACCGCCGGACCGACCCACACGGAGGAGTACGCCATGACCGCCGGCCTGCAGACGATCATCTACCCCGTCAAGGACCTCGACCGCGCGAAGGCCCTGTTCAGCGCACTGCTGGGCGTGGAGCCGCACACGGATCAGCCCTACTACGCCGGTTTCCGGGACGCCGAGCAGGAGATCGGGCTCGACCCCAACGGCCACGCGCAGGGTCTTCAGGGCCCGGTCCCGTTCTGGCACGTGGCCGACATCCGGGCCACCCTCGCGGCGCTGGTGGCCGCGGGCGCCGAGACGGTGCAGGACGTACGGGATGTCGGGGCCGGCCGGCTGATCGCCTCGGTGAAGGACGCGGACGGCAACTTCATCGGCGTGCTTCAGGACCCGACCGGCTGAACTCCACGCCGGGTTCCGCACAGGTGCACACGCACTAGTTGCATCTTCAATAATGGGCGGCCACGGTGTTACCGTGCGGACATGGCGGCGAACACGGTCCACACCGGTCTGGAGCAGCGGTGGCGCGACATCCTGTCGGTGCACGCCCGCACAATGTGGGAGATCGACCGCGTGCTCCATCCGCACGGGCTCGGCGCGAGCGACTTCGAGGTGCTGGACATCCTCGTGGCCGAGGCGCCGGAAGAAGGCGACCACTGCCGGGTGCAGAACCTCTCGGGCAAGGTGCACCTCAGCCAGAGTGCCCTGTCCCGCCTCATCGGCCGGCTGGAGAAGGACGGCCTGGTCGAGCGATCCGTCTGCCCCGAGGACCGGCGGGGCGTGTGGGTCTCGTTGACCGGCAAGGGCCGCGCCCTGCACGCCGAGGTGCTGCCCCTGCAGCGGGCGGCGCTGGAGCGGATGCTGACCGGCTGAGCCGGACGGGGTCCGCGTCCCCCTGATGGCGGGCCACCGCTGGGGTACCTGGTCGTGACGGACCCCGAGCCCCGGGAAGGCTGCCCACACCGGGCCACCGCACACGAGAGGTGCCGAACATGACCGACCCCGAACCGACCGCGCTCACGCTGCTGAGGGAGCGGGCCGACAGCGGTGACCCCGACGCGATCGACGAGCTGGTCGAACTCGCCGCCGAACGGGGCGACCTGGACGAGCTGCGCCGCCTCGCCGACCGGGGCAGCAGCACCGCGACCGACCAGCTGATCGAGCTCGCCACCGAGCAGGGCGACCTGGACGAGCTGCGCCGCCTGGCCGACGCGGGCAACACCACCGCCGCCGACCAGCTCCTGGAGCTCACCACCGAGTGACGGTCCCGGAAGTTCACAGCACGAACTCGGCCCCGTCCGGAAGAACCTCGGCACCCACCTCCGCGGCCTGTGCGCAGGTGGTGTCGAGCAACGGGCCGACGTGATCGAGACGGGTCGGGACGATGCGGAGCCCCGGCGGCGGGGAGAGGGCGGTCGCGGCCTCGCCGGCCACCGGGCAGCAGCTGCCGTCCAGCAGCGCGCGGTCGGCCCCCGCGAGCAGTTCGTCCAGTTCCGGGCCCGGGGCGGCCAGCCGGGGAGCGTAGACAAGGACGCCGCCGGTCGCCAGATCCTCGATGCGGTACGCCAGAACCCAGCTCTCGCCGGCGGGACGCCGCGGCAGATACGACGGCGCCGACGTCCCGACGGGGTGCGCGGTGACGACCAGGCCGCCCGAGAGCACGAACCCGCCCGCGGTGAGGCTGTCGCACCACTCCCAGGGCTCGTACCGGTCGACCATGGCGCGGGCGGGCGTGAGCGCGGCAAGGACCGGCGGCGCGGCGTAGACCTTCAGGCCCGGCTCTCCGCGCAGCTCGGTCAGTCCGGATACGTGTTCGGGTTCGGCGTCCGTGAGCAGCACCCCCCGCAGCGGCGCGGGCCCGGTGCCGGGCGCCGGCCACAGCGCGGAGGTGGCGGCGAGCTGGTTGCGGATGTCCGGCGAGGCGTTGAGCAGCCACCAGTCGCGGGAGTTGCCCGTGACGGCCGCCGCCTCCTGGCTGCGGGCGGGCAGCTTGCCGTCACGGGCGGCGGCGCACGGCGCGCAGCCGCAGTTCCACCGCGGGAAGCCGCCTTCGGCCGCGGTGCCGAGCAGGACGACCCTCAAGACGACCCCCGACGCTCTTCGCTGCGGATCCTTCCGCTGGGGTCTTCCCACCGCGCGGGGCGTTGACCACCCGGCGCGGGGCAGAAATCAGGCCGACCTCGGTATGCGTCGGCGGGGCGGACCCCGCGTGACGTGGGCGTTCACCCGAGGTGAACGCCCAGGCTCAGTGCTGCGGCCGCGCCAGCAGGGTGCGCACCCCGTCCGAGGTGAGCGTCAGGCCGTGCGACGAACTGCCGTCGATGGTGAGGGACAGGTCGTCGGACGGCCACTGCGAGGCGAGGGCGCCGAGCGGCACGAGCCGGTAGCGGGACACGAACGGCAGCAGCTCCGCCATCTCCAGCTCGGAGGTGAAGACGGGCACCACCGGTCGTCCGTCCGGTTCCTCCAGCACGGGCAGCGCCACCGCTCCCGGGTCGGCGGCCTCCTCCTCGGCGTCGTCCGGCACGGGGATCAGCACCTCGCTGCTCGCGAGCGTGTCCAGCGCCGCCTCGTCCTCGGTGTTCACGACGAGCGCGTCGAGCGCCCGCTGGGCCGGTGTGGGGGTCGGGTCGTTCGCGGGTGTCTCCATGGCGGATTCCCTGATCGTGGGGTTCGGGGGGCCCGCCCGGGCCAAGATCGGTCTCCGGTGCGGCCCTCGACGCGTACCCCGGCGGAGCGCGGGCCATGCCCCGCCGTGGCGGGCAATCCCCGGGAGGGCCGAGCCGCCCTGACCCTGCGTGCCGGACCGGCTGCGCTCCGGATCGACGCAGCCCACGAAGGAGGCGGGCCTGCCCGGCCGGTACTCGGCGCGGGTCCGGCTCCCCCGTGGTCAGGGAGATCGCGCGTGGCCCGGGTGAGCCCTCTCCACTGTGTAGGCCTCGTCGCCGAGGATCACCGGCCCGGCGGGATCCGCCGGGCGTGAGCGCTGATCATGTGCGGGGAGCGGAGAGGGCCGTCGGGGCCGCGCCGCATGACGTGCCGGCCGCGGGTGACCGGAGGGCCACCCGTCCGGCCCGGGTGCCGCGGCTCTACCGCTTGGGGTCGTCTCCTGTCGCTCCACCGGCTCGGCCGGCTCCGTAATCGAGCTGCTGCGCGGTCCTGATCAGCGCGGCGAGCGGGTCACTCGAAGGAGTGCGCGGCACCACCCGGATACCGAGGGTTCTCCTCACCCGGAGACGGACCAGCCATCGCGTGACCGTGATCCCTGCCAACCGTCCTCCCCTTTCCACCACTTCGGGGACACCGACGCCCGGCGGCGCCGTGCGCCAGGGTAATTCGCCAGGGCCCGCCACCCTTTCCACTACGTAGAAATATCCACCAGCACGGGCACGGCGAATCCAATCAGACCACCGGAAATTCGCACAAGATGCGTGTTATTCGCACATATGTGCGTGGTGTCGGGGGCGGGAACAGCCGGTGCGTGTACCGGACGTACAGCGGCCCCGCCGGAACTGCCCGGCGGGGCCTGCGTGGGGTCTGCTGTCGTCAGCCGCTGTGGACGCCGACCTCGTACAGCGAGTAGCCCCAGTCGGTGGCGCGGTCCACACCCTGGACACGGACGTACCGGGCGGGTGTCGGGGTGAACCGCGCGGTGTCCAGCCCGCCGTCACCCGCGCTGGTGGACCAGGCGGTCTTCCAGTTCACACCGTCTGTGGAGAGCTCGACGCGGTACGAAGTCCCGTACGCCCGCTCCCAGTCGAGCGTGACGCGACCGACCAGGTTCGTGGCACCCAGGTCGATCCGCAGCCACTGGGCGTCACTCCAGTCGCTGGCCCAGCGGGTGTCCCGGGTGCCGTCCACGGCCCGGCCGGGTGCGTAGCTGGTGAACGGGTTCCACTCGGCCGAACTGGCGGTGACGGAGGCGCCCGAGGCGAGATTCCGGCCCGACTGGTGCCGCTCGGAGGCCCCCCAGGTGCCGAGGTAGGACTCGGCGCCCCGGAAGAGGTCGTCGACCACATGCCGGCCGCCGACCCGCCGGATGTCCTCGATCCAGTCCGGGACGAGGCCGTAGTGCGCGGCTCCGTCGGTGTTCAGGTCCCAGGTGCGCTCCCCGGTGGTCTGACGGTCGAGGACCGAGCCGCCGTCGGCGCTGCGGAAGGGGTACTGCACCGGGTTCGGCGCGTCCGCGCCACGCGGGGCCGGCCAGCCGCCGACGCCGTTCATGTCGGTGCCGTAGGCGTAGCCCACGTCGTACTTCTCGCGGAGCGCGGCCGTGCGGTCCGCCTCCGCGACGAACCCCTCGGAGCCGTGCATGTACTGGGCGATGAAGCCGCCGAGGGAGTACACCCGCTCCGTCCAGTTGAGGTCCATCCAGCTGTGCGAGGACAGGACGCCCGGGTACGACTCCGACTCGAAGATGTCGAGCACCCGGCCGGTGGCCTTGACGCTCATGTGGTCGATCTCGAGCATCATCTTGCGTTTCATCATGCCGCGCACGGCGTACTCACCGAGTTCGGTGAGCCCGCGTACGTTGCACTGGGCGTCCGCGTTGTACGAGGGGACGTCCACGCCGGCCGGGAGCTTCTTCTCGGCCGCGGGTGCCGCCGCCCCGCCGATGGGGTTGTCGTGCTGCGGGCCGGTGCACTTCTCCGTCTTCCAGAACGTGCCGGTCGACAGGAACTGGCCGACGTTGATCGCCGTCCCGAGGGTGCCGGAGTCGAAGCGGACGCCGCAGAGGGCGTTGTCGAACTTGTGGCACAGGAACATGCTGCGCACGCCGAGGGCGTGCAGCTCGTCAAGTCCCTTGTCGATGTCCTCCTTGCTGCACTGCGCGATGTCCAGGATCTGCTTGCAGCCGAACGGCTCGGAGGTCTCCACGCCCATGACGACCGCCAGCTTGCCCTGCTCGATGACCTGGCGGGCCTGCGCGCTGTCGGTGACGACGCGGAACCAGCCCTTGCCGGGCCCGCCGTACATCTTGTCGACGTAGGCCTGGAGGTCGTACGTCAGCTTGGCCTGCAGCCTGATCGACGTCATCTCGTCGCAGCTGCGGTCCTTGAAGAAGTAGACGGAGCAGATCACGCCGTTGGTCACCAGGTCGTTGACCATGACGCGCTGGCCGCCGCGCCAGGCCCGCTCGACCCAGGCGTAGTAGTTCTGCTGGTGGGTCAGCGAGTCGTGGGCGGGCCAGTCCTTGAACGTGGGCCAGCCCACCGGGTCGTGCCTGCCGTCGCCGCCGTTGGTGATGAAGTCGAAGATGGCCAGCGAGCCGTCGGGGTAGTGCTCGGGGCAGTCCTTGAGCGCGTCGGCGACGCCGGCCTCGGAGAACGTCTTGCCGCAGATGAGCCTGCCGCCGAACGCCTCGTTGGAGAACAGGTGGTTGTGCGCGTCGACGAACCCCCGCACCTCACCCTGGGCGTCGGTGCCGGTGAACGGCTCACCGGTGACGTTGATCCCGGAGTCCGGGGCGGGTCGCGCGACGGGGTTCCACCAGTCGGTTCCCGCGGCCGAACTCGGCGCGGGGCCGAGCACTGTGGCGAGCACGAGGAGCAGCAGCGACACGACGGTGACATGTCGGCGGCGGCGGTTCGGGCTTCGTGGAGCAGGGGTCATTACCCACGTCCCTCGGTCGGCGCGATGGCACGGTCACCCGGGCCCTTCCGGGGCCGCTACTGACGGGTTGTCATCAACGGCGGGAGATATGCGTCGAGGATGGCCAGCGGTGCTTTGGACGTCAAGAGCCGTGCGTGGTGCAGCTGTTGAGCTGTAGTGGTACACCCGTGCCCCGTTCCGCGGCTGTCTCGTGACGTCTCGGCGGAACGGAGCACGGGCCGGTGTCAGGTCACGTGTCCGGGCACTCCTTCCACGCCAGGTGGTAGATGGTGCTGATGTCCCCGTCGGTCGAGTCCATCGTCATGAAGCTGGTTTCGGCGGGGTTGGAGCTGCCCGCGCCGACCCGCAGCTCGGTGTTGATGTTGAAGTTGCGCTGGACGCCGCACGGCGCCCAGACCAGCTGGGCCCAGTCCGTGGTGTCGGTGGCCTGCCAGTTGTCGTTGTAGGGGCCGCGGAAGGGGTGACTCCTGAACTCGGTGTTCGAGGAGCCCTGGAAGTAGTACGAGGCCCGCTGGACGCTGCTCGCGCCCGGCTGGAGGGAGGCGAACCCCCGGTAGTCGGCGCTGGCGACGGCGTACGTGAAGCCATGCGGCACGTGAACGACGAGGTTGAGCTGACAGTTCTTGCGGAACGCGGTCGGGTCCGAGCCGCCGCCGACCTGGGCGAGGTAGTCGCTGTAGGTGACCGTGAAGGCCGTGTTGTCCGGCGAGACGGCGACGGCTGCGGTGCCTTGCGGGCAGCCGGAGCCGTTCACGGTGGCGACCTTGATGACGATGCGGTCCGGGGGCGGGTCGACGATGCCGGTCGACGGACTCTGCGCGGGTACCGCGGTGGCGAGCAGCGCGCCGATCGCGCTGCTCATGAGCAGGCCAACAGCCATGGTTCTCCGATCTGTGCTTCTTCTTCGAGGCGCTCGCGCGGCCTCTGGGCGGGGGGTGGCACCACGATGGTTCAGTCATGAACATGTCAAGTCTGCACACGTCCATGTCGCGCCGATCGCGCTCCCGACCCGGGAGGCAGGCGCCTGTGAAGACGCTGTGAAGGCCGGGAGCGCTCGCATCGTAGGGGGCCTGGCGATCCGGCGGACAGGGCTGGATCCGGACATCCCGCCGACATGACGGGCCGACGCTCCCGCGCGGGCCGGGTGTGCGGGCGGCGAACGTTCCCGGTCCGGACCACGTCATAGCCGTAGCCTTCGAAAGGACTGCCGTCATGACGAGTGCACGCCTCGGCAACCGTGCCGTCTTCGTTCCCCTGGCCCTCACGGGCTTGATGTGCGCGGCCGCCGCCTGCGGCACGGGGACGTCGACGAAAGCGACGACGGGCGAAGTCGCGTGGGAGGAACCCTCCTCGTACACGTACACGCTCCTTTCGGCCCAAGGAGAGCGGTCGCTGATCGGCACGTTCCGTGTGACCGTCAGGGACGGTGAGGTCGCCACGGCGGCCGGCCTGGACGACAGCGGGCGCCGGGTGGTCCAGCGGAGCCCCGAGGAGGTGCCCGCCATCGGGGAACTTCTGGAACAGCTAGAAGAGGCCCGGCAGGACGACGCGGACACGGCCGAGGCACAGTACGCGGCCGACGGGCGTCCGGAGCGCATCACCCTGGACTGGGACGGGCGCGCCATCGACGACGAGGCCGTGTACGTGATCAGCGCGTACCGGCCGGCCGGCGAGGAGGAACGCGGATGACGTGAAGAGGCCGCTCCGGCCGCTACGGAGCCGGAGTCGGGCCCGTCCCCCGCAGCTGCTCGATGGTGCCGCCGAGCTTCATGCGCAACGACTCCAGCATCTCCGGCTTCGCACTCACCACCCAGCGCGATCCCACCAGGTACTTCCCCCCGTAGACGGCGGCCTCGTCGAGCCACGTCCGCTGGAAGCGCTCCTCGGGGAAGGTGGTGATGAGGTAGTCGGCCTTCGGGGTGTGACACAGGCCTTGGCGCAGTTGGTCCGCGTCGACGCGGATCTGCGCCTTGCAGCCGGTCAGGCCGGCGATCACCTCCACCTTGGCCGGCGCGACGACCCCGGCCGCCGGGGCGGCGGACACCGGCGGCGGCTCGGCGTCCCGGTCCTGCCCCCCGCCGCACGCCGTGACCAGGGGCAGCACGGCCAGACTCCCGACGACCGCCCGCCTGACCGACGGGCGGGCGGGTCCTCGGCCGCTGGATCCTCGCCGCTGCTGAGTCACTTCGCCGCTCCCTCTGCGTGCCGGTGCCGTGGGTGGTCGGACCGGGATACGGGTGGAGGGCGCGGATTGTTCAGCGAAACGCGCTCCGATCTGCGGCGGACTGACAGGCCGCGCACTTGGGTAGCTCTCCGGTCGCACATAATGTGCAAGTACGATCGGCCAGCAACAAGAGTGTGAGGCTCATGACGACCCGTCGAACAAGAGGAGCCGCCCTCGTGGCGGCGATGGCGGCAGGGGTCGCCGCCTGTTCCGCCCCCAGCGAGGGCGGCGCCGGCGGCAGCGCCGCGGACTCCGTGGTACTCGGCGTGGGCTACGAGCCGGACACGTTCAGCCCGCTGCTCGGCTACGGCAAGGACGGCAATTCCAAAATATTCGACGGGCTGCTCACCCGGGACGCCGACCTCGCGCTGAAGCCCGCGCTGGCGAAGGCGCTCCCGGAGGTCGGCGACGACGGCCTGACCTACACGTACACCCTGCGCGACGGCGTGAAGTTCAGCGACGGTGAACCGCTGACGTCCGCCGACGTGGTCTTCACGTACCGGACCATCCTGGACGAGAAGACCAACAACACGGCCAGAAGCGAACTGGACGCCGTCAAGGACGTCCGCGCGAGCGGCGACGACAAGGTCGTCTTCACGCTCAAGTACCCGTACGCCCCCTTCGCCGGGCGCACGGTGCTGCCCATCGTGCCCGAGCACATCGCGGGCGAGCAGGACCCCAACACCGGTTCCTTCAACACCGAGCCGGTCGGCACCGGGCCGTACGTCCTCTCCGCCTGGAGCAAGGGCGAGAAGATGACGTTCAAGGCAAATCCGAACTACTGGGGCGGCGCGCCGAAGGTGAAGACGTTCACCATGGCGGTCATCGCGGACGACAACGTGCGCGCCACGCGGCTGCGCTCCGGCGACCTCGACGGCGCCGTCCTGCCGCCCAACCTCGCCGCCACCTTCAAGGACGACGACGGCGCGAAGTCGTACGAGGCGAGGTCCTACGACTTCCGCTCCGTCACCCTGCCGAGCGCCGGCAAGGTCACCGGCGACCGCGCGATCCGGCAGGCGCTGGACGCCGCCGTGGACCGCGAGGCCATGGTCGACAAGATCCTCGACGGCGCGGGCAGACCGGCGTACGGGCCGCTGCCGGTCGACGACCCCGCGTTCGCCAAGGGCATCGAGCGTCAGCAGGACCTGGACAAGGCCCGGCGGATCCTCGACGCGGCGGGGTGGAAGGCCGGCGCGGACGGCATCCGCGCCAAGGGCGGGCAGAAGGCCGCCTTCACGCTGCTCTACCCCTCCGGCGACAAGGTCCGCCAGGACCACGCCCTCGCCTACGCCTCCGACGCCAAGAAGGCCGGCATCGACGTGACGGTGGAGAGCGCCACGTGGGAGGTCATCGAGCCGCGGATGAAGGACACCGCGGTCCTCGCGGGCTTCGGCAGCACCGGTGACCCCGACTTCGGCCTCTACACCCTGCTGCACTCCTCCCTCGCCGGCGACGGCTTCAACAACATGGCCCGCTACGACAACCCGGCCGTGGACGAGGCGCTCGACGCCGGTCGCCGCACCCAGGACCCGGACCGGCGCAAGGCCGCGTACGAGACCGTCCAGCGTGAGCTCGTGAAGGACCCCGGCTACACGTTCCTCACCCACATCGACCACCTCTACGTGCTCGCGGACCGCTGGGACGGGCTGACCACGCAGCTCGAACCGCACGAGCACGGCTTCGCCAGCGGTCCCTGGTGGAACATCGAGGACTGGCAGCCCAAGAAGTGACACCCCTGCCCTGGGGAGCGATGGCGCGCCTGGCGGGACGGCGGACCCTGTTCGCCGTCCCCGTCCTGCTCGTCGTGACGTTCGGCGTCTTCGCCATCGCCGCCGCCTCCCCCTTCGACCCCGTGAAGGCGTACGCCGGTACGGCGGCGCTCGGTGCCGACCAGGAGACCCTGGACCGGCTGCGCGACAACCTCGGTGTGGAGCAGTCGTTCCCGGCCCGCTGGTGGGAGTGGCTGACCTCCGCACTCACGGGCGACCTCGGCCATTCCAGCGTGCTGCGGCAGCCGGTGGCCCAGGTGATCGGCGAACGCCTGGTGTGGTCCTCGCTGTTGTGCGCGGTCGCGTTCGCGGTGGCCGTGCTCGCCGGGACGGTGCTCGGGGTGCTCGCCGCCCGCCGTCCCGGCTCGATGCTCGACCGGGCCGTCACCTCGCTCTCGTACACCCTGGAGGCCGCGCCGGTCTTCTGGCTCGCCCTGCTCGCCGTGTGGCTGTTCGCCCTCCAGCTCGACGTGCTCCCGGCGGGCGGCCTGACCGACACCGCCAGCGAACGCGTCACGCCCGGTCAGGTCGCGAGCCACCTCGTGCTGCCCGCCGGGGTGCTCGCCGTGTCCCAGCTCCCCTGGTTCGCCCTGTACGTACGGCAGGGGGTGGGCGACGCCCTGGCCGAGGACCCGGTGCGGGGCGCCCGCGCCCGGGGACTGAGCGAACGCACCGTCCTGCTGGGGCACGCCCTGCGCGCGGGGCTGCTGCCGGTGCTCACCCTGATCGGCTCCCGCGTTCCCGAACTCATCACCGGAGCACTGCTGGTGGAGAGTGTCTTCAGCTGGCCGGGCATCGCCGCGGCCACCGTCGAGGCGGCCACCGCCGTCGACTTCCCGCTGCTCGCCGCCCTGACCACCCTCGCGACCGCCGCCGTCCTGGCCGGCAACCTCCTCGCCGATCTGCTCTACGGCCTGTTCGACCCGAGGGTGAAGCTCAGTGACATGTGACCTTGGTGATTCCCTTGGCTGACACCGCAATCAAGACCGAACCACGTGCGGCGACCGCGTGGCGCTCCGCCGGTCCCGCCCGCCGCTCGACCCGTACGCTGCGTGTGCGGGTCTCCGGCGCGCTGGTGGCCCTGACCGTGCTCGCCGCGCTGCTCGTCCCGCCGCTGGTGCAACTCGACCAGCAGGCCGTCGATCTGGCCGCCAAGCTGCTGCCGCCGTCCTGGGAACACCCCTTCGGCACCGACGACGTCGGCCGGGACCTGCTGCTGCGCTGCGTGTACGGCCTGCGGGTCTCGCTGCTCGTCGGTGTCGCGGCGGCGCTCGCCGCGACCGTGGTCGGCACGGCCGTCGGAGCCGCCGCCGGCGCCCTGGGCGGCTGGTTCGACCGGGGCATCATGCGCCTGGTCGACACCTTCTCCTCCGTGCCTCATCTGCTGCTCGGCATCTTCATCGTCGCCATGTTCCGGCCAGGAGTCTGGCCGGTGGTCGTCTCGGTCGCGCTCACCCACTGGCTGTCGACCGCGCGCATCGTGCGCGCCGAGGTGCTCTCGCTGCGCTCGCGGCCGTACATCGACGCCGCCGTCTCCGGAGGCGCTTCGCGATGGCGCGTGGCGGTACGGCACCTGCTGCCCGGCGTACTGCCCCAGGCCGCGCTCGCCGCCGTACTGATGGTGCCGCACGCCATGTGGCACGAGTCGGCGCTGTCCTTCCTCGGGCTGGGGCTGCCCACGCACACGGCGAGCCTGGGCACCCTCATCCAGAGTGCGCGCGGTTCGCTGCTCGCCGGGCAGTGGTGGCCGACCCTCTTCCCCGGCCTGTTCATCATCGTGCCCACCCTCGCCATCGCCGGGCTCGCCGGCGCCTGGCGGGAGCGGATCAATCCCCGCCGCCGATCGGAGCTGATGCTGTGACCGAGCGACCGCCACAGCGACCGGCCGAGGAACCGGCCGGACGCCCGGCTCAGGAGCCGGCCCAGCGTCTGCCCCGGCAACCTTCCGGGCAGCGCACCGTGCTGTCCGTGCGCGGGCTCTCGGTGCGTTTCCGGATGCCCGGCGGGGGCCATGTCGCCGCCGTCAGCGGCGCGCACTTCGACGTGGCGGCAGGCGAGTGCCTGGCGCTGATCGGCGAGAGCGGCTGCGGCAAGTCCGTGCTCGCCTCGGCCCTGCTCGGGCTGCTCCCGGCGAACGCGCAGACGGCGGGCGAGGCCCGGCTCGGCGACCTCGACCTGCTGTCCGCCGGGGAGCGGACGCTCGCACGCCGCGTCCGGGGCCGGCTGATCGGGCTGATCCCGCAGAGCCCGGCGGCGCATCTCACCCCCGTGCGCACCATCCGTTCCCAGCTGGAGGAGACTCTCCAGGAACTGACCGGTGTCCGGGGCCGGGCCGCCCTGCGCGTGGCCGCCGAGACGGCCGCCGGCCGTGCGGCGTTCCCCGTGGACCACCTCGACCGCCACCCGCACCAGCTCTCCGGCGGCCTCGCCCAGCGCGCCGCCACCGCGCTCGCCCTCGCCGGCGACGCCCCGCTGCTGCTCGCCGACGAGCCGACGACGGGCCTGGACCGCGATCTGGTGGACCGCACGGTCGACGAACTGCGCCGTCACATCGACAGCGCGGACGGCACAGGGGAATCGGGGCGCGCGCTGCTGATGATCACCCACGATCTGGCGGCGGCGGAGCGCATCGCCGACCGGATCGCCGTCATGTACGCCGGGCGCATCGTCGAAATCGCCGACGCCACCGCGTTCTTCGGCTCCCCCGGTCCCCGGCACCCCTACAGCCGCGGCCTCCTCCAGGCCCTCCCCGACCGCGCCTTCACGCCCATCCCCGGCCTGCCCCCGGAACTCGGCGCCCTCCCCGACGGCTGCGCCTTCGCCGCGCGCTGCGACCGGGTCACCGACAGCTGCGCCGCGCTGCCGCCCCTGGCCGACTCCGTCGCCTGCCACCACCCGCTCACAGGTCACGGCCCGCGAACGCCGCGCCCTGCCGTTCCGGCTCCCGAGGACATCCGTGCTTGAACTAGACGCCGTAAGCGCCGGATACGACCGCCACGCACCCGTCGTACGGAACGCCTCCCTGACCATCGCGCCCGGCGAGGCCGTCGGACTGCTCGGCCCCAGCGGCTGCGGCAAGTCCACCCTCGCGCGGGTCGCCGCTCTCCTGCACCGCCCCGACTCCGGCACTGTGCTGCTGGACGGCGAACCCGTGCGGCGCTGGCGTCACCGCGCCCCCCGTGAGCTGCGCACCGCCTTCGGGGTCGTCTTCCAGCAGCCACGGCTCTCAGCGGACCCCCGTCTCAGGCTCAGCGACCTGATCGCCGAGCCCCTGCGTGCCACCGGCCGGCGTGACGAGATCCCCCAGCGGGTCCCCGAACTCGCCGACACGGTCGGCCTGACCCCCGACCTGCTGCGCAGGCAGCCGCACGAAGTCAGCGACGGCCAGTTGCAGCGCGCCTGCCTCGCCCGTGCCCTGGTACTGCGCCCCCGCTGGCTGGTGTGCGACGAGATGACCGCGATGCTCGACGCCTCCACCACCGCCGCGCTGGTCGCGGCCGTCGAGGACTACCGCTCCACGACCGGCGCGGGCCTCCTCGCCGTCGGCCACGACCGCACGCTCCTGCACCGCTGGTGCGACCGCACCGCCCCCTGGGAGACGGTGTGCGGCAAGGAGCCGGTCGCCGTGGGCGAGCCGGGTTCCGGCGGCGCCTGATCCGCCGGCCTCGCCCCCTGTGGCACACGCCACACGCCGAGGTCCGCGAGGGCCGGAACCCGGAGAGGGTCCGGCCCGACTGCTCTTGCTGGGAGGTGCGTCTGTGACGACGGGTCGGAGCACGACGGGGACAACTGCCGGGGCGGGCAAGGCGGAGGCGGGCGGGGCGGGTGGTGCCCTGACCGCGCTGCTGACCTGCGCGATGGCCTTCTCGATGATGCAGTTGTTCCTGCTGGGGGCCCTGGGCCCGCGGCTGGTGGCGGAACTCGGCGTCTCCCCCACCGTGCTGGGGCTGACGACGACCGTCGGGTTCGCGACGGCCACCGTGCTCTCGCCCGTCGGCGGGCGGGTGGTGGACCGGGTCGGTCCACGCCGGTGTCTCGTCGCGCTGCTCGCGGTGTCGGCACTGGCGCTGGCGCTCATCGGCGCGGCGCCCGGCTCCGGCTTTTTGCTGGCGGCCGTGGCGCTCGGCGGACTGCCGCAGGCACTGGCCAACCCGGCGACGAACAAGGCGATTCTGGCCGTCGTGCCGCCCGCCCGGCGGGGCTCGGTGACCGGGATGAAGCAGTCGGGGGTGCAGCTCGGGGCGTTCGCGGCCGGGCTGCCGCTCGCGGCGCTAGCGGGCCTCGCCGGGTGGCGGGGAGCGGTGTGGACGGCGGCGGGTGCCGCGGTCGCGGCGGCCGTCTGGGCGGCGCGTGCGCTGCCCGCCGACCCGCCCGCGAAATCCACTCCGGCGGTATGGGTGCCGCGCGGCACGATCGCCTGGCTGATGGTCTTCTCGCTGCTGCTGGGCTGCGGTGTCGCCTCGGTGAACACCTATCTGGCGCTGTACGGTGCCCAGCGGCTCGGCCTCGGCCCCACCGCCGCGGGCGCGCTGGTGGCCGTGCTGGGCGTGGCGGGGATCGCGGGGCGGGTCGGCTGGTCGAAGCTCGCCGGCCGCCCCGGATGGTCGATGTGGCTGCCGGGGCTGCTGGCCGCGGGGGCGGTGGGGGCGGCGCTGCTGCTCGCCCTCTCCTCCTCCGCCCCGCCGCTCGCCTGGGCCGCCGCGGTGGCCGTGGGACTGTTCGCGGTGTCCGCCAACGCGGTGTCCATGGTGCTGGTGATGCAGCGTGCCGCGCCCGGCCGGGCGGGCCAGGACTCGGCGCTGGTGTCGGCCGGGTTCTTCGCCGGGTTCGCGATCGGGCCACCCTTGTTCGGTCTGCTGGCGGAGGCCGGACGGTACGGCGCCGGATGGGGGCTCGTCGCGGGCGAGTTCGCGGGCGCGGGCGCGGTCGCCGTGCTGTGGGCGCTGCGCGCGCGTCGTACGGGCGCGGGGTCGTGAGCGTGCGCGTTCCCGATGCGCAGTGCCCGGCGTGGGCCCGTCCGGCCCTGGAATCCGTACTCGGCAGGGTCGCCGTCACCCGTGCCGGGGTGGGCGACCGCTTCCCGCTGTACGCGGACCCGTTCGGAAGGTGGACGACGACCGGGCGCGGCTCGTGGACCGGAGGCTTCTGGGCGGGACTGCAGTGGCTGCGCGCCCGGAGCACCGGCGATCCGGCGGACCGGGAGGCCGCGCGGCTGTGCACCGCCCGGCTCACGGGCTGGACCGAGAAGGACACCGCGACCCGGGGGCTGATCTTCTGGTACGGCACCGTCCTCGCCGACGGCGGTGCTCTCACCGTGCGGGAGCGGGCGGCCCGGGCCTGCCGGGCCGCCTTCGACGGCGAACTCGGCCTGGTGCCCTGGGGTTCCGCCTTCGGCGGGCCGCGCCTGCTCGCCCGCGCGGACGGTGTGCCGGGGCTGGTGCCGCTGCTCGCCACCGTGGACCCGGAGGCGGCCGTGTCCCATCTGCGGCGCCACCTCGACCTGTGCCTCGGGCAGCGGCCCCGGCACTGGTCGTGGCAGCACGACCAGACGGCGGGCTGGACCGCCGGGGAGGATCCGCCGCCGGGCTGGAGCCGGGGTCCGGCCTGGCTGCTGCTGGCGGTGGCCGAGGCAGTACGTCACGTGGGCTTCGGAGAACTCGCCGACGTGACAGCCGAGTTGATGTCCGGCGATCTCGTGCCGCTCGCCGACGCGGCGCGGCCCGACGGCCCTCGTGACACCTCGGCCGCGGCCGTCACCGCCACGGCGCTGCTGCTTCTCGGACACCGGAGCCGGGCCGTCGCCGTCCTCGAAGAGCTGGTCCGCTCCCACCTGACCGGCGACGGCCGCCTGCTGGACGGCTGTTACGACCTCGCCTCCGCGACGGCCGTCCGGCACGAGCTGATCTGGGGCGACTTCTTCCTCGCGTACGCGCTCGCCCTGCTCACCGGCCTCGTCGAGCCGGCATGACGGCGAGCCCGAGTCCCTTCTAGGAAGTACCCGTCCGCAGGACGCGGCGGGCCACGGCGGTGATGTGCAGCTCGTCCGGGCCGTCCAGGATGCGTGCGGCGCGACCGGTGCGGTAGAGGGCGGGCAGCGGGGTGTCGGGGCCGAGGCCCTCCGCGCCGTACACCTGTATCGCCGCGTCGGCCACCTGCTGCAGCGTCCGGGCCGCCGCCACCTTGGCCAGGCCCACCTCCACGTGGGCGTCGAGTCCGGCGTCCAGCCGGGCCACGGCCTCGTGCACGAGCGGCCGGGTGGTGCGCAGGGCCAGCAGGGACTCGAAGATGTGCCGCTGGACCAGCTGGAGGTCGCCGAGCGGACCGCGCGAGCGGGTGCGGGTCAGGGCGCGTTCGCGCATCAGGCCGAAGGCGCGCTGAGCCTGCCCGAGCCAGCGCAGACAGCGCAGGGTGCGCCCGAGTTGGAGCCGCTCCCCGGCGACGGCCAGGGCCTTGCCGCGTGCACCGATCAGGTGGTCGGCGCCGACCGTGACGCCGTCCAGGGCGATCTCGTACTGCCCCGCCGCGCCGAGCACCGGCAGGTCGCGCACCACCCGGAAGCCTGCCGAACCGCTGGGGACCAGCAGCAGTGACAGCCCGTCCCGTTCCGGTGCCGAGCCGTCCGTCCGTGCCAGCACGGTGACGAGGTCGGCGTCCGCGGCACCGCTGGTGAACCACTTGCGGCCGGTGAGCCGCCAGGCCCCGTCCCCGGCCGGTTCGGCGCGGGTGGTGGTGCCGAAGGGGTCGGTCCCGGGAACGTCGGGCTCGGTCATGGCATAGCAGGCCCTCAGGTCCCCGGCGACGAGCGCGGGGACGAACGTCTCACGGACGCGCGGGCTGCCGTGCCGCCACAGCATCAGGGCGTCCAGCAGCGACGCCGAACCCAGTGCCGCCGGGCCGTGGTCGCTCGCGCCCTCGGCCTCGGCGATGTGCGCGTACGAGCGCAACGGCAGCCCCTGACCGCCGAGTTCGGCCGGGTGCGGCAAGGCCCACAGACCGGCCTCCTTCGCCTCCTCCCGGAGCCGGGCCAGCACGGTGTTCGCCTCCGGACCGCCCGCGTCGAGCACCGGCTCCTGGGGCACGACCCGCTCGCGGACGAACCGCACCACCCGGTCCCGCAACTCCTCGACACCGGGCGGGCATTGAGGGTCACCCTGCGTCACTCGCACCACTTTCCTCCGCTCCCGTGGGAACTCCGGCCGTCGCCGGTCCGACTGCTCTTGTCGTGGAACAGGTCGGGGGCGACCGCCCCCGGGTTCCCGAGCGTCAGGAAGGAAAGGCATGGCAACTCCAGCCACACCCATCACCCTGCGCACGGCCCGGCCGCTCGAGGGGCTGCGCATGGAGACCTCGGGTCCGCCGGGGCCGGCGGACGGTCTGGTCGCGGAGCATCTGCGCCTGCTGGGCGCCGGCGGTGAAGTCCGTCCGGGCGGCCGGTTCGCCGTCTCCGGGTGGCGGTCCGGGCCGGAGGCGGTCACGGCCCGGACGACGTGGGGTGACGGGGTGATCGACGAGGCGACCGTCCAGGCGGCCACCGGCATCATGGCCGTGCACGGTCGTCGCGACGGCGACCCGCGCGGACTCGCGGTCGACTACGCGGCCACCGCCACCGGCGTACTCACCGTGCAGGCGCTGCTGGCCGGACTGCTCGCGCAGGCCCGCGGCGGTCGCCTCCCCGGCGCGCACGTGAGCGCCGAGCGGGCCGGCCTGCTGGCCGTCTCGCAGTACCTGGCCGCCGCCGGTGCCGAGGAGGGCGAGGCCGCCGAACTCGCCCCGGGCGGACCCCCGTTCGCCACGAGGGACGGCACTCTGTTCGAGCTGGAGACGCTCGACCCGGGAGGGTGGGCCGCGTTCTGGCGGGCGCTCGGCGCTCCCGAGGAGGCGATACGACGGGGCTGGCGGCCCTTCCAGTTCCGCTACGCGACCGCCTGCGCGCCCTTCCCGCCGGTGCTGCACGAGATCGTGCGGGCGTGTTCCTGGGAGCGGGTCCGGGAGGCCGCCGGGGACGCCGGTGCCGACGTGTGCCCGCTGTCGTCGCTCGCGCGGCGTGCCGCCGAGTACGACGGAGCGCCACCGTGGGAGCTCGCTGCGCACCAGGCGTCGTACGCCGGGACGGCGGCACCGGTGGACGCACCGCTCGCCGGGCTGACCGTCCTGGAGGCGGGGCGCCGCATCCAGGCACCCCTCACCGCTCATCTGCTCGGCCTGCTGGGCGCCGAGGTCGTCCGGATCGAGCCGCCGGGCGGTGACCCGCTGCGGGGCATGCCGCCCGCCTGCTCGGGGGTCTCGGCACGCTGGCTGGCGCTCAACCGGGGCAAGAAGGCCGTGGAGGTGGACATCAAGTCGCCTTCGGACCGCGAGCGGCTGCGCGAGATGGCGGAGCGGGCCGATGTGTTCCTGCACAACTGGGCGCCGGGCAAGGCTGCCCGACTAGGCCTGGACCACGAACATCTGGCCGCCGCCAACCCGGCACTGGTGTACGCGTACACCAGCGGCTGGGCCGGCCGGCTGCCCGGCGCGCCCATGGGCACCGACTTCATGGTGCAGGCCCGTACCGGGGTCGGTGAGGCCGCCCGCCCCGCGGACGAGCCGCCGGCACCGTCGCTGATGACCCTGCTCGACGTGCTGGGCGGGCTGCTGGGCACCGAGGCGGTGCTGGCGGGCCTGCTGCTGCGGGAGCGCACGGGCTGCGGCGTGCGGGTGGACTCGTCCCTGCTCGGTGCCGCCGACGTCCTCACCGCGCCCGCGCGCGCCCGGGCGGCGCAAGGGCTCGACCCCCGGCAGCCGGCCGGCTTCCGCCGCCCGCTGCGTACGGCCGACGGCTGGATCGCCCTCCCGGACCACGCCGCGATCCCGCACGACCTGCGCGCACGGTCCACCGCGCAGGCCGTGGAGCACCTGCGAGGCCGCGGACTGACAGCAGTCCCGGTCGTCACCGACCTCTCCGCCCTGCTCGCCACCGGCTCGATCAGGCGCGACGCGCACGGCGCCCCCGCCGTGCCCGACCCCTGGAGCTTCGCATGACCGTCACCCTGCACGACCTGCTGCCCGCCGAACTGCGCCGCTCCTGGGCCGTCGACGGCACCTGCCCCGACCTCGACCTCTACAGCCTCCACCGCGCCCACCAGATCGCCGACCCGCACCGCACGGCGGTCCTCGACGCCAAGGGCAAACTCTGTTACACCGCCCTCGACCGCAAGGTGCGATGTCTTGCCGCGGGCCTGTCCGGTCTGGGCATACGCGCCGGCGACGTGGTCGGGGTGCAACTGCCCAACGGCCGTAACGCCGTCGTCGCCGACCTGGCGCTGGCCGCGCTGGGAGCCGTGGCGCTGCCCTTCCCGGTGGGGCGCGGCGGGCGGGAGGCGGCGTCGCTGCTCTCCAGATCGGAGGCGGTCGCGGTCATCGCGGCCACCGAGCACCGGGGCAACCGGCACGCGGCCGGTCTGCTCGCCCTGGCCGGTGAACTGCCCGCGCTGCGCACCGTCGTGGCCGCCGGGCCCGGCACCGTGCCCGAGGGTGCGGTGGCACTGTCCGAGCTGCTGCGCACGGACCCCAGGACCTTCGCCCCGGCCCGCCCGCACCCGGACTCCGCCGCGCGCATCCTCGTCTCGTCCGGGTCCGAGGCCGAACCGAAGATGGTGGCGTATTCGCACAACGCGCTGGCGGGCGGGCGCGGCAACTTCCTCGCCTCCCTGATGACCGGCGGGCAGCCGCCGCGCTGCCTGTTCCTGGTGCCGCTGGCCTCCGCGTTCGGCAGCAACGGCACCGCCGTGGCGCTCGCCCGGCACGGCGGCACCCTCGTGCTGCTCGACCACTTCACGCCCGAGGCCGCGCTCCAGGCCCTCGCCGAGCACGAGCCGACCCATGTCCTCGGCGTGCCGACGATGATCCGGATGATGCTGGACCGCGTCGCCGAGGGCGGCCACCCCGAGTTCACCCCGCCCACCGCGCTCGTGGTCGGCGGCTCCCCGCTGGACGAGGCCACAGCCGAGGAGGCGGGACGCGTCTTCGGCTGCCCGGTCGTCAACCTGTACGGCTCGGCCGACGGCGTCAACTGCCATACGGGGCTGGCCGCCGAGGTACCGGGAGGTGACGGGCCCGGCGTCGTCGCGGGCCACCCCGACCCGCGCGTGGCCGACATCCGGATCGCCTCGCCCGGCACCCGCGAACTGCGGGAGCTGCCGAGCGGCACGGTCGGCGAGATAGTGGCCCGCGGCCCGATGACCCCGCTGTGCTATGTCGCCGCCCCGGACCTCGACGCCCGCTACCGCACCGACGACGGCTGGGTGCGCACCGGCGACCTCGGGCTGCTCCAGAAGGACGGCGTGCTGCGGATCGTCGGGCGGCTCAAGGACGTGGTGATCCGTGGCGGGGCCAACATCAGCCCGGCGGAGGTGGAGATCGAGCTGGCGAGCCATCCGCTGGTCCGGGACGTGGTGTGCGTCGGCGTGCCCGATCCGCTGATGGGCGAGCGGCTCGCGGCGTGCGTGGTCCCGCGCGAGGGTCGCACGCCCACGCTGGCCGAGCTGTGCGCCCACCTCGACGCGCGGGGACTGGAGCGGCGCAAGCACCCCGAACGGCTGCTGGTCGTCGCGGAGTTGCCGCTCACCCCGGCGGGCAAGCCGGACCGTGCCGCACTGCGGGAACGATTCGCCACGCAGCCGGGCCCGGAGCGGCCGCTGGCTCCGGCCGGCTGAGTCCGTCACGCGCTGAGGGGGCCGCCCGCGCCGGGCGGCCCCCTCGGTGCGTGACGCGACGCCGTTACGAGGCGGCCATCGCCGTCTCCACCGTCTTCGCCGCTTCCCGGTAGACCGCCAGCAGGTCGAGGTCCGTCCCCGGGTAGTTGACGATCTCGACCTGCTCGGCGCCCGAGTCGGGCAGCACCGTGCCGGTCGTCATGTGCGCGTTGTCCAGGACGAGTCGCGGCTTCGTCCTCGACAGCTCGGACAGCTGCTTCGCCGTCACGGCCTCGGGCCCGAAGGTACCGGCGAGTTCGGCGCCCGCCAGCTTCGCCGCCCAGGTCGTGAACACCTGGGCGACGACGGTGGGCTGCTTGCCTTGCGGCCACTTGGCCTTCAGGCCCTTCTGCAGCGCCGCGTACTCGGAGTCGAAGGAGGCGGTCCACCGTGCGGCGGCGTCCTGGGTTCCGAACAGCTGCGCCAGACGGGCGACTTCGGCCTTCGCCTTGTCCGCGTCGTTGTCGAGAGCGACCTCGACCAGCTCGGCGTCGGAACCGGCCGCCTCCTTGATCTTCGCGGCGTACGGCTCGAAGGGCGCGTAGAGGACGTAGTCGGCGTCCGCCACCGCCACGAGGTCGGAGGGCCTGGGGTCGTAGTCGGGGGCGTGCTGCACCGACTGCGGGACGATGACCTGCACGTCCCCGGCGCCGGCCGCCTTGGCGAGGGCGGCCTCCCAGGTGGTGGTGGCGACGACCACCGGCGGGGAGTCCTTGGCGCCGGACGACGCGGACGGCGCCGAACCGGACTCGGTGTCGCCGCCGCAGCCGGTCGAGGTCAGGGCGAGCCCCGCGATCAGGGTCAGTGCGAGGAGGGAAGAGTTGCGGACGCGGGTGCGCGCCATGAGCTGATTCTCCGTTCGGGTATGAGATGGACGGCGAGGACGACCACGCCGGCGGTCAGGACGAGGACCGGCCCGGGCGGCCAGTCGAAGCGGAGGGCGACGAGGAACCCGGTGAGGTTCACGGCGACCCCGATGCCGACCGCCCAGGCGGTGATGGACTTCAGGGAGGTGCCCAGGCGGCGGGCGGCGAGCGCGGGCAGC
This sequence comes from Streptomyces sp. NPDC052023, assembly GCF_044548465.1. Classification (NCBI taxonomy): domain Bacteria; kingdom Bacillati; phylum Actinomycetota; class Actinomycetes; order Kitasatosporales; family Streptomycetaceae; genus Streptomyces; species Streptomyces sp. NPDC052023. Next base: position 405,467 of record NZ_JBIUBW010000005.1, on the reverse strand, counting down.
AGGGTGAGGGCGTCGACGAGCAGCGCGCCGGTGAGCTTGATGGCTCCGGCGACGGCCACCGCGACCAGGACGAGCAGCACCAGGGTGAGCCGCTCGACCCGGACGCCCGAGGACAGGGCCAGTTCACGGTCGTACAGCAGCAGGGCGAGGTCGCGGCGCCGCCACCAGAACAGGGCCGGCACGGCGACGGCCAGGGCGCCGATCACCCACAGGTCGGCCGTGCCGACGGAGAGGATCGATCCCCACAGCAGGGCGAACGCGCCCGCCGCGTTGACCCCGGAGACCGCCAGCACGAGCAGCGCCGCCGCGATCGCCAGGCTCATGAGCAGGCCCATCGCCCCCGACAGCCCGTCCGGAGTGCGGGCCAGCGGCGCGACCCCGGCTCCGGCGAGGGCGCAGGCGAGGAGCGCGCACAGCATCGGGTCGAGCCCGGTCAGCAGACCGACCGCGATACCGAGCAGCGCCACATGCATCATGGCGAACCGCACCGGCATGATGTCGAGGCCGACGATCACGACGCCGACCACGGGCAGGCCCACGGCCGCCAGCAGCAGGGCGGCACCCGCGCGCTGGACCGGAACGAGTTGCAGCAACTGGCCGACATCGGCCGCGGCCAGGGCGGTCACCGCACCTCCCGCAGACTGCCCGCGGCCATCTCCAGCACCCGGTCGCAGCGGTCGGCCAGCGCCCGGTCGTGGGTGACGACCACGACGGTCACCGGCAGGGACAGCAGCACGTCGGCCGCCTCCTCCTGCCCGGCGAAGTCGAGTGCCGCGGTGGGTTCGTCGGCCAGCAGCACGCCGGCGCCCGCGGCGACGCAGCCGACCGCCCGCGCCAGATACATCCGCTGCAGCTGGCCGCCGGACAGGGTGTGCAACGGCCGGTCCACGAGCTGCCCGACGCCGAGCTTCGCCGCCGCCTCGACCGCTTCGGCCTTCGCACCGCCACTGGCCAGCAACTCCCTGGCCGGCAGCGGGAACCGGCCGACCGCCGGCTTCTGCGGAATCCACGCGCACGCCCGGCGCCGCCACGCCCACTCGGCCGCGCTGCGGGTGTCCCGGCCGCCCACCAGGATCCGGCCGCCGGCCCGGCGGTGCAGGCCGAGCACGGCCCGCAGCAACGTGGTCTTGCCCGAGCCGTTGGTACCGGTCAGCGCCACCCGCCCGCCGGCCGCGATGTCGAGGTCGACGCCCCGCACGGCCTCCACGCGGCCGTGCCGGCAGGCGACCTCGCGCATGACGACGTCCAGTCCTTCCATGCCACCTCCTCGCTCCTGAACAGGTGTCGGAAGCGGAGGGCGGTTGGTTCCCGGGCATCGCGGGGTGCGTGACTTCCTCATGTCCGACTTCACCATCCGAATGCCGGACCTGCCCTCCCCACCCGCGCGACGCCGCGTAGGGTGGTCCGCGCAGCTGGTTCGCCCCGTCCGCCAGGCGGGATGCGTCGTAAGAGGGAACCCGGTGGGAATCCGGGACTGCCCCGCAGCGGTGAGTGGGAACGACCGCCGTCATACGCACTGGGCCCGAGGAAGTGGGCCTGGGAAGCGACGGCCAGTAGGTGTCTCGTACGACACGAGGCGTGCCCGCGAGTCCGAAGACCTGCCAACTGCCCGCGCGCGAACCCTCGTGCGCGGACATCCCGGTGACCTCGAGGGCGGGTCGGCGTACATACCAGACGGATCGACCGTGCCGTTGCCGCGCGGGGTCGGGTCCTTCCGGTTCCGTCGCCCTTCGCGTTCTCGTCCCGTCCCCGGGATCTCAGGGATTCATCTCGCGAAGGAGATCTCCGTGACACCGAAGTCCGCAGCCGCGGCAGCACGGGCCACCGTGTACGGCTACCCCCGCCAGGGTCGGAACCGGGAACTGAAGAAGGCGATCGAGGGCTACTGGAAGGGCCGCGTCACCGCCGACGCCCTCCGTGCCACCGCCGCCGAGCTGCGAGCCGGCAACTGGCGCCGGCTCGCCGAGGCCGGCATCCACGAGGTGCCGACCGGCGACTTCTCGTACTACGACCACGTTCTCGACACCACCGTGATGGTCGGCGCGATCCCCGCCCGGCACCGGGAGGCCGTCACCGCCGGCGCGCTCGACGGCTACTTCGCCATGGCCCGCGGCACGCAGGACGTGGCGCCGCTGGAGATGACGAAGTGGTTCGACACCAACTACCACTACCTGGTGCCGGAACTGGGTCCGGACACCGTGTTCGCCGCCGACTCCACCAAGCAGGTCGCCGAGCTGAAGGAGGCCCTCGCCCTGGGTCTGACGGCCCGCCCGGTCCTCGTCGGCCCCGTCACGTACCTGCTGCTCGCCAAGCCCGCGCCCGGTGTCCCCGCGGACTTCGAGCCGCTCACGCTGCTGGACCGGCTCCTGCCGGTGTACGCCGAGGTCCTCGCCGACCTGCGCGCGGCGGGCGCCGAGTGGGTTCAGCTCGACGAGCCCGCCCTCGTCCAGGACCGCACGCCCGCCGAACTGAACGCCGCGGCCCGCGCCTACCGCGAGCTCGGCGCCCTGCCCGACCGGCCCCAGTTGCTCGTCGCCTCGTACTTCGACCGGCTCGGCGACGCCCTGCCGGTCCTGGCCAAGGCCCCCGTCGAGGGACTCGCGCTGGACTTCACCGAGGCCGCCGCCGCCCACCTGGACGCCCTCGCCGCCGTCGGTGGTCTGCCGGGCAAGCGGCTCGTCGCCGGTGTCGTCAACGGCCGCAACATCTGGGTCAACGACCTGGAGAAGTCCCTGGCCACCCTCGGCACCCTGCTGGGTCTGGCCGACCGCGTCGACGTGGCCGCCTCCTGCTCGCTGCTGCACGTGCCCCTGGACACCGCTCCGGAGCGGGACATCGAGCCGCAGATCCTGCGCTGGCTCGCCTTCGCCCGGCAGAAGACCGCCGAGGTCGTCACTCTCGCCAAGGGCCTCGCCCAGGGCACCGACACGATCACGGCGGAGCTGGCCGCCAACCGTGCCGACCTCGCGTCCCGCGCCGGCTCGCCGATCACCCATGACCCGGCCGTGCGCGCCCGCGCCGCCGCCGTCACGGAGGCCGACGCCCGCCGCTCCCAGCCCTACGCCGAGCGGGCCGCCGCCCAGCGCGCCCACCTCGGCCTGCCCCTGCTGCCGACCACGACCATCGGCTCCTTCCCGCAGACCGGCGAGCTGCGCGCCGCCCGCGCCGACCTGCGGGCCGGGCGGATCGACGACGCCGGCTACGAGGAACGCATCAAGTCCGAGATCCAGGAAGTGATCGCCTTCCAGGAGAAGACCGGCCTCGACGTCCTCGTGCACGGCGAGCCCGAACGCAACGACATGGTCCAGTACTTCGCCGAGCAGCTCACCGGCTACCTCGCCACCCAGCACGGCTGGGTCCAGTCGTACGGCACCCGGTACGTCCGCCCGCCGATCCTGGCCGGCGACATCTCCCGCCCCGACCCGATGACGGTGCGCTGGACGACGTACGCCCAGTCCCTCACCGGCCGTCCGGTCAAGGGCATGCTCACCGGGCCGGTCACCATGCTCGCCTGGTCCTTCGTCCGCGACGACCAGCCCCTCGGCGACACCGCACGCCAGGTCGCCCTCGCCCTGCGCGACGAGGTGGGCGACCTGGAGGCGGCGGGGACCTCCGTCATCCAGGTCGACGAGCCGGCGCTGCGCGAGACCCTGCCGCTGCGCTCGGCCGACCACGCCGCCTACCTGGCGTGGGCGACGGAGGCGTTCCGGCTCACCACCGGCGGCGTTCGGCCGGACACCCAGGTCCACACGCACATGTGCTACGCCGAGTTCGGGGACATCGTGCAGGCGATCGACGACCTCGACGCGGACGTCATCAGCCTGGAAGCCGCCCGTTCCCACATGCAGGTCGCCCGCGAACTGGCCGCGCACGGCTACCCGCGCGAGGCCGGACCCGGCGTGTACGACATCCACTCCCCGCGCGTCCCGAGCGCCGAGGAGGCCGCCGAACTGCTGCGCACCGGCCTGAAGGCCATCCCCGCCGAACGGCTGTGGGTCAACCCGGACTGCGGTCTGAAGACCCGCGGCTGGCCGGAGACCCGGGCGTCCCTGGAGAACCTGGTGGCCGCGGCCCGCACGGTCCGCACGGAGCTGCCCGCCTCCTGAACCGGGCGGCCCCGAAAGGCCGGGGCGCGATCGCGCGCGCCCCGGCCCCCGGGAGCGGGCCTGTCAGGTCGCGGTCGCCGCGGCTGCCGCCCGGCCCGCCGCACGGCCGGAGAAGAGACAGCCGCCGAGGAAGGTCCCCTCCAGGGACCGGTATCCGTGGACGCCGCCTCCGCCGAAGCCCGCCACCTCACCGGCCGCGTACAGGCCGGGGACCGGACCACCGGAGGCGTTCAGTACGCGGCTGGAGAGGTCCGTCTGGAGGCCGCCGAGGGTCTTGCGGGTGAGGATGTTGAGCCGCACGGCGATCAGTGGGCCGGCGGAGGAGTCCAGGATCCGGTGGGCGGAGGCCGTGCGGCTGAGCGTGTCCCCGGGATAGGCCAGCGCGTTGCGGATGCCCATGACCTGGACGTCCTTGGTGTACGGGTTGGCGATCTCACGGTCGCGGGCCTCGATCTGCCGCTGGAGGGAGGCGAGTTGGATCAGGTCCTGGCCCGTCAGCCTGTTCATCCCGGCCACCAGTTGCGGCAGGGTCTCGGCGACGACGAAGTCCTCCCCCTTCTCCTTGAACCGCTCGATCGGCTCGGGCGTCTGCCAGATCCGTGACAGCAGCTTCCAGACGTTCTTCTGGGTGAGGTCGGGGTTCTGCTCGGAGCCGGAGAGGGCGAACTCCTTCGCGATGATCTTCTGCGTGGTCACGAACCAGGAGTAGTCGTACCCGGTGGCGGTGATCGACTTGAGGGTGTGGAGGGTGTCGTAGCCCGGGATGTCGGGGCTGGAGAAGCGCTTGCCGGTGGCGTCGAACCACATCGAGGACGGGCCGGGCAGGATGCGGATGCCGTGGCCGGGCCAGATCGGGTCGTAGTTCTTGAGGCCCTCCGTGTAGTGCCACATGCGGTCGGGGTTGACGATCCGCCCGCCCGCCCGCTCGGTGATGGCGAGCATCCGGCCGTCCACGTGCGCGGGCACCCCGGTGATCATGGACTTCGGCGGAGTGCCGAGGCGGGCGGGCCAGTTGCTCCGGACGAGGTCGTGGTCGGCGCCGATGCCGCCGGAGGTGACGATCACGACCGGGGCGCGCAGCTCGAAGTCACCGATCACCGTGCGGGAGCTGGGCCTGCCGCGCGCGGCGTCACTCGGCTCCAGGACCGCGCCCCGCACGCCGGTGACGGCGCCCGCGGTCACCACCAGCTCGTCCACCCTGTGGCGGAACCTGAAGGTCACCAGCCCGTCCCTGACGGCCGCCCGCACCTTCTTCTCGAAGGGCTCGACCACGGCCGGCCCGGTGCCCCATGTGACGTGGAAGCGCGGCACCGAGTTGCCGTGGCCGTCCGCGAGTCCGCCACCCCGCTCGGCCCAGCCGACGATCGGGAACCACTGCACGCCGAGCCCCGACAGCCAGGACCGCTTCTCCCCCGCGGCGAAGTCGACGTACGCCTCGGCCCACTTGTACGCCCAGTGGTCCTGGCCCGACGGGTCGTCGGGCCCGCGGTCGAACCCGGCCGTGCCCAGCCAGTCCTGCCAGGCGAGGTCGCGGGAGTCCTTGATGCCCATGAGCCGTTGCTCGTGGGAGTCGACGAAGAACAGGCCGCCGAACGACCAGAACGCCTGGCCGCCGAGGCCGGTCTCGGGTTCCTGGTCGAGCAGCAGCACCTTGCGTCCCGCCGCCGCCAGTTCGGCCGTGGCGACCAGCCCCGCGAGGCCGTGTCCGACGACGATGGCGTCCGCGTGCGACGACGCGCCCGGGGCGGCGTACGCGGGGGCCGTCGCCTGTGCGAGAGCGGCGCCGGCGAGCACTCCGCCCGCCACGGTCAGGGCATGGCGGCGGGTGATCGCGGACGAGGCTGACGAGTGCTCCATGGGCTGCCTTCCAGGGGAGTGAGGAGGAGGCCGGAGAGGTGCGGGATGCTGCCGCGAGAAGAGGGGTTACCGACGGTAGACCAGGGAGTCCGGGAACCACCAGAGCCCTGCGTCCGGTAACTTCCGCTGCACGCAACCGCGTTGGGGACTCACCCCCGGCCCGGGACCACCGCGTCCGGCGCTCGCTCCCCGCTCCGGAACCGGCGCCGGTAGCGCAGGTGGAGCAGCAGGGCGTACAGCAGGGCGATCGCCGCCGGCAGGCCGAGCCGGAACAGCAACCTCGTGCCCGGCGGCGGCGGATTGCTCAATACCTCGTTCCGGCCAGGAATTGCCGGATACCGCGTGGCCGCAATTCATTCGGCCAGCGAGCAGTCCTCGCACTTCACTCCCGAGGGCACTCGGTAATAGAGACAGCAACTACGCCTGCGAAAACTCAGGTCCGGGCCCAAGACCTTGCCGGTGCCGGCCAGCCGGCCGGTCGTCAGCAGGTCGTCGACGAGACGGGCGAGCGGCTCACGCAGATCCCCTCTGGCCGCCAGGACGGCGCGGGCCGCCTCGGCGAGCGCGGACGCGGCGTTGCCTTCCAGCAGCCGGGGCGCGACCTTGACGCGCAGTCCGGCGGCCAGCGCGTCGAGTTGCCGGTCCACCACGACCTCGTACAGAAGGTCCGTGAGGTGGGGAGGTTCGGGGGCGTACCAGCCGGTGGGTACGGCCGGCAGGCGCAGTGCGGGCCCGTCGTCGGCGCGGTGCAGCCCGCGCAGGTCGGGGACGATGCCGTGGACGACGGCGCAGGCCAGTACGGGTGACCACAGACGCGCGGCGTGCCCCAGCTGCACGATGGAGGCGCCGATGCGCAGTTCCCGGGTGCCGTAGCGGCCTGCTGTCGCCGCGATCAGGTCGGCGACCCCGTCGGCGTACGCGTCCTCGATCCGGTGCCATCCGTCGTCCGGGCCGCCGAGCTCGATCGAGAAGAAGCCGCCGAAGTCCGCGACGTCCCTCAGGGCGGCGGCGACGGAGCTGACGGGGGCCTGCCGCAGGGCGTTCATGTCGACTCCCACCTCTCTGCATCAACAATGCAGTGGTTTTTGCGAATTCGCGCATGGCGAAGAAACCTCCCCGCTTTTCATGGAATAGCTCGCGTCACTCCTTTCCGAAGGAACCGGTACCAGGAAGCAGCGTGATGTGCGGAGTACCGGTACGGGGGTGCTCCGTCACCTCGGCCTCGACGCGGTAGACGTCTGCCAGGAGTTCGGAGGTGAGGACCTTGCCGGGGGGCCCGGCGGTCACCACGCGGCCGTCGTTCATGACGCAGATGCGGTCGCAGAAGGCAGCGGCCAGGTTGAGGTCGTGCAGGGCGACGACGGCCGTCACACCGAGCCGGCGGACGAGGCGCAGCGTGTCGAGCTGGTGGCGTAGGTCCAGGTGATTGGTCGGCTCGTCCAGCACCATCGTCCCGGCACGCTGGGCGAGCGCGCGGGCGATGAGCACCCGCTGTTTCTCGCCGCCCGACAGCCGGCTGAAGGGGGCGTGCGCGAGGCCCGCGGCGTCGACCTCGCCCAGTGCGGCCATGATGACGGCGCGGTCGCCGGCGTCGTCCCCCTCGAAGGCCCGCTTGTGCGGGGTGCGGCCCATGGCCACCACGTCGTACACCGACAGCTCGAACTCCCCGGCCGACTCCTGCAGAACGGCCGCGAGCCGCCGCGCGAGGCTCTTGCCCGGCAGCCACCGGACGTCCTCGCCGTCCAGCAGCACCCGCCCCGAGGTGGGGCGCAGGGCCCGGTAGACCGTGCGCAACAGGGTGGACTTCCCGGCGCCGTTGGGGCCCACGAGCCCCACCACCTCGCCGGGAGCCACGCGCAGCGACGCCCGGTCCACCAGTGCCCGGCCGTCCACGACGACCGAGACGTCCTCCACCGCCAGCGTGCCGGGCGCCGCCACGGCCGTGGCACCGGACTTGGCCATGACCGTCTCCGTCATGCGGTCCTCCTTCGCATCAGCCACAGGAAGAAGGGGCCGCCGACCAGGGCGGTGAGGATGCCCACCGGGATCTCCTCGGGACTCATCACGGTGCGCGCCGCGAGATCGGCGGCGATCAGGAAGGCCGCGCCGAGCAGTGCCGCGGCGGGCAGCGACCGGCGGTGGTCGGCGCCGACGAGCAGCCGCACCACATGGGGCATGATCAGGCCGACGAAGCCGATCTGGCCGCTGACCGCGACGATCGTGCCGATCATGACGGCGACCAGGGTGAACAACGCGGCCCGGAAGCGGTGCACGTCCAGGCCGAGCGCCGCGGCGGCCTCCTCCCCCGCGAGCAGCAGGTTCAGGGACCGGCAGACGCCGAGCAGGACCGCCGTGCCGAGGAGGACCGCGCCGACGGGGATCCACACGACCGCCCAGGTGGTGCCCGCCAGTCCGCCGAGCATCCAGCGCAGCGCCGACTGCGTCTTGTGCGGGTCGTTGGAGGTGACCACCAGGAAGCTGGCGAGCGCGGAGAGCACCTCGGCCGTCGCCACACCCGCCAGCACCAGCCGCACCGTGGTCATCCGCCCGCCGGACCGGGCCAGGAAGTAGACGGCGACGAGTGCGGCCAGCGCGCCGAGGAACGCGGCGACCGGCAGCGAGAACACGCCGAACAGGGTGAGGTGGAAGACCACGACCAGCACCGCGCCGACGGAGGCGCCGGACGACACCCCGAGCAGCATCGGGTCCGCGAGGGGGTTGCGCACCAGCGCCTGAAGGGCCATCCCGCACACCGCGAGGCCCGCGCCCACCACGCCGGACAGCAGCACCCGGGGCAGCCGTACGTCGACGACGATCGTCTCGCGGACCGGCGTCCAGACCGGATCGGCCAGCGCCGGATGCACGCGGTGCAGGAGGATGCCCCAGACCTGGTCGGCCGGGACGCTGATGGAACCGGCGGCGATGCCGAAGGTGGCCGCGAGCACCACCAGCGCGGCCAGCAGCACCAGGACGAGGGGGTAGGGAAGCCTGGTGCCGCGCCGGACGGCGGCGGCCTCGACCGGCTTTCGCGGGCCGGCCTGCGCGGTACCGCTCTCGTCGGTCACGCCCGTGACGTCGGCGGCGCCGCTCACTTGAAGCGGTCCGGGTGGAGCTGGCGCGCCAGGGACTCCACGCCGGCCGGCACCCGGACGCCGAGCACGGTGGACGACAGCGGCAGTACCGCGAACCGCTTGTTCTTGATGGCGGGTACGTCCTTCAGCGCCGGGTTGGCCAGCAGGAACTTCTTCTTGTCCGCCACCGGCTGGTCGCCGTAGTCGTAGATCACGACGACTTCGGGCGCGCGCTCGGCGACCTGCTCGAACGACACGTCGCCGAATGCCTTGTCGAGGTCGGCGAAGAGGTTCACGCCGCCGGCCTGCTCGATCATCTCGTTGCCGATGCCCGCGCCGCCCGCGGTGAAGGCGGTCTTGTCGCCGCTGTCGTACACGAAGAGCTTGACCGGGGTGACCCCGGCGAGTTCGTCCTCGACCGTGTCCAGGGTGGAGTGGAGCTTCTTCAGTTCCGCTTCCGCCCGGTCCGGCACCCCGAAGATCTTGGCCACGTTACGGATCTCCCGGTCCATCGTGGCCATGGTGACGGGTCCGGACGGGCACTCCTCGATGTTCAGGTAGGAGTTGATGCCCGCCTGGGACAGGGCGTCGCGGCTGCGGCCCTCCTTCTCGTCGAAGGTGCTGGCGAACCCGCCGTAGGCGAAGTCGGGTTCGGCGGACAGCAGCGTCTCGAAGGACGGGTACTCCTCGGCGATGACCTTGATGTTGTCGTAGGCGTCCTGATATTCGGGGAGGATCCTGTCGTCGAGGTACGCCGTGCCCACCATCGACTTCTCCAGGCCGAGCGCCAGCATGACCTCGGTGGCGTGCTGGTTCAGCGACACGGCCCGCTGCGGGGGCCGCTGATACGTCGTCTTCACCCCGCAGTTGGACAGCGTGACCGGGAAGCCCTCGGCGGTGGGACCCGCCTGCGCGGCGTCGTCCCGGGTGGAGCCGCCACCGCAGCCGGACATCAGCAGGGCCGCGGCGGCCAGAGCCGGCAGCAGGGGGAGCGGGCGCTTGCCCATCATGGAGTGGTCCTCTCACCGGAGGGTGGAACGCGGAACAGTGCGCGGTGCGGTCCGGGAAATCGGCCGGGTACGGCCGTTCGTGGACGCCCCGGGTACGGCGGGTGTGAGCGGCGGGCGGTGACGGCGAACGGTTCTGCGGCCGTCAGGCCGCCGGGCCGGGAGCGGGCGTCCCGAGCGCCCCGGACCGGGCACGCCGGGGCGGGGTGAAGACGTAGAGGTCCAGGATGTCCGGAAGCGCCGCGAGGCCCGGGCCGCCCGCCCGTACCCAGGCGGCGACGTCCTCGGTCGCGGCGGAGTCGTTGACGAGCCCGAGCCAGACCGGCCGGCCTCCGGCGGCACGCCCCGCGGACGAGGGCTGCACGACGACGACGTTCGCCTGGTCGCACACGTCGAGACAGCCGGTGATGCGGACCGGGGCGTCCTCGGCGAGCCGCAGGACCTGCGCCTCGTGGTCCACACCGGTCACCTTCGGGCTGCCGCAGCAGCAGTCACGGCAGACCACGACCCGGCACGGCACGGTGCCGTCCCGTGACGTCTCAGCAGGCGTCACAACGAGCCCTCCTCCCCGGGGAAATCCGCCCCGGTCACGTCGAGGAGGCGACCGCGTGAGTCTCCTGGCTCTCGGGTCAGTGCTCGTCCCGTCCTTCCCACCCGCATGCGGGCAGTGGTCGTTCGGGATCCGCTCGCCGATCACAGTGGCGGGACCGCGCCGGATTCTCACCGGCTTCCTCGTTCCGCCGTCGCCTTTTCGCGGCACATCATGTCAGACGGACTCGTCATCTCATACGCCCGCGGCAGCGTTGGGCAGGGTGAAGTGCTGCACACGACCGGCGGGCGGCATGCGAAACGCGCCGCCCCGTCGGCATCGACCGGGCGGCGCGCTGCGCGCTGCTGTGGTGTGGTGGGAGGGAGCCCGCTCAGCTGACCGGCGGCATGTCGGTGGGGCGTGAGTCGAGACCTGTGCGGCGGTTGACCCAGGAGCCACGGGTGAAGTCCGGCACGGCGACCGGCCGGCCGCCCACCGCGAGGGACATGACGCTCAGCGGGACCGGGGAGCACCAGGCGGCGGCGTCGTACACGTCCATGTCGGGGACGAGCCCGGCGCGCATCTGCTGGACGGTGCGCCACTGCAGGACGTAGTCCATCCCGCCGTGGCCGCCGTTGTTCTCCGCATCGTCACCGATCTTCTGCCACAGCCAGTGGTCGAACTCCTTGAGGTACGCGTCGAACGACCGCCAGGTGTGGCCGCTGTGATCGGGCTCCACGTAGATGCGGCCACCGCCGGCGGAGGTGACCCCGGCGTAGTCCTCGAAGATGCCACGGCTGCCGGCCAGCGAGTTGATACGGCTGTACGGGCGCGGCGAGCTGACCTCGTGCTCGGCGCGGATCACCCGGCCCTGGGCGGTGTCGATCAGGCAGGTGACCAGGTCACCGTTGATGTACGTCTCCTTCCAGCTGGGGTGCGACCGCGGGACGAACCGCGCGCGGTAGTCGGCGAGACCGCGGGGTTCGGTGGCGGTGGCCCGCAGTGTGGTGAAGCGGTCGCCGCGGTTGATGTCCATGGCCGCGGCGATCGGGGCGAGACCGTGCATGGGGTAGAACGACGCGGTGCTGCGGGTGTGCCACAACCGCCGCCAGGAGTCGGTGTAGTACGTGTCGGAGAACAGCAGTTCGCGCAGGTCGTGCAGATAGCCGCCGTGTCCGTTGGTGACGTCGCCGAAGAGGCCGTCGTGGGCCATCTTGAGCATCGCCAGCTCGTTGCGGCCGTAGGAGCAGTTCTCGGACAGGAACAGGTGCCGGCGGGTCCGCTCGCTGGTGTCGACGAGGTCCCACAGCTCGCGCAGCTCGGTGGCGACGGGCAGTTCGACGATGGCGTGCCTGCCGGACAGCAGGGCCGCGCGGCCCTGTTCGTAGTGGAACTCCCAAGGGGTGGCGACGTAGACGAGGTCGATGTCCTCGCGGCGCAGCATGCGCGCGTAGGCGTCGGCGGAGCCGCCGTACTCGGCGGGACGGGGCCTGCCTTCGGAGACCAGTTTGTCGGCGGTTCGTCTGGCGCGGTCGGGGCGGATGTCGCAGACGGCCGTCACGGTGCAGCCGGGGACGGCGGCCCACCCCGAGGCCATGCCGTGGCCCCGGTTGCCCAGGCCGATCAGGGCGACGCGGACCGTCCGGTACGTGTCGAAGGGGACGTTGATCATTGACTTCTGGCCGGGCCGCCGGGCCGGCGGGGTGTCTGCGGCCGCGTGGGCGGCGTCCGGTGCGGCGCTGGCCGGTGCGGCGGCTGCCGTGGTGCCGAGCCCCGCGACGACGGCACCGGAGGCCAGGGCCCCGCCCATGAGAGTACGGCGTGAGACAGCAGGGATTTCATGCATGGCGCTGAACGCTCCCTTGTGGGTGGCCGACTGCTCCTGTTGCCGAACGACTTTGTCGAGCGGACGACGGGGTGTCAATAGTTGCTCGAAGAGAGCCTGTTGCGAGCACGAATGAGCATCTGGGCCGCCATGCGGGTCCGGTGGAGCTGATCAGGCGTGACGGGAACGCGGCAGCACGGGGAACGAGGTGCGGACACGGCGGCTCCGGGCGGGACCCTAGGACGCGTGCTCCTCCGCCTCACCGAAGCGGGCCAGCGCGAGGGCTCCCGCGATGGAGGCCGCGAAACCGGCGACGGCCAGCGGCGCGAGCCCGTGGCGGGTGGTGTCCCCCAGCCAGATGATGCCGAACAGGGCGGGCCAGACGGTCTCCCCGATGACCATCGCCGCGGTGGCGGAGGTGACCGAACCGGACTGGAGGGCCTCGATCAGCAGCAGATAGCCGGTGATCCCGGACAGGATCACGGCGTAGACCGAAGGATCGGCGAGCAGACCGGGCAGGGACAGCCCCGGCAGCAGCCGGGCCGCGACGGCCGTCACTCCGAAGCTGACTCCCGCCAGCCCGCCCAGCACGGCCGCGCGGTGGCGCACGTTCCGCAGGCGCGGCGCCAGTGCCCAGCTCACCAGGGCGAGTCCCACCGAGCCCACCAGTACCGCGAGCCGCATTCTCAGGTCGCCGTCCCCGCCGGTCTCGCGCCCCGCGGCGATCGCCATCACCGCGAGCCCGCCGCACACCGCGGCGACGGCGGCCCACTCCACCCGTCGCAGCCGGATGCGCAGCACCAGCGCCGAGACGATCGCGGTGACGGCCAGCGCCCCGGCGACCGCCGCCTCGACCAGGAAGAGCGGGACCGAGCGCAGCGAGAACAGCTCGGCACCGAATCCCAGTGTGTCGAGCGCGACTCCGGCGACGAACGGCCACTGCCAGGTGGCCCGCACCGCCGCGCCGGCGCCTCCGGGAGCAACCCGCCGCGCCCCGAGCGCCTGGAACACCGTCGCCGTCCCCATGAAGACGGCGGCGCACAGCGCGAACAGCAGGCCGAGTCCCATGACCGCAGGCTAGTGCGCGGGCGGCGCGGCGGCGCGGAGGGCGGGGTGCCGTGGTGTGGCGGCCGGCGTGGCGGGCGGGACGGGGTGTTCCGGCCCTCCGGTCAGAGCCCGTCCTCGCCCGCCAGGAAGGTCCGCAGCACCTCGATGTCCGCGATCCGGGAGGGGTCCACCCGGTACGGGTCGTCGCCGAGCACGACGAGGTCGGCCCGCTTGCCCGGGGTGAGGCTGCCGGCGTCGGCCTCCCAGTGGCAGGCGTGGGCGGCGTCGACGGTGTAGGCCCGCAGGGCCTCGTCCACGGTGACCGGCTCCTCGGGGCCGATGACCCGGCCCGACTGCGAGGCCCGTTCGACCATGAACTGCACGGCCCGCAGCGGCGCGCCGTCGGCGACCGGGCGGTCCGAGCTGCCCACCACACGGACGCCGTGGTCGAGGAAGCCCCGGCCGCGGTAGAGCCAGCCGGCCCTGTCGTCACCCATGACCGTGGCGTAGTCGTCCCCGTAGTAGCGCAGGAAGTTCGGCTGGATCACGACGGTGACGCCGAGCGCGGCCAGCCGGGGCAGCTGGTCGGGGCGAACCAGGCCCGCGTGTTCGATGCGGTGACGTGCCTGGGGGCGGGGCAGCAGCCGCTGCGCCCGCTCCAGGCCGTCCAGGGCGACGTCCACCGCCCGGTCGCCGATGGCGTGGATCGCCAGCTGCCAGCCCGCGCGGTGCCCCGCCACGATGGTCTCCACCAACTCCTCGGGATCTGCCTGGAGTTGGCCGGAGGTGCTGGTCCCGCGATAGGGGCTGGTCAGGGCGGCCGTACGGGCCATCATCCCGCCGTCGGTGAAGATCTTCAGCGCCCCCAGGGAGAGGGCGCCGCCGCCGAAGCCGGTGCGCAGGCCGAGGGTGAGGGCGCGGGCCGTGGTGTCCTCGGGGGCGGCGCGTACGGGATCGAGGGCGTCGGCCGCCACCATGAGCTGCACGCGTATCGGCAGGCGGCCGGTGTCGTGGGCGAGCTGGTAGGCCGCCGCCTCGATCGGGCTGTGGCGGAACAGGCGGGCGCCGACGCCCGCTTCGGCGCAGGCGGTCACGCCCTCGGAGCGGCAGACGCGGGCCGCGCGTGCGACGGCCGCCGCCAGTTCGTCGAGGGAGTGCGGCGGCCGGGACCGCAGGGCTGCTCCCATCGCGCCCTCGACGAGGAAACCGTCGGCGCCGGCCGCGCCCGCCGGCAGTCCCTGAAGGACCGCCGTGTTGACGAGGCACGCGTGCCCGGAGAGGTGGCCCAGGTAGACCTTGCGGCCGGCGGCGACGGCGTCGAGGTCCCTGGCCGTCAACGGGCGGTCCAGGGTGCGCTGGTCGTAGCCGCCGAAGTCCAGCCACGCCCCGGCCGGCGCCCCGGCGCCCGCGTCGGCCACGACCCGGAGCACGTCGTCGGCCCGGGTGCTCGGCGCCACGCTGGGCACCGCCGCCTTCAACCCGGCCCAGGCCAGGTGCACATGGCTGTCGATGAAGCCCGGCAGCACCACGGCGCCGTCCAGGTCGTGGGTGTGCCGTGCCGGCAGTCCCGCCACGTCCTCGTCCAGACCGACGATGCGGCCGCGCCAGATGCCCAGTTCCCGGGCCAGCGGGCGCTGCGGATCCATCGTGATGATGCGGGCGTTGGTGATCCTCGACGAGAGCAAGGACAACTCCTTCCGGTCTCCCACGCGAAACTGCTGGCACACAGCCCGCACATGTGTTTAGGTTAGGCTAACCTAAGGGGGCTTCCGATGCAGGAAACGGTGGGCCCCGACCGCGAGTTGGCGGCCTGGGCCGATGGTGTGCTGGCGCGTATCGACGCGCAACAGGGGCTCGACGGCGAGTTGCTCGCCGCGCTGGGGCGCGGTCCGAGCCTGCGCGAGGAGACGCTGGCCCGGATGGCGGAGGCCGTGCGGGCCGCGGCCCTGGGCTTCGGCCCGGCCGGCTGCGCGGCGGCCGCCGGGGTGCCGGAACGGCTGCTGCTGAACTGGCAGGACCACAACCCGTCGTTCGCCGCGGCCATGTCGGGCGCGCGGGCACTGGCCCAGTCGTACGCGTCCGAGGTGAACGGCGCGGCACGTCCGCCGGGCGCCGTCGCGCTGCTGGTGCTGCTCCAGGCGATTCAGGCGGGCGCGCAGCACGCCTCCGCGGCCGCGCTCGCCGGAATGCCCCGTGCGGCCCTCTACCGGCTGCGCAAGGAACGCCCGAAGGTCAACGCGCTGATCCTCGCGGCACGCCGCGCGCGATCCAGGCGGACCGCACGGCGCGGCGTCTCGGCGTACGAGCACCGGTACCGGCTCGTCCGTGTCGACGACGTCCCCGCGAATCCCCAAGGGGGTAGCCGCGAGAGCCAGATCTGATTAGCCTTACCTAAGTTCTGGTGCCCGGTGTATGCGCTGTGACCCCCTTCCGGAGGGATGCGTGAGAGAAGCGGACCTGCCGGGACGGCGTGTCCTGCGGGATGCGGTGGGCGGGCAGCGCCGGGGCGTCGCGCTCGGGGCGGTGCTCGGCATGGGCCACCAGACGGGCGAGGCCCTGGTGCCGGTGCTCATCGGACTGGCCGTCGAACGAGGCGTCGTGGCCGGCGACGCGGGCGGGCTGCTGCTGTGGCTCGGTGTCCTGGCCGTCGTCTACGTCGGGCTCTCCTACAGCTTCCGCTTCGGCGCCCGGGCCGGCGAACGCGCCTCCGTGACCGCCGCGCACCGGCTCAGGACCCAGCTCGTCGGCCGCGTACTCGCCCCGGAGGGCGGCGCGGAGGAAGGCCGGCTGCCCGGGGAACTGGCCAACACCGCGACCGAGGACGCCAAGCGGGTCGGCGCCGTCACGATGGCGCTCATCGTGGGCATCGGCGCCGCCACCGGCCTGGTGGTGGGCGCGGTGGTCCTGCTGCGCATCTCGCTCCCCCTCGGCCTGCTCGTCCTGCTGGGGACGCCACTGCTGCTGTGGCTGGTGCATCTGCTGAGCAAGCCCCTGGAACGCCGCAGCGAGACCGAGCAGGAACGCGCGGCCCGCGCCTCGGGCGTGGCGGCGGACCTCGTGGCGGGGCTGCGGGTGCTCAAGGGCATCGGCGCCGAACCGGCGGCCGTCGCCCGCTACCGCCGCACCAGCCAGGAGTCGCTGACCGCCACCCTGCGCGCGGCCCGTGCCGAGGCATGGCAGAACGGCGTCGTCACGATCCTCACCGGCGCGTTCCTCGCGCTGGTGGCGCTCGTCGGCGGCCGGCTCACCGCACGCGGCGACATCAGCCTCGGGGAACTCGTCTCGTCCGTCGCCCTCGCCCTCTTCCTCATCGGCCCGCTCTCCGAGTTCTCATGGGTCAACGCCGAGCTGGCCCAGGGCCGGGCGTCCGCCGCCCGGATCGCCGAGGTGCTCGGCGCCCCCCGGGCCGTGCCGCCGGGTCCGCCGCAGAGCGGCGCCGTACCGCGCCGGACCGCGGGCCGGCTCCGGCTGAGCGGCCTGTCGTACGGCCCTCTGCGCGAGGTGGACATGGACATCGCCCCGGGCGAGACGGTGGGCGTGGTCACCACCGACCCCGCCGACGCGACGGCCCTGCTGCGCTGCCTGGGCCGCCACGCCGACCCGGCCCGCGGGACCGTGGAGTTGGACGGGACGGAACTGCCCGCGCTGAGTCTCGCGCAGGTGCGCGCGGCGATCCTCGTCGCCGAGCACGACGCCGACCTCTTCGAGGGCACGCTCCTCGACAACGTCACCGCCGGGCACGGCAGCCCCACCGCCGCGCCCGTCACCGCCGCGATCGCCGCGTCGGGCACCGACGAGGTGGTACGCGCCCTGCCCGACGGCACGGCCACCGCCGTCACCGCGCGCGGCCACTCGCTCTCCGGAGGCCAGCGGCAGCGGGTGGCCCTCGCCCGGGCACTGGCCGCCGACGCGCCTGTTCTCGTGCTGCACGAGCCCACCACGGCCGTCGACGCGGTCACGGAGGCAGGCGTCGCCGCCGGGATCAGGGACGTCCGCCGCGGCCGCACCACCGTCCTCGTGACCAACAGCCCCGCGCTGCTCGCCGTGACCGACCGGGTCGTGCTGATCGAGGACGGCAGGGTCACCGCGACCGGCGCCCACGAGCGGCTCGTGCACGACCGCGCCGCCTACCGGACGGCGGTCCTCACATGACCGAGCCCCGCAGTACGGCGCAGGCCCCCCTCCTGCCCGTCGCCACACCCGCCCGCACCCGCGCCGCCGTCGCGGAACTGCTGCGCCCGCAGCGCCCTTTGGCCCTCACCGCGTTCGCCGTGATGGTCGCCTCCACCGCCGTCGGGCTGCTCGTGCAGCCGCTGCTGGGCCGGATCGTGGACCTGGCCGCCGACCGCGGCTCCGTCGACGCCGTCACCACGACCGCGGCGCTTCTCCTGGCCGTCGCCGTGGCGCAGGGCGTCACCGCCGGGTTCGGTCTGTCGCTGATCTCCCGGCTGGGGGAGACAACCCTGGCCCGGCTGCGCGAGCGGTTCGTGGAGCGCGCACTCGGGCTGCCGCTGGAGCGGGTCGAGCGGGCCGGCGCCGGTGACCTCACCGCGCGGGTCACCGCCGATGTCTCCCTCATCGCCGAAGCCATCCGCAACGCCCTGCCCGAACTGGCCCGTTCGCTGCTGACCATCGTCCTCACCCTGGGCGCCCTGGCCCTGCTCGACTGGCGTTTCCTGCTGGCCGCCCTGATCGCGGTGCCCGTCCAGGCGGCCACCGCCCGCTGGTACGTGGCCCGTGCCGTCCCGCTCTACGCCGAGCAGCGCAGGGCCGCGAGCGCGCAGCAGCAGCAACTCCTCGACACCGTCGCGGGCAGTTCCACCGTGCGCGCGTTCCGGCTGGAGCGGGAGCACACCGAGCGGGTGACGGCACGGTCCTGGTCCGTGGTGGCGCTGACGATGCGCGGGGTGCAGCTCGTGCTGGGCTTCTACAGCCGTCTGCACATCGCCGAGTACGCCGGGCTCGCCGCCGTGCTGTTCACCGGCTACTGGCTGGTCCGCGAGGGCTCGGCGTCGATCGGCACCGCGACCGCCGCCGCCCTGTACTTCCACAGCCTGTTCACTCCGGTCAACGCCGCCCTCGTCCTCCTGGACGACGCCCAGTCGGCCACCGCGGGCCTGTCCCGGCTCGTCGGGGTCACCGATCAGCCGCCGCCCCCGGAGGGCACCCGTTCGGTCCGGGCGGGCGGCGTCGACGTCACCGTGCGGGGCCTGCGCCACGCGTACCGGCCCGGACATCCCGTCCTGCACGACATCGACCTGACGATCCGGCACGGCGAGCGGGTGGCCCTCGTCGGCGCCAGCGGCGCCGGAAAGACCACCCTGGCCCGGCTCGTCGCGGGCATCCAGCCACCCACCGCCGGCACCGTCCTGATCGGCGGTGTGCCACCCACCGAACTCGGCGCTGCCGCCACCCGCACGGTCGCCCTGATCACCCAGGAGACCCATGTCTTCGCGGGGCCCCTCGCCGACGACCTGCGCCTGGCCAAGCCCGACGCCACCGACGGCGAACTGCGCGCCGCGCTCGACCGGGTGGACGCCCTCGGCTGGGCCGGGGCACTGCCCGACGGCCTCGCCACCGTCGTCGGGGACGGCGGCCACCGGCTGAGCGGCGCACAGACCCAGGCCCTCGCCCTGGCCCGGCTGATCCTGGCCGATCCGCCCCTGGTGATCCTCGACGAGGCCACCGCCGAGGCGGGCAGCGCGGGGGCCCGCGCCCTGGAGAAGGCGGTCGCGCAGGCGGTGGACGGCCGCACCGCGCTGATCGTGGCTCACCGTCTCAGCCAGGCGGCGACCGCGGACCGCGTCGTCGTCATGGACGCCGGCCGCGTCGTCGAGACCGGCACGCACGACGAACTCCGCGCCGCCGAGGGACGCTACGCCGCCGTCTGGCGGGCGTGGTCGGACACCCGCGACACCGGCACCTGACCCCACGGATGCACCTCGAAACCCCCCGCACCGCCCGGCTCCACAGGAATCCGAAGAACGAAGGACCATCGATGTTCCGCTCCCGCAGAGCACCACGGCTCGCCGCCGCCCTCGCCTCCGCCCTCCTGCTCCTGACCGCCGCCACGGCCTGCGGTAATGACGACTCCGGATCGGACGACAGCGGTGCGGGGTCCCAGGAAGGCGCCTCCGGCGAGTCCGCCTTCCCGGTCACCGTCGCCCACAAGTACGGCAGCACCACGATCAAGTCCGAGCCGAAGCGCATCGTCACCGTCGGCCTCACCGACCAGGACGCCGTCCTCGCGCTCGGCAAGGTCCCGGTCGGCACCACCGAGTGGCTCGGCGGCTACAAGGGCGCCATCGGCCCCTGGGCCGAGGACAAGCTCGGCGGGGCCGAGCCACCGACCGTGCTCAAGGACACCGGCACCGGCCCGCAGGTGGAGAAGATCGCCTCGCTCAAGCCGGACCTGATCCTCGCGGTCTACGGCGGACTGACCAAGGAACAGTACGAGTCGCTGTCCAAGTTCGCGCCCGTCGTCGCCCAGCCGAAGAAGTACAACGACTACGGCGTGCCGTGGCAGGAGCAGACCGAGACGATCGGCAAGGCGCTCGGCAAGCCGGAGGAGGCCGCCAAGGCGGTCGAGGAGACCGAGGCGCAGATCGAGGCGGCCGTCGAGCAGCACCCCGAGTTCAAGGGCCGCACGGCCGTGATGGCCACGCCGTACGAGGGCATGTTCGTCTTCGGCAGCCAGGACCCGCGCTCGCATCTCCTGACCGACCTCGGCTTCTCCCTGCCGGCGGACCTGGACAAGGTGATCGGCGACCAGTTCGGCGCGAACATCAGCAAGGAGCGCACCGACCTGCTCGACCAGGACGCCCTCGTGTGGCAGGTCACGGACGTGACCAAGGACGCCGGCAAACTGCACAAGGACGCCTCCTACAAGGACCTGAACGTGGTCAAGGAGGGTCGCGAGGTCTACGTCAGCGAGAGCAGCGACTACGGCAACGCGCTGTCCATGGGCACCGTTCTCGGCTTGCGGTACGTGGTCGAGCGGCTGGTCCCCCAGCTGGCCGCGGCCGTCGACGGCAAGCCGGACACCAAGGTCGAGCAGCCCGCGTCCTGAACCCGGCATGACGGGGGGCGGTCCCGAGGGACCGCCCCACCGTCATGTTCAGCTGTCCATGGCCTCGGCCAGGCTGCGCGGCCTCATGTCCGTCCAGTGGGTCTCGACGTGGTCCAGGCAGGACTGCCGGTCGGCGGGCCCGTGCACCACCCGCCAGCCGGCCGGCACGTCGACGAAGTCCGGCCAGAGGCTGTGCTGGTTCTCGTCGTTGACCAGCACCAGGAAGACACCCTCGGGGTCCTCGAACGGATTGCTCATGCTGTTCCTCTCCTCATGATTCACGGCCGTGCGGTGCGCTCTGCCCACGCGACCAGCCCTTCCAGCGCCCTGAACCAGGTCTCGGCCAGGTCCTGGACCGTCTCGCGCGGCAGCAGTCCTTCCAGGTAGGACCAGTGGGCGGCCAGCACCGGCCCGTCCGCCCGGTCCTCGGTGACGACGTTGATGCTCAGCGCGTGGCCTTCGCGCATGGCGCCCTCGGGGCCGATGTCGGCCGCGTCCTCCTCGGGCGCGTACGACCAGTCCGTCTCCTCGGGGATGCCGAACCGGCCGAGGTAGTTGAACTCGATCCGCGCCGCTTCGCGGCCCGCCAGTACCTCTCGGGTCCGCGGGTTGAGGTGCCGCAGCATTCCGTACCCGACGCCACCGGCGGGCAGGGAGGCCAGGTGCTCACGGACCCGGCGTACGGCTTCCCCGGCCGCCGGGCCGCCCGCGAAGGCGTCGGCGGGGTCGGCCGGGCCGGGGTCGAGCCGGACCGGGAAGACGCTGGTGAACCAGCCGACCGTACGGGAGAGGTCGATGTCGTCGCCGCCCAGCTCCTCGGTGCGGCCGTGCCCTTCCAGGTCGACCAGGACGGAGGTGCCGGAACCGCCGTGCCGCCGCCGCCAGTCGGCGAAGGCCAGCCCGAGCCCGGCCAGCAGGACGTCGTCGACGCCGGCCCGGAAGGTCGCGGGCACCGTGGACAGCAGCGGCCCGGTGTGTTCGGCGGGCATCCGCAGGACGACCTCCCGCTGGGTGGCCGTCGTGTCGCGGTCCGGTTCCGGTTCGCGGACGAGCGGGAAGGGTTGTGCACCGTCCAGGACGGCCGTCCACACGGGCAGTTCCGCCTCCCTGGCCGGGTCCTGGGCCAGTTCGGTCAGCAGCCGCGACCAGCGCGCGAACGACGTCTCGACCGGGGCGAGCCGCGCGGGCCGCCCGGCGGCGACGTGCTGCCAGGCCGTCGCCAGGTCCGGCAGGAGCACCCGCCAGGACACGCCGTCCACCACCAGGTGGTGGGCCATCAACAGCAGGCGTCCGGGCGTGTCTCCGGCGTCGAACCACACGGCCCTGACCATCACGCCCGCGTCCGGGTCGAGCAGCGCCCGCGCCGCGTGCGCCTGGTCCCGCACGGTCGCGGCGAGCGCCTCGGCGCCGAGGCCCGCCACGTCCACGCGGTCGATCCATCCGGCGGCGTCGACCGCGCCGGGGGGCTGGACGTGCAGCGACCAGTCCTCCGTGGCGTCCGGCGAGGGCCGCACCAAGGTCGCCCGCAGCAGGTCGTGCCGATCGGCCAGCGCCTGGAGCACGGCGGTCAGGCCGGGCAGCTCCAGCTCCGCGGGGGTGCGCACCAGCGCCGCCTGGTGGTACGAGCCGAACGGCCCGCCCAGTTCGCGCAGCCAGTGCATCACCGGGGTGAGCGGCACGGTGCCCGTGCCGTCGTCCGCCGGACGGGAACCGGTCGCGCCGGCGGCCTCGGCGACGGTGCTCAGCGCGGCCACCGTGCGATGGCGGAACACCAGCCGGGGGGTGATGCGGATGCCCGCCGCGCGCGCCCGGCCGACGAGCTGCATCGCGACGATGCTGTCACCGCCGAGGGCGAAGAAGTCGTCGTCCACGCCGACCTGTTCCAGCCCCAGCACCTCGCCTACGACCGTGCAGAGCAGCTCCTCCATGGGGGTGGCGGGCGCACGGCCGGAGGACAGCGCGGAGAAGTCCGGCGCGGGCAGGGCGGCGCGGTCGAGCTTGCCGTTCGCCAGCTGCGGGAAGCGCTCCAGGGTGACCACTGCCGCCGGGACCATGTGGTCGGGAAGCCGTGCGGCGACATGGCCGCGCAGTGCTCCCGGGTCCGGGTCGGTGCCCGGGACCGGGACCACATGGGCCACGAGCAGCTTGCGTGGCCCCTCCTGACGTACCGTCACCACCGCCTGGCTGACGGCGGGATGTCCGCTGAGCGTGGACTCGATCTCGGCGGGCTCGATGCGGAAGCCGCGGATCTTCACCTGGTCGTCGGCGCGGCCGAGGTAGTCGAGGCGCCCGTCGGCGGTCCAGCGGGCGAGGTCGCCGGTGCGGTACAGCCGTGCGCCCGGCTCACCGAACGGGTCGGCCACGAACCGTTCGGCGGTGAGCCCGGGCGCGCCCAGGTAGCCCCGGGCGAGACCGCCGCCCGCCAGGTACAGCTCACCCGTGACCCCGGGCGGCACCGGCTGGAGCAGGCCGTCCAGGACATAGGCGCGGGTACCGGCCACCGGCCGTCCCACGAGGGGGCGTTCGCTGTCGCGGACGCGGGCCACCAGGGCGTCCACGGTGGACTCCGTCGGCCCGTACAGGTTGAACGCCTCGGTGGCGCGCAGCGAGGCGAGCCGTTGCCACTGCGCCGCCGGTACGGCCTCGCCGCCCACGCCGACGACGGCGAGGGGACAGTCGTCGCCGTTCAGCAGCCCGCTGTCGGCCATCTGCGCGAAGAACGACGGGGTGATCTCCAGGAAGTCGAAACGGTGCTCGGCGACGGCGGCCGCGAGCAGTGCGGGATCGCGCCGCACCTCTTCGGACACCACGTGCACGCAGTGCCCGTCGAGCAGCCACAGCTGGGGCTGCCAGGAGGCGTCGAAGAAGAAGGACCAGGCGTGGCCGGCCCGCAGGTGCCGGCGCCCGGTGGCCCGGGCGGCGGGCCGGTACAGCGTCTCGCGGTGGCTGTGGAAGAGATGGCCGAGCGTCTCGTGGGTGACCACGACTCCCTTGGGCCGGCCGGTGGAGCCCGAGGTGTAGATGACGTACGCCGGGTGCCGGGGCGTCAGCGGGGCGGTCCGGTCGGCGTCCGTGAGGCCGGACGCGTCCTGTGCCGCGATCCGCTCGGCCGTGCCGGGCTCGTCCAGGACGAGGGGGTCCGCGCCGGGCGGCAGGGTGGCGGCGAGTGCGCGGGTGGTGAGCGTCAGGACGGGGTGCGCGTCGGCGAGAACGCCGGCCGTGCGGTCCCCGGGCGCGTCGGGGTCGAGCGGCAGGTAGGCCGCTCCCGCCTTGAGCACCGCGAGCACGGCTACCAGGAAGTGCGCGGTGCGCGGCAGGGCGAGGGCGACGTACCGCTCGGGGCCCGCGCCGTGCCGCACCAGGAGGCGGGCCAGCCGGTTGGACTCCCGGTCGAGCTCGGTGAAGCTGAGCTCGACATCGTCGGAGGCGGCTGCGGGCAGGTCCGGGCAGCGGCGCACCGCTTCCTCGAACAGGGCGGGCACGGTAGCCGGCTCCGCGGCGAGCGGACGGCTGTGCCAGCCGCCGCGCAGCCGGGCCTCCTCCGCGGCGTCGAGGATGCCGATGCGCCCGAGCGGCAGGTCCGGGTCCGCGGTGACGGCCCGCAGGATGCGCCGCAGGCGGTCCGCGAAGGACTGCGCGGTCGGGTGGTCGAACAGATCGGCGCTGTACTCCAGCACACCGTCGACGCCGTGGCCGTCGGCCCGCTCCACGAAGTCGAACGACAGGTCGAACTTCGCCGTCGTCTGCGCCACGTCGTCCCGGTACGCCCGCAGTCCGGGCAGTCCGCCACCGTCGTCGCCGGACGCCAGGTACACCACCATCACCTGGAACAGCGGATGCCGGGCCAGCGACCGGGTGGGGTTGAGCACCTCCACCAGGCGCTCGAACGGCACGTCCTGGTGGTCGAAGGCGACGAGGTCGGCCTCCCTCACCCGGGCGAGCAGTTCCCGGAAGGAGGGGTCCCCTGAGGTGTCGGTGCGCAGCACCAGCGTGTTGAGGAAGAACCCGACCAGGTCCTCCAGAGCCGCGTCGGTACGGCCGGAGATGGGGCTGCCGATCGGGATGTCGTGGCCCGCGCCCAGCCTGGTGAGCAGAGTGGCCACGGCGGCCTGCAGCACCATGAACACGCTGACGCCGTGGTCGCGCGCCAGCCGGTGCAGCCCCGCCGCGAGTTCGGCGTCGAGCGAGAGGTCGGCGGAGCCACCCCGGTAGCTCGCCTCCAGCGGGCGGGGCCGGTCGACGGGCAGCGCCAGTTCCTCGGGCAGCCCGGCCAGCGCCTGACGCCAGTGGGCGATCTGACGCGCGGCGAGGCTCAGCGGGTCCTTCTCGTCCCCGAGTACGTCACGCTGCCACAGCGTGTAGTCGGCGTACTGGACCGGCAGCGGCTCCCAGTCGGGGGCCCGACCCGCCGTGCGGGCCGCGTAGGCGAGCGCCAGGTCGCGGTGCAGCGGGACTTCCGACCACTCGTCACCGGCGATGTGGTGCAGCAGGAGCAGCAGTGTCCACTCCCGTTCGCCCGTGCGGAACACATGGACGCGCAAGGGCGGTTCGCGGTCCAGCCGGAAGCCGTACGCCCCGGCCCGCTCCAGCAGCCCGGGCAGCCGGCCGGCATCGGTGTCCTCCACCTCGAACGGGATGCGGACGTCGGCGGCGTCCAGCACGCGCTGGAAGGCCCGGCCCTCCTCGTCGGGGAAGACCGTGCGCAGTGTCTCGTGCCGTACCACCAGGTCGTGCACCGCGGCGCGCAGCGCCTCGACGTCCAGGTCTCCGGTCAGCCGCCAGGCCGTGGGGATGTTGTACGTCGCGGAGGGCCCCTCCACCTGGTACAGCACCCACAGGCGCTGCTGGGCGGAGGAGAGCGGCAGCCGTTCGGGACGCGGCCGGACCGTGAGCGCGGGGCGGGCGGAGTGCCGGTCGTCCGTGAGCCGCTGCGCGAGCCGGGCCACGGTGGGCGCGTCGAACACCGTACGCAGGGACACCTCGGCGCCGAGCGCGGCGCGGATCCGGGCGGTCAGCCGCATGGCCAGCAGCGAGTGGCCGCCCAGGGCGAAGAAGTCGTCGTCGATGCCGACCTCGGGGACGTCGAGCACCGCGGCGAACGCCTCGCGGAGCAGGTCCTCGCGGGGTGTACGGGGCCTGCGTCCCGAGCTGAGCAGGGCGAGGTCCGGCGCGGGCAGCGCCTTCTCGTCGAGCTTGCCGGAGACCGTGCGCGGCAGCGCGGCGACGGTGACGAAGGCGGCCGGGACCATGTGCGCGGGCAGCGCGGCGGCGGCGTGGCCGCGCAACCGCGTCAGGTCGGGCTCGCGGTCCCCCGCCGGCAGCACGTAGGCCACCAGCCGCCGTACGCCCGGGGTGTCCTCGCGCACGACGACGGCGGCGGTCGCCACGTCGGGGTGCCCGGCGAGCAGCGTCTCGATCTCGCCGAGTTCGATGCGGAAGCCGCGCAGCTTGACCTGGCTGTCAGCGCGCCCCAGGAACTCGAGCGTGCCGTCCCGGCGGCGCCGGGCGAGGTCGCCGGTGCGGTACATGCGGCTGCCCGGTGCCCCGAAGGGGTCGGCGGTGAACCGCTCGGCGGTCATGCCGGGCCGGTTCAGATAGCCGCGGGCGAGCCCTTCGCCGGCGAGGTACACCTCGCCCGTGACGCCGACGGGGACGGGCCGCAGGGCGTGGTCGAGGAGGTGGGCGCGGATGTTGCCGACCGGGGCGGCCCAGGCCCCGGACGCGTCGTGGTGCCGGCCGTAGGCGTCCACGGCGCACTCGGTGGGTCCGTACAGG
Organism: Streptomyces sp. NPDC052023; assembly: GCF_044548465.1. Classification (NCBI taxonomy): domain Bacteria; kingdom Bacillati; phylum Actinomycetota; class Actinomycetes; order Kitasatosporales; family Streptomycetaceae; genus Streptomyces; species Streptomyces sp. NPDC052023. The sequence continues at coordinate 379,181 of NZ_JBIUBW010000005.1, read as the reverse complement.
TCGTGGGCCGACACGTCCGCCAGCGCGCACAGCCGCTCCCACAGCGCGGCGGGGATCGCCTCGCCGCCCACGGCGATCACCCCGGGGACGTGACCGCCCGGCTGGAGGAAACCGTGGTGGATCAGCTCGCGCAGATAGGTCGGGGTGACGTCGAGGTAGTCGATCCGCTCCCGCCCCAGGTACGCGAGGAGCGCGGCCGGATCGGCCATGGTGGCCTCGTCGGTCACGTGCAGCTCGTGACCGGCGAGCAGCCACAGCAGCGGGTCCCAGCTGCCGTCGAAGCTGAACGACGCGGCGTGCGCGGCCCGCAGCTCCTGCCTGCCGGCCGCCCGCTCGGCGGGGACGACGACGTCGTCGCGCTGCACGGCGAAGAGGTTGCTCAGACCGCGGTGGGTGCCGACGACGCCCTTGGGCCGGCCGGTGGAGCCGGAGGTGAAGATGACGTACGCGGCACTCGACGGGGCGGGTGTCACGGGGGCCGGGGTCTCGCCGTCGCTGCGGTGGTCCGCCTCGTCGAGCAGTACCGGCTCGCAGCCGTCCGGCAGGCGCGGCGCCAGGGCGGACGTCGTCAGGACGCACAAGGGTGCCGTGTCCCGGAGCATGAACTCCAGCCGGTCGGCAGGGTACTCGGGGTCGAGCGGCAAGTAGGCGGCTCCCGACCGCAGTACACCGAGCAGGGCGGGGACCATCAGGTGCCGCGGCAGGGCAAGCCCGACCACCGTCTCGGGCCCCGCTCCGCGGCGCAGCAGCAGCCGGGCCACCGCGTCCGCCCGCTCCGCCAGCTCCCGGAAGCTGAGCCGTTCGCCCCCGGCCACGAGCGCCGGGGCGTCGGGCCGGGCACGGACGATGTCGTCGAGGATCTCCGGCACGGACCGGGTCTCCAGCGGCCTGGCCGTGTCGTTCCACACGGTCGTGGCGGCCGACTCCTCGTCGGCCGTGAGGACGGTCAGCGAGCCCACCGGGCGTGCGCCATCCCGGGCGACCTGCTCCAGCAGGCTCACCAGCCGCTCGACGAGCCGGGCGGCGGTGTCCGCGTCGGTCAGATCGGTCGCGTACTCCAGCAGCAGCACCATGTCGCGTCCGGCGCCGTGGTCGACGAACGTGAAGTCCAGGTCGAACTTGGCCATACCGGTGTCCATCTCGAACCACTCGGTCGGCAGCCCGAACAGGCCGGGGTCACCGCCGGGCCGGTGGTGGTAGCCGAGCATCACCTGGAACAGCGGGTTGCGGTCGGCGACGCGGGCGGGGTTGACGGCCTCGACCACCCGGTCGAACGGCACGTCCTGGTGCTCGAAGGCGGCGAGCGCGGCTTCCCGTACCCGGCCGAGGAGTTCGGCGAAGGTCGGGTCGCCGGAGAGGTCCGTGCGCAGGACGAGCGTGTTGACGAAGAAGCCGACCAGGTCGTCCACCGCGCTGTCGGTGCGCCCCGCGATCGGCGCGCCCAGCGGGATGTCGTCGCCCGCTCCGAGCCGGTGCAGCAGCGCCGCCGTCGCCGCCTGGAACAGCATGAACATGCTGACCTGGTGGCCGGCCGCCAGCTCCCGCAGCGCGGCGGCCGTCGCGTCCGGCAGGTCCCGGCGGACGGTGGCGCCCCGGCCGGTGGTGCGGGCCGCGCCGGGGCGGTCCAGCGGCAGCGGGATCTCCTCCGGCAGGTCGCGCAGGGTGCGCGTCCAGTAGGCGAGTTGTGCGTCGCCGACGTCGGCGAGCAGGCGTTCCTGCCACAGCGTGTAGTCGGCGTACTGCACCGGCAGGGGTGCCTCGTCCGGCTGCTCTCCGGCCGCGCGGGCCGCGTAGGCGCGGTTCAGGTCGGTCAGGAACGGCCGGTCCGACCACTCGTCGGTCGTGATGTGGTGCAGCACCAGCGCCACCACGTGGTCCTCGGCTCCCAGCCGCAGGACCTCGGCCCGGACGGGAAGTTCGGCGCTCAGATCGAAGGGGCGGCGCTGGGCCGCCTCGATCCGCGCGGCGAGCTCCTCCTCGGCGCAGTCGGTCACCCGGACGCCGGGCTCGACCGCGCCGGGCGGCGCGATCCACTGGTACGGCTCGCCGTCCTCCGTCACGAACCGTGTCCGCAAGGCTTCATGACGGCTCGTCACATCACGCAGGGCGGCCCGCAGGGCGTCGAGGTCCAGTGCTCCGCGCACCCGGACGACCAGCGGGAAGTTGTACGCGACGCCCCCGCCGGTGATCCGTTCCACCAGCCACAGCCGCCGCTGGGCCGCAGACAGCGGCACCCGTGCGGGACGCTCGGCCGCGGGTACGGGCTCCAGCACCGGCCGGACGGGGCGCCCCGCCTCCCCGCGCAGCGCCAGCGCCTCGGGCGTCGGTGCCTCGAACAGGTCCCGGATCGCAAGCTCCGCGCCCAGTTCGGTGCGGGCCCGGCTGATCAGCCGGGTGGCCAGCAGCGAATGGCCGCCCAGGTCGAAGAAGTTGTCCTCCGCGCCGGTGCGCGGCAGCCCCAGCACCTCGGCGAAGAGACGGCACAGCACCTCCTCGGCCGGCGTGCGCGGTCCGCGGCCCTCCGACAGGGCCACCGCGGGCTCGGGGTCCGGCAGTGCCCGCACGTCGAGCTTGCCGTTGTCGTTCATCGGCAGCCGCGGCAGGACCACGAAGGCGGCCGGGACCATGTAGCCGGGCAGGCGCTGTCCCAGGTCCTCACGCAGCCTGCGGACGAGCGCGCCGTTGCCGCGGGTGGCGGTGGGGGTGTTGGCGTAGGGGGCGGTGCCCCGGTCGGGGCGGGGGCGGTGCAGGCCCGAGGTGCGCCGGGGCTCCGGGCCACGCACGAACACGGCGTCGAAGTGGCCGGGTTCCTCCGACCAGGTGGTCAGGACCCGGTAGCCACGGGACTCCCCCAGTGACCGCAGCCGCTCGGGCTCCTCGCCCGCCGGAGCGGGGACGGGCCGTCCGGCGTCCATCGCCCGCGTCGCCGCGAGGTCGTCCGCCGTACGCGCGTCGGGTATGCGGCGGACCCGGAGCAGGTCCACGCCGTCCAGGCGGGCGCCGAGGTCACCCGTCCCGGTCCAGTCCAGTACGGGGGCGTCGTCGACCCACACGGCGCCCTCGCCCTCGTACAGCACCACGTCGTAGCGGTACCGGGTGAGTTCGTTGTGGTGCCGTCCCGCCTTGGTGCGCAGCTCGACGCCGACGCCGAGGGTGCTGAACCAGTCCGGGTCGACGAGGAGTTCCTTCTCCAGGGCGAGGCCGCGGTCGACGGCCCGGCGCAGCGCCGCCGGGCCGGTGTCCGCGCCCGCGCGGGCGAGCTGGACGCCCGTCTGGAACACCCGTGCCTGCCGCAGGTCGCGCACGTCACCGAGGAACAGGGCGCCGCCCGGCGCGAGCAGGCCCATGGCGCCTCGGATCACCTTGCGCAGGTGTTCCAGGCTCGGGAAGTACTGCACCACGGAGTTGATGACGACCGTGTCGAAGAACCCGGCCGGCAGGCCGGCGGTCACCTCTGCGGCCTGGCAGCGCAGTTCGACCTTCCGCGCAAGGCCGGGGTCGGCCTTCAGGTCCTCGCCGATCTTGCGGATCACGGGCGCCGCGAAGTCCGTCGCCCAGTAGGACTCGGCGTCGGGAGCGAGTCGCGACAGCAGCAGGCCGGAGCCGACGCCGATCTCCAGGATCCGCCGCGGCCGCAGCTCGCGGATGCGCTCCACGGTGGCCTCGCGCCACTCGCGCATGTGCTCCACGGGGATGGGCGCGCCGTCGTAGGAGCTGTCCCAGCCCGCGAAGTCCTCGGTGAGGACGGCCGTGCCGATCTCGGTGTACTCGGCGGAGTAGATCTCCTGCCATTCGCCGATCTGGTCGCGCTCGGCCGTCCGGAGGGCCTCGGCGTCGGGCTCCGCCGGGACGACGTAGCCCACCAGCCGCTTGGTGCCCGGGGCGTTCGTGTCGTCGCGGGCGACGACGGCGGCCTGGGACACCTCGGGGTGCTGGGCGAGCACCGTCTCGATCTCGCCGAGCTCCACCCGGTGGCCGCGGATCTTGACCTGGTCATCGGTGCGGCCGAGGAAGTCGAGGTTGCCGTCCGGGCGGCGCCGCACCAGGTCACCGGTGCGGTACACGCGCTCGCCCGGCCGCCCGTACGGGTCGGCCACGAACCGCTCCGCCGTCAGGCCGGGCCGGTCGAGGTAGCCGCGGGCCAGCCCCACGCCCGCGATGTACAGCTCGCCCGCCACACCGTCCGGGACGGGGCGCAGCCAGGGGTCGAGGATGCGGGCGCGGGTGGCGCGGATCGGGCGGCCCACGGTGGGGGTGGCACTGTCGTGGGTGCCGCCGCCGAGGGTGTTGATCGTGTACTCGGTGGGTCCGTACAGGTTGTAGCCGTACGTCCCCTCGGTGTCCCGCAGGGTGTTCCACACCGTCTCGGTGACCGCTTCGCCGCCGAGCAGCACCAGCGGTGGCCGGTGCCCCTCCAGCAGGCCCTCCTCGATGAGGAGATGGGCGTAGGTGGGCGTCACGTTCACCACGTCGACGCGGTGCTCCTCGCAGTACGCCACCAGCGCGGTGGCGTCACGGCGCAGTTCCTCGTCGCAGACGTGCACCTCGTGGCCCTCGACCAGCCACAGCAGCTCCTCCCAGGACATGTCGAACGCGAACGACACGGTGTGCGCGATGCGCAGCCGCCGCCCGCCCGCCGAGGCGATCGCCGGGGCGAAGATCTCCTTCTGGTGGTTGAGCTGCATGTTCGTCAGGCCGACGTACGGCGTGACCACGCCCTTGGGGCGGCCGGTGGAACCGGAGGTGTAGATGACGTACGCGGGGTGGTCGAGGCTGAAGGTGACGTCCACGGCGTCGGCGGGCAGACCCGTGAGCTCGGCCGCCACCTCCGGGTCGTCGAGCAGGACGCGTGGGGTGTCGCCCGTCAGTGTCCGTGACACGGCCCCCGTCGACAGCAGGAGCAGCGGGCGGGCGTCGGCGAGCATCAGCGACAGCCGCTCCGCCGGGTGGTCCAGCTCCAGCGGCAGGTACGCGGCCCCGGTGCGCAGCACCGCGAACAGCGCCACCACCATGTCGATCGAGCGCGGCAGGCCCAGCGCGACGACCTTCTCGGGTCCCGCGCCGCGCGCGAGGAGCAGCCGGGCCATCCGGTTGCAGCGGGCGTCGAGTTCGGCGTAGGTGACGGTCTGGGCGCCGAAGACGAGGGCCGTCGCGTCCGGTGTGCGGGCGGCCTGGGCGGCCAGCATGTCCGCGACCGTCTCGTGCGGCACCGGCCGGCGGTTCGCGGCCTCCTCGCGGGCCAGCGCGGCGGCCTCGGCGGGCAGCAGCGCATCCAGCGAGCCGACGGGGGCGGCCGGGTCGGCCACCAGCCGCCCGACCAGGAGCACGAACCGGTCCAGCAGGCTCCGCGCGTACGCGTCGTCCAGGAGGTCCGGACGGTAGGCGAGGGTGACGCGGACCCGCTCGCCGGGGGTGACGACCAGGTTGGCCGGGTAGTGGGTGGCGTCCACATTGGCGACGGCGCTCGCCCCGTGCCGGTCGCGCAGTTCGGCGAGCCGCTCGTCGGTGTCGGCGTTGCGCAGCACGAACAGCGTGTCGAACAGGCGCCGGTGACCGGTCTCGGCCTGGAGGACGCCCAGGCCGAGGTACTCGTGCGGCATCAGCTCCAGCCGCTCCGCCTGGATCCTGCGCAGCAGCGTGAGCACCGGCTCGCGCGGGTCCAGGGCGATGCGCGCGGGGACGGTGTTGAGGAACATGCCGATGACGTTCTCGACGTCCGGCACCTCGCTCGGCCGGCCGGCGACCGTCGTGCCGAAGACGACGTCGTCGCGGCCCGTGGCGCCGGCGAGGACGAGGCCCCAGGCGGCGTTGAGCACCGTGTTGAGGGTCAGACCGTGCCGGCGGGTGGTGTCGCGCAGCCGCTCGGCCGCCTCCGGTGCGAGGACGGCGTCGAGGTGTTCCGGGATCACCGGCTCCAGGCCCCGGTCGTCGACGGCCGGCACCAGCAGCGTCGGCTCGTCGAAACCGGCCAGGGCGCTGCGCCAGGCACGCGTCGCGTCGCTGTCGTCCTGCCGCTCCAGCCAGGTCAGGTAGTCGCGGTAGGAGCCGGGGCGGGCCAGGTCCGCGGGGTCGCCGCCGCTGTCGTACAGCGCGAACAGCTGGTCCAGGAAGAGCCAGGCGGACCAGCCGTCCCACAGGATCAGATGGCGGCCGACGACGAGCCGGTCCCCGCGCGCCTCGCCGAGCCGGATCAGCAGCATCCGGAACAGCAGGGGGCGGCTCAGGTCGAAGCGCCGGGAGCGCTCCTCGTCCATCAACCCGGCCATTCGCCGGTCCTGTTCGGCCGGCGGCAGTCCGGACAGGTCCACCTCCGTCAGCGGGACCTCGGCGTCGCGCACGATGAACTGCACGGGCTCGCGCAGGCCTTCGCTGGTGAACCCGGCGCGCAGGCTCGGGTTGCGGTCGAGCAGGGTGCGGGTCGCCGCCCGCAGCCGCTCGGCGTCCATCCGCCCGGCGAGGTCGAAGGACTCGTGGACCGTGTAGACGTCGAGGGAGCTGTCGTCGAACGTGGAGTGGAAGAACAGGCCCTCCTGGAGCGGGGCGAGCGGCCACACGTCCTCGACACGGCCTGGGGCCAGCTGTTCGACCCGGGCCCGCTCCTCCTCGGTGAGGGTGAAGGCCGAGGCGGGCTGCGCGGTCCCGGCGGGCTCGCGCACGGTCACGGCCGCCGCGAGCGCGGCCGGTGTGCGGTGCTCGAAGACGTCCCTCGGATCGAGCACCAGGCCGGCGCGGCGGGCCCGGCTGGAGACGGCGATGGAGCTGATGCTGTCGCCGCCGAGCAGGAAGAAGTCGTCGTCCACGCCGACGTCCCCGAGCTTGAGCACGGCGGCGAAGATCTCCGTGAGCAGCGCCTCCCGCGGATCGCGCGGGGCGCGGGCGGCGGCTCGCACGGCCCGGGGGGCGGGCAGCGCGGCCCGGTCCAGCTTGCCGCTGGGGGTCAGCGGCAGGGCGTCGAGGACCACGTAGGCACCGGGCACCATGGGGGCGGGGAGGGCGCCGGACAGGGCGTCGCGCACAGCCATGACGTCCACGTCGGTCCTCGCCACCAGGTAGGCGACGAGCGCGTCGTCCCGTACGGTCACGGCGGCCTGCGCCACCTCGGGCAGGCGCACCAGCGCGGCCTCGATCTCGCCGGGTTCGATGCGGTTGCCGCGCAGTTTGACCTGCCGGTCCGTGCGGCCCAGGTACTCGACGACGCCGTCCGCGCGGCGCCGCACCAGGTCGCCGGTGCGGTACATGCGGCTGCCGGGCGGGCCGTAGGGGTCGGCGGTGAACCGTTCGGCGGTGAGCGCCGGGCGGCCGTGATAGCCGCGCGCCAGCTGCACGCCCGTCAGGTACAGCTCGCCCGGGACGCCGTCCGGCACGGGCCGCAGGCAGGAGTCCAGCACCCGCAGTCCGGTGTTCCACACGGGCCGCCCGATGGGCACGGTCGTACCCGGGGCACCGTCGTACGGGTGGTGGGTGACGTCGACGGCGGCCTCGGTCGGGCCGTACAGGTTGTGCAGGGGTACGCCGGTCAGCTCGCGCCAGCGGCTCGCGGCGGCCACCGGCAGCGCCTCGCCGCTGCTCAGCACCCGGCGCAGGGACGCCGCCCAGGCGGGGTCGGCGGTGACGTCGTCCGACCGGAGGAACGCCTCCAGCATGGACGGCACGAAGTGCATCGTGGTGATGCCCTGCTCGCGCACGAGCGCCGCGAGGTACGCCGGGTCGCGGTGACCGTCGGGCCGGGCGAGGACCACGGCCGCGCCTTCCAGGAGCGGCCAGAAGAACTCCCACACGGACACGTCGAAGCTGGACGGTGTCTTCTGCAGCACCCGGTCGTCGGCGCGCAGCCCGTAGGCGCCCTGCATCCAGGCGAGCCGGTTGACGATCGCGCGATGGGTGACGACCACGCCCTTGGGCTGGCCGGTCGAGCCGGAGGTGTAGATGAGATAGGCGGGGTCGTCGGGGCGGGCCGCCGTGCGCCCGGTGACCGGCTCCCCGTCCGTCTCGGGGGCGTCGAGCAGCAGGACCGAGGGTGCCTGCCGGGGCAGCCGTCCGGCGGTCGCGGACAGCGTCAGCACCGTCGTGGCGCCGGAGTCGGCGAGCATGTGGGCCACCCGGTCCGCCGGGTAGTCCAGGTCCACCGGCAGATAGGCGGCACCCGACTTCAGTACGGCGACCAGGGCGACCATCAGCTCCACCGACCGCGGGACCGCGACCGCGACGAACGCCCCGGGACCCGCCCCGCGACCACGCAGCCGGGCGGCCAGCACCTCGGCGCGGGCGTCGAGTTCCGCGTAGGTCAGCCGTTCGTCCCCGTGGACGACGGCGGTGGCGTCCGGGGTGCGGGCGGCCTGCGCCGCGTACGCCTCGGCCAGGGTGGTCTCCGGGACGAGGCGTTCCTCGCCCGCCGGGTGGGCGCGCAGTGCCTCGTCGGGCGACAGCAGTTCGACGGCGGCGGCGGGGCGCGCCGGGTCGTCGGCGATCGCCTCCAGGATGCGGGCCAGCCGGTCGCCGAGCGCGCGCACGGCGTCGGCGCCCAGCCGTTCCGTGTGGTGCTTGAGCCGCAGGTCCAGCCGCCGGCCGGGCTTGACGACGAGGGCGAGCGGATAGTGGACGGCGTCGTGGAACGCGTCGCCGGTGATCCGGACGCTGCCCGAGGGGTCCCGCAGGTCCGTCTCGGCGGGATAGTTCTCGAAGACCACGAGGGTGTCGAAGATCTCGCCCCCGCCCGCGTGCCCGGCCAGCCGCTGGATCTCGGCGAGGCCGAGGTGCTGGTGGTCGAGGAGCCGTGCCTGTTCCTCCTGGAGCCGGACGAGCAGCTCCCCGAGCGGCTCACCCGGGGCCCAGCGGAAGCGGGTCGGCAGGGTGTTGATGAACAGGCCCACCATCGCGGCGATGCCGTCGACCTCGCTGTCCCGGCCGGAGACGGTGGTGCCGAACACCACGTCGTGCCGGCCCGTCAGTCTGCCCAGCAGCAGCCCCCAGGCGGCCTGGACGACCGTGCCGAGAGTGACGCCGTGGGCGCGGGCCCGCTCGGTGAGGCGCGCGGTCGTCGACTCGGGCAGCTCCACACGGATGTGCGCCGGCCGCACCGGCGCGTCGGTGCCCGGGCCGTCCACGAGCCGGGTGGGCTCGTCGAGACCGGCGAGGGCGGTGCGCCAGGCGTCGCGGGCCGCGTCACGGTCCTGAGCCGCGAGGCGGCGCAGGAAGGCGCGGTAGGGGGTGACGTCGGCGAGGGGCGGCGCGTCGTCGCCGTAGCAGGCCATCAGCTCGCGGTGCAGGACCGGCAGGGACCAGCCGTCGGCCACGATGTGGTGGAACGTCAGGACGAGCCGGCTGCGGTGGGCGCCGAGCCGGACCAGGGCGCAGCGCAGCAGCGGCGGCATGGCCAGGTCGAAACCGCGGGCCCGCTCGTCCTCGGCCACCGCGTCGCCGAGCGATTCGCGGACCTCGCCGTCCTGGGCCGACAGGTCGACCTCCCGCCACGGCAGCTCGGCGTCCCGGGTGATGATCTGGACGGGGGTGCCGTCCGCGCGCCGGCGGAACGCGGCCCGCAGGGGCGCGTGCCGGTCCAGCAGGCGCTGCGCGGCGCGGCGCAGGGTGGAGCCGTCGACCGGCCCGGCCAGGTCCAGGACCTGCTGCACCACGTAGGCGTCGCCGTGCGGACCGCCGTTCAGCGCGTGGAAGAAGAAGCCCTGCTGGAGCGGGGTGAGCGGGAGCAGTTCCTCGACGGCCAGCGGCCGCGCCCCCTGGATCCCGGCCAGTTCGGCGGCGCCGCCCTCCACCAGCGGGTGGTCGGCGGTGTGCTCGTCGGTCCGTTCGACGGCCGCCTTCGCGAGGGCCTCCACCGTGCGGTGCCGGAACACGTCACGGGTGGTGAGCCGAAGTCCCGCCTCACGGGCCCGGACCAGCAACTGGATGGCGGTGATGCTGTCGCCGCCGAGGGCGAGGAAGTCGTCCTCGGCCGTCACCGAGTCCAGCCCGAGCACGCCGGCGTACAGCCCGCACAGCAGCTTCTCGCGGGCGGTGCGCGGCGGCCGGCCGGAGCTCATCGCCGAGCGGTCCGGGACGGGGAGCGCCTTGGCGTCGATCTTGCCGCTGGGGGTGACGGGCAGGGCGTGCAAGGGGACGAAGGCCGAGGGGACCATGTGGTCGGGCAGCCACTCGGCAGCGTGCGCGCGCAGGGTGCGCATCAGCGCGGTCACGTCGCGGAAGGGGGCGGGGCGGTTCGCGAGGGGATACGCCCCGGCCGTGCGGTAGGGCCCGCGGAGCGGGCCGTCGAGGGCGAGGAGCACGTCGAGCGCGCCGTCGTCGGCGGCGCCGTCCCAGGTGAGGGCCGCAGCGTAGCCGTGCTCGGCGGCCAGGCGTTCGATGTCCTCGGGGTCGGCGCCGGGTGCCGCCTCCTGGCCGCTGCCGTCGAGTCGCCGCAGGTCGGTCAGGTCGTCGGCGAGCCGGGCGTTGGGCACCGCGGTGACCCGCAGCCGCCGCGGCCGCTCGGCGAGCACTTCGGCGAGGCCTGCCGTGCCACCGACGGCGGCCCAGTGAACCTCTCGTTCCTGCGGGACGCCGGGCGCGGTTGCCGCGGGGCGCAGGACGACGTCGTAGCGGTAGCGGCTCAGCTCGTTGTGATGGGCGGCCCGCTTGATGCGGATGTCGGCGTCGAAGCCGTCGAGCGTGGCGAAGAAGTCCGGGTCGAGGAGCAGTTCGCCCTCCCAGCGCACCGACTGCTCGACGGCCGCGCGCAGGGCGCTCTTGTCCGGCTCCTCCTCACCCGCCGCCCGCCTGGTCTCGACGGCGCAGCGCAGGGTGCGCAGCAGGCGCAGATTGCGTACGTCGCCGACGAAGACGCTTCCGCCGGGCGCGAGCAGCGCCGAGACCCGGCGCAGTACGTCGTGCAGGTACTCGGCGCTCGGGAAGTACTGGGCGACGGAGTTCAGGACGACGGTGTCGAAGTACCCGGTGGGCAGCCCGTCGGTGTCGTGCGCGGGGCGGGCGCGCAGTTCGACCTTGGCGGCAAGGTCCGGGTCGGACGCCACCTGGGCGCGCAGCGCGTCGATCGCCTGCCGGGAGAGGTCCGTGCCCCAGTACGTCTCGCAGTCCGGCGCGATCCGGGACAGGATCAGACCGCTGCCGACGCCGATCTCCAGCACCCGGCGGGCGGTGCCGAGTCCGCGGATCCGCTCGACGGTGGCGTCCCGCCACTCGCGCATCTCCTCGACGGGGATCGGCCGGCCGTCGTACATGCTGTTCCAGCCCGCGAAGTTCTCGCGGAAGCTCTCGGAACCGGCGGCCGCGTAGAGGAGTTCGTGCAGGTCCTTCCACTCCTCGACCTGCGCGTCCGGGTCCTCGCCGCGAGGTCCGTCCAGGGCGGGCACGACGTAGGCGGCGAGGCGCCGGTCGCCGGGGCGGTCCTCGCGGGCGACCACGGTGACCTGGTCGACGGCCGGGTGGCCGCGCAGCACGGACTCGATCTCGCCGGGCTCGATGCGGAAACCGCGGATCTTGACCTGGGCGTCGGCGCGGCCGAGGAACTCCAGCCGCCCGTCGGCCTTCCAGCGGACCAGGTCGCCCGTGCGGTACAGGCGTTCGCCGGGCGCGCCGAAGGGGTCGGCGACGAACCGCTCGGCGGTCAGGTCCGGGCGCCCCAGGTAGCCGCGCGCGAGGCCCGCTCCCCCGAGGTACAGCTCACCGGTGACACCGGCGGGCACCGGCCGGAGGAAGGCGTCGAGGACGTACGCGCGCGTGCCGGGGTCGGGCACGCCGATGGGCACGATGGCACCGGCCGGGATGTCCGGATCGCACAGTCCGAGGGTGGAGTTGGTGGTGGCCTCCGTCGGTCCGTAGGCGTTGAACATCATCCGGCCGCGCGCGTAGCGGCCCACCAGCTCCGGCGACACCCGCTCGGTGCCTGCCAGCAGCGTGGCCGTGGGCGGCAGCCGGACGTCGTCGGGCATGGCGGCGAGCAGCGCGGGCGGCAGGATCATGAACGTGATGCCGTGGGCGTTCGCGTAGTCGGCGAGCGGCGCGCCGGGCACCCGCCGTTCGGCCGGTACGACGACCAGCCGGCCGCCGGAGAGCAGGCCGAGGCACAGATCCCAGAAGGCGACGTCGAAGCTGGGCGAGGCGAACTGCAGCACCCGGCTGTGCGGCCCGATGCCGAACCGCTCGCTCTGCGTGGCGACGAGCTTCGCGACACCGGCGTGGGAGAGGACGACGCCCTTGGGACGGCCGGTCGAGCCCGACGTGTAGATGACGTAGGCGGCGTTGAGGAGGGAGACGGGCGCGGCGGGGTCGTGGGGCGGTCGCCCGGCCAGCTCGGCCGCGGTGGCGGGCGAGTCGAGTACGAGCAGGGTCATGCCGTCCCGCTCGGGGAGCTCCCGCGCGGTCTCCCCGGTGGTGACCATGCAGACCGGTGCGGCGTCGCCGAGCATGTACGCGATGCGGTCGACCGGGTAGTCGTGGTCGATCGGCAGATAGGCGGACCCGGACTTGAGGACGGCGACCTCGGCGACGATCAGGTCGGTGGAGCGCGGCAGCGCCAGCGCGACGATGGCTTCGGGACCGGCGCCCCGCGCGACCAGGGCGTGCGCGAGCCGGTTCGCCCGCGCGTCCAGCTCGGCGTAGGTGAGTTCCTCGTCCTCGAAGACCAGCGCCACGGCCTCGGGACGCGCCCGCACCTGCTCGGCGAACATCGCGGGCCAGGTGAGCGGCGGCACGGTGTGCCCGGTGGCGTTCCACTCGTCGACGACCTGCCGCAGCTCGTCCGGGCCCATCAGGTCGAGCCGGGCGACGGGGGTGCCGGGGCGGGCGAGGGCGGCGGTGAGGAGGACCAGGTAGTGGCCGAGCAGGCGCTCCACGGTGGTGCCGTCGAAGAGCCGGGGATCGTAGGTGGCCCGCGCCTCGCCGTCCCGCACCTCCAGCACCACGTCGGCCGGCCCGGGCAGGTCCCCGGCCGGCCGCGCGGCGGTCGCGAACACCGTGTTGAAGAACAGGCCGCCACCCCGCGTCGGCCGTGGCCGCAGCTCGTCGACGAGGAGTTCGGCGGGCACCCGGTGGGTCTGCGCCTCGTCCCACGCCTCGGTCACGCGGCGCACCAGTTCCTGGAAGGTGGGCTCGTGGTCCACGGAGACGCGCACCGGGAGCCCGTCGTGGCCGACGGTGAGGTCCGGCGCGCCGCTGTAGCGGTGCAGCAGGGCGACGAACGCGGCGAGCAACTCGGCGTCGCCGGCCTCCGGCACACCGGCGAGGGTGCGGGTCTCGCGTTCCGCCCCCGGCGTCGCGGGACAGGGCCGGTCGGTCGGCAGGGATATCTCCAGCGGGAGCGGTGTGAGCATCCGCCGCCAGTACGCCAGCACTTCTTCGGAACCGCACACAGCAGCGTGCCTCCCCAGCGGGTCTGTCCCGGCCCTGGGCCGGGGGTCGGCGACATACTAAGGTAAGGGTTACCTAATTCACAGGGCAGGCACATGGTTCATCAAGGGGTGGGACGCCGGGCCGTCTCGCCCTACGCTGGGCTAAGGCAAGCCTCATCAAAGGAAGTTCACGTGGGGACCTCAGTGGTCCGGGCGGCCAAAGGCCCCCGCGCAGTCGCACTGCTCGCGCTCTCCGGCGTGGCGCTCCTCGCGCTGTGCGCCCTGTCCATGGCGTACGGCGCGCTCGCCGTACCCGTCGACCAGGTCTGGGACACGCTCACCGGCGACGCGCCCAACTCCCGCATCGAGAACGTGATCTGGTCCGTGCGGCTGCCCCGCACGGCCCTGGGCCTCGCCACCGGAGCCGCGCTGGGCCTGTCGGGGGCACTGATGCAGGCCCTCACCCGCAACCCGCTGGCGGACCCGGGCATCCTGGGCGTGAGCGCGGGTGCCGCCTTCGCCGTCGTGCTGTCCGTCGGCGTCCTGGGGATCGGCACGGTCTCCGGCTACATCTGGTTCGCCTTCGCCGGTGCGCTCGTGGCCAGCGTGCTGGTCTACCTCCTGGGCGGGCTGGGCCGCTCGGGGTCGACTCCCGTCAAGCTGGCCCTGGCCGGCGTCGCCGTGACCTCCCTGCTCTTCTCCCTGACCAGCGCGGTCGCCCTCACCGACCCGGACTCCCTGAACCGCTACCGCTTCTGGTCCGCGGGCTCGCTCGCCCACCAGAACGACGAAGTCCTCCTGCGCGTCCTGCCGTTCCTGGTGACCGGCGCGATCCTCGCCCTCGCCTGCGCGCCCGCGCTGAACAGCCTCGCCCTCGGCGACGACGTCGCGAAGTCACTGGGGCTCAAGCTGGGTACGGTCCGCGTCTGCGGGGTGGTGGCCGTCACCCTGCTCACCGGCGGAGCGGTCGCCGTGATCGGCCCGGTCGTCTTCGTCGGCCTGGTCGTGCCGCACATCGCGCGCGCCCTCACCCAGTACGCCGGCATCGGCCCGGACCACCGCTGGCTGCTGCCCCTGTCGGCGGTGCTCGCGCCTTGCCTGCTGCTCGCTGCGGACATCGCCGGCCGGCTGATCGCCCGCCCGGTGGAGATCCAGGCCGGCGTCCTGGTCGCCTTCGTCGGAGGCCCGTTCTTCATCGCCCTGGTCCGCCGGCGCCGCCTCGCGGAGCTGTGACGATGACGCATCCACGAGGGGGGCGGGGTGAGGGCCGTGAGCCTGCGGTGTGCCGAACTGCGCGCCGAGGCGCGGGGCTTGGTGCCCTGCCGGTCCGGCCCTGCCGGCTCCGGGCGACCGAGCGGAGCCACCGCACGCAGTCTCGGGTCCCCGGCCGGCTGCCGCGCCGTGCCGTGGACCGGGACGGAGCCCCTGACCGCCACGGACCGGGACCCACCACCGCCGCCCACTCCACGGCCCGCCACCAATCGGCACCCGCCCCCGCCCACTCCACGAGCCGCCACCAACCGGCACCCGCCCCCGCCCACTCCACGGACCGCCGTCCTCGGCCGCCGGCCCAGGACGAACCCACGCACGAAGGTGTGAGCGTATGACGACCGAACTCGTGCCCGGAGCGGGCCGGAAGGACGCGGCGGAGCGTCCTGCCCTCCCCCGCTCCCCCGGCCGCGTCCCCTTCCGGCTCGGCGTCCCGCCCGTCTCGGGCGTGCTGCGGCCCCGGCTGGTGGCCGTCTGCCTGGTTCTCGCCGCCTGCGCCTTCCTCGCCTTCTCCGTGGAGACCGCGATCGGGGACATCGGCCTCCCGCTCCCCGACGTGATGCAGGCCCTGTTCGGTGCGGGCGACCCCGGCACCCAGCTGATCGTCCATGAACTGCGCCTCCCGCGGGCCCTGGCGGGCCTGCTCGTCGGCATCGCGTTCGGCATCTCGGGCGCCCTGCTGCAGACCATGACGCTCAACCCGCTCGCCAGCCCCGACATGATGGGCATCACCCAGGGCGCCGGCACCGCGGTCGTCGCCGGCATCGTCCTCGGCTGGGACAGCGGCCCGGGCACCCAGGCCCTCGGCCTGCTCGGCGCGCTCACTGCCGCGCTGCTGGTGTACGTCCTGGCGTGGAGCCGCGGCACCACCGGATACCGGATCGTCCTCGTCGGCGTCGGTATCGCCTGGATCTGCACCAGCGCAACCGACTACCTCATGGCCCACGGCAGCCGGTTCCAGGCGCAGTCGGCGCTCGGCTGGCTGGTCGGCAACCTCAACGGCCGCACCTGGGAGCAGATCGGCCCGCTGGCCGTGACCATGGCCGTACTGGTGCCGGCCGCCCTACTGCTGGGGCGGCAGATGCGCACCCTGCAACTCGGCGACGACGTGGCGCGGGGCCTGGGCACGCGCGTCCAGACCGTCCGGGTGGCCGTGCTGCTCGTCTCCGTCGGACTCGTGGCCTTCGGTACGGCGACCGCCGGGCCGGTCGCGTTCGTGGCGCTCGCCGCGCCCCAGGTCGCCCAGCGTCTCGCCGGCACGGCCGTTCCGCCACCGGTGGCCGCGGGGCTGACCGGCGCGGTGATGGTGCTCGTGTCCGACCTGATCGCCCGGAAACTGATCCCGGACACGGAACTCCCGGTGGGGATCGTCACGGGCGTGCTGGGCGCCCCCGTACTGCTGTGGCTGCTCGTCCGCGCCAACCGCGCCGGTTCAGGAGGCTGAAGACGTGTCATCGAAGCACGAGGTGTACGAAGGTCCCGCCGACGGGCCCGACCTGCGCGCCGAGGGCCTGCGCCTGGCCTACGACGACCGGGTCGTCGTCGACGGGCTCGACGTCGTGATCCCCTCCGGCCGGATCACGGCGATCGTCGGCGCGAACGCGTGCGGCAAGTCGACCCTGCTGCGGGCCCTGGCCCGGCTGCTGACCCCCAAGTCGGGTGCCGTGTACCTCGACGGGCGCTCGGTGCACTCGATACCCACCCGCGCCCTGGCGCAGCGGCTCGGCATCCTGCCGCAGACGCCCGTCGCGCCCGAGGGGCTGACCGTCATCGACCTGGTGGGGCGCGGGCGTTCACCGCACCAGACGTGGTGGCGGCAGTGGTCGGCCGACGACGAGGAGGCCGTGCACGACGCGCTGCGGGCCACGGCGATGACCGAGCTCGCGCACCGGCCCGTCGACGCGCTCTCCGGGGGCCAGCGGCAGCGGGCCTGGATCGCCATGGCGGTCGCGCAGGGCACCCCGGTGATGCTGCTGGACGAGCCGACGACGTATCTCGACCTCGCGCACCAGATAGACGTCCTCGACCTCGTCACCGACCTGAATCGGCATCAGGGCCGCACCGTCGTGATGGTGCTGCACGACCTCAACCAGGCGTGCCGGTACGCCGATCACGTCGTCGCCATGAAGTCGGGCCGCGTCGTGGGCGAGGGCGCGCCCGCCGACGTCGTGACCGCCGTGATGGTGGAGGAGGTCTTCGGGCTGCGCTGCGTGGTCGGCGAGGACCCCGTCAGCCGGACGCCGATGGTCATCCCGATGGGCCGTCACCACGAGGGCACCGACGCCACGGCCTCCGTCGCCGTCCCCGGCGCGGCCGGCTGACGCGGGGGCCGGCCGGCGCCACCGGTCCGGCCCCGCTCGCCCCACTACGGACGAGGCGTCAGATACCCGCCCATCGTGCGGAAGTAGTCGGTGGCGGCGTACTCGGTGCCGTCCTCGGTGCGCACCCGCCTGACCACCAGACCGGGCAGCGCACCGGACCGGGCCTCGGCGCCCGCGACGACAACCACCCCGTCGCCCTCACGGATGAAGATGCGCCCCGGCGTGCCTCCGTAGCGGCCCTCGGAGACGGTGGCCGAGACGATCCGGATCCGTTCGCCACGGTGATGGGTGAAGGCGTTCGGATACGGGTCCGACTGGGCCCGTACGAACCGCTCCAGGTCCGCGGCGGGCCAGGTCCAGTCGATCCGGCTGTCCTCCAGGGACCGCTTGTGGAAGAAGCTGGAGCGGGAGCGGTCCTGCGGTGTCCACACCGCCTTGCCTGAGGCGATGAGGTCCAGGGCGTCGGTGACGAGGGGGCCGATCAGCTCGACCGTACGGTGGAACAGGTCGGTGGCGGTGTCGGTGGGCCCGACCGGCACCGCACGCTGGAGCAGGATGTCGCCCATGTCGAGCTCGGCGTCCATGCGGTGGGCGGTGACCCCGACCTGCTTCTCGCCGTTGATGAGCGCCCAGATCAGCGGTGAGAAGCCGGCGTAGGAGGGCAGCAGCGAGTCGTGGACGTTGAGCGTGCCGTGCGGCGGCAGTTCGAAGATCTCCGGGGGCAGCCAGGTACGCCAGTTGTTGGCCACGATGATGTCCGGCTCGGCCTCCTTGAGCGCGCGCAGGAGTTCGTCGTCGCCCGGCCGGTTGCGCAACAGCACCGGGACACCGTGCTGTTCGGCGAGGTCGGCGACCGAGTCGCTCCAGATCCTCTCGTACGCGTGGTCGCTCTTGGGGTGGGTGACGACGAGGACCACCTCGTGGTCGGAGGCGAGCAGAGCCCGCAGCGTCCGGTGCCCCCACGTCTGATAGCCGAACATGACGACCCGCATATAGGCCTCCTCAGGCATTGCTAGGTAAGGCTAACCTTATCTAGCATGTGCCTGTTTGGGGGAGGCCGTGCTCCAACTCTCGGAACACTGTGTCCCCCCCTTCATGGGAGGCGATGAAGCGGTGACGACACTGCAGAGCGAGCCGGATCACGTCCACGACCTTCTGGGCATCGGCTTCGGACCGTCCAACCTCGCACTCGCGATCGCGCTCCAGGAGCACGGCGCGGCATCGGGCGAAGGGGGCGCGATCCGGGCGCTGTTCCTCGAAAAACAACCCCGATTCGGCTGGCATCGCGGGATGCTCATCGACGACGCGACCATGCAGGTGTCCTTCCTCAAGGACCTGGTGACGATGCGCGACCCCACCAGTGACTTCAGTTTCCTGTGCTACCTGCGCGAACGCGGCAGGCTCGTCGACTTCCTCAACCAGAAGACACTCTTCCCGCTGCGCATCGAGTTCCACGACTACTTCGAGTGGGCGGCGGGCCGGGTCGCCTCGCTCGTCGAGTACTCCGCCGAGGTCGTCTCCGTACGGCCCGTCACGGAGGACGGCGAGGTCCGCTACTTCGACGTCACGAGCCGCGATCCGGCCGCCCCCGAACGGCTGACCGTCCGCCGTGCGCGCAGCGTCTGCGTCGCCACCGGCCTGGAGCCGCATCTGCCTCCGGGCGCGGTTCGATCCGAACGGGTCTGGCACAACAGCGAGTTGCTGCCCCGGGTGGACGAGCTCGTCGCCTCGGCGACGCCGGTACGCCGTGCCGTCGTGCTCGGGGCCGGGCAGAGCGCCGCCGAGGCCGTGGACTACCTCCACCGCACCTTCCCCGACGCCGAGATCTGCTCCGTGTTCGCCAAGTACGGCTACACCCCCGCCGACGACAGCCCGTTCGCCAACCGGATCTTCGATCCCGAGGCCGTCGACCTGTACTACGGGGCGTCCCGCGAGGTGAAGCAGTCGCTGTTCGACTACCACCGCAGTACCAACTACTCCGTGGTCGACCTGGAGTTGATCGAGGCACTGTCCCGGACGATGTACCAGGAGAAGGTCCAGGGCAGGCAGCGGCTGCGGATGATGAACGTCTCCCGCATCCGTGAGGTCGAGGACGGCGCGGACGACGTCAAGGTGACGGTGGAGTTCCTGCCCACCGGCGAACGTGAGGTCGTCGCCTCGGACCTGCTCGTCTACGCGACGGGCTACCAGCCGCAGGGCATCGGCGACAACCTCGGCGAACTCGCCAAGCTCTGCCTGCGCGACGAGGAGGACGCCCTCGAGGTGGGCCGGGACCACCGGGTGGTGACGACCTCGAACGTCACCGCCGGCATCTACCTCCAGGGCGGCACCGAACACACCCACGGCCTCACCTCGACCCTGCTGTCCACCACCGCCGTACGGGCCGGGGAGATCCTCACCTCCCTGCTGGCCCGGCACGGCGCGGACACCATGAGGGCGGACCGCGTGCCGAGCTAGGGCCTGCCGGCGCCGGGCGGCCGTGACGCTACCGGCGGCTGCGCACGAGGAGATGGAGGAAGTACGGCGTCCCGATGACCGCGGTCATCAGGCCGGCGCCGAGCTGGGCCGGTGCGATCACGGTTCTGCCGATCAGGTCCGCGGTGCAGACGAGGACGGCGCCGAGGAGCATCGCCACCGGCACCACCCGGACGTGCTGCCGGCCCACCAGGGCCCGGGCCGCGTGCGGTGCCACGAGGCCCACGAAGCCGATCGTGCCCGCGGCGGCCACCGCCGTGGCGCTCAGCAGGACGCTCAGGACGAGGAAGCCCAGGCGCCCGCGCGCCACGTCGAGCCCCAGCAACTTGGGCGTGTCCTCGTCGAGCGACACCAGGTCCAGCTCCGTACGCCGCAGCGCCGCGACGGCCGCGCCGACGACGAGGACCGCCGCGAGCGGCGCCACGTCGGGCAGCGTCCGACCGTAGGTGGAACCCGACAGCCAGGTCAGCGCCTTGGTCGCGTTGAACGGGTCGGTGAGGATGATGAGCATGCTGATCAGGGCACTTGCCCCGGTGGCGACGCCGAACCCGACGAGGACGAGCCGGTTCTGCTGGAACCCGCCGCGCGCGGCGAGCCCGAAGACGAGGACGGAGCTGACCGCGGCACCCGCGAAGGCCCCGCCGGCGACGCTCCACGACCCGGCCGCGGGCACGGTCGTCACCAGGAGCACGGCGCCCAGTGCCGCGCCGCCGGAGACTCCCAGGACACCCGGCTCGGCCAGCGGGTTGCGGGTCACGGACTGCACGAGTGTCCCGGCCAGGGCGAGTGCCGCGCCCGCGAGGAGCGCGGCGAGGACCCGGGGCACCCGGGTGTCGAGCACGAAGCCGACGGTCCGCCCGGCGTTGCCCTGGGCCCAGTTGACCACGTCGCCCAGCAGCAGCTTGCTGTCACCGAGCAGCACCGCGGCGATCGTCACCCCGACGAGCACGGCCACCAGCACGGCGGTGGTGGTCAGGAAGACGGCCCTGCTCCGGATGCGCAGCCGGTCGGGCGCGGAGGCGGCGGCGCCGTCCCGCACCCGGGTGGCCATCACGATCAGGAACGCGGCGCCGACGAGGCTGGTGACGACACCGGTCGGCACGGCCACCGCCAGGTCCGCCGGTACGAGGGCGCGCAGCAGCACGTCCGAGCCGAGCACCAGCGCCGCACCGACGAGCCCGGCGAGGGGCATGCCCGCGCGCGTGCGGGTGAACGCGCGGAATCTGCGGGCGAGGGGGCGGACGAGCGCGGGGGCGCACAGCCCGACGAAGCCGATGGGTCCGGCGAGGGTGACGGCGGCCGTGGAGAGCAGAGCCGTGAAGACGACGACGGTGACCCGGGTGGCGCGGACCCGGACGCCGAGGCCGCGTGCGGCGTCGTCGCCGAGCGCCAGTGCGTCGACGCGCCGGGCGACGAGCAGCAGCCCGATCAGGCCGGCGACACCGATGGGCGCCGTCTGGAGCACGCCGTCGAAGCCGTTCTGCGCGATGCTGCCCTGGTTCCACCGGTAGAGGCCCTCGGTCTGCTGCGGGAACAGCAGGAGCAGCCCCTCGGTGACGGCGGTGAGGCCGAGCATGAGCGCGCTGCCGGCCAGCACGAGCCGGACGGTTCCCGTGCCCGGGCCGGACAGCCCGAGGACCACGGCGGCGGCCGTGAGGCCGCCGGCGAAGGCGACGCCGGTGGAGGCGAACAGCGGAAGCGAGACGCCCGTGACGGCGGCCACCCCGAGGGCAAGGTAGGAGCCCGCGTTGACGGCGAGCGTGTCGGGGGACGCGAGCACGTTGCGGCTGACGGCCTGGAGGGCGGCGCCGGCCATCCCCAGCAGGACCCCGACGACGAGCCCGGCGGTCATCCTGGGCAGCCGGGAGGCGATGACGACGGACGAGTCACCCGGGTCGGCCCGGCCGGTGAGGGCCTTCCAGACCTCGGGCGCGCCGACGGCGGCGGTGCCCTGCGTGGTGTCCACCAGCGCGAGGACGGCGACCAGCAGGACCAGCGTGGCCGTCACCGCGGCGGCGCCGCTCCGGGACGGGGCCGGAGCCGGGTGGGTGGTGGGAGCGGTTGCGGTGACGGCCACGGTGTTACCTCGCCAGCGCCTCGACGACCGCGTCGACGTACTGCCCCATCGACTCGGGGCCGCCGAACATCCAGATGCCGTCGGGCAGCCGGTGCACGTTGCCCTTCTTCACGAACGGCAGCGAGGTCCACACCTTGTCCTTGGCGAGGGCTCCGGCGAACGGGGTGCTGTTCTTGTCACCCTCGCTGCCGATGTAGGCGAACTGCACATCGCCCAGCTCGGTGAGGCCCTCGACGTCGGTGGAGGCGAGCCCGTAGTCCTTGTCGCCCTCGATCTTCCAGGCGTTCTTCAGACCGATCTTCTCGTTGACCGCGCCGATGAGGGAGCCGCTGGTGTACGGGCGGATCGAGACCTGGTTGGAGACGACGTAGCCGTCGGCGAAGGCGTAGTCGGCGCCCGCGAGTCCGGCGCCGGCGAGGGCCTTCTTGCCCTCGGCGAGCTTGGCCTCGAACTGCTCCTTGAGCTCGTCCGCCTTCTCGGTGGTGCCGGTGGCCTGGGCGATGAGGTCCAGGTTCTCGGTCATCCGCCCGATCGGGTCGGACGCGTCGGCGGAGCGGACCTCCAGGACGGGGGCGACCTCGCGCAGCTGCTTCACGGCGGCCGGCGGCAGGTCGGTGGTGGCGACGATGAGGTCCGGGGACAGCGAGGCGATGGTGTCCATGCTCGGCTCGCCGCGCGTGCCGATGTCCTTGGGCTCGTTCTTCAGGGAGACCGCGGTGTCCCACGTCTTGTAGCCCTTGACGTCCGCGACACCGACGGGGTCGACACCGAGCGATATCAGGTTCTCGACGACGTTCCACTCGGTTCCGACGACCTTCTCGGCCGGCCCGTCGAGTTCCACCTTCGCGCCATTGGCGTCGGTGAGGGTGATGCGCTCGCCGGTCTTCTTCGCGGCGTCGTCGGCGGCGGGCTCGGTGGTCCCGCAGGCGGTCATGGTCAGGGCCGCGGCGGTGGTGGCCGCCGCGGTCAGCAGGAGGCGTCTCATGAGGTGGTGCTGAGCCTTTCGCTTCGCGTGTGGTGCCGGCCGATGGCGCGGGTGCGCAGCCGGCCGGTGAGGGGGTCGGTGTCGACCTCGATACGGATGCCGTAGGTGTCGGTGAGTCGCCGCGCCGTCAGAACGTCCTCCGGCAGGCCGTCGGCGATGATCCGGCCCTCGTGGAGGAGCACGATCCGGTTGGCGACGGCCGCCGCCTGGTCCAGGTCGTGCAGGACGGCGCCGACCGCGATGCCGTGCTCGTCCGCCAGGTCGCGGACGAGGTCGAGGAGTTCGATCTGGTAGCGCAGGTCGAGGTAGGTGGTGGGCTCGTCGAGGAGCAGTACGCCGGTCTCCTGGGCCAGGCAGCCGGCGAGCCAGACGCGCTGGAGCTGGCCGCCGGAGAGATGCTCGGCACCCCGGTCGGCGAGCTCGGCGACGCCGGTCAGGGTGAGCGCGCGCGCCACCGCGGCCCGGCCGTCCGGATCCCCCTTGCCCCAGCGGCCCCGGTAGGGATACCGGCCGAACGCGACGACGTCCCGCACGGTCAGCCCGCTCGGCGTGGGCCGTCCCTGTGTCAGCAGGGCGACGCGGCGCGAGAATTCCCGGGGGGTCAGCGCCAGTCCGTCGGTCTCGCCGTCGATGACGAGCTCGGCGGTCCTCGGCCGCTGCAACCGCGCGAGGGTGCGCAGCAGCGTCGACTTGCCGCTGCCGTTGGGTCCCACGAGCACGGTCACCTCGCCCGGCCGCAGCCTCAGGGCAGCGCCGTGCACGACATCGACACCGTCGTAGGCCACGGTGACGTCCGTGGCCGACAGCTCATGACCGCGTGGGCTCACGGCCCCGGGGGTCTCTTCAGCAGCTCGCACGTTGCGAAGGTTAGCCTAACCTAAGCACGGATTGAACCCCAGGGGTGGCAGTACGCAAGAGGAAGACGCGCCAACCTGTGCGCGTCCGGTTCACCCCCTCACCACCCCCTCCCCGCATTTCCTATCGAATTACTAGGGAAAGCTTGACGCCACCGAGCGGCGCTGCGCAGGATGTTGCGCATGTCCCGAACGCAGCCACGCCTCGTTCGTCGCCGGCATGTCGACTTCTGCCGGGTAGCCGGCGCCGCGTGCTGTCGCGCCTAGGACACGCGGTCCAGATCCGCCGGCGCCCCTGAACCGAGGCGGACTCGGCCGTCCTCACGAGGAGTTCGCGCCGCCCGCACATCGGGTCCGCATCAGCGCCGGCGGTCACGCGGACGTCCACGTCGCCCCACTGCCGCCGGAGCGGGCCGGCCCCGAGCCCTGCGACCGATCCCCAGGAGACGACCCCATGGGCGTTGCCACCGCACCGTCAGGACCCGCTGAGGAAGGCAGGATCTCGAGAGGAACCGACGAATCGGGCAGCACGGGACCCGGCCGTGCGCACTGGTTGCGCGTGGCCCGCGAGGCGGCGGACGATCTGGCCATCGACGCGGCGGCCAGGGAGCAGGCGGGCAAGCCACCGTTCGACGAGGTGTCCCGGCTGCGTGAGGCGGGGCTGCTGACGCTCACGGCACCGGCCGGGTCCGGCGGCGGCGCGGACCGGCCGGCGGCCTACGCCGTCGTCCGGGAGATCGCCGCGGCGGACGGCGCCGTCGGTCAACTGCTCGGCTGTCACTACTTCCTGTCGTGGAGCGCCTCGTTCTTCGCCGAGCCCGCGCTCGCCGCGCGCATCGAGCAGCGGTCCGCGGCGGAGCAGTGGCGCTGGGGCGGCGGCCTCGCCCACCGCGAACCGGTCCCCACACTGACCCGGACAACCCGCGGCCTGGTGCTCCACGGCCGGCGGAGCTACACCTCCGGCGTCCCGGTGGCCGACCGTCTCGCTGTGCGGGCCGTGCGGGCCGGCACCGGCGAACCCCTCGCCGTCGCCGTGGACCCCGGCCGCCGCGGGGTCCGGGTCGAGGACGCCGACACCTTCGGCCAGCGGCTCGCGGGCGGCGGCAGCGTGGAGTTCGACGCCGTACCGGTCGCCGCCGACGACGTACTCGGGTCCTTGTCCGCGGACGAGGACATCCTGACGCCCCGGGCCGCCCTGGCATCACCCGTCGGGCGCCTGGTCTCCGTCCAGCTCCTGCTGGGCATGGCGGAAGGAGTGCTCGCGGAGGCCCGTGAGTACAGCAGGACGGGCCACGCGTCCTGGCCGGCCGGCGCCCCAGGCGACCCCCGTGCGCCGGCCACTTACGGAGAACTCGCCGTCCTCACCCGCTCCGCCTCCGCGCTCGGCGATCAGGCCCTGGCGGCGCTGTACGGCGGGCTGGGCCGCGGCAAGGACCTCACCTACGACGAGTACGCGGAGATCGCCGTCCTCGCGGCGATGGCCGAAGCGGCCGCTTCCAGGGCCGCGCTGGAGTCCACCACCCGCGCCCTCGACATCGTCGGCGCCCGGTCCACCTCGGCACGGCTGGGCTTCGACCGCTTCTGGCGCAACGCCCGGATCCTTTCCCCGCATCAGCCCGTCACCCACCAACTCAGTGATGTCGGGGACTACTTCCTCCACGGCGCCCACCCTCCGTTCGTCCTGCCGGTGTGACGCCGGAGGCCGGCGTCCACCATGCGAACACCCCCTTGGGGACCGTGCCGGCTTCTGCCATGATCCCTAGCAATCAAGTAGGAATACTAGGGATCGGGGGTCAGGCATGCGCGCGCTCCACCGCGACGACCGGCCACTCCCCCTGCTGACCTCGCGTCGCCACATCGACCTCGGCCGCACCTCCAGCGCCATCTGTCGGCACTGCTGAGCCGTCCGCAAGGACGCCCTCCGGCCCGGCGGCCCCCTGCGCCCCTCTCCGCCACCGCACCTCGACTCCCCAGCCTCCGAAGGCCGGCGAGCTACGGTCCGGCGGCGCCGCCGGGCTGCCCGCCTCGCAGCTCCCGCATCCCCTTGATCAACTCTTATCCCTGAGAGGACACCTCCGTGTCTGCCCCAAGACCGCACACCACCCTGCGCACCATCGCCGCCCTCGTGGCGCTCCCCCTCCTGCTGACCGCCTGCGGTTACGGTGCCGAGTCCGCCGACGACAAGCGGGCGGAGGTCGCGGCGGGCGCCGGAAAGCTGTCCGCCGGCGAGGTGAGGATCGGCTACTTCCCCAACCTCACCCACGCCACGGCGCTGGTGGGCGTCCAGGAGGGCCTGCTCCAGAAGGAACTCGGCGGCACGAGGATCAAGGCGTCGACCTTCAACGCCGGCCCCTCCGAGATCGAGGCGCTGAACTCCGGCTCGATCGACATCGGGTGGATCGGCCCCTCCCCGTCCATCAACGGCTACACCAGGTCGAACGGCAAGAACCTGCGCATCATCGGCGGTTCGGCCTCCGGTGGCGTCAAGCTCGTCGTCAACCCGGACAGGATCAAGTCCCTGGACGACCTCAAGGGCAAGAAGATCGCCACGCCGCAGCTCGGCAACACCCAGGACGTCGCGTTCCTCAACTGGGTCGCGGAGAAGGGCTGGAAGGTCGACGCGCAGAGCGGCGGCGGCGACGTCTCCGTCGTCCGCACGGACAACAAGATCACCCCGGACGCCTACAGGTCCGGCTCCGTGGACGGCGCGTGGGTGCCCGAGCCGACCGCCTCCAAGCTGGTCTCCGAGGGCGCGAAGGTGCTGCTGAACGAGGCGGACCTGTGGCCGGACAAGAAGTTCGTGATCACGAACATCATCGTTTCGCAGAGCTTCCTGAAGGAGCACCCGGACGTCGTCGAGGCCGTGCTGCGCGGCTCGGTGAAGACCAACGAGTGGATCAACGCCCATCCGGAGAAGGCGAAGGCCTCCGCCAACGCGGCGCTGAAGCAGCTGTCGGGCAAGGAGCTGCCCGCCGAGATCATCGACCCGGCCTGGAAGTCCATCACCTTCCTCGACGACCCGCTCGCCGCCACCCTCGGCGCCCAGGCCGATCACGCCGTCAAGGCCGGCCTGCTGGAGGAGCCCCGGCTGGAGGGCATCTACGACCTCGCGCCGCTCAACGAGGTCCTCAGGGCCGAGGGCAAGGACGAGGTCGACGACGCCGGTCTGGGCGTGAGGTGAACGACCGGGCGGAAAAGGCCGGCCGGGCCGGCCGGCCCTGGGAGTCGGCGAGACTGGGCGGTGTGAACGACTACCGCCCGGTCGACCGGGACCTCGCTCCGGAGCACTACGGACGCCTGCGCGTGCAGACCGCCGACCTCACCCCGGCCGGCTGGCTCACCGGCCGCACCGCCGGGTTCGGTGAGGCCGGCGGCCTCGGCACGGTGTCCGGGGTGACAGGGCCCGGATTCCCCGGCTACGTCCGGGTACTGCATCCGGCGTCCCTGGACGAGCGGCCGGTGCGCTGGGCGACGGCGGCCGCCGCGTACGGGCGTACGGTGACACCCACCGCCCGCTGGCACGAGCTGGTCGGGATGGACGGCATGTACCACAACGCCTCCGAGTACGGTCTGCCCGGCGTCTGGGACGAGCACCCGGCGGAGGGACCGACGCCGCCGCCCGTCGCCGAGGCCCTGATCCCGGTCCTGGCACGGCACACCCGGACCCCGGAACACTGCTGGTTCGGCCTCTGGAACGGCTACGGGCGCTGGGACTTCGACCGGTTCCCCGTCTTCGGGACCCCCGGCCGGGACGAGGTGCTGCTGTCCGGCACGCTCGCCGACGCCGTCTCCCCCACCACCCTGGACGAGTTCGCCGAGCTGCCCGACCTGTGGTGGCCGCGGGACCGCGCCTGGTGCGTCGGCGGTGACGTGGACCTGGTGAGCACCTATGTCGGCGGATCCCCGGAGCTGATCGCCGAGTTGCTCGCCGATCCCGGCCTGGAGACGCACCCTGTCGCAGCGGGCGACCCGGTGGGCTGACCCGAGGGCCGGTGGTCAGCCGGCCCTCGCGGGAGATCCGGCCCCGCAACCCGGGCGCCCCGCCCCGTGCTCGGCGCGAGCGCTCCGGTCCGTGACCCGGAACCGGCCCCGTCAGGGGCGCGGTTGGGGTTGGGCCGGCCGATCACGGGGAAAGGTCCGGCGTAACCGGTGATCGGGTCGCTCGTCCAGGGCCCGGCCGAGGACACGGTTCGTTCACGTACCCGCAGGGGGCGGAGCGGCGAGACCCGAGGAGGCGACGGTCATGAAGCGGATCCGGGAGGAAAAGCGTCCGCGGCCGCCACGGCGCCCGGCGGGTCTCGACCTGCGGACTCCCTCGGGACGCCCGCTGCCCTACTGAGGACCCGGCCCAGGCCGCGGAACAGGCAGACGCCGGTTCCGCGGGCCGCGGGCCGGGTCAGCCGTCCCAGGACCAGTCCGCCACCTCGGGCAGGTCGGTGCCCTGCGCGCGGATCCAGTCGTGATGCCGCAGGCGGGCGTCCTCCATGCGCTGGCGTACGGCGGCGGCACGCACCGCGAGGCCGGGCACCCGGTCGATGACATCCATCACCAGGCGGTAGCGGTCGAGGTCGTTGCGGACCACCATGTCGAACGGCGTGGTCGTGGTGCCGATCTCCTTGTAGCCCCGCACATGCATGTTCTTGTGACCGGTGCGCCGGTAGGCCAGGCGGTGGATCAGCCACGGATAACCGTGGTACGCGAAGACGACCGGCATGTCGGCGGTGAACAGGCCGTCGAACTCGAAGTCGCTCATGCCGTGCGGGTGTTCCTCGCTCGGCAGCAGGCGGGCGATGTCGACGACGTTGACGACGCGTACGGCGAGCCGGGGCAGATGGCGCCGCAGGAGCTGGGCGGCGGCCAGCACCTCCTGGGTCGGGACGTCGCCGGCGCAGGCCAGGACGACATCCGGTTCCCGGGTGTCGTCCTCGGTTCCGGCCCAGTCCCAGACGCCCGCGCCCCGGGCGCAGTGCACCCGGGCCTGCTCCACGGAGAGCCAGTCGAAACAGGGCTGCTTGCCCGCGACGATCACGTTCACGTAGTCACGGCTGCGCAGCGCGTGGTCGGCCACGGAGAGCAGGGTGTTGGCGTCCGGCGGCAGGTAGACCCGTACGGCCTCGGGGCTCTTGTTGAGGATGTGGTCGACGAAGCCGGGGTCCTGGTGGGAGAAGCCGTTGTGGTCCTGCCGCCACACATGGGACGTCAGAAGGTAGTTGAGGGAGGCGATGGGCGCGCGCCAGGGCAGCCGGCGGGTCACGCGCAGCCACTTGATGTGCTGGTTGACCATCGAGTCGACGATGTGCGCGAAGGCCTCGTAGGAGGAGAACAGCCCGTGCCGGCCGGTCAGCAGATAGCCCTCCAGCCAGCCCTGGCAGGTGTGTTCCGACAGTATCTCCATCACCCGGCCGTGCCGGTCGAGGTGTTCGTCCACCTCCAGGGTCCCGGCCTGCCAGGCCTTCCCGCTCGCTGCGTAGACGGCGTCCAGACGGTTCGAGGCGGTCTCGTCGGGCCCCACGAGGCGGAAGTCGCGGCGGGCGGCGGTCTCCCGCATGACGTGTTCGAGGAACGCGCCCAGCACGCGGGTGGGTTCGTGGACGCTCACGCCGGGCTTGTCGACCGGGACGGCGTAGCGTTCCAGCGGCGGCAGCGGCAGTTCGCGCAGCAGCAGTCCGCCGTTGGCGTGCGGGGTCGCACCCAGCCTGCGCGGGCCCGCCGGGACGCAGCCGAGGACGCGCGGCCGCGGGCTGCCCTGCTCGTCGAACAGTTCCTCGGGCCGGTACGAACGCAGCCACGCCTCCAGCGCGCGCAGGTGCTCGGGGTTGTCGCGCACTGCGGCCAGCGGGACCTGGTGAGAGCGCCAGGTGCCCTCCACCGGCAGGCCGTCGACCTCCGCCGGGCCGGTCCAGCCCTTCGGTGTGCGCAGCACGATCACCGGCCAGCGGGGGCGCTCGGTGACGCCGTCCTCTCGGGCGGCGCGCTGGAGTTCGCAGATTCGGTCGAGGGCGGCGTCCATGGCTGCCGCCATGGCCCGGTGCACGGCGGCCGGGTCGTCCCCGGTGACGTGGAGAGGGTCGTGACCGTAGCCCCGGAGCAGCTCGTCGAGTTCGGGTTCGGGGAGCCGCGCGAGCACCGTCGGGTTGGCGATCTTGTAGCCGTTCAGGTGGAGGATCGGCAGGACGGCCCCGTCGTGGACGGGGTCGAGGAACTTGTTGGAGTGCCAGGACGCCGCCAGCGGCCCGGTCTCCGCCTCGCCGTCACCGATGACGCAGGCCACCACGAGGCCGGGGTTGTCCAGGGCGGCGCCGTAGGCGTGCGACAGGGAGTAGCCCAGTTCACCGCCCTCATGGATGGAGCCCGGCGTCTCGGGGGCGACATGGCTGGGCACGCCGCCCGGGAACGAGAACTGCCGGAACAGCCGTTCCATCCCCGCCCCGTCCCGTGTGACGTCGGGGTACGTCTCGGTGTACGAGCCTTCGAGCCAGCTGTTGGCGAGGACGGCGGGCCCGCCGTGCCCGGGTCCCCACACGCACAGGGCGTCGAACCCACGGGACTTGATCACGCGGTTGAGGTGGGTGTGCACCAGGTTCAGGCCCGGCGAGGTGCCCCAGTGGCCGAGGAGACGGGGTTTGATGTGCTCCGCCCGCAGCGGCTCGGTGAGCAGGGGGTTGGCCATGAGGTAGATCTGGCCGACGGACAGGTAGTTCGCGGCGCGCCAGTGGGCGTCCAGTGTCTGGAGCTCCTCGTCGGTGAGGCCGTCGGGCGTCGGTCGGGTATCGGCGGACATGGGCGTTCCTTCCCGTTCGGGCGGAGGCGGACGGTTCAGGCGAGTGCTCTCCCACACTCCGCCCGGCGACGGGTACCCCGACAGGGCCGATCGGGCCGTCCCTGGAATTCCGCGGGCCGGTGCCTGCCGGTCAGGCCCTAGGGACGGCTGGTGAGGATGTTGGCCGTGCCGCCCTCTCCGGCGGAGACGGCGCCCTGTGGCTCGTCCGAGGAGAAGGGCGGTCTGTCCTGCCGGCACTTCGTGCCCTCCGGCGGCAGCGTGCCGTCGACGAGGTAGCGGCTCTCGTGTGCCTGCACGCAGCTGCTGGGGTTGACGAGGGCGGTGTGTCCGTAGCCCTCGTGGGTGAGCAGGCGGGCGTCGGCCAGTTCCCTGGCCATGGCCTGCGAGCCCGAGTAGGGGGTCGCGGGGTCGTGGGTGGTGCCGACGACCAGGACGGGGTGGGCCGTCCGCTTGTTCCACGGGCCGCGGTAGGTGTCCTGCGCGACGGCCGGCCAGGTGGCACAGCCCACGGTGGCCCAGGTCCAGTAGCGTCCGGCGTCCCCCGCGCGGGCGGCACTGGCCTCCTCCATGGCCGGATAGGCGTCGGGGTCACGCGGGTTGGGGCTGTCGCCGCACACGACCGCGGTGGGCTGCTCCTCGCCCGCGTACGGACTGGGGTCCGGCACGGGAGGTGCGGGCGGGAGCGCCGACGGCTGCGGGGCGCGGCCCTGCCAGAGGTCCTGCAGCCTGCCGGCCAGGTCCGCCCATCCCGGAAGCACGGAGTAGAGGCTGCCCACGACGTCACCGACCGCCGGGCCGTAGGACCACGCGCCCACGGGATCCGTCCGCAGCCGTCGCAGCAGCTGGTCGAACTTGGCCCTGGTCGCCTCCGGGCTTCCGGCGGAGAAGGGGCAGCGGGCGGTGGTGGCGGCCCCGCACAGGCGGAGGAACTCGTCCAGGACCTCCGCCGCACCGCGGTCCGAGCCCAGCCGCAGCATGGTGGTGAGCCGGGCGGCGGCGTCGGAGGCGTCGTTCGTCCAGGCCCGGGGGTCCCAGTTGCTGTCCAGGACCATGGCGCGGACCTTGTCGGGGAAGAGGTTGGCGTAGGTGGCGCCCAGGTACGTGCCGTAGGAGATGCCGAGGTAGGTGAGTTGCGGGTCGCCCACCGCCTGGCGGAGTTGTTCGAGGTCGCGGGCGGTGTCGGTGGTCGACACATGGCGCAGCAGCTGCGGGTCACGTTGCTGACAGCGCCTGCCGAGGTCCCGGTACGCGGCGATCCAGGCCGCGCGCTCCTTCTCGCCCACCGGGACACCGGCCGTCTTGCTCGCCGCCCACGCCTGGGCCTGTGTGGAGTCGGCGAAGCAGTTCACCGCGGTGCTGCTGCCGATCCCCCGTGGGTCCCAGCTGACGATGTCGAAGCGCTCCCGCACCTCGCGCGGGAAGGACTCGTAGTTCTGGGGCATCTGCACGGTCCCGGGCCCGCCGGGGCCGCCCGGGTTGAAGAACAGGGTGCCGATGCGCCGTCCCGGTCCGGTCGCCTTCCGCTTGACCAGCGCGAGGTCGATGGAGCGTCCGCCGGGGTCGCCGTGGTCCAGCGGCACCTTCGCGGTTGCGCAGTCGAAGGGGCTGCCCTTGACGCAGGGGCTCCAGTCCAGCTTCATGGCCGGCGCCGGGGGGCCGTCGGCGGTGGCGAGGCCCGGTCCGGCCAGTGCCGTGGCACAGGTGACGACTGCGGCGACGGCCGCGGCACAGGCCCGGCGGCGGCCCGTCGGTGCGGATATGTGCATGCCTTGTCCATTCACGGCTGGGCGCCCGACGCCACCCATGCGCTGGGCGCCGGCGCGCATACGCCTCAACCCCACCGTGGCCCGGCGCGCCCTGCGAGCGGGCCGCGTCCGAATGGCGGAGCCTCCGCCCCCGCGTGCCGGCCCGGGCCCGCGGCCCTCACTCCGCCGGCACGGTGCCGGGCAGGCCGAGGGCGGCGGCGACGTGGCGCCAGATGGAGCCGAGCGCGCCGTCCAGGGCGTCGAGCAGCCCGCAGGCTCCGCGGCCGGGCAGCTGCCGCGACCAGCGCAGCAGCTTGCCGGTCCGGTCCTCGTCCCCCTCGCCGCGGGCCACGGCCGTGAGGGTCTCGGCCACGGCCGCCGTGCCGGAGACGCACTCGGGCCCTCCGGACGCGCCGGGCACCGCCTTCGGCCCGCTCGCCGGGGCCGCCCAACTCGCGGGCGTTCAGCGCCTGCTGGCGCGCCTGCCGGACCACGCCGAGATCGTCACGGGCGGCGCGGCCCTGGACCGTCCCGGCTACTTCCACCAGGCCACGGTCGTCGCCGGGGCGCGGCAGGAGGACGAGATCGTCCGGAGCGAGGTGTTCGGCCCGGTCGTCACCGTCCAGCCCTTCACCGACGAGGCCGAGGCCTTCCACCTCGCCAACGGTGTCCCGCAGGGCCTCGCGGCGAGCGTCTGGACCCGCGACCACGACCGGGCCATGCGCGCCGGCCGCGCCCTGCGCACCGGCATCGTATGGGTCAACACCCATGGCACGACGGTGTCGGAGATGCCGCACGGCGGCGTACGCCACTCCGGCTACGGCAGCGACCTCTCCCTGACCGGGCTGCTCGACTACACCCAGGTCAAGCACGTCATGCTGTGACGGGAGCCGCGCAGGTGCGGCTGCCGGCGGACGCCGGCGTCCGTCACTGCCTGGCACCGAAGTTCTGGGTCCACCACGGTCCGCCCGAGCCGTTGTGGATGCCCACGCCGATGTCCTTGAACGCGCAGTTGAGGATGTTCGCCCGGTGGCCCGGGCTGTTCATCCAGGAGTTCATCACGGCCTCCGGCGTCTGCTGGCCCCGGGCGATGTTCTCGCCGTACGTGGACCAGTTGTAGCCCGCGGCGGTGGTGCGCTGCCCGGGGTCGGCGCCGTCCGGGTTGGTGTGATCGAAGAAGTCACGGGCGGCCATGTCCTGCGAGTGACCCTGCGCCGCCTGGTTCAGCTGCCCGTCCTCGGCGAGCGGACCGCAACCGGCCGCCGACCTCTCCTTGTTCACCAGCGCGACCACCTGCGCGACGTCCCCCGTGGGCGCCGGCTGGGTCTGCGGGCTGCTGGGAACGCTGCGGGTCGGCTCGGCGGAGGGCCGGGGAGCCGGCACGGTCTTGTCGGTGGGGCTCGGGGTCTTGGAGGGGCGGGCCTTCTTCGACGGCGACGCGGACGGTGACGGAGATCTGGAGGCAGACGGGGAGGCCTCGGCGGCACGGGGGGTCGAGGGGGCGGCGGACGGGACGGCGGCGGCACGCTCGACGGAGGCGTCCTCGGAACCGGTTCCGGAGTCCGGGCCGAGATACCACAGGCCACCACCCGTCACGCAGGCCGCCGCCACGGCAACTCCGGCGGCACGCCGGCGGATGCGCCGGCGCCGGCGGGCCTCACTGCGGGAGACCCCACGGCCGGGCCCGGCGCCGGGGCTCGATCCGCGCCGGCCGCCGGACGGGTCCAGCCGGGACGCCGAGCCGGCCAATTCCAGTCCGCCGGTGGCGGAGAGCACCCGCTCCAGCAGCGCGGGCGCCGCGGCGACCAGCGCCAGGCCGGCCAGCAGCCCCTCAGCCGGCATCAGCCCGCTCCACAGACCGGAGCAGCGTGCGCAGCCGCGGGCGTGCCGGGCTGTTCGCTTGCGCCAGAGCGCCGAAGGACGGCCGTCCCAGGAGGCCAGCAGCGCGCTCAGTTCCTCGCATCGCGGACGCGCGTCGAGGGCCCGCACGACCACGCGGGCCGCCTCCAGTTGCGCCTTCATGCGCTGCACCCGGACCGCGGTGTGCTGAGGCGACAGCTCCAGAGCCGCCGCGACCTCCGACCGCGTCAGCTCACCGGCGCACTCCAGCCACCACAGCGACAACAGCCCCCGGTCGTCGGGCTCCAGCCAGCGGGTCGCACGGGCGGTCTCCTGTCGTTGCCCGGACAACTGGAGCTGGACCATCGTCAGATCGACGAAGTCTGCGCCCGGATCGGCGAGGTCCTGGGCCTCGTCAACGGCACCCGGCGCCGCCTGACGGTCGTGCCAGTGCGCCCGGACCTGATTCATCGCGATGGCCACGAGCCAAGAGCGGAAGTTCTCGGGAGCGCGCAGGGAGTCCAGCGAGTCGAGCGCGCGGAGCATGGTGTCCTGCACGACGTCGTCGACATCGACCGAGCCGTTCAGAGCCCGGCCCACGACGTTGTAGACCAGCGGCAGGTACGCGCTGACCAGCGCGTCCTGAGCCTGCGGGTCGCCGTCGGCGGCAGCGGCCACCAGCGCAGCCGACTCCCTCGTGCGCTCTGTACTCATCAAAAATCTTCCTGTCCTCGACGCCGAACGGTCCTGTCCGATACATGGGAGATCGCTCGGAGGCCCCGGGATAACAGTTCTTCGGACACGTGTTCCGCGAGAGCCTTCACGGGACCTGCACGACGACGCAATGGGCGCCGTCACATCGGGGAGTGGAACGCAGCGGAAGGGATGCACAGAGGCGTCGCAGGATCCGCCCGCATGCGCAGATCAGCGCTGGTTGCCGTCGCCGGGACCCTGCTGATCCTGATTGCCGTCGCCCGGACCCTGCTGATCCTGGTTACCGCCGTCCGGACCCTGCTGATCCTGATTGCCGTCGCCCGGACCCTGCTGATCCTGGTTACCGCCGTCCGGACCCTGCTGATCCTGATTACCGTCGCCCGGACCCTGCTGATCCTGATTACCGTCGCCCGGACCCTGCTGATCCTGATTACCGTCGCCCGGACCCTGCTGATCCTGATTGCCGCCGTCCGGACCCTGCTGATCCTGATTGCCGCCGTCCGGACCCTGCTGATCCTGATTGCCGCCGTCCGGACCCTGCTGATCCTGATTACCGCCGTCCGGACCCTGCTGATCCTGATTACCGTCATCGGGACCGGGCTGCTGATCCTGGTTGCCGGGCTTTTCCTCGTTCGGCTTCTGCTGAGGCTTGTCCGGCTCGGTTTCAGGATCGTCAGGCTTGTACTCGGGCTTGTCCTCGTTCGGCTTCTGCTCGGGCTTGTCGGGCTCCGGCTTGTCCTGCTCCCCCTCCGGCTTGTCCTGCTCCCCCTCCGGCTTGTCCTGCTCGCGCTCCGGCTTGTCCTGCTCCCGCTCCGGCTTCTGCTCCGGCTTCTCCCCTTCTGGCTTCTGCTCGGGCTTGTCCGGCTTGGTGCCAGGATCGTCAGGCTTGTGCCCAGGCTTGTCCTCGTTCGGCTTCTGCTCGGGCTTGTCGGGCTTGGTGCCAGGATCGTCAGGCTTGTGCCCAGGCTTGTCCTCGTTCGGCTTCTGCTCGGGCTTGTCGGGCTTGGTGCCGGGGTCGTCAGGCTTGTACGGAGGCTGCTCCTGCTCGGGCTTGTGTTCGGGCTTGTCCTGCTCCTGCTCCGGCTTCTGCTCGCGCTTGTCCGGCGACTCCTTCGCGGGGGGTTCCTTCGGCGGCAGCGGCCAATGCCGGGCCGGGGCCGTGGTCTTCTTGTCGGCGTCGCCGTGGTCACCCGAGTCGCGTCGGACCCAACTCCGGTCCTTCGTATCGAAGATGACGAATTCCTTGATCTCGGAGTCCGAGCGCTTGACGACCACCACGTTCTGCGGCCGGTACCCGGACCAGGGGGTCCCCTTCTGCTGAGGCGTCCCCTGGTGTGCGACCCCGGGGGTCAGAGGATTGCCGCAGGCACAACGGACCTTCGGCTCACCGCGACCATCGACGAGGACGGCCGTACCGGCCTGGAGCACGGCCTGGTAGTCGGTGGAAGCACCGTCGCGATAGCC
Source organism: Streptomyces sp. NPDC052023 (assembly GCF_044548465.1). Lineage (NCBI taxonomy): Bacteria > Bacillati > Actinomycetota > Actinomycetes > Kitasatosporales > Streptomycetaceae > Streptomyces > Streptomyces sp. NPDC052023. The sequence continues at coordinate 343,320 of NZ_JBIUBW010000005.1, read as the reverse complement.
GTGGTTGGTGACGCGGGTGTCGGAACGAAGCAGTACGGGCGTCAATGAACGCAGATAGCCGGCGACCGCGGACTCCCGGAGAGCCAGAACCGAGGCGAACGCCTTGTTCTTTGAGCTGTCGGCGGTCAGATGACGCACCTGCTTCTCCACGTCGCAACTGGCGATGTTGAGGCTACCGCCGTACAGGCCGGGTTCCGATCCCGTCACACTGCGCAGGGCGTTCTCCTTGCCCGCAGGCGAGCTGGGCGCGGCCGACGGCAACGGGTAGGTCGACTTCGCCGTCGACGGGGTGTACGGGTCGGGACCGGTGGAGCTCGTGGGCTGCAGGATGACTTCGCCGGCCGAGGCCGGTTCGGTTCCGGGGCGGGTGAAGACGACCGCGAGACCCACGGCGGCGACCACGGCGGTGATCGCCATGATGCGCGGCACGGATCGCCGCCTGGGGCCGTTCCCTCCCCCGGGTCGGCGCTTCGGGTGGTCCGGCCCACCCTGCCCGCCCGGACCGCTCGGGGACCCGGGCGGCCCCTGACTTCCGGGCGGCGGCGGAGGCGGCGGGGGATGTCCTGCCGATTCACTGGACGGGCGGCCGGACAGAGGCCCGGAGGGTGGTCCCGTGGGATGTTCTGACTGCGATCCGGAACTCACGGTTCACCTCCCACCGGGTGACGGAGTCGCGCAGATCAAGGACCTGGCCGATGATTCACGGCACGGCATGTGAATGTGTGCCTTCGATCTCATTGTGCGCTCCGGCGCCATCGGGCCCAAGCTCAAACGTCCGCCCCGTCAGGACTCCCCCGGCCAGTCCACGATCTGTGTCCGCTTCGGCACCTCACCCGCGGTCCGCGAGGGCGCCGGTGTCACCGCCGCCCGATCGCCGGACGGAGCGGACGAGACCGCGTAGGTGCCCGCGCGTGTGCCCTCGCAGTACACCCAGCGCTCCTGGTCGACGTCGTACAGCCACGCCGCCTCCCCGTCGATGACCAGCCCGGCCCGCAGCCCTTGCGTGCGCTCCCGGAAGGTCTCGCCGTCCGCCCTCCCCGCCGCCAGATCGTCCACGGCCTGCCCGTAACGGAACAGCGAGTCCTTCGCCCGGGCCAGTAGCCGGCGGAGGTCGGCCGAGCGGGCGGGCGGCGCTCCGGCCATGGGCGGAGCCTGCGGTACGGGGATCAGCAGACGGCCGTCGACCCAGGCCGACCAGCCGTTGTAGCAGACGATGCGCCCCCAGTCGCCGCGCCGTTCGACCAGCTGGACGGGCAGCAGTGCGTCGAGCGGCACCGTCGGCCGGGACGCGTCGGGGGTCTCCCAGGCGGCCAGTCCGTCGCTGGGGATGACGTGGGTCGGAAGGAAGTCGGCGTCGGGGGTGGCCATGTCTTGCGCTTCCGCTGCTTTCACGCGATGAGTTCTGGCGGGATCGATCGTCTTCACAGACCGCTCAGCCCTGGCCAGGATTTCAGCTTTCTGCGCTTCTCGCCGCCCGACAGCCGATCCGCACGACAGCCCGATCCCCTGGCGGCGACAGGGCGGCACTGCGTTGGTGCTCCCGGCCCCGCTAAATCATGCTTGTCAGTGGAGTCCTTCGCCGTGCGGGTCCCCACGGGGCCGACGGGAAGGGAACTAGCGAGGGCGAGATGAGCGGCGATGCAACGATTTCCCGTCTCTCCTGGTGAGCGGCCGGAGGAGCCGGACCCAAGTGCCGGGTCGGCGGACACGGCGACGGCCACCATCGACGAGCAGGGCATCGTGATCGGGTGGAGCGACAGTGCCCGTCGCCTGCTCGGTTACACGACTTCCGAGGTGCTCGGGCTGCCCGCCGCCCGTCTGCTCGCCGACGCCGTAGGTGACACGACACGGCGAGCCCCGTCCGGACAGGAACGGTGGAGCGGCACCGTGGCCCTGCGGCACCGGGACGGCCACCGGCTGGACGTCGGCCTGCTCGCGCACCACTGGACGTCCACCGGCGCGCGCGCACAGTGGCTCGTGGTGTCCCCCGTACCGGACAGGCCCCGCACGCCCTGGACCGAACCCATGGAGGAGTGGGCGTTCACCCAGTCCCCCTACCTGATGGCGATCTTCGACACGGACCTGCGGCTGCTGCGGGCGAATGCCGTCATGGAGCGCACGCTCTCCCTCTCGGAGGACACCATGCGCGGGCTGCGGCTGCCGGACATCGCGCCGGACCCCGTGAGCGACGAGACCGAGCGCAAGATGCGCCTGGCACTGGAGAGCGGCGAGCCGCAGCAGGTGGGCGCCTTCGTACGCCACGCCGGCAGGGGCGGGGAACACGACTGGACGACCTCGCTGGCCCCGTTGCGGAACCCGGACGGCAAGGTGCGAGCCGTATGCCTGTCCGCGCATGACGAGACCGGCGTCGGCGGTGCCCGGCACCGGACGCCTTTGCCCACGGAGGCCGACACCCTGACCGGCACCGGCCTGAACAGCGCCCGCACCGCGCAGGAACTGTCCGACGTCGCCGTCCCACGGCTCGCCGACTTCGTGACCGTCGACCTGCTCGACCCTCCTGCCGGCGGCAGCGAGCCGGTTCGCGTCCCGGCGGCCGAGCCGGTCACCATGTGCCGTACCGCTGTGCGATCGGTGCTGGAAGGAAGCCCCGAGTCCCCGGTCCGGGTCGGCGGGACGACCGTCTATCCACCGATGTCACCGCCCGCCGAGTGCCTGGCCACGGGCCGCGGCGCCGTCTACGCGACGAGCGACGCCGTGATCGCCCGGTGGGTGGCCCAGGATCCCGGCGCCGCCTGGGTCCGCGGGCACGGGACCCACTCGATCATGACAGTGCCGCTGCGTTCCGGCGGGAACACCCTGGGCATGGCCGTCTTCGGCCGTCACCGGCGACCGGAGCCCTTCGGGCCGGAAGACCTGCGGCTGGCCGAGCAGCTCACGACGAGAGCTGCCGTGGGCATCCACAACGCGCGCCACCGCAGCCGGGAGCGCACCAACACCATGACGCTGCAGCGCAGTCTGCTGCCGCAGACGCTGCCGGTGCAGTCGGCACTGGAGATCGCCTCCCGCTACCTGCCGGCCGGCACCGAGTCCGGCGTGGGCGGTGACTGGTTCGACGTGATCCCGCTGTCCGGAGCGCGGGTGGCGCTGGTGGTGGGCGACGTCGTCGGCCACGGCATGCGCGCCTCCGCCACGATGGGCCGGCTGCGCACGGCGGTACGCACCCTGGCCGACGTCGACCTGCCGCCCGACGAGTTGCTCACCCACCTCGACGACCTGATCCTGCGCCTGTCCGCCGACGAGGCCGGCACGGAAGGCGCCGGGGATGCCGCTGGCGGAATCGGCACGACCTGCCTGTACGTGGTCTACGACCCGGTCTCCCGGCGCTGCACCATCGCCCGGGCCGGTCATCCTCCACCCGCCGTGGTCTCCCCCGAGGGCTCCGTGTATCTCCTCGATGTCCCGGTCGGTCCGCCGCTGGGGCTGGGCGGTCTGCCCTTCGAGACGGTGGAGACCGAGCTTCCCGAGGGCACCATCCTCGCCCTCTACACCGACGGTCTGCTCCAGACCCGCGAGCACGACGTCGACGACGCCCTGGACAGCATGTTCGCGGCGCTCGCCCGTCCCGCCGCGACGCTGGAAACGGTCTGCGACCGGGTCCTGACGGGACTGCTGACCCACCGTCCCGAGGACGACGTCGCCCTTCTCGTCGCCCGCACCCGGGTCCTCCACGACGACCGGGTCGCCGTCTGGGAGCTGCCACCCGATCCTTCCGTCGTCGCCCAGGCCCGCCGGCTCACCACCGACCAGCTGACGGTCTGGGGACTCGAGGAAGCCGGCTTCGTCACCGAACTCATGGTCAGCGAGCTGGTCACCAACGCCATCCGTTACGGCCGACCACCCATCCAGCTGCGGCTGATTCATGAGAACAGCACCCTGATCTGTGAAGTCTCCGATTCGAGCAGTACCGCTCCGCATCTGCGGCGGGCCCGGACCTTCGACGAGGGCGGGCGTGGCCTGTTGCTGGTGGCCCAGCTCGCCCAGCGCTGGGGCACCCGGCACGCGCCCATCGGCAAGACCATCTGGGCCGAGCAGTCCCTCGCCGCTCAGTGAGGACGCCGCTCGCCGAGCGAGACTCAGGGCCCCTCCGATCGCGATGACACGCACCGAAATGTCCGCTGTGACACGCCTGTGACAGTCCACGGACGCTGCCATGAAGTCGCGGGGCCAGGCTTTTCCATACGAGGAAAAAAGCGACATACCGGCATATGTCACCCGCTTCCGAGGTCGTGAGCAGGGATGGCCGAGCCAACCCATCGGAGTGAAGAACCCATGAGCCTCACCATCGCCGCGCCGCTCGTCGAAGCCCCCGCCCCCACGCTGGCCCCCCGCGAGCAGGAGACCCTGCGCCACATCGCCGCCGGGCGCACCTACCTCCAGACCGCCCGCCACATGGGACTTTCCAAGCACACCGTCGACGCCTACCTCCGCCGCATCCGGGCCAAGCTCGGCATCAACAGCACGGCGGAACTGACCCGCCTCGCCATCTCCCTGGGCCTGTGACGCCGGGAGAACCGCAGGTCGTTACGGGCCACAGCCGGGCACAGGAGCCGGAGCGGTCTACGGCCACTCCGGCGGCCCCCGGAAGACCGGCCGGGCCCAGTCGGGGGGATCGGGCGGCGCCTCGGGCCCGCCCGCACTCTCCGGCGGCCGCACGTCCTCGGAGGGCGGTGCATGAACGCCCAGGCCGACCCCGCTCCCGATGGCGGCACGCAGCGCCGCGACGAACTCCAGGCAGGAGTCGTAGCGGTCCTCGGGAACCTTCGACAGCGCCTTGGCCATGACGTCGGCGGCGGCGGGCGCGATCCCCGGCCTCCGCTCGGTCAGCCGGGGCGGCTGGTCGTACTGGTGCGCCCACAACAGCGCCACGTCCTCGTCGCGCTCGAAGGGCGGCCCGCCGGCGAGGGTCTCGTAGACGACGCAGGCGAGGCTGTAGAGATCACACCTTCCGTCCACGGGCCGGCCGGAGATCTGTTCCGGCGCCATGTAGTCGAGCGTGCCGACGAACTCGCCCGCGGCGGTGAACCCACTGAGCGACAGCGACTTCTTGGTCAGCCCGAAGTCGGTGAGGTAGATGTACTCGGGGTGGTCGCTGTCGGTGCCCGCGGCGACCAGGATGTTGCCGGGCTTGACGTCCCGGTGCACCAGGTCGTGCGCATGGGCGGCGTCCAGCGCGGAGGCCACCTGGGCGGCGATACGCAGGGCGGCCGGGACGGGCAGCGGGCCCTCCCGGTCCAGCAGCGCCCGCAGATCCTGCCCGGCGACGTACCGCATCGCGATGTACAGGACGCCGTCGGTCTCACCGGCTTCGAAGACCGGCACGATGTGCGGGTGATCGATCGCCGCGGCCACCCGTGACTCGTGCGCAAAGCGGCGCCGGAAGGTGTCGTCGCGGGCACGCTCCGGGGCGATGAGCTTGAGCGCGACGGTGCGGTCCAGACGCAGATCCCTGGCACGGTAGACGACGGCCATGCCGCCGCGGCCGATCACATGCTCGATCCGGTAGCCCGCGATCTGCTGCCCGACCAGGCCGGAAGGCCGCCCCGTGTACAGGCCCATGTCATGCGCCGCCATGCCCCTCAGGCCCCCTCACCGGGCCGCCCGGGCGACGGATCCGCGCTTCTGCGGTGCCCTTGAGCGAAAGGTGCCGATCATGCCGCTCCGTCCCCGATTTTCAGGTGACCGGCCGACGTGACAGCCGCTCGTCCGTACTTGCGATTCTATCCACCGGACACTTTCCGGGCCCGGTCGCAGAACAGGGACGGCACCTGCACCCCAGGGGCCGGCCGACCGCGCTGCTGCATTCGCCCCCACTCCGCCTCACCGCTTCGCGCGTATTTGATCGCGAAATAGCACCTTGTGAGGCATTTCACCAGCACATACCTGGACTGCGGCGTCTCGCAGATTTAGCTTCGCAGGAAAGAGCAGCCTTGCAGACGATTTCCGCAGCGCAGCGGACGGGCCGTACAACAGAACGGATCGACCGCGACTCGCGGACAGCTTTCCGTTCCCGGCACTTCAGGGCGCATGAGCAAGATGCGGCGTACTTCCGCGCCGGCATCACCAGAGGGGCCACTCGAGCCCGGAAGGTGGACAAGTGAGCGAAGACGCCGTGTGGGTCAGGGGTGTGACCGGCATCCAGCTGCACCACGTCACTGATCTCCAAGACGCGCGCCGGTTCCTGGGCAACGCCGTCATGGCACTGAGCGCCGCCCATGTGAGGACCGGCGACACCAGGTTCTCCGGCCTCGCCGAGCAGCTCAAGGCGGTTGTCGCCGAGACGCGGGACCTGGAGGGCCAGGCCCGGGAGAGCATGCAGGAGCTGCACTCCACGGATCCGGAGCGGTTCGTGCGCTGCCGGGAAGGCGAAGAGCCCTGGCCGGACGAGTTGCAGGCGGGCTTCGTCCCGCGCCACACCTGCCGGGACGAGTGCCTCTACCACGACCGTGACGTGCTGGACGCCATCATGCAGTGCACCTGCGGCCGGCCGCCGTGCCGCGCGTGCGCGATCGCGGGCGCGCCCTGACACACGCCGGAGCGTGTCCCGCATTCGCCGGTCCGAGGCCGTCGCCGCTCATGCGGCGACGGCCTCGCCGGTTTTGACCCTGGTACGCCGGATCACCTGCCGACCGCCCTCGGTCCCGCCACGACTGCCGCCCCCGCAGCGACGCTGTGCCGCCGTGGTGCCCTGCCACCAGCGGGACGCCCAACACCCAGTGGGCCCTCGGCAACTCGCCTTGACACGCCGTCGTGGCGGGCGTTGCCTGGTATGAGAGGCGGCTTCTCAAAGTTCACCCGGCTCGATCGGATCCGCGCCCGCGTCAAAGGGCCCGGAAACGGGCGGAGACAGCTCATGGCGACGTACGAGTATTCCTGCAATCGCTGCGGTTCGTTCGACGTGAAGCGGCCCATCGGCACGGCGTCGGCCGAGGAAATGTGCCCGCGGTGCTCGGGTACGGCTCGTCGTGTGTACTCCCCACCCGCGACCACCTCCACGACACCCGCGGTCGCGGCTCTGCACGAGCGGGAGGAAAAGTCTCGGGAGAGCCCCGCGGTGGTCACGCGGGTGCCTGCCAAGGAGGCAGCGCCGAGGCTCGTTCATCCGGCCCACGCCCGGCTACCCCGCCCCTGACCGGGAAGTCGCGACCTGGCCGGTCGGCCCTTCCTGGACAGGCAGGAAACGGCCGCGGGCCTACTGCCTCGCCAGTGCATCGGGAGGTGTGTTCCCTTGGCGAATGTCGGACTTCTCTTCGTGGGCGCGGTGCTGTTCCTGAACGGATTGATGCTGCTGGGGAAAGTGGACAGCCGGGCAGCCGGCGTATTCAATCTGTTCGTCGGCGGGCTCCAGGTCCTGACACCCACCTACCTCATCATCGCCGCGAACCAGGATCCCCAGCGCATCCTGCTGGCTTCCGGCATCTTCCTCTTCGGTTTCACGTACCTGTATGTAGGAATCGGACTGCTGATGGGCCTCGACACCACAGGCGTGGGTTATTACTCACTGTTCGTGGCGATCGTGGCACTTGGCTATTCCTTCGTCAGCTTCCGGCAGTTCAGCGATCAGCCCTTCGGAGTCATATGGCTCTACTGGGCGTTCCTCTGGTTCCTCTTCTTCCTGCTCCTGGGTCTGAAAATGGAGAGTCTGACGCCTTACGTCGGCTGGGTGACCGCGATCGAGGGATGGGTGACCGGCGTCATACCGGCATTCATGCTGCTGTCCGGTTACTGGGTCGCGGAGAACTTCTACGAAATCGCGATAGCGCTCGGCGCGTTCGGCGTGGTGACCTTCGGCGGGCTGTGGTTCGCGCTGCGTCACAGGCGGCCCGGCAAGCCCGCGGAGCAGCAGCAGTACGGAACTCCGGGATATCCGGCCGGCAGCCACGGCTAGCGCGGCGGGAGAGCGCCGCTGACGGCTCACCGGGAGCACGGAATGTGCGTAACTCACAGGCGAGCAGGAACAGAAAAGCGGCAGATGGTCAACGGGGCTGTCATCGGGGCACGCCGTTGCCCCCTTCACAGCCGCTCACCATTACAGAAGAACATGGGGAATTCACATGCCTGAAGTAATCTTCAGCGTCGACCAGTCCCGTTCGATGCGCGAGCAGGAAGTACCGGGACACAACAGGTGGCACCCTGACGTACCCAACGCAGCGATGGTCCGCCCGGGGGACGAATTCCGCGTCGAATGCCGCGAATGGACCGACGCGCAGATCGGCAACAACGACTCCGCCAATGACGTACGTGACGTCAACCTGAAGGCGTGCCACATGCTCAGCGGGCCGATAGGCGTCCAGGGCGCGGAGCCGGGGGACCTGCTCGTCGTGGACATCCTCGACCTCGGGCCCGTACCGCAGCATGTGGGCGACGCTCCCGGTGAGGCCTGGGGCTACACCGGCGTCTTCGCCAAGGCCAACGGCGGAGGCTTCCTGACGGACTACTTCCCGGACGCCTACAAGGCGATATGGGACTTCCACGGGCAGGTGGCGACGTCCAGGCACCTTCCCGGTGTCCATTTCACCGGCATCACCCACCCCGGCCTCTTCGGCACCGCGCCGTCCGCGGAGCTGCTGGAACGGTGGAACCGGCGTGAGCAGGCCCTGATCGACACCGACCCGGACCGTGTCCCGCCCCTGGGACTCGCGCCCGAACCCGCCGAGGCCCTGTCCGGCAAGGCGAGCGGCTCGGATGCCGAACGCATCGCCCGGGAAGGCGCCCGGACCGTTCCCGCACGGGAGAACGGCGGCAACCACGACATCAAGAACTTCACTCGTGGATCGCGCGTCTTCTACCCCGTGCACGTCAAGGACGCCAAGCTGTCGGGCGGCGATCTGCACTTCAGCCAGGGGGACGGTGAGATCACCTTCTGCGGTGCCATCGAGATGGGCGGCTTCATCGACTTCCACGTCGATCTCATCAAGGGCGGCATGGAGAAGTACGGTGTCACCACCAACCCCGTCTTCATGCCGGGCAACGTCGAGCCGCGGTACTCGGAATTCCTCTCGTTCATCGGGATCTCCGTGGACCACGACACCGACACCAACTACTACCTGGACGCGACGGTCGCCTATCGCCGCGCCTGCCTCAACGCCGTCGAGTACCTGAAGAGGTTCGGCTACACCGGTGAGCAGGCCTATCTGCTCCTCGGCGCGGCCCCCATCGAGGGACGCATCAGCGGAATCGTCGACATCCCCAACGCCTGCTGCTCCCTGTACCTCCCGACCGGGATCTTCGACTTCGACGTCCGTCCCACCTCTGAGGGACCGATGTCCGCGGACCGCGGTCAGTGCGCGGTGTCCACCTGAGTCGACCCGGAAACCGCTCCCGAGGCCGGGCCCCCTCCGGAACCCCACCAGCCACCCGGAGGCCGGGCCCGGCCGGGGGCGGTACGGACGCTGCGTGCAGCGGCCCCGGCCTCACCGACCGGCCCACGGAGGACCCCGGTGCCCGTATCCCTCGGCGAGGACGTGGTGGCGCTGCTGCGCCGCCCCTGCACCTGCTACCTCGCGACGTCGATGCCCGACGGCTCACCCCAGCTCACCCAGACGTGGGTCGACACGGACGGTGAGCACGTCCTGATCAACAGCGTCGAGTCGCACCAGAAGACCCGGAACATCCAGCGCGACCCGCGGGTGGCCGTCGCTGTCGCCGACCCCTCGGAACCGGCCTTCTACGTCCAGATCCGCGGCCGCGTGCTGCGTGTGACCACCGAGGGAGCGGTCGATCACATCGAGGCGCTCGCGCGGAAGTACCTGGGCGGGCCCTACCCGTGGTTCGGCGGCCGGGACCAGGTCCGGGTGATCTATGTGATCCAGCCGGAACGCGTCAGCAGCCCCCAGGGCTGACCCCGCGGCCGAAGGACGCCGACCGGTTTCCGCAAACCCCTCACGCACTCTCCCAGCTCCGTCTCCGTCGAGGCCCTGAAGTACCCTCGGCGAGCAGGCATGGGGGCCGGACGCATAGTCCGGCCGTTAACTATGTTGCCCCGCCACATGTGCGCCTGATCTGCGTGTTTCTACCGTGTGCCGACACGTACCCGTCCCCACCGCACACGAGGAAGTGGCGCACATGGCCTCCGCAGCATCCGCTCCACCGACGCCGAACAACCTCAAGCGCATCGTCGCCGCGTCCCTCATCGGCACCACCATCGAGTGGTACGACTTCTTCCTTTACGGCTCGGCCGCCGCACTGGTCTTCAACAAGCTGTTCTTCCCGGAGTCCGACCCGCTCGTCGGCACCCTGCTCTCCTTCCTCACCTACGCCGTCGGCTTCGCTGCCCGGCCGATCGGCGCCCTCGTGTTCGGGCACTACGGCGACCGGCTCGGCCGCAAGAAGCTGCTGGTGCTGAGCCTGTTGCTGATGGGTGGCGCGACGTTCGCGATCGGCCTCCTGCCCACACACGCCACGATCGGCAGCGCGGCGCCCGTGCTGCTGACGGTGCTGCGGCTCGTACAGGGCTTCGCGCTCGGTGGCGAGTGGGGCGGCGCCGTCCTGCTGGTCTCGGAGCACGGTGACGCGCGGCGCCGTGGCTTCTGGGCGTCGTGGCCGCAGACCGGCGCGCCCGCGGGGCAGTTGCTGGCGACCGGCGTGCTGTCCTTCCTCACCGCCGTCCTCTCCGAGAGCGCCTTCACCGGCTGGGGCTGGCGGATTCCCTTCCTGCTCTCCGGTGTGCTGGTGATCGTGGGGCTGTGGATCCGGCTGTCCGTCGACGAGTCGCCCGTGTTCCAGCAGGCGCTCGCCCAGGCCGAGGCGCGCAAGGCCGACCGCACGGCACAGGCCGAGAAGGCGCCGCTGGTCGCGGTGTTGCGCCACCACTGGCGTGATGTCCTCGTGGCGATGGGCGCCCGTATGGCCGAGAACATCAGCTACTACGTCATCACCGCCTTCATCCTCGTCTACGCCACCACCGCCGCCGGCATCTCCAAGCAGACCGCCCTCAACGCGGTGCTCATCGCGTCGGCCGTGCACTTCGCGGTCATCCCGCTGTGGGGCGCGCTGTCCGACCGGATCGGCCGCCGTCCCGTCTACCTGATCGGCACGGTGGGCGTCGGCCTGTGGATGTTCCCGTTCTTCTGGCTCATCGACACCGGCGGCTTCGGCAACCTGATCCTCGCCGTGACCGTGGGCCTGGTGCTGCACGGGGCGATGTACGCGCCGCAGGCCGCCTTCTTCTCCGAGATGTTCGCGACCCGGATGCGCTACTCCGGCGCTTCCATCGGCGCCCAGTTCGCCTCCGTGGCGGCCGGCGCCCCGGCCCCGCTGATCGCGACCGCCCTGCTGTCCGCATACGGCACCTCCACCCCGATCGCCCTGTACGTGATCGCCGCGGCGCTCCTCACGGCCGTCGCCGTGGCGGTGGCCAAGGAGACCCGCAACCGGGATCTGGCCGATGTCGAGGCGGAAACCGACGCGGCGTCCCCGCCGGTCAAGGCGGCTGACGCGCACACCGCCTGATCCTCGTGCCGCTGACCCCCGTACGCCCCCGTGGCGGCGGGGGTCAGGGGCGTATCGAGGAAGCCGTGAGGCGCTGCAGGCGCAGAGCGAGCTGGATCTCCAGGGCGCGGGACGGGCTCTGCCAGTCGTCGCCCAGCAGCCGGCCGACGCGCTCCAGACGCTGGGCCACGGTGTTGACGTGGACGTGGAGTTCGTCCTTGGTGCGGGCGGGGCTCATCCCGCAGGCGAAGTACGCGTCGAGGGTGCGCAGCAGGTCGGTGCCCCGGCGTTCGTCGTACGTGACCACCTGGCCTATCGTGCGGTCGACGAAGCCGGCGATGTCCCGGTCACCGGCCAGCAGCAGCCCCAGGAAGCCGAAGTCCTCGGCGGCCGCGCCGTCCCCGCTGCGGCCGAGCAGGCGCAGGGCGTCCAGGCAGCGCCGCCCCTCCTCGTAGGCGGCGGCCACCGCGTCCGGGTGGGCGGTGAGGTCCTCGACCGGGGCGGACGAGCCGACCGTGACCGCTTCGTGGACGGCGGTGCCCAGGTGCCGGGCGGTGCGGCGGGCCAGGTCCGTCGCCGTGTCACCGGCGTCCAGAGGCAGCAGCAGGACCGTGCCGCCGTCGCGGGCGGCGGCGAGTCCGCGCCGGGTGGCGGCGAGGTGGGACGCGGCGGACCAGAGGCGCCGACGGGCGTCCGCCTCCTGGTCGGCGTCGGCCGCGGGGCCGTCGATGCGGGCGGCCAGGACGACGTGGGTGGTGTCGAGATCGGCGTGCAGCCGGGAGGCTCGCTCGCGCAGCAGGCGGGGGTCACGGTCGCGGGCGTCGAGCAGGTCGTCGAGGAGTTCTCCCCGGACGCGCTGCTCGGCCTCGGCGGCGGAGCGCCGGGCGAGCAGCAGGAGCGAGGTGACCATCGCGGCGCGCTCCAGGGTGCGCTGGTCGACGGGGTCGAGTCCGGGGTGGCCGCGCAGCACGAGCGCTCCGAACAGCTCACCGCCCGCGGCGACGGCGGCGATCCAGTCGCCGGCGTGCCGCACCGCGTGTCCTTCGGTGCGGAAGGCTTCCAGGGCCTGGGTGGGTGCGGCGGTGGCGTCGATGAACTCGACCGTGCCGTCAAGGACTTCGGAGACGGCGGCGGCAACGTCGTGCACCCCGCCGCCGCGCAGCACCAGTTCGGCGAGGCGGTCGTGCACGTCGGAGGCCCGTTCGATGACGGCGCTGCGGTCCCGGATGATCTCGTTGGCGCGCTCCAGGCCGGCGAGCGCCGAACGGGTCTCGGTGAGCAGGTTGGCGGTGTCGATCGCGGCGGCGGCCAGGGCGGCGAAGGAGCCGAGCAGCGCGATCTGCTCCCGCTCGAAGACCCGGGCACGCCGGTCCGCCGCGAAGAGCACGCCGATCACATGGTGCCCGAGCATCAGGGGGACGCCGAGGATGGCGACGAGACCCTCGTCCCGCACGCCCGCGTCGATGGTGTCGGTGTGCTGGAAGCGGCCGTCCTTGAAGTAGTCGTCGGTGACGTAGGGCCGGGCCGTCTGCGCGACCAGGCCGCCGAGTCCCTCCCCCATGCCGAGCCGCAGCTGCTGGAAGCGGGCCGCGACCGAGCCCTCGGTCACCCGCATGTAGGTGTCGCCGCGGTCCGGGTCGTTCAGGCTGAGGTAGGCGATGTCGGTGCCGAGCAGCGACCGGGCGCGCTGCACGATGGCCTGGAGGACGGCATCGAGGTCGCGCAGCCCGGCCAGGTCGTGGGCGGTCTCGAAGAGCGCCGACAGCTCGGCCTCCCGGCGCCGCCGCCCCTCCAGCTCCGACCGGACGCGCAGCGCGAGCAGCTTGGCGTGTTCGAGTGCCGCGATCCACCGGTCCGGCCGGCCCTGGGCGCGGGCGAGGAGCACGGGCTGCTCGTAGGCGTCGGCGGACGCGCCACGGGCCAGCAGCTCCAGGAACGGCACCTCTGCGCCGTACGGTGGCGCTTCGGGCTCGTCCGTGGGGCGCTCGGCGGACTGCACGTGATCGCGGGACATGGTCACAGGATTCCTCATCGCCGGGCCACCCCGTCCAGCCCTGTGGAAAACTCCGGGCACCCCCGAACGCGGTCGAACTAGTGAGCGGTCCAGCCGCCGTCGAGCACGAGCGACGCACCGGTCATGAAGGACGCCTGAGGACCGCACAGATAGGCCACGGCCTCGGCGACCTCCTCGGGCTCGATGAGCCGCTTGACCGCGCTGTCCTGCAGCAGGACCTCCGACAGCACCCTTTCCCGCGGGATGCCGTGTGCCCGGGCCTGGTCGGCGATCTGCTCCTCGACCAGCGGGGTGCGCACATAGCCGGGGTTCACGCAGTTCGATGTCACGCCGTGAGGCGCGCCTTCCAGGGCGGCGGTCTTGGACAGCCCCTCCAGGCCGTGCTTGGCGGCCACGTACGCCGACTTGTAGGCAGAGGCGCGCAGGCCGTGCACCGAGGAGATGTTCACGATGCGCCCCCAGCCCTGGCCGTACATGTGCGGCAGCGCCCCGCGGACGAGCCGGAACGGCGCCTCCAGCATCACGGTGAGCACGGTGTGGAAGACGTCGGGCGGGAACTCCTCGATGGGCCGGACCAGTTGCAGTCCGGCGTTGTTCACCAGCACGTCCGTGCCGGCGGCCGCGGCCTCGGCGGCGTCCAGGTCGGTGAGGTCGAGGACCTGCGGTTCGACACTGCCCGGCAGGCCCGCCGACTGCTCGGCGAGCGCCGCGAGGCCGGAGTCGTCCCTGTCGACCGCTCTCACCTTGGCGCCGGCGGCCGCGAGCCGCAGGACGCAGGCGCGGCCGATACCACCGGCGGCGCCGGTGACGAGGGCCGTGCGGCCACCGAGGTCGAGCGACGGGGCAGGAGGGCCGGGGAAGGCACGGGACGCGGTCATGGGACTGACCCTAGGCAGCCCTCTCCCCTCGCCCCATGTGGTCAGCCCCCATACTTCATCCCGATGTCGTGGGGTCGAACCATGTGGGTGCGTCCGACAGGGCCTGCTTGATCCGCAGCACTGCGAACTCGTTGAGCTCCGGTAGGGCATCGAGGCCGAACCAGGCGACGTCCAGCGACTCGTCGTCGTTCACACGCGCCTCGCCGCCGACGGCCCGGCAGCGGAACGTGATGTCCATGTACTGGCAGATGTCCTTGTTGCCGTACGTGACGGGCTTCAGCGCCTGGACCAGCACCACCCGCTCCGGCCGGCAGTGCACCGCCGTCTCCTCGTGGACCTCCCGCACGGCACAGGCGGCGGGCTGCTCTCCGGGGTCGGGGATACCGCCGATCAGCGACCACCGTCCGGTGTCCGACCGGCGGTTCAGCAGCACCCGTCCGTCGTCGTCGAGGACGACCGCGGTGACCCCCGGGAGCCACAGGAGCTGATGACCGGCGGTCGCTCGCAGAGCGCGGATGAAGTCAGGAGTCGCCATGGGACGACCCTAACGGGCTGTTTCCACGGTCCCGGACGGGTTCCGGAGGCGTACCGCGGGCGTACCGCTACGCGTCAGCCGCGCGCCGCCCGCGCGCGGCCGCGGTGACCGCCCAGCCGAGACCACCCGCCGCCACCAGCACCAGGGCGATCTCCGGCAGGACGCCGAGGCGGGTGGCGGGCGTCAGGGAGGAGCGCAGCGGCACCTCCTGGACCAGGGAGTCGGCCACGAACATGCCGGTCCGCTGGGTGATCGTCCCGTCCGGCAGGATGATCGCGCTGACACCGCTGGTCACCGGCACGGCGACGGTACGGCTGTGCTCGACGGCGCGGACGCGGGACATGGCGAGCTGCTGATAGGTCATCTCGCTGCGGTCGAAGGTCGCGTTGTTGCTGGGGACCGAGATCAGCTGCGCGCCGTCGACGACCTCGGAGCGCACGGCCCAGTCGAACGCCGCCTCGTAGCAGGTCACGAGGCCGACCGTGGCGCCGTCCATGTCGAACACGCCGGGCTCGCCGCCCCGGCTGAAGTCCTGGCGGACCATGGACGTCCAGCTCTCGTTGATCATGTCGAGCAACGGGCGCAGCGGCAGGTACTCGCCGAACGGCTGGATCTGCCGCTTGTCGTAGGTGTCGACGGGCCCCTTCCGCGGGTCCCACAGGATCTGCTCGTTGAGGAGCTTGCCGTCACGCTCGACGACCCCGCCCACCGAGATGGGCACACCGATCGCCTTGGCCGCATGGTCGATGACCTCGTAGGCGTCGGGGTTGGCGAAGGGGTCGATGTCGGAGGAGTTCTCCGGCCACAGCACGAAGTCGGGCCTGGCCACCCTGCCGGCCTCGACCTCGGCGGCCAGGCGCTCCGTCTCGCGCGCGTGGTAGTCGAGTACGGCGCGCCGCTGGGAGTTGAAGTCGAGGCCCGCGCGCGGCACGTTGCCCTGGATCACGGCGACGGTCGTCGTGCCGTTCTCGGCCCGGTCGCTCACCAGGGGGCGCGCGGCGAGGGCACCGGCCAGCGGCACGGCGACACCGAGTAGCGCCACCGCCGCCGCGCCCCGCCGTACCGTCCCGGTGCGCCGCGCCGCAAGGCTCAGCCGGGCGACGTCGTACAGACCGAAGCCGCACAGAACCACGGCGAAGCCGAGCACCGGCGTGCCGCCGACCGCGGCCAAGGGCAGGAAGAGGCCGTCCGCCTGCCCGAAGGCGATCTTGCCCCACGGGAAGCCTTCGAACGGCACACGCGCGCGTGCCGCCTCACCGGCGATCCACACCGCCGCCGCCCACACCGGCCGGCCGGGCAGCCTGGACACCGCCGCGACACCCACGCCCACCAGGGCGACGAAGATCGCCTCGATCACGACCAGGGCGAGCCAGGGGCCGGGACCCACCTCCACGCCGGTCCACACCAGCAGCGGAAGCAGAAAGCCGAGGCCGAAGAGGTAGCCGAGACCGAGGGCCGCCTTCCAGCCCCGGCCGCGCAGCACCCAGCCGAAGACGGCGAAGGCCGGCAGGGCCAGCCACCACAGGGTGCGCGGCGGGAAGCTGACGTAGAGAAGCACTCCGGAGAGCGCCGAGGCGGCGGCCGGGACGAGGCGGCGCAGCGACCGCGCGGCGCGCGACTCGGGCGCGGTTCGCGGGTTTGCGGCGTCCGACTCGTCCACGGAGGTTGCGGTGACGGTCACCCCGGGAGTCTACGGCCGCCCCGTTCGTGGCCGACAGCGCGGCCGGAGCGCTCCCCGGGGCCTGACACATCGTTTCTGCACAAGTCGGTGCCACACATCCCCAAACCGCCCACAAGCCGTTACCGTGTGCCCGTGCCCAGGTCGCCCGCGGGACGGCCCGGGCCCGTGCAGGTCGGGAAAACGGCCGGTTGCGGGGGGACGGGTGGGGTTCACGGGAATGACGTCTGTGGCCGATGCGAAGGCCGACGACGGACGACGCAGCGCCTCCGACGCGGCGGGCGTCGTCGTGCTCGGCGCCTGTGCCCTGTGGTCGCTGATCACGGCGGCCGTGCACGGCGGGCGCCCGGAAGGCGTGCTGCTCGCGGTGCTGGCGGTGACGGCCGGTTATGCGGCAGGCCGCGTGTGCGGGGCGATCGCACCGGTCGCCGCAGCGCTGACCGGAGCGCTGGCGGGTACCGGCCTGGCCATCGCCGTTCCGCATCTCGCGCCGGGGCCGCAGCCGGGGGTCCCGCTCGGCCACGCGGGCGCCACCGCGGCCTTGCTCACGCTGGCCACCGGCGCCGCGTGCTGCGCCGCCTGGTCCACGGCCGCACCGGCGCTGCGGCCGGCCCTGTGGGCGCTGGCGGCCGGGATCGTGGCGACCGCGGCCGTACTCGGCACGATCACCGGGGTCGTCGCCGGCACAGGCGTGCTGCTCTGCTCGTTGGCGGCCGGGCGCATGGGCCACCGTGCTGTCGGCCTCGCCGGTCTGGGCGCGGTGGCGGCGGTGGTGGCCGGCCTGACCTGGGCGGTCGCGGCCGGCGCGCTGCCCGCGGGGCTCGCCGCCGCCCTGGAGGGTCCGCTGACGGGGCACCGGGTACAGCTGTGGCACGACGCGCTGGCACTGACCCGCGAGGACCCCGCCCTGGGAGTCGGTCCCGGACGCTTCGGGGAGCTCAGCGCGACCTCGGCGGCGTCGCCGCTGTCCGACGGCAAGCCCCATTCCGCGCTGCTTCAGCAGGCGGCCGAACAGGGGGCCGTTGGAGTGACGCTGCTGGCGGCGGCCTTCTGCTGGCTGCTGTACGCCCTGTGGCGCACCGCCCGCCCGACGCCGGTCGCGCTGAGCGCGGGGGCGGCGCTGACGGCCCTCGCGACCATCGCCTCGGTGGGCAACGCGCTCAGCTTCACGGCGGTTTCGGTGGGCGCCGGACTGCTCGCGGGGCTGGCAACGGCACGCCCGCTGGCGGAGGAGCAGACTCGTCGGGAAGGCACCGTACCGAAGCACCGACCCGTGCCGTGACGAGACCAGCGCTACCTGCGCCCCAGCACACCGGACCTCGCCCGCGGCTGCGACCAGCGGCCGGCCGCTGAGGGCGGCCGATATCCCGGCACCGCTCGCGCGGCGCCCTCCGGCGTCAGCGCGCCGCGCCGGGCCAGGCCGGCCGCAGAAGCTCCATCAGACTCGGCCCACCCCGCGCCGCAGCGGCCCCCGGCCGCAGCACACCCCGCAAGGCCCGGCCCGCCGCACAAGCTCCACCAGGGCTCAAGGCACCCCGCGTCGCAGTGACCCCCGGCCTCAGCGCGCCGCGCCGGGCGTGGTCGGCCGCAGGCGCTCCTTGATGACCCGGACGGCCGCCTCCGCGTCGTCCACGGTGATCGTGAACGTGTGACCGTCCCAGAGCCGCAGCGCCACGCCCTCGCCACGCCGCACGACGACCGCGGTGCCCTTCTCGGGACGCCAGCGGTAGCCCCAGCCGCCCCACTGGCGCGGGGTGACGTGCGGCACGAACTCCGCGCCGGCGACGTCCGACAGCGGGATACGGCGACGCGGCACGCCGATGTGGCCGCAGCGCACTTCCAGGCACTCCTTGTCCACCCGCAGGGCGACGTGCACGAAGGCGAGGGTGCCGAACAGCACGAGCAGCCCGGCGGCGATGCAGCCGACGACCGACATCACGAGCGGTGCGAGTCCTTCGTCCGTCCACGCGGAGGCCACGGCCAGCTCGATGCCGAGCGCCAGACAGGCGGCGCCGACGAGTGCCAGCAGCCACTGGACCCGGTTGGTTGCCCGGCCGGTCCAGACGTCCGGATGCGTGGTGTGCTCGCCGCGTGGGTGGTGCCTCATGCCATTGAGACTACTCAGGTTTCGCTGCGCGGGTAGGGGGTCGCACACAGTGACGGGACAGGGCTGGGCCGGGAGCGGACCGAGCGGTTCCGGTCAATGACCGGCGGTCACCGCACGGGGCTGGCGGCCGCGAGCAGACGGCCTTCCTCGTACGTGAGGGCGGCGTCGGGCAGCGCCCCCTCGCGCCCGCTGAGCAGCACCGTCACGCCGCCGAGTGGCGTGGCCGTGGGGTCGGTGCGCACGCCGATCCGCCGCAGCGCCTGGGCGGCCACGGCACCTGCGGAGCCGTGCAGCACGAGCGGGGGCCGGCCGGCGCGCTGCACGGCGCCGCGGATGCGCTCCGCGACCAGTTCGTAGTGGGTGCAGCCCAGCACGACGGTCGTGACGTCGTCCGGGGTCAGTTCGGCGGCGGCGCGGACGGCGGCGTCGATGGCCGTCTCGTCCGCGCGTTCGACCGCTTCCGCGAGCCCCCAGCACGGCACCTCCGCGACGTCCACGCCGTCGGCGAAGTTCTCGATGAGCCCGCGCTGGTACGGGCTGCCGGTGGTCGCGGGCGTGGCCCAGATCGCGACAGGTCCGCCGCCCGCCGCCGCGGGCTTGATCGCCGGTACCGTGCCGACGACGGGCAGCGCGGGCTCCAGGCGGGCGCGCAGGGCGGTCAGGGCGTGCACGGTGGCGGTGTTGCAGCCGACGATGAGGGCGTCGGGACGATGCGCGGCGGCCGCCTCGGCGACGGCCAGGGCGCGCGCGGTGAGGTCCTCCACCGTCCGGGGTCCCCAGGGCATGCCCTCGGGGTCGAGGGAGAGGACGAGATCGGCGTCGGGTCGCAGGCGCCGTACCGCTGCGGTGGCCGCCAGCAGACCGATTCCGGAGTCCATGAGCGCGATCTTCACCCGGCCACGATAGACGATGGGCAGTTCGCGGCCGGTCCGGTGGGGCAGACTGCGCGGATGAGCGCCTTGCTGTGGATCGCCGCCGGATCCCTCTCCGCCTGGCTGTGGCTGCTGCTCTGTCAGGGGTTCTTCTGGCGCACGGACATCCGCTTGCCGCCGCGAGCGGCTCCCGCCGTCTGGCCGTCGGTGTGCGTCGTCGTCCCCGCGCGCGACGAGGCCGCTGTGCTCCCGGCCGGTCTGCCGTCGCTGCTCGCCCAGGACTATCCCGGGCGGGCCGAGGTCTTCCTGGTGGACGACGGCAGCACGGACGGCACCGGGGAGCTGGCACGCGAGCTGTCGCGCCGGTACGGCGGGCTGCCGCTGACCGTGGCCTCGCCGGGCGAACCGCCCGCGGGCTGGACCGGCAAGCTCTGGGCGGTGCGGCACGGCATCGGCCTGGCCCGCGCGCGTGCCCCCGAGTACCTCCTGCTCACCGACGCCGACATCGCGCACGCGCCGGACAGTCTGCGCGAGCTGGTCGCGGCGGCGCACACCGGTGACTTCGACGTCGTCTCCCAGATGGCCCGGCTGCGCGTCGAGAGCCTGTGGGAGCGCCTCGTCGTGCCGGCCTTCGTGTACTTCTTCGCGCAGCTGTATCCGTTCCGCCGTATCGGCCGGAAGGGCGCGCGCACGGCAGCCGCGGCGGGCGGCTGCGTACTGCTGCGCACCGAGGCCGCCATGCGCGCGCGGATCCCCGACGCCATCCGGCACGCCGTCATCGACGACGTGGCCCTCGCGCGGGCCGTGCGCGGCAGCGGCGGGCGTATCTGGCTGGGGCTGGCCGACCGCGTGGACAGCGTGCGCCCCTATCCCCGGCTGCACGACCTGTGGCGGATGGTCTCGCGCAGCGCCTACGCCCAGTTGCGGCACAACCCACTGGTGCTCGCCGGGACGGTGGCCGGGCTCGCGGTGGTGTACCTGGTGCCGCCCGTGGCGGTGGCCGTGGGCCTGGCCCTGGGGAGCACGGCGACCGCGGTGCTCGGCGCCCTGGCGTGGCTCGTGATGACGGGGACGTACCTGCCGATGCTCCGCTACTACGCGCAGCCCCTGTGGCTCGCTCCCCTGCTGCCGTTCACCGCGTCCCTGTACCTGCTCATGACCGTCGACTCCGCGGTGCGGCACTACAGGGGACGCGGTGCGGCCTGGAAGGGCCGCACCTACACACGGCCGGACGCCGTACCCGACGAGGGGTGAGCCGGCGGCGGGCTCACTTGCGGCCGGGTGTCCAGTTCATGCCCCATCCGTAGGCTCGGTCGACGGCCCGCTGCATGCTCACCCCGCGATCGGGGACCAGGTAACGCGCCTCGCGCTGGACGACCAGGTCCTGGCCGGTGCTGGTGATGAGCGCGAGCGCGCACACCGGGGAGGGAACCGTGCACTCGTCCAGCGAGAAGTCGATCGGCGCGCCGAACTGCGGATGCAGGGTGACCGTGGCGTGCAGGTCGGCGAACGAACGGGCGCCCTCGTAGATGGTCACGAAGACGAGGATGCGCCGGAACGCCTGCTTGTGGTCGAGGTTGATGGTGAGGTTCTCACCGCTCGCCACGGCACCGGTGCGGTCGTCGCCGTCGAGGTGGATGTACGGCGGCTGGTGCAGCGACCCGAAGGCGTTGCCGAGGGCCTGTACGACTCCCTTGCTGCCGTCGTTGAGTTCGTACAGGGCGCACAGGTCGAGGTCGAGGTCCGAGTGCATGGCGACGGCGCGGCCGCGCTTGCTGCCCCATCCCGAGAACTGTTTGCGCACCTGCCAGTTGAGGTTCACGCGCATGGCACCCGACGTTCCGCCCTGCTTGGTGAGCGACACCGACGGGGACGCCTTGGTCAGCGTGACCTTGGTGAGCTGGACGGGAGCGGGCGGGGCCGGCGGGGCAGCCGGCGGAGCGGCGGGGGCGGGCGGGGCGGCGGTCGCGGGCCGGGCCGGAGGGACCGGGGGTGCGGCGGGTGCGGTCTGCCGCGGCTCGTCCACCGTGATGCCGTAGTCCGTGGCCAGGCCC
This sequence comes from Streptomyces sp. NPDC052023, assembly GCF_044548465.1. Taxonomy (NCBI): domain Bacteria; kingdom Bacillati; phylum Actinomycetota; class Actinomycetes; order Kitasatosporales; family Streptomycetaceae; genus Streptomyces; species Streptomyces sp. NPDC052023. The sequence goes on along the minus strand of NZ_JBIUBW010000005.1, from coordinate 321,734 downwards.
TCCAGGCCGCTGCTGTACCCCTGGCCGACGGCGCGGAACTTCCAGGCACCCTGGCGCCGGTAGAACTCGCCGAGCACGAAGGCCGTTTCGACGGTCGCGCCCGCGCTGTCGAACCGCGCCGCCACCGTGCCCCCGCCGGCGTCCTTGACCTCGATGTAAAGACCCGGCACCTGTGCGAACGTCCCGCCGTCGGCGGACGCGGCGAGCACCACCGTCTCGATGGCGGGCTCCACGCGCGCGAGGTCGACGACCAGCGTGTCGGTGACCTGGCCGCCGGCGTCCCGTTTCCCCTCGTACCGGATCGCTCCGGAGGAGTGCTGCGGCTGGTTGTAGAAGACGAAGTCCGCGTCCGAGCGGACCTTTCCGCCCACCAGCAGCAGCGCCGAGGCGTCGGTGTCGGGCACGCCCGGTCCGGAGCGCCAGCCCAGTTCCACCCGCAGCGCCGTCGTCGGCACCGGGACGTTCGATCCCTTCGGCATTGACATGTCCGCCCCCATCAGCTGTCACCACGCCAGGTCACGTCCCGGCATCCCGTCGCGTTCTCTGCGCCCCCCAACGTATTGCCCAGAGCGCCGGACGCCCATGTGGAGCGCAGAAACACAAGTCGTCAACCGCCGGTAACCCCCCGGGAACTGAGCCTTTACACGATCCGAACCCCGTCTGGTGCCCCTTTTTCCCAAGTTCGCTCACATTGGGGATCCCACGTCACCGCCGACACGGAAAACAACCCTCTTATCGGTCTCCCCAACCAGCACATCGTGGGCTTAACTTATGTGCCATGACCTCCCCCCGCTCCACCTATGGCGGCGGCTACTACTCCGCCTCCTTCCCGGACACCCCGATCTACGACTCGCTCGTCGCCGAGCGGGGCACCCCGCAAATCGCCCCGATCCGGGTCCCCGCCGCGTACGACACCCCGGGCAGCCACCTGCCCGCCCTCCCCTCCGCGCTGCCCGCCCTCCCCGCGGCCCCTTCCCAGCCCGCGTACGGCTACCCGCAGGCGCAGCAGCCCGCTCCGCTGCAGCAGGCGCCGACGGCCTACATCCCGCAGCAGGCCGCCGCACCTCGCGGATACCCCGGCCCGCAGCCGCAGCACCCCCGCCCCGCCGCACCCGGCGGCACGGGCTACGAGGCGATGCGCCCCGCGGCCCCCCGGCCCACCCCGGCGCCGTACCAGGACCCTTACCAGCACCAGCAGTACCGCGGTTACTGATCACACCGTGAGGTTGCCGGCGCCGGCTGGCACGATGGCCTCATGGGGAACGCGGAGCTGCAGTCGATTCACGTCCATCCGGTCAAGGCGTTCCGGGGCCTGGCGCCCCGTGAGGCCGTCGTGGAGCCCTGGGGGCTGGCCGGGGACAGACGCTGGGTGCTGATCGACGACGGGGGGAAGGTCGTCACCCAACGCCAGCAACCGCGTCTCGCGCTTGCCGCCGCCGAGCTCGTGCCCGGCGGCGTCCGGCTGTCCGGTCCCGGGACGGAGCCGCTCGAAGTGCCCGTCCCGGAACCGGCGGGCACGGTCACGCTGGACATCTTCGGCAACAAGGTGGAGGGGGTCCTCGCCGGCGAGTCCGCACACGCGTGGTGCAGCGCCTACCTCGGGGCGGGTGCGCGCCTGGTCCACATGGACGACCCCGCCACACGCAGGCCGGTCGCCCCGGAGCACGCGCTGCCCGGCGAGACGGTCTCGTTCGCCGACGCCTTTCCCCTGCTGCTCACCACGGCAGCCTCGCTCGACGCCCTGAACTCCCTCATCGCCGAGGACGGTCTCGCCGCCGAGGGCCCCCTGCCGATGAACCGCTTCCGGCCGAATCTGGTCGTCGCGGGCACCTCACCCTGGGCCGAGGACGGCTGGAGGCGCATCGCCGTCGGCGAGGTCGAGTTCCGCGTCGCCAGGATGTGCGGGCGGTGCGTCGTGACGACGACCGACCAGGACACCGCCGAGCGCGGCAAGGAGCCCCTGCGCACCCTCGGCCGGCACCGCCGGATCGGCGGCCGCCTGATCTTCGGACAGCATCTCGTGCCCCTGTCGCCGGGCACGGTCCGCACCGGTGACCCGGTCCGCGTCCTCGAATGAGCGATGTCCGCGGGGAGCCGCTGCCGGCGGGAACCCGGCGGCGGGACCTGGGCGTTGGGCCCTTTGTGAGACGTTCGTGAGAGGTCCGGGGGACACGGGTGATGTCGCTCTCTCTTCGACCGGTACCGCGTGTGAACGGCTCCGCGGGGTTGTCATGGAGCGGGAAGGGGGGTGCGGAAGATGCTCGCTGTTCGCGGTCTGTGGCGCTGGCGGCACAATCCGCTGCGCCGCACGACCGATCTCATGGAGGCCTGGGTGGCGCTGGCCGCCCTGCTGCTGATACTCCTCGTCGCACCCTCGATCGGAGCTCTCGCCGGCTCCGCGGCTCAGGACGGCCTTCTGCGGTCCGTCCGCCGGCAGCACGAGTCCCGGCATCCGGTGACCGCCACCGTCCTCCGGGAGCTGGATCGTGCCACGCTCGCCGCCGACCCCGAGACGGTCGCGCGGGACAACAGGACACGCGTCCTCGCACACTGGACCGCTCCGGACGGCACCGAGCGGACCGGTCCGGTCGCCGCCGGGCTCAAGGACCCCGAGCCGGGCGACCGGTTCGCGACATGGACCGACGAGCAGGGGCGCCCGGCGGTGCGCCCGCTGGACGCCGCGACGGCGTCGACGCACGCCGTGCTCGCCGGGGTCGGCGCGGCTCTTGCGGCCATGTGCCTGATCGAGGGCGCAAGACGGCTGATCGTCTGGCGCATGGTCCTTCGCCGGTACGCGCGTTGGGACCAGGCATGGGACCGGGCGGGCCCTGACTGGGGCAGGACCGGCACGGGCAGCTGACGGCCTTCCGGCTCCGGTCAACCCGGCGTCCGCGCGCACGCTACGGTGGACCGGCCGAAGCGAGATTCGGCATCGACCTGCGCGCGAGAGAGCTTCAGGGGTGCGCCGGTGTCGAGCGCGCGAGCGCGCGACGGCCCTCCGGGGCCGGGCGCGGTCACGGGTTCCGGCACCGGCGTGACGCCCCCGGGCGAACGAGCCATCAGTACGACCGAGGTGGGGGCACAGCAACGCCATGGCACAGGGCACGGTCCAGGTGACGCACGCCGGTACGTCGCGGTGGCGGCGCCGCACAGGTGAGTACGCCTCGCTCGCCGCCGCCCTGGAGGCCGCGGCCGACGGTGACGTGCTCACCATCGCCCCGGGGACCTACCGGGAGAATCTCGTCGTCCAGCGGGCGGTGACCCTGCGCGGACCCGAGGGCTCGCCCGGTTCCGTACGGATCGCGCCCGCCGACGGCGTGCCGCTCGTCGTGCGCGCCTCCGCGGTGGTCCAGGACCTGCACGTGGAGGGCCAGGACGCGGCGGCGCCCGCGCTGCTCGTCGAGGAGGGCACGCCGGAGCTGTCCGACGTCCGGGTCGTCACACGGTCCGCCGCCGGGATCGAGGTGCGCGGCAGCGCCCGGCCGACCGTGCGGCGGTGCACCGTCGACAACCCGGCGGGTATCGGGATCGCCGTGGTCGACGGCGGGGCCGGGGTGTTCGAGGACTGCGAGGTCGTCGCCGCCGGGCAGGCAGGCGTGGCGGTGCGCGGCGGCGCGCACCCGCGCCTGGAGCGCTGCCGGGTGCACCACGCCGCCGGTTCGGGCCTCACCGTGACCGGTGAGAACTCCGCGCTGGAGGCCGTGGGGTGCGAGGTGTACGAGGTCCGTGGCAGCGGTGTGCAGATCACCGGCCGGGCCACGGCCCACCTCACCGACTGCGACGTCCACCGCACCACCGCCGACGGTGTCACCCTCGACACGGACGCCGTGCTCACCCTCGCCGACTGCCGTATCCACGACATCCCGGAGAACGCGGTCGACCTGCGCTCCCGCTCCGTTCTGACGCTGACCCGCACCAGCGTGCGCCAGTTCGGGCGCAACGGCCTGTCGGTGTGGGACCCGGGGACACGCGTGGACGCCAACCAGTGCGAGATCTTCGACAGCACCGGCGACTACCCGGCGGTCTGGGTCAGCGACGGCGCCACCGCGGTGCTGGACTCCTGCCGGGTGCACGACGTGCCCGACGCGCTGTTCGTCCTCGATCGCGGCTCGCGCGCGGACGTCGTCGACAGCGATCTGTCCCAGGTGCGCAACACGGCGGTGTCGGTGAGCGACGGGGCGACCGCGCAGCTCGACGACTGCCGGATCCGGGACGCCGCGACGGGCGCGTGGTTCCGCGACCACGGCAGCGGCGGCACGCTCAGCAACTGCACGCTGGACGGCACCCAGACCGGCGTGATCGTCACCAAGGGCGCCGACCCCACCATCGAGCGGTGCACGGTCGACTCCCCCGCCGAGGCCGGCTTCTACGTCTCGGCGGGAGGCCGCGGCAGCTTCCTCGACTGCCGGGTGCGGGGCAGCGGCGGATACGGCTTCCATGTCCTCGACGGCTGCCGTACGACGCTGAAGAAGTGCCGTACGGAGCGGTGCGCGCGCGGCGGGTACGAGTTCGCGGACGGCGGTCCCGACGCCGAGTCGGGTATGGGGCCGGTGGTGGAGGACTGCACCAGCGACGAGAGCGCGGGAGTGCGCACACCCACCGCGGCCCCCGCACCCGCGGTGCAGACGGCCGGTCAGTCGCCGGGACTGCTGGGCGCGATCCCCGGGCAGCGCTCGACCGAGCAGGAGCCGCTCGTCGCCGCCGTGCAGCCGGAGACAGCGGCCCGGACCTCCAAGGCCGTCCTGGGTGAACTGGACGCCCTGGTGGGCCTGGAGAGCGTCAAGCGCGAGGTGCGGGCGCTCACCGACATGATCGAGGTGGGCCGGCGCCGGCAGCAGGCGGGCCTGAAGGCCGCGTCGGTCAAGCGGCACCTGGTCTTCACGGGCTCCCCCGGCACCGGCAAGACCACGGTCGCGCGCCTCTACGGCGAGATCCTCGCCTCGCTCGGGGTGCTGGACAAGGGCCACCTGGTCGAGGTGTCCCGCGTCGATCTGGTCGGCGAGCACATCGGTTCGACGGCCATCCGCACCCAGGAGGCGTTCGAACGGGCGCGTGGCGGGGTGCTGTTCATCGACGAGGCGTACGCGCTGTCCCCGCAGGACGCGGGCCGGGACTTCGGCAAGGAGGCCATCGACACACTGGTGAAGCTGATGGAGGACCACCGGGACGCGGTCGTGGTGATCGTCGCGGGCTATACGGCCGAGATGGAGCGCTTCCTGTCGGTCAACCCCGGTGTCGCGTCCCGCTTCTCACGCACCATCACCTTCAGCGACTACGGCCCCGAGGAACTGCTGCGGATCGTGGAACAGCAGGCCGAGGAGCACGAGTACCGGCTCGCGCCGGGTGCTGCGGAGGCCCTGCTGAAGTATTTCACGGCGATCCCCAAGGGTCCCGCCTTCGGCAACGGCCGCACCGCGCGGCAGACCTTCGAGGCGATGGTGGAACGGCATGCCAGCCGGGTGGCCCAGGTCGAGGAGCCGAGCACGGACGACCTGACCCTGCTGTACGCGCAGGACCTGCCCGACCTCGCGTGAGCGGCTAGCGCGTGTCCCCGGGGCGCTGGCCCGGCAGTCCGGGGCGGAGCCGGTCCAGCAGGTCGCCGCGTTCCCGGTCGAAGGTCGGGTCGGCCTGGTAGTCGGAGTGGCCGAGGATCGGGGCGGGCAGCGGGTGCAGGTCGCTGCGGGCATGGGCCAGAGGGTCCCGCAGCGGCTCGCAGTCGACCTGTGGGCCGTCGCCGGCGGGCAGCCGCACGGGGCCGCCGATCGGGTCGCTGAGCCGGTACAGGTTGCGCCAGCAGTCGACCTCCTCGCGGAGAGCGGCGAGCGGGGCCGGCCCGAAGTGGGCCGGGAACCAGCGGCCGTACAGGCGCTCCAGCGGCGATCCGTAGGTCAGCAGAGCGACTTTCCCCCGCACGGCCGGCGCCAGCTGCCACGCCGCGGCGGCGGCGAGGACGCTCCCCTGGGAGTGGCCGGAGATCACCAGACGGCCGCCGGTGGTGCGGGTCCAGGTGGTGATCCGCCAGCTCAGGTCGGGGACCGCGCGCTCGGCGTAGCAGGGCGGCGCGAAGGGGTGGGCGGCGCGCGGCCAGAACGTGCCGACGTCCCACAGGACGCCGACGGTGCGGCGTGCGGAGGCGTCCTTGTAGGCACGCCGGCCCAGGGTGACGAACAGTATGAAGCCGAGTCCGACCAGCCAGGATCCGAGCGCCTGGGCGGTGTCCGCGGCACCGTGGACGAAAGGATGGGTGTGCTGCGCGGCGGCACCAGGGGTTTTGTCCGTCGCCATCGCGCCGGCCAGCGCTCCGGTACCCAGCATCAGGGAGACGGCGGAGACGGCGGCGACGAAGAGGGGGCCGCGGTCGGTGAGCGTGGCCATCGCACGCGTGCGGGCGATACGGCGGGTGCGGTCCGGGTCCTTGGCCTCCCGCCCGTACTCCGCCTCCACGACGGCGCGCTCGGCGCGGGCCAGCCGCAGGGTGCGCCAGGCCTGCCAGCCGGCGAGCAGCAGCAGGACGACGAGCAGCGGCGGGATCACGGAGGCCTGCCAGGTCAGCACGACGGGTGGACCGGGAAGGGAGGCCCGGGTGCCGTCCACCCAGTCGGCGACGCGCTGGGAGACGCCGCCGGACATCACGCCGCCCAGTGCGCAGGCCAGCATCGCGACGGCGGGTCCGGCGAAGCCCCGCATCGCGGTGCGTGGGTCGGGGTCGCTGCGGTACAGCAGGTGGGCGACGACCGCGAGGACGATCACCAGCAGGCCCTGGGCCAGGGCGATGCCCCCGAAAGCCACGTCGCCCGGCAGCCTGCCGTCCGAGTGCCACCCGGGGCGCTCCCAGCAGGCGTGGACCAGGGTGAGCGCGAGCAGCACGAGGGCACCGAGCGGCAGGTGCCGTACCAAGGAGGCGTCGATCTCGCGGTCGAGGTGCTTCTCGCTGCGGCCGCGCCGGCAGACCACCGCCACCACCGTGGCCGCGCCGAGGACGAGAGCCGCCTCCAGGACCCGTCCCAGCGTCTCCAGGGCGGCCGGACCGCCGGCCTCGCGGTCGTGCCGGGCGGCGGCCTGGGCCACGGCGGCGGCCACCGTGAGCAGACCGGCGGCGGTGTGGGCGCCGCGCAGCCGCGCGACCAGGCGCCGGCCGTACCAGAAGCCGGGGCGGCCGAGCGCACTGCGGGGGATGTCCTCGTCGGGTTCACGGACGAGCGGCTGTTCCGACTCGTAGGCGCTCCAGGTGCGCCGGGAGAGGTACCAGAGCAGACCGACCAGAGCGGTGGGCACCAGGGCCGCGAGGGCCAGCCGGCGGCCCGGCGGGCTCCACCAGCCGCCGGCCGAAGCGGTGGGTGACAGAAAGCCGAGCCAGGTGTGCCGCTCGGCGCACGCGCGCGTGCCGGCGCACTGCCAGGCAGTCAGGTCCAGGGCGACCTCGCAGGCGGCCGCGACCAGCAGCACCGTCAGGCTGAGCCCGACGAGCCGCACCAGCAGCCCGTAGAAACGGATGGTGCGGGGGCGGTCCTGTGCCGAGGGGCGCATCCAGTGCGCGAGGTTGGCCACCATGAACGGCAGTAAGAGCAGCCACAGGGCTCGTGCGCCGTTCCCGGAGGTGAGGTTGCACCAGACGTAGGCCTCCGGCACCGGGCGGCTGCCGGTGCCGGTCGCGTTGCCGGTCCCGGTCCGGGTCCCGGCGGGGCGATGCTCCGCATCCACGTCGTCGGCGCGGCGGAAGACGGCGGCCGTGTCGTCGCCGGAGACCCGCACGGTGCGCGGATCGTCCAGCATGTGCTCGGGCGTGGCGCCGCCCACTCCGTGCACCAGCAGTTCCAGGGTGGCCCCGGTCCCCGCCGGCGCGGCCGCGGGCCCGGACGCCCCGTCGTTCAGGCCGCGTTCCTGCGCGCTTTCCACTCTCCGCACTTCCCCCGTGTCCTTGGCACATCCCCCGGGGCGCGCCATCGGCATGTCCATGCGGCACCAGGATCTCCCCTGGCGGGACGTTGCACACCCCTCGTCACGGAATCTCCCCGATCCGTGTGAGGGGCGGGCAACGGATGAGACCCAGGTGACATGTGCGCGTCGTGCAGCCGGTGGCGCGACTCGGGCCAAGCCGTGCGAATATGGGACGCCCACGCACCGGGGCCCACGAGAACGTCCTAGTGGGAGCAGGTGCGAGGGGTGTGTCGGGCGGCTTGAGGAAAGGACCGGAGCGTACGTGAGTGAGAATCAGAACCTCCTCGCGGAGCAGCGCCGCGCCCTGATCCTGGACGAGGTGCGGCGGCGCGGTGGTGTCCGCGTCAACGAGCTGACCCGCAAGCTCGGCGTCTCCGACATGACCGTCCGCCGCGATCTGGACGCGCTGGCCCGCCAGGGCGTCCTGGAGAAGGTGCACGGCGGTGCGGTGCCGGTGCTGGAGGCGAGCACGCACGAGCCGGGCTTCGAGGCCAAGTCGGGCCTGGAGCTGAGCGCCAAGGAGGACATCGCGAAGGCAGCCGCCGAGCTGGTCGCGCCGGGCTCGGCGATCGCGCTGTCGGGCGGCACGACGACCTACGCGCTGGCCCACCATCTGCTGGAGGTCGCCGACCTCACCGTGGTCACGAACTCGGTGCGGGTGGCCGACGTCTTCCACTCGGCGCAGCGCTCCTCGGGACAGCGGCAGGGCGCCGCCGCGGTCGTGCTGACCGGTGGGGTGCGCACGCCGTCCGACTCCCTGGTGGGGCCGGTCGCCGACCAGGCGATCGCCACCCTCCACTTCGACGTCCTGTTCCTCGGCGTGCACGGCATATCGGCGGAGGCGGGCCTGTCGACGCCGAACCTCGCGGAGGCCGAGACCAACCGGCGGCTGGTGCAGTCGGCACGGCGGGTCGTCGTGGTCGCCGACCACACCAAGTGGGGCACGGTGGGCCTGAGTTCGTTCGCGACGCTGGAGCAGGTGGACACGCTGGTGACCGACTCCGGGCTGACCGCCGAGGCGCGCGAGGACATCGCGGAGCATCTGCGGCACCTGATCGTGGCGGGCGAGGACGAGGCCACCGACGAGCCCTGATCCCGTCCGCGTCGCAGACATCCGGCGGATCCCCCGACTAGGGTGAGCGGCCCCGTTCCCGCTCCTCCCACAGGGGGTTTCGCATGGCGCGCCGACTGCGTCCGGTGGATCTCGACTTCGTCCGGTCCGCTCCGGTACGGCTGGTCTTCGCGCGGCAGATCACCGCTCCCCCGGAGTCGGTCTTCCGCGCGCTCGCCGAGGACGTGGCCGGCTGGCCGGAGTGGTTCTCGGCGGTGACGCTGGCCCGGCCGACCCACGAGGGCGCCGGGCGGGAGGTCCGCCTGCGGGGCGGTACGCGGTTCGCGGAGACGATCCTCGTGGCGAAGGGGCCCGAGGTGTACGCGTATCGCATCGACGAGACGAACACGCCGGGCGCCCGCGCGCTCGTCGAGGAGTGGCGGCTCGCGCCGGCCGGTGGCGGTACGCGGGTGCAGTGGACGTTCGCGGCCGACGGGCCGCCGGTGTTCCGCGCGTTGCTGAGGCTCGCCCGCCCTGGCCTCGGCAAGGCGTTCCGCGACGCGGTGACGGCGCTGGACCGGCGGCTGGCGCGGTAGGACGCCTCAGTCCGGCCAGACACCCGTGGCGAGCAGCGAGTCGATCGCCGCGGTGTAGGGGGCGATGTCCAGCCCCTGTCCGGCCAGCCAGGCGTCGGAGTAGTACTTGTCGAGATAGCGGTCGCCCGGGTCGCACAGCAGGGTGACCACGCTGCCGGTACGTCCCTCGGCGACCATCTCGGCGACGATCTTCAGGGCGCTCCACAGGCCGGTGCCCGTCGAGCCGCCCGCCTTGCGGCCGATGGCCCGCTCCAGGGCGCGTACCGCGGCGACGCTCGCCGCGTCCGGCACCTTCATCATCCGGTCGATCGCACCGGGCACGAAGCTCGGCTCCATCCGGGGCCGGCCGATGCCCTCGATGCGGGAGCCGCAGTCGCAGGTGACGTCCGGATCGCCGGTGGTCCAGCCTTCGAAGAAGCAGGAGTTGTCCGGGTCGGCGACGCATACGCGGGTGTCGTACTGCATGTAGTGGACGTAACGCGCGATGGTCGCGGAGGTGCCGCCGGTGCCGGCCGTGGCGACGATCCACGCGGGCTCCGGGAACCGTTCCAACTCCAGCTGGCGGAAGATGGATTCGGCGATGTTGTTGTTGCCGCGCCAGTCCGTGGCCCGTTCCGCGTAGGTGAACTGGTCCATGTAGTGTCCGCCGGTCTCGGCCGCGAGGCGGGCGGATTCCTCGTACATCCTGCGTGAGTCGTCCACGAAGTGGCAGCGGCCGCCGTGGAATTCGATCAGACGGCACTTCTCGGCACTCGTGGTGCGGGGCATCACCGCGATGAAGGGGACACCGATCAGCTTCGCGAAGTACGCCTCGGAGACGGCCGTCGAGCCGCTGGACGCCTCGATCACCGGGCGGCCCGGACGGATCCAGCCGTTGCACAGGCCGTAGAGGAAGAGCGAGCGCGCGAGGCGGTGCTTGAGACTTCCCGTGGGGTGGGTCGACTCGTCCTTGAGGTAGAGGTCGATGCCCCAGTGTTCCGGCAGCGGGAAACGGAGGAGGTGGGTGTCGGCCGAGCGGTTGGCGTCGGCCTGGACCTTGCGGACGGCGTCCTTGAGCCAGACGCGGTAGGCGGCGTCGGTACGGTCGGCGTCGAGGGTGGCGCCGGTCCGGGTCTGCTGGGGGGTGGTCACGGCGGGGCTCCTTAGGGCTGCACGCCGACGGCGGATCGCGCGGCCGACACACCGATCATAAGCAGCCTGCGCACGCTTCTCACCTGCATAAACGCATCTTTGAGGCGCTCAAAGCGGGCGCTGGGGGCCCACTCCGTACCGGCACGCGCCACCACCGCGCGGCGGTCGTGCCGTGCCCCGGTCGCCGGCCTGCGGACGTAGGCGCCGCCGGCCATCTCCGGGGGCGCATTCGCGTGAGTGCACCGGGTGGCCTATGCCTCGGTGACGTGCGCACTGGTGCGCGACTGCGGGGGCGTGCAGACTGCACCGGGTGGGACGGACACCCCGAACAGGACCCGCGGTCGACGAGGGGGCGGCAGGGCATGGCGGAGCCGGAGTTCACGGCCTTGGGCGTGCGGATCGGGAAGGGCCTTCGCTCACTCACCCGGGCCGGGCAGGTCCGGATCAGCGGCGGCCGGGTGGAGTTGCTCACCAGCTACGGCAGCGAGATCGACAGCGCGCCGGTACGGGCGGTGCGGGCGTCGAAACCGTGGTTCGCCTCCGGGGACCGCGCGCTGGCCGACCTCAACGGCAAGCGCTATGTGCTGACCCTCGGCGAGCAGGACCCCGCCCCGGGCGAGCCTGGGCCACCCGCGGCACGCCGGTTCATCGAGGCCGTGCGCAGGGCGGCGGGAGAGGGCACCTGACGGGTGACCGAGAGCGGGGCCGAGGGGGGCCGCAGCGGTGGCCGGGAAGCGACGGGGCCGCCTTCCGTCCGGAATACCGCGAGTTGCGGCCTCATACCCCTTGCGTCACTCTGGTCTCACGTCACTCTGGGTTTACCGGCGATAACGCTGCGAACCAGCCCGCCGGCCACGACAGCAGGCGGCCGTTTTCACGCAGGCGCTGCTGGATCCGAACTCCGTGTTCTTCCGGACCTCACGTCGGGGAGTCGCAGCCGTGATCAGTCACCCAAGCAGGCACTGCACGGTGGAGCTCCAAGCCCTGCCGTCGCGGATCGGCCAGGTCCGCAGAATCGTATCTGCGCAGTTGCGCTACTGGCATCTGGATCCCCTGATAGACCGAGCGGCGCTCGGTGTGACGGAGTTGCTCTCGAACGTCCACCGGCACGCCCAACCCGACAAGACGTGCACCGTCGAGATCGAGCTCCTGCTCGACCGGCTCACCGTCTCGGTGCGCGACCGCGACCCGCGTCTGCCCGTGGTGGCGGACGCGGACCCGCTGGCCACCTGCGGGCGCGGGCTCGCCATGGTGGCGGCGATGAGCGAGAGCTGGGGCGTACGGCCGGACGGCGACAACGGCAAGATCGTGTGGTTCACGCTGCCCACGGTCAGCCCTGCCATGACGGCGCCCCCGCGCCCGGCACGCCGTACGGCCGCGGAGCCGGCGCGCCGGTTCGCGGAGGTCGAACCGGCCGGCCGCGCGCCCGAACACACTCCCGCCCGGTCGGCCGTTGTCGGCTGACCGGGCGGTGAGCGAACCGCGCGGGACCTGCTGAACGGCGTCACACGGGGGCCACGGCCCGCCGTACGTGGCGCCGGACCGCACCGGGGGTCCGGCCGCCGTCCGGGGCCGGACCGTGACGTCCGCCGCCGACGCGGGACGGGCGTTCGCCGTGGAGTGGCGCTGACGGGCGGGGAGTTGTCGCGCCCGCCCCGAGAGGGCCCGGTCCGGCCGCCCCGAAGGCCCGGCCGGCCGTGTCGTCACGGTGACTGCCTGCCAGACGTCTGCGCCGGACCGCGGCACTCCTCAGGCCGCCGCGAGCGCCCCCAGCGGATCGTCCAGCACCGGCTGCCACGCCAGCTCCGCCGCACCGACCAGGCTGTTGTGGTCCAGGGAGCAGGCGAGGATCGGCACTCCGCCGCTCTGGCCCCACAGGCTGCGGTCGGCGACCACCGCCCTCAGACGCCCGGGGTCGGCGTCGAGGAGGGTGCGGTGCAGGCCACCCAGGATGATCCGGTCGGGATTGAGGATGTTCACCAGCCCGGCGAGGCCCAGCCCCAGCCGGTCGATGAGGGCCTCGGTCGCCATGCGGACGGCGGGGTCGGCGTACTCGTGCCGGATCAGGTCGTCGGCCTGCTTCAGCAGGGACACCTCGGGGCCCGGTTCGCGGCCGGCCGTGGTGAGGAAGGCAAGAGGGTCGGCCTCGACGTCGAGGCAGCCGCGGCTGCCGCAGTGACAGGGGCGGCCCTCGGGGTTGACGGTGAGGTGCCCGACCTCCAGAGCCAGGCCCGAACTGCCGGTGTGCAGCCGCCCGTCGAGCACCAGCGCCCCGCCGACGCCGCGGTGTCCGGTGGCCACGCACAGCAGGTCGCGGGCGCCCCGTCCGGCGCCGTGCCGGTGCTCGGCGAGCGCGGCGAGGTTGACGTCGTTGGCCGCGAACGCGGGGCCGGTGATCCCGGCCGCGCGGACGCACTCGGCGAAGATCTGCCGCACTGGCGCCCCCGCCGGCCACGCCAGGTGCAGCGGGTTGAGTGCCAGCCCCGCCGGCTCGGCGACGGCCGACGGCACGGCGAGCCCGGCGCCCACACACCGGCGCCCGGTCTCGCGCAGCAGCTCGGCACCTGCCTCCACCACCGACCCGAGCACCTTCGCGGGGTCGGCGTCGACGGTCTCGCAGCCGGGCGCGGTGGCCACGATCCGCCCGCCGAGGCCGACCAGCGCAGCCCGGAAGCCGTCGGCGTGCACCTGCGCGGCGAGTGCCACGGGGCCGTCCTCGGCGAGTTCCAGCCGGTGCGAGGGGCGGCCCTGGGAACCGGCGGCGGCGCCGGGCCGCGCGTCGACACGGATCAGGCCCAGCGCCTCCAGTTCGGCGGCGACCGCTCCGGCCGTGGCGCGGGTGACGCCGAGTTCGGCGGTGAGGACGGCGCGGGTCGGGGCGCGTCCGGTGTGCACGAGCTCCAGCGCGGGGCCGAGCGCTCCGCGCCCTCGGTCCAACCGCGTTCTCGAGGTGGTCCCTTCCCCCGCCGTCCGGGGGTCCGCCTTGCCGCTCATGAGGGCGAGTCTCCCATGATCCGTTCGTTCGGCGACGGCCGCCGGGGGCGCCGCTGGAAGTGCCGGGCCATGCGGCCGGCGGTCTGCGCCGCCGTAGTGGCGGGCCGCCCGGTTCCCCGCGCCCGATCAGGGTGCCGTACGGCCCTCGGCCCGCTCTGCCGTGAAGCCGCTCACCCGCAGGGTCACGTTCAGCCGCCCGGTCAGGCCCAGCTCGCCGGGCGCGGTCCCCGGCCGCACCCGGGGCACCCCGTGGTAGGCGAGCCGTGACGGCCCTCCGAAGACGAACAGGTCGCCGCTGCGCAGCTCGACGTCCGTATAGGGGCGCGACCGGGTTTCGGTGTTGCCGAAGCGGAAGACGCAGGTGTCGCCGAGGCTCAGGGACACCACCGGCGCGTCCGACTTCTCGTCGCCGTCGCGGTGCATGCCCATCCGGGCGTCGGCGTCGTAGAAATTGATCAGTGCGATGTCATACGCGGCCCCGGTGGCCGCCTCCGCTCCGAGCGCGTCCGTCACCGCGCGCCGGCCCAGGTCGCCGAGCCAGGACGGGAAGGTCTTCACCGGGGCACCGTCGCCGTCGGCGACCGTGCGGGCGTAGGCGTACGGGTACCAGTGCCACCCCAGGCAGACCTGCCGGGCGGTCATGCTGCCGCCGCCAGGGGTGCGGACCGTGCGCAGTCCGGCGGGCGGGCGCGCCCACTCGCGGCAGGCGCGCAGCAGCTCACGCTGACCGTCCCCGTCCAGCCAGTCGGGCACGTGCACCGCGCCGGGCGCGATCTCCGTACGCTCCCTGGGGAACAGCTCGGTGTCCATGCCCTCCATCCTCGCGCACCGGCCGTGAGCTGCGGGCAGCTAGCCTGGACGGCACGATGAACGACCGTATGACGACGCCCTGGGGCGAGTTCGCGCCGACCCGCTTCCCCGAGGACCCGCGTGACCGCCTGCGCGCGTGGGACGCCTCCGACGAGTATCTGCTCAGGCACCTCGTGGAGCAGGACGTCCCGCTGTCCGGCACGGTCGTGGTGCTCGGCGACCGATGGGGGGCGCTGGTCACGGCGCTCGCGCGGCACGCGCCGGTGCAGATCACCGACTCCTACCTCGCCCAGGAGGCGACCCGCGCCAACCTCGCCCGAAGCGGCGTGGAGCCCGGCACGGTGTCGCTGCTCACGACGCGGGACGCGCCGCCCGGGCGGATCGACGTGCTCCTGGTGCGTGTCCCGAAGAGCCTGGCGCTCCTGGAGGACCAGCTGCTGCGGCTGGCGCCCGCCGTGCACGAGGGCACGGTCGTCGTCGGCACCGGCATGGTGAAGGAGATCCACACCTCGACGCTGCATCTGTTCGAGCGGATCCTCGGCCCGACCCGTACCTCACTCGCGCAGAAGAAGGCCCGGCTGATCCTGTGCACGCCGGATCCGTCGCTGCGGCGGCCCGCGAACCCGTGGCCGCACAGCTACGCCCTGCCCGGCGGCGTCGGCCCGGTGTCCGGGCACACGGTCGTGAACCACGCGGGCGTCTTCTGCGCGGACCGGCTCGACATCGGCACGCGGTTCTTCCTCGCCCATCTGCCCCGGACGCGTGGGCTGCGCCGCGTGGTCGACCTGGGGTGCGGCAACGGTGTCGTCGGTACGGCGGTGGCGCTGGCCGACCCGGCCGCCGAGGTCCTGTTCGTCGACGAGTCGTTCCAGGCCGTCGCCTCGGCGGAGGCGACGTACAAGGCGAACGGGGTGCCCGGGCACGCCGAGTTCCGCGTCGGCGACGGGCTGGCCGGGGTGCCGTCGGGCAGTGTCGACCTGGTGCTGAACAATCCGCCGTTCCATTCGCACCAGGCGACGACCGACGCGACCGCCTGGCGGATGTTCACGGGTGCGCGGCGGGCCCTGCGGCCGGGCGGCGAGCTGTGGGTGATCGGCAACCGGCATCTCGGATATCACGTCAAGCTGCGGCGGCTGTTCGGGAACAGCCATCTCATGGCGAGCGACCCGAAGTTCGTGGTGCTGAAGGCCGTCAAGCGGTAGGCCGGCCGAGTGTCCGCAGCAGCGCCGTGACCGTCCGCGCCATCGCCTCGCGGCCGACGCTGAGGTACTTGCGGGAGTCGACGGCCTCCGGATGGGCGGCGAGGAACTCCCTGATCGCGCCGGTCATGGCGACATTGAGGGCGGTGCCGACATTGACCTTGGTGATGCCGCCGGCGACCGCCGCCGTCAGTTCGCCGTCCGGGATTCCGGAGGAGCCGTGCAGGACGAGGGGGACGTCGAGGGTGCCGGAGAGGCGTTTGAGCAGGGTGTGGTCGAGGGTGGCGGTGCGGGTGGTCATGGCATGGCTGCTGCCGATGGCGACAGCCAGCGCGTCCACCCCCGTGTCGGTGACGAACGCGCGGGCCTGGGCGGGCTCGGTACGGGCGCCGGGCGCGTGGGCGTCCAGCGGCGGCTGTCCGTCCTTGCCGCCGACCTGGCCCAGCTCGGCCTCGATCCACAGCCCCTGGGCGTGCGCCCAGTCGGCGGCGGCGCGGGTCGCGGCGAGGTTGTCGGCGTAGGCCAGGCGCGCGGCGTCGTACATGACGGAGCTGAAGCCGGCGTCCGGGGCCTGGCGCAGCAGGCTGTCGCTCTGGATGTGGTCGAGGTGCAACGCGACGGGAACGGCGGCCCGTTCGGCGGCGGTGACGGCGGCGCGGGCGAGCGGCAGCAGCCGGCCGTAGCGGAACTTGACGGCGTTCTCGCTGACCTGCAGCACGACACCGCTCTCGGCGCTCTCCGCGCCGGCGATGACGGCCTCGATGTGTTCCAGCGTGATGATGTTGAAGGCGGCTACGGCGGAACGGGCCTCGGCGGCGCGCGTGACGAGCTCGCCGGTGGTCACGAGGGGCACGGCTTCTCCTTGCTGGTGCTGCTCGGAGGATCAGGCGAGGACGGGGCCGGACGGCCCCTCCGTGCGCAGGCGTCTCAGAGGATCACCGAGCGGGTGAGGTTGCGGGGCCGGTCGGGGTCGAGGCCGCGGGCCGCCGCCACGGCCACGGCGAGGCGCTGGGCGCGGATCAGCTCGGCGAGCGGGTCGAGGCCACCCGCCACCCACTGCCCGCCGGTGGCCCGCACCTGGTCGGCGAGTCCGTGGGGCGCGGGCCCGAGCATCCACGTCGCCGTGCCCTCGGTGGTGATGCTGAGGGGACCGTGCCGGTACTCCATCGCGGGGTAGGACTCGGTCCACGCCTGGGCGGCCTCGCGCATCTTCAGGGCCGCCTCATGGGCGAGGCCCACCGTCCAGCCGGTGCCGAGGAAGGTGAACTGACCGCATTCCACCAGGGCTTCGGGCAGCACGGCGTCGAGTGCGGTGCGGGCGTCCGCGACGGCGCCGTCGGTGTGCAGGCCCAGGTGGGCGCGCAGCAGGGTGAGCGCGGTGGTGGCGAAACGGGTCTGTACGACCGACCGCTCGTCGGCGAAGTCGAGCACGACGACGTGTTCGGCGGCGTCCATGACGGGGGTGAGCGGGTCGGCCGTGATCGCGGAGGTGCGGGTGCGTCCGTTCACCTTGCGGAGCAGGTCGAGGACCTCGGTGGTGGTGCCGGAGCGGGTCAGGGCGAGGACCCGGTCGTACCCGCGGCCGTGGGGGAACTCCGAGGCGGCGAAGGCGTCCGTCTCGCCCTGCCCGGCGGCTTCGCGCAGGGCCGCGGCCGACTGTGCCATGAAGTACGAGGTGCCGCATCCGACGATCGCGACCCGCTCCCCCGGCGCCGGCAGTGCCGCGCGCCGCTCCGGCGCGAGCGCGGCGGCCCGGGTCCAGCACTCCGGCTGGCTGCGCAGCTCGTCCTCGACATGCGTCATGCCGTACCCCTCCCAGCGTATGATTATTACTGCAAGGTACAGCGCTTTTTCGAGCAGAATCAAGCATTTCGCGGAACGGGGGCTGCGCTAGGGTCACGGGTACCGGGAACGTGCAGGGAGGTGCGGATGTCGCGGGACGCCCGCTGGAAGGCGCTGCTGGAGCTGCTCGTCGAGCGCGGCCGACTGGACGTCGAGGAGGCCGCCACCGAACTGGAGGTGTCGCCCGCGACGATCCGCCGCGACTTCGACCGGCTCGCCGAGCAGCAGATGCTCGTCCGCACCCGGGGCGGCGCAGTCGTCCACGGGGTGTCGTACGAGCTGCCCCTGCGCTACAAGACGGCCCGTCGTGCCTCCGAGAAGCAGCGCATCGCCCAGGCGGTCGCCGATCTCATCGCCCCCGGTGAGGCGGTCGGGCTGACCGGCGGCACGACCACGACCGAGGTGGCGCGGGCCCTGGCCGTGCGCGGCGACCTCGCCTCCGGCTCGCCGGCGCTGACCGTCGTCACCAACGCGCTGAACATCGCCAACGAGCTGGCGGTACGACCACAGTTCAAGATCGTGGTCACGGGCGGGGTGGCGCGGGCCCAGTCGTACGAGCTCATCGGGCCGCTCGCGGACGGTGTGCTGGGCCAGATCACGCTGGACGTGGCGGTGCTCGGGGTCGTCGGCCTGCATGTCGCGGACGGGGCGGCCGCACACGACGAGGCGGAGGCGGCGATCAACCGGCTGCTGTGCGAGCGCGCCGAGCGAGTGATCGTCGCGGCCGACTCCAGCAAGCTGGGCCGGCGCGCCTTCGCCCGGATCTGCGGCACCGAGCTCGTGGACACGCTGGTCACGGACACGGCGGTGGACGAGGAGACGGTACGGCGCTTCGAGGAGGCGGGCGTGACGGTGGTCGCGGTCTGACCGGCACCCTTGCCGTGCAGGCGGCGCCTCCACGGCCTCCGATCCGGCTCGGTGTCCGGTTCGTACCGCCGGTCTGTTCGATCGCGCCTAAGCTGGAACCGCGCTGTACGGCCGTTCTGGGAGGCAGCGATGTACGGAATACCTGGTGACGGGGCATCCGGGCGCTCCCGGTACCTGCCGATCGCCGAGCACGGGCTGATCGGCGATCTGCGCAGTGTCGCCCTGGTGGGCACCAACGGCACGATCGACTGGTACTGCTGTTCCGCATTCGACGCGCCGAGCGTCTTCGCGTCGATCCTGGACGCCGAGCGGGGCGGCTGCTTCGAGCTGGCCGCGTCCGTGCCCGGGCGGACCAAGCAGTTCTACTTCCCCGACACCAACGTCCTGA
The DNA here is from genome assembly GCF_044548465.1 of Streptomyces sp. NPDC052023. NCBI lineage: Bacteria > Bacillati > Actinomycetota > Actinomycetes > Kitasatosporales > Streptomycetaceae > Streptomyces > Streptomyces sp. NPDC052023. The sequence goes on along the minus strand of NZ_JBIUBW010000005.1, from coordinate 302,918 downwards.
TCACCCGATTCTTCACCGAGGACGGCGTCGGCGAGGTGCAGGACTTCATGCCGATCAGCAGCGAGTGCCTCGAGGCGGAGCGGCACCGGCTGATCCGGCGGGTGCTGTGCGTGCGCGGTTCGATCCCGTTCCGCGCGCGGGTGGCCCCGCGATTCCACTACGGCACCCATCCGCACACCCTGCGCATGGTCGGCGACGTGGCAGTGTTCGAGTCCCCCGACCTCTCGCTCGGCCTCACCTCCACGGTCCCCATGGACGCCGCCGGTCTCGACGCCCGTGCCGACTTCAAGCTCGCCGAGGGCGAGTCGGCGGTGTTGGCGCTGGACCAGGTCGGCGACGACGTGGCCCCGCGCTGCTGCCCGAGTCAGGAGGCGGAGGAGCAGTTCTCGGCGACGGTGGCGTACTGGCGGCGCTGGCTGTCCGCCTCCAAGTACCGGGGCCGCTGGCGGGAGATGGTGCACCGCTCGGCGCTCACCCTGAAGCTGCTCACCTACGCGCCCACCGGCGCGATCGTCGCCGCGCCGACCACCAGCCTGCCCGAGCAGCTGGGCGGCGAGCGCAACTGGGACTACCGCTACGTCTGGGTGCGCGACGCCGCCTTCTGTGTGTACGCCCTGCTGCGGCTGGGCTTCACCGGCGAGGCCGACGCGTTCATGAAGTTCGTGACCCGGCACATCACCCCGGGCGACGGCAAGCCTTCGGGCCCGTTGCAGATCATGTACGGCATCGACGGCCGCACCGACCTGCCCGAACGTGAACTCGACCATCTGGAGGGGCACGAGGGCGCGGCTCCGGTACGCGTCGGGAACGCCGCCGCCGAGCAACTCCAGCTGGACATCTACGGTGCGCTCATCGACTCCATCTATCTGTACGACAAGTGGGCGCAGCCGATCTCCAGCACCCAGTGGGACCATGTGTGCGACCTGGTCGACTGGGTCTGCGAGAACTGGCATCAGCCGGACGAGGGCATCTGGGAGACCCGCGGCGGCCGCAAGAGCTTCCTGTACTCGCGGCTGATGTGCTGGGTGGCGATCGAGCGGGCCATCCGGATGGCCAACCGGCGAGGTCTGCCCGCCGACATCGTGCGCTGGCGGGGCGTCCGCGACACGATCTACCGGCGGATCATGACCCAGGGCTGGTCGGAGCGGCGTCAGGCGTTCGTCCAGCACGAGGACGACGAGGTGCTCGACGCGGCGATGCTGATGATGCCGCTGTCGAAGTTCATCGCGCCCACCGACCCCAAGTGGCTGTCCACGCTGGACGCGCTCACCGGGGACCTGGTGTCCGACTCGCTGGTCTACCGCTACGACCCGCAGGCCAGCCCGGACGGGCTGCGCGGAGACGAGGGCACGTTCTCGATCTGTTCGTTCTGGTACGTCGAGGCCTTGGTGCGCGCCGGCCGGGTGGAGGAGGCGCGGCTGGCGTTCGAGAAGATGCTCACCTACGCCAACCATCTCGGCCTGTACGCCGAGGAGATCAGCCACACCGGCCAGCAGCAGGGCAACTTCCCGCAGGCGTTCACCCATCTCGCGCTGATCAGCGCGGCGTTCAACTTGGACAAGGCCCTCGGCTGACCGGCCGGACCTCTCGGTCCGGCCGGCCGGCCGGGCGGGCAGCGGGGTCAGCCGCGCAGGATCAGGGCGTCGCCGACGAGCCGCTCGGTGGTGCCGCTCGGCCGGTTCACCAACTCGCCCCGGACGGACATGGCGGTGGAGCCGCCACCATCGAGGTTGACCGCGTCGTGCAGCCCCAGCGCGTGGGCGACAGCGGCGGTCTCGTCCATGGTGGTGCCGACGCTGCTGGTCATCCGGCCGTCGATGGTCGCGAAGACGATCCGGCCGTCCTTCGCCGTACCGCCGATGGTGCGGGGGTTGCGGTCGAAGAAGCTGCCCGTGCCGCCCGGGACGACGATCCGGCCGCCGGCCGTGAGCCGGTAACGGCCGTTGACGCCGGTCAGCCCACTGTGCAGCGCGACCCGCTCGCCCTTCTCGTCGACGAGTCGGGACCTGGTCCACAGGCACCCCTCCGCCGCCAGTTGCAGCAGCGAGGCCGTCTCACGGCCGGTCGCCTGCAGGGAGGTCTGACCGGTGGTCAGCTGCGTCCCCCGGGTCGTGGCGGTGCGGACCACACAGCCGCGCCGGTCGAGGACGACCTCGGCGCCGGCGCCGGACGGCGTGGCCGCGGCGAACTCGGGCGTGAAGCGGACGAGGTCACCGGGCTGGGTGCACTGGGTCTGGTCCGGGAGGGAGGTGCACCCCGCGGGGACCACCGGCGGGTGGTTGATGAACTCCAGCGGAAGGCTCGCGCCGGTCTGCCGGTTGTGCACGCTGCCGGACCAGCTGAGCTTGCCCATGACGACCCGGTCGGTGCGGGAGTCCACGAGGAAGTTGACCTCGGCGGGGTCGCTGGACGGCTCGCTGAGCAGCTTGCCGCCGTACAGGCCGAGGCCGACCGGGTCTCCCGGGTACTGGGGGTTGGCGGTGAAGGTGAAGAAGGAGGCGTTGACGCCCACGAGCGCCCCGGAGGAGCGGACGAGGTCGGTGGTCTTCTCGGTGCGGGCGAGGTCGGGGCCGTACGTGGCCTCCAGGTGGCCGCGCGCCTTGCGGGGGTCGATGGTCAGGACGTTGACCACCCAGGGGCCCCGGGTCGTGGTGTTGATCTGGTCGGGCGGGGCGGGCTCGGTGCCCCGGACGATCCGGGTGAGGGTGACGCCGCTCGCCAGGGTCTGGCTGCTGCGCGTCTCCACCAGGTCGGCGTCACCGAGCGGCAGGCTCCGGGCGGCGCCGGCGGCCTGAGCGGTGGCCGCGGCCTGAGCGGGCGGGGCGGCCTGAGCGGAGGGAGCGGCCAGGATGGCCAGGGCGGCGACGGTGGCCGCCGCGACACGTGACAGTCCGGCTCTGGTCGTTGTCATGTTCGCGAGGGTCCGAGCCACAGGCAACAGCCACCGCTTCGCCAGTTGACCCGCTACCACCGACTGGGTTAACAACCGCCCCCACGGGGCGGTCGGTTGGCCGGGAGGTGACGGCCATGAGGTACGGCACGTTGACTGGCGGTGAAGGGGCTCGCCCCGGACCGGCCTCGGCCGACGCGCCGTCAAGTCCCGGCCGCCAGGCGCTCTGTGGTCTTCATGAGGGACAGAGTAGGGATGTGCGGGGGCTCGTCCAGTACCTGATCGGCCAAGCCGTGTGCGCCCCTTCGCCGGCGACGGCCCGTCGCTCGCTGCCCGTGAGCTCGCTACCCCGTGAGAAACGACCGACGCCCGGACCACGGGTGAACGTGATCCGGGCGTCGCGGCGGCGTACGACCGGTCAGGCGACCGGTGCCGGGTAGGTCGGGTACTCGACGCCGGAGACGTGCTGGACGACCCGGACGACCTGGCAGGAGTAGCCGAACTCGTTGTCGTACCAGAGGTAGAGGATCGCGTTGTCGCCCTCGACCTTGGTGGCGCCGGCGTCGACGATCGAGGCATGGCGCGAGCCGATGAAGTCGCTGGAGACCGCGTCGGGGGCGCTGGTGAAGTCGATCTGGCGCTTCAGCGGCGAGGTCAGCGACACCTCGCGGAGATGGTCGAGCACCTCCTCGCGGGTGGTCTCGCGGGCGAGCTGCAGGTTGAGGATCGCGATCGACACGTCCGGCACCGGGACACGGATCGAGCTGCCGGTGATCCTCGCCTTGAGGTCGGGCAGCGCCTTGGCGACGGCGGAGGCGGCGCCGGTCTCGGTGATGACCATGTTCAGCGGCGCGGAACGGCCACGCCGGTCGGCCTTGTGGTAGTTGTCCAGCAGGTTCTGGTCGTTGGTGAACGAGTGGACGGTCTCCACGTGGCCGCGCAGCACGCCGTACTCGTCGTCCATGGCCTTCAGCGGCGGGACGATGGCGTTGGTGGTGCAGGACGCGCAGGACAGGATGTTCTCGTCCGGCTTGAGCATGTCGTGGTTGACGCCGTGCACGATGTTGGGGACGTCGCCCTTGCCGGGAGCGGTCAGCACGACCTTGTCGATGCCCGGCCGCAGATGCTTGGACAGGCCCTCGCGGTCCCGCCACTTGCCGGTGTTGTCGATGAGGATGGCGTCCTTGATGCCGTACGCCGTGTAGTCCACCGACGTCGGGTCGTCGGAGTAGATCACCTTGATCTCGTTGCCGTTGGCGAAGATGGTGCTGCTCGCCTCGTCGACGGTGATCGTGCCCTGGAACTGGCCGTGGATGGAGTCGCGCCGCAGCAGCGAGGCCCGCTTGACGATGTCCTGATCGCCGCCGCCCCGGACGACGATGGCGCGCAGCCGCAGCCCGTTTCCGGAGCCGGCCTTCTCGATCAGCAGGCGGGCGACCAGACGGCCGATGCGGCCGAAGCCGTAGAGGACGACGTCGCGTGGCTCGCGGCGCTCGATCCTGTCGGCGCCGGTGGCGCCGGCGACGGCCTGGGCGGTGAACTCCTCGACGCTCAGGCCGCGGTCGTCGGCCACGTACGTGGCCGCGAGCATGCCGATGTCGATCTGGGAGGGGCCGAGGTCGAGGGCGGTCAGCGCCTGGAGGAAGGGCATCGTCTCGGTGACCGAGAGCTCCGCACCGGCGATCTGGCGGGCGAACCGGTGGGCTTTGAGGATGCTGATGACCGACTTGTTCACCAAGGAGCGGCTGTGCAGCAGGACGGTGACGTCCCGCTCGCGGTGCAGCTTCCCGATGATCGGAATCATCGACTCCGCGATCTCCTCGCGGTTCTTCCAGTTGGTGAACGAGTCGTCGTTGATCGTCACGGGCCTATCTTTCGAGCTAGGTGGCGCTCATATGCTAACCACACCGCCGTTTCGATCATTCGCCGGGTGGTTACGTCAGGTTTTCCAGGGCCCCGGGACAGGGACCGGCTGGAGAACCCGCGGCGAGCCGGGTCAAGACAGGGCCAGGAGCAGGCCCGGCAGGACGACGCCTGGCGCACCCTGGCCGAGGGGTGCGACGGGCGGCCGTACAGGTAGCCCTCGCCGCCACCTGGGCCAGGGGCCGCCGAGCGGAGCGCCGCACCGGGGAACTCCCGCCAGAGCTGGGGCGGCCGGAACGCCCCCTCCACCCCCCGCTGCCAGCCCTTCAGGACGTCACCGTGGCGACCGTACCCGCCCCGGGGGCGCGTCGGCGCTGTGGGAACGAACCCCTGGCCCGGTCGGCGCGCTCACGGCCGGAGGCGTTTGCGCACCCTCGGGACGCGGCCGGCGCCCTCACAGCTCTCCGGCCTTGCCCCGTCCCCCACACTCGACCTAACCTCATTTTGTGCCGCTGATAAACAAAACCCGTTCGCACAGCGCCGTGCCGGGCAAGGGCAACGACCTCACCCGGCTCCGCGTCGCCCTGACCACCTTCTTCGCTCTCGACGGCTTCATCTTCGCGGGCTGGGTCGTCCGCATCCCCGCGATCAAGGAACAGACGGACGCCTCCGCGAGCACGCTCGGGCTGGCGCTGCTCTGCGTCTCCGCCGGGGCAGTGGTCACGATGACGCTGACGGGACGGCTGTGCCGGCGCTTCGGCAGTCACCCGGTGACCGTGGTCTGCTCGGTCCTGCTCTCCCTCAGCGTCGCTCTGCCACCGCTCACCCACTCCACGACGACCCTCGGCGCCGTCCTTCTCTTCTTCGGGGCGGCCTACGGCGGCATCAACGTCGCCTTCAACAGCGCCGCCGTCGACCTCGTCACCGCGCTGCGGCGCCCGGTGATGCCCAGTTTCCACGCCGCCTTCAGTCTGGGCGGCATGGTCGGCGCCGGCCTCGGCGCGCTGGTCGCGGGGACCCTCTCGCCCACCCGCCACCTGCTCGGACTCACCTGCGTCGGCCTGCTGGTGACCGCCCTGGCGGGACCGGCTCTGCTGCGCATCACACCGCCCGCCCCGCCGGAGCGGACCCCGCGCGGCACGAAGGACCCACGCCGCATGGACCGGCGCACCCGGGGCCTCGTGCTGGTCTTCGGCCTGACCGCACTGTGCACGGCCTACGGGGAAGGCGCCCTGGCCGACTGGGGCGCCCTGCACCTGGAGCAGGACCTGGACGCCTCGGCCGGGGTGGCGGCGGTGGGCTACTCCTGTTTCGCCCTCGCCATGACGGTGGGCCGGCTGACCGGGACCGCGCTGCTCGAACGCCTCGGCCGTACCCGCACCGTGGTCGCCGGCGGCATGACCGCGGCGGCCGGGATGCTGGTCGGCGCGCTGGCGAACTCCCTGTGGGCGGCCCTCCTCGGCTTCGCGGTCGCCGGCCTCGGTCTCGCCAACCTCTTCCCCGTGGCCGTCGAACGCGCGGGCGCGCTCGCCGGTCCCGGCGGCGTCGCCACCGCCTCCACGCTCGGATACGGCGGCATGCTGCTCGGGCCGCCCGCCATCGGGTTCATGGCCGACTGGTTCTCCCTGCCTGCCGCCCTGACGAGCGTGGCGGTACTGGCGGGAATCGCCGCGGTGATCGGCATCGCCACCCGCAAGGTGGCCGGGGGGTGAAGGCCGCCGGCCGCCCGAGCCGGGCGTGCCGCGCCGCGCACCGTGCGGGCCGAACGCCCGCACGGCGCCGGAGGCGCCACGACGGTCGGACGACCGGCAGCCGCCTGACGACAACTAGAGAAGCGCCTGGAAACGCGCCCCCGCGACCGCGCTCCATGCGGCAGACTCGCCCGCATGGAGACCGCCGACTTCATCGACACCCTCGACCGCGAGGGCCGTCTGCTCGCCACCGCCGCCGCCGAGGCCGGGACCGGCGCCAAGGTGCCGACCTGCCCGGAGTGGCAGGTCAGGGACCTGCTGCGGCACACGGGCATGGTGCACCGCTGGGCGACCGCCTTCGTCGCCGAGGCGCGGACCTCGTACCGGCCCGGCGGCGAACTGCCGGACCTGGACGGCGAGGACCTGCTGACCTGGTTCCGCGCGGGGCACCGCCGGCTCGTCGGGGCGCTCACCGCCGCCCCGGCCGACGTGCAGTGCTGGCAGGTGCTGCCCGCTCCGTCCCCGCTGGCCTGCTGGGCGCGGCGGCAGGCGCACGAGACGACCGTGCACCGCGTCGACGCGGAGGCGGCACGCGGCGGTACGGGCGCGCAGATCGCCCCCGGGTTCGCGGTGGACGGCATCGACGAGCTGCTGCGCGGCTTCCACGCCCGCCGCCGGAGCGCCGTGCGCACCGAGGCGCCCCGGGTGCTGCGGGTGCGGGCCACGGACCGGGACGACGCGGTGTGGACCGTACGGCTGTCCGCGGAACCGCCCGTGACGGAGCGGGACGACGCCGGTGCCGCCGACTGCGAGATCGCCGGACCGGCCGTACAGCTCTATCTGTCGCTGTGGAACCGGCGGCCGTTCCCCGAGGTCGGCGGGGACAGCGCGCTCGCCGGCCTGTGGCGCGAGAAGTCGGGGATCGTCTGGAGCTGATGCCCGGCCGGGACGCCGTCAGTCCGTCAGCATCCGGGTCAGCACCGCCCGTTGCACCGGCAGCACCTCACTGTGCGTCTCGCGCCCCTTCGCCGTGAGCGCGACACGGACGCCGCGCCGGTCCTCGGGGCACATCGCGCGCTCCAGGAGCCCGTCCTTCTCCAGCCGCGCGATCAGCCGGGACAGCGCGCTCTGGCTGAGGTGGACCCGCTCGGAGATCTCCTGGACGCGCAGGGCGCAGGTGCCGGTGTCCGTCGCGGAGCCGGAGGCGAGCACGTCGAGCACCTCGAAGTCGCTGGCGCACAGGCCGTGTTGGTGAAGGGCGCGGTCTATCTCGCACTGGGTGCGCGCGTGCAGGTCCAGGATGTCCCGCCACTGCTCGACAAGCGCCTGCTCGGCCTTCTTCGCCGCCATGACGGCACCGTAGCAGAGAAATGAATTTATTGCATCGACATTAAATGCATTTGCATTGAATGCATGCGCATGTAGTGTCGCCGCCATGACCTCTCCGCTCACCACCTCGGCGTCCGGGGGACGCTGGACACCGCGGCTGTGGGGCACCCTCCTGGTGCTGTGCGCCGCCATGTTCCTGGACGCCTTGGACGTCTCGATGGTCGGCGTCGCCCTGCCGTCCATCGGCGCCGACCTCGGCCTGTCCACCTCGGCCCTGCAGTGGGTCGTCAGCGGTTACATCCTGGGCTACGGCGGCCTGTTGCTGCTCGGCGGACGCACCGCCGACCTGCTCGGCAGGCGCCAGGTCTTCCTGATCGCCCTGGGTGTCTTCGCTCTCGCCTCGCTGCTCGGCGGCCTCGTCGACTCCGGCCCGCTGCTGATCGCCAGCCGCTTCATCAAGGGCCTCAGCGCGGCGTTCACGGCCCCAGCCGGCCTGTCGATCATCACGACGACGTTCCCCGAGGGCCCACTGCGCAACCGCGCCCTGTCCATCTACACCACCTGCGCCGCCACCGGCTTCTCGATGGGTCTGGTGCTGTCCGGCCTGCTCACCGAGGCCAGTTGGCGCCTGACCATGCTGCTGCCCGCGCCCATCGCCCTCATAGCCCTGCTCGCGGGCCTGAAGCTGCTGCCGCGCAGCCCCCGCGAACGCGACCACAACGGCTACGACATCCCGGGCGCCGTGCTCGGCACCGCCTCGATGCTGCTGCTGGTCTTCACCGTCGTCCAGGCACCCGAGGCCGGCTGGACCTCCGCACGCACCCTCCTGTCGTTCCTCGCGACCGCCGTCCTGCTCACGGTGTTCGTCGTGGTCGAGAGGCGCTCCCCCGGACCGCTGATCCGGCTCGGCGTCCTGCGTTCGGGCACCCAGATCCGCGCCCAGCTGGGCGCCATGGCCTTCTTCGGCTCCTACGTCGGTTTCCAGTTCCTGGTCACGCTGTACATGCAGTCCCTGCTCGGCTGGTCCGCGCTGCAGACCGCGCTCGCCTTCCTGCCGGCCGGCGCGCTGGTGGCCCTGTCGTCGACGAGCGTGGGCTCGATCGTGGACCGGTTCGGCACCCAGCGTCTGCTCGCGACGGGCTTCGCGCTGATGGTCGTCGGCTACGCGCTGTTCCTCGGTGTCGACCTCGACCCGGTCTACGCGGCCGCCATCCTGCCCAGCATGCTGCTGATCGGCGCGGCCTGCGCGCTGGTCTTCCCGTCGCTCAACATCCAGGCCACCAACGGCGTCGACGACCACGAACAGGGCATGGTCTCCGGACTGCTCAACACCTCCGTCCAGGTCGGCGGCGCGATCTTCCTCGCCGTGGTGACGGCGGTGGTGACCGCGGGCGCCCCGGCGGACGCCACCCCGCAGGCCGTCCTCGACAGCTACCGGCCCGGCCTGATCGTTGTCACGGGCATCGCCGTCGCCGGCCTCCTGACCGCCCTGTCGGGGCTGCGTTCCCCGAAGCGTGCGCGGCAGACGGTGGTGGTCGCCCGTTCCGGCACCGGATCCGTGGAGAAGGTGGCGGAGGCGGAGCGCGTACCGGTCCGCGACTGACCCGGCCGGTACCGGTCCACCACGGGGCATGTCCGGAGTGCGCCCGGCGGAGCCTGCTTGCTCCGCCGGGCGCACGCATGTTTGATGCGGTCATGAAGAGCTACGGGGGACGGCGCACACAGGCCGAACGTGATGCGATCACCGTCGAGATCGGCTACGCGCTGTGCAGCGCGGCCTTCGCGGCGGCAGTGGTCTTCGGGGCGGTCGCCGGGCCGGCGTGGCTCTTCGATCTGCCCGGCCTGCTGGAGACGTCACTGATCCGGGCGGGACAGGTTCTCGCTCCGGTGCTGTTCGTCGTACGGGTGACCGCCGTGCTTCTCCGTCTCCGGCACGCGGCTCAGCCGAGCCAGCCGGGCCGTACCAATCCGGACTCGTAGGCCAGCACGACCAGTTGGGCGCGGTCCCGCGCGCCCAGCTTCACCATCGTGCGGCTGACGTGCGTCTTCGCCGTGAGCGGGCTGACGACCAGACGGCGGGCGATCTCCTCGTTGGACAGCCCGATGCCGACCAGGGCCATCACCTCCCGTTCCCGCTCGGTCAGCCCGGCGAGGGCGCCGGCGGCCGCGGGCTCCTTGGAGCGGGCCGCGAACTCCGCGATCAGCCGCCGCGTCACGCCCGGTGAGAGCAGCGCGTCGCCGGCGACCACCGCCCGTACCGCGCGCAGGAGTTCCGCCGGCTCGGTGTCCTTGACCAGGAAGCCGGAGGCACCGGAGCGGAGCGCCTCGAAGACGTACTCGTCCAGCTCGAAGGTGGTCAGCATGACCACCTTCACGTCCGTCAGGCCGGCGTCCTCGGTGATGCGGCGGGTCGCGGCGAGGCCGTCGAGGACCGGCATGCGGATGTCCATCAGGACGACGTCGGGCCGCAGTTCGCGCACCGCGCGCAGCGCCTCGCCGCCGTCGGAGGCCTCACCGGCCACCTCGATGTCCGGCTGTGCGTCCAGCAGCGCCTTGAAACCGGCCCGGACCAGTGACTGGTCGTCGGCGAGCAGTACGCGGATCACCGTTCGTCGTCCTTTCTCGTGAGCGGCAGAGTGGCGAGCACCCGGAAGCCGCCGTCGGACCGCGGTCCCGCCTCGATCGTGCCACCGAGCGCGGCGGCCCGTTCCCGCATCCCGGCCAGGCCGTTGCCGCTGCCGCCCGCGTCCGCGTCGGTCGCCGGCCCGTCGTCGTCGATACGCAGCCGCAACGCGCCGCCCGCGTGAGCGAGGTGCACACGCGCGTGCCGCGAACCCGAATGCCGTACCACGTTGGTGAGTGCCTCCTGGACGATCCGGAACGCGGCGAGGTCCGCCCCGGGCGGCAGGCGGGGCGCCTCGCCGTCGACCGTCACCGTCAGTCCGGCACCCGCCGCCTGCTCGACCAGCTCGGGCAGGCGGTCCAGGCCCGGTGCGGGGGCGCGCGGCGCGTCCCCCGGTGTGCGCAGGGTGTCGAGCACCTGGCGGACCTCGCCGAGCGCCTCCTTGCTGGCGTCCTTGATGGTGGTGAGCGCCGTCCGCGCCTGTTCCGGGTCGGTGTCGAGGAGGGCGAGGCCGACTCCCGCCTGGACGTTGATCACGGAGATGCTGTGCGCGAGCACGTCGTGCAGCTCGCGGGCGATCCGCAGCCGTTCCTCGTCGGCCCGGCGCCGCGCCGCCTGCGCCCGCTCGGCCCGTTCCCGCGCCCACTGCTCACGCCGGGTCCGTACCAGCTCCGACAGGGCCACGATCGCCACCACCCAGGTGGCGATCACGATCTCCTGCGTCCAGCCGGCGGCAGCGTCGCCGGAGGGCGGCAGCCACCGGTACAGCCAGTGCGCGACCAGCACATGCGCCGCCCACAGCATCCCCAGCGCCGCCCAGGCGGCCCTGCGGTGCCCCGCGACGATCGCGCCGAAGCAGGCGACTGCGACGGTGAGCAGCACGGGCCCGTAGGCGTAACCGGCGCCCAGATACACCGCGACGGCAACCGCGTTCGCGAACACCACGGCCGCCGGGAACCGCTGCCGCCACAGCAGCACCCCCGCCGCCGCCACCAGCAGTATCCGCGCGAAGGGGTCGAGCATCGCCCGCTCGCCCTGCTGGGCCTGGGCCGCGAACTGGGAGCCCACCAGCACGAACACGGTGAGCAGCGCGGTGGAACGCCACGGCCACCGCCCGCCCGGCACGACACCCCAGCGTCCCAGCCGCTCGTCGTCCCAGCGTCCCGGCGGCCCGTCGTCCCGGCGGCTCTGCCCGTCGTCCCCACCACTTTGCTCGTCGTCCCGGCGGCACCGCTCGGCGTCCCGGTGGGGCTGCCCGTCGTCCTGGCAGCCCCGCTCGGCATCCCGGCGGCGCTGCTCGTCGTCCCGGTGGATCAGCTCATGGGCCCGGCGGCCCCACCGGGGCGGCCCATGGCCTCGCCACCTGCCGCGCGGTCCCCACTGCTCCTCCATGCCGCCACGCTAGACCGCGCCCCCGGCGGACGGCGTCGGCCGTGCGGCGTGATCACGTCTACTCCCACCGAAGTACGCGCTCCGGCGCAGGCCCATCAGCTGCGGGCATGCGACGAGAGAACCCTGAACCCGGCACCCGGCACCCGGCACCCGGCACCCGGCCGGAGAACCACCACCCTCTGGGCAGGCCCAAAAGATCATGCGAGTCTGGGCCGATGAACACAGCGGAAGCCACCGTGGCGGTCGACGAGGTCGAGGCACTCGCGGCGGACGGGCTGCGCCGGCTCACCGCTGACGCGCGGGAGACGGCCGGGGGCAGCCTCGCCTGGCCGGACAAGCCCTCGGATCACGCAACCGACCCGACGCTCTACAGCGGCACGGCCGGGATCGTCCCCGTCCTCCTGGAGGCGTGGCGGCACTTCGGCGACGACTCCTACGCCGACACCGCCTTGCGCACGGTCCCCGGCCTGGCGGAATCGATCGACGGCCTCGACGACGACTCCCTCTACTTCGGCCGCACCGGGACAGCCCTCGTACTGCGGGCCCTTCACGAAGAACTCGGCGACACCGCCGCCGGCGCCGCCGCCGACCGTGCGCTGGAACTCGTACGGTCACGCTTCGACGGAACGCGCTGGGGCGAGTTGTTCGAGCTGATGGGCGGCAACGCGGGGATCGGCCTCGGGGCGCTTGTGGCCGGTGACACCGATCTGGCCGTCCTCGCCTTGGAACCGTATCTGCGGATGGCGGAACAGACCCCGGCAGGCGTCCACTGGGCCCACCGGACAGGCACCGACTCACGCCTGCACCACATCTCGCACGGCACCCTCGGCATCGTCCTGGGCCTCGCCCAGGTCGGCCGGGCCACCGGCCGTGCGGACCTGGTCGAGTCGGCGCTGGCCGGCGCCGCGGACGTGGTGGCACGTGACGAAGCGGGGCCGAAGGGCTTCCTGGTACGGCACTCCACCCCGCAGTACCTCCCCGACCGGATCGAACCGATCAGCTACGGCTGGTGCCATGGCCCGGCCGGCGACGCCCAGGTCTTCCGGCTGCTGCGGGACGTCACGGCCGACCCCGCCTGGCCGGCCCTCGCCGACCGCTGCTGGCACACGGTCACCCACTCCGGCCTGCCCGATCGGCTACGCCCCGGGTTCTGGGACAACAACGGCCGCTGCTGCGGAACCGCGGGTGTCCTCGCCCTGGCCTGCGACCGGATCGCCGAACAGCAGGACCCGCACGACTTCGCCCACGTCCTCGTCGCGGACCTGGCCGGCCGTGCGATCCGGGACGCCGGCGGAGCCCGCTGGTCCAACTCCGAGCACCGGGCCACACCGAGCGACCTCGAACCGCGCACCGGCTGGGCGATGGGCAGCGCAGGCATCGTGCGCGAACTCCTGCGCTTCGTACGGCTGAGTCGTGGGGGCGACCCCCGGTACGTCTTCGCCTGGCCTGACCATGCCCCCGTCTCGGCAAGCGTGTCCCTCCACGCCGCGAGCGACCTGCGAAGCCGGACGACCTGACCGGGCCGGCCGGGCCGGGCGCCTGGACGCGAGGGCGCCGGGGGCAGGAGGACACGGGGGCGCGGGGCAGGAGGACACGGGGGCGCGGGGCACGAGGACACGAGGGCACGTCACTGCACGCGCCGCTCCGGCATTACTGCCCGGGCCTGCCGCCCTTGCCGGCGGACCCTCCGTCCTTGCCTCCGGAGCCGTTGCCTCGGCGGCGCTGCTCGGCCCTGCCCCGCTGCGGGAAGACAAGGCCGACGGTCTGAGCGAGCTGGCCGGCGGCTTGCCGGAAGAAGAGGTCCCCGACTCCTCCGACGAGGAGCTGCGCCGTATCGCCCCCGACCACCCCATCTTCGAGATCAGCTACACGGAGCCGGCAAGCCCCACGAGCCTGAGTAACTGACCTCGACGGCCTCGTCGGTTCCCTATCAGCCCCATCAGCCCCATCGGCCCTTCCCCCGGCCTCGCCGGCGCGACGGACCCTGAGCTGACGCGCCGGCCTCAGGCCGTACCGCTCCCGGTCGCGCCGTTCTCCTCGCCCGAGCCACGCTCTCCCGCACCACGCTCCCCAGCACCACGGTCCGCCGCGCCACGCTCCCCCGCGTCACGCTCCCCGGCGCCACTCACCGCCGTGCCGTTCGCCGCCGTGCCGTTGTCCCCCCGGCCGCTCTCCGCCGCCCCGTTCTCCGGGGTCGCGTTCCCCACGGCCCACCGGTCCAGCATGGTCAGGGCCCGCTGGGCCATGGGATGCGTGCGAACGAGCTCGCCCAGGGACGTGGCGCCCCGCGTGATGTCCCGGAATGCCTTCCATGCCGGCCGGAACCCGGTGAGTGCGGCGTGGAAGAGCCCGGGCCGTCGCTCGAAGGCGGTCAGCATCCGCTTGCCGACCGCCATCTCGACGCCCAGCCCTGCCTTGATGGCGAACGCGTAGTTGAGGGCCTGCCGGCGCGTGTCCACCGCGTCGTGCGCCTCTGCGATCCGTACCGCCCACTCCCCCGCCAGCCGCCCCGACCGCAGCGCGAACGAGATGCCCTCGCGCGTCCACGGCTCCAGCAGCCCGGCCGCGTCACCGCACACCAGCACGCGCCCGCGCGACAGCGGCGAGTCGTCGGCGCGGCAGCGGGTCAGGTGCCCGGAGGAGATGCTGGGCTCGAAGCCTGCGAGCCCCAGCCGCGCGACGAAGTCCTCCAAGTACCGCTTGGTGGCGGCACCTTCACCGCGCGCGGAGATCACGCCGACCGTGAGGGTGTCGCCCTTGGGGAACACCCATCCGTAACTGCCCGGGATCGGCCCCCAGTCGATGAGGACGCGCCCCTTCCAGTCCTCCGCGACCGTGTCCGGCACCGGGATCTCCAGCTCCAGGCCGAGATCCACCTGACCGAGCTTGACCCCGACGTGGGCACCTATCCTGCTGGCACTGCCGTCGGCACCGACCACCGCCCGCGCCAGCAGCGTCTCACCGCCCTGGAGCACGACGGCGACCGAGCGCCGGTCCGGCACCGCCGACCCGTGCTGCTCGACCCGCGAGACCGTGACACCCGTACGCAGCTCGGCGCCCGCCTTCTGGGCGTGCTCGACGAGCTGCTGGTCGAACTCGGGCCGGTTGATCAGCCCGAAGAGCATCTGCCTGGAGCGCCGCGTACGGCTGAAGCGGCCGTTGCTGGAGAAGGTCACCGCGTGGACGCGATCCCGCAGCGGCAGTTCGAACCCGGGTGGCAGCGCGTCGCGCGAGGGGCCGATGATCCCGCCGCCGCACGTCTTGTAACGGGGCAGTTCGGCCTTCTCCAGCAGCAGCACACGCCGTCCCGCGACCGCCGCCGCATAGGCCGCCGAGGCTCCCGCGGGTCCCGCACCCACCACGACGACGTCCCACACCTGCTGCCCGTCGTCCGCCGAAGAGTTCTCGCTGCTCACGATGGTCTACTGCTCCCGATCCGCCGCCTGCCGATCTGTCCCCCGCATCCTACGGCCGTGATCGCCGCAGGTCGCTGTGGGAGGATCGGCACCGTATGCGCCCCGCACACCAGGGCGCGCCTACACTCACGCGGCCGGGTGCAGCACCCGCGGCAACCACCACCGACCGCGCGGACCGTACAGGTCCGGTACAGACCGACCCGTACGGAACCCGTACACAGAAGTACAACGTCGCACCTACGAGGAGCGTGCCCATGATGTCGAATCCGGTCGCCGAGACCGTCGCCTCTCTGATGCCCAGGGCGAAGGAGGAGCTCGCCGAGCTGGTGGCCTTCAAATCGGTGGCGGACTTCGACCAGTTCCCGCGCAGTGAGAGCGAGGGTGCGGCGCGCTGGATCGCGGACGCGCTGCGCGCCGAGGGCTTCGAGGATGTGGCACTGCTCGACACCCCTGACGGCACGCAGTCGGTGTACGGCTACCTGCCCGGCCCCGCGGGCGCGAAGACCGTGCTGCTGTACGCCCACTACGACGTGCAGCCGCCGCTGGACGAGGCCGGCTGGACGACCCCTCCCTTCGAGCTGACCGAGCGGGACGGCCGCTGGTACGGCCGCGGTGCCGCCGACTGCAAGGGCGGCGTGATCATGCACCTGCTGGCGCTGCGCGCCCTCAAGGCCAACGGTGGCGTGCCCGTGCACGTCAAGGTGATAGCCGAGGGCTCGGAGGAGATGGGCACGGGCGGCCTGGAGCGGTACGCCGAGGAGCACCCGGAGCTGCTCGCGGCCGACACGATCGTCATCGGCGACGCGGGCAACTTCCGCGTCGGACTGCCGACGGTGACCTCGACCCTGCGCGGGATGACCCTGGTGCGGGTGCGGGTCGACGCGCTGGAAGGCAACCTGCACTCCGGGCAGTTCGGCGGGGCCGCGCCCGACGCGCTGGCGGCGCTGATCCGCGTGCTGGACTCGCTGCGTGCGCAGGACGGATCGACGACGGTCGACGGGCTGACCTCCGAGGCGCGGTGGGAGGGTCTGCAGTACGAGGAGGGGCAGTTCCGCCGGGACGCCAAGGTGCTGGAGGGCGTCGGGCTGATCGGCTCCGGTACGGTCGCCGACCGGATCTGGGCGCGTCCGGCCGTGACCGTGCTCGGCATCGACTGCCCGCCGGTCGTCGGCGCCACTCCGTCCGTGCAGGCGAGCGCCCGCGCGCTGATCAGCCTGCGGGTGCCGCCGGGTGTGGACGCGGCCGAGGCGACGAAGCTGCTCCAGGCGCATGTGGAGGCGCACACGCCGTGGGGCGCGCGGGTGAGCACGGAGCAGATCGGCCAGGGGCAGGCGTTCCGCGCGGACACGTCCAGCCCGGCGTACCAGGCGATGGCCGACGCGATGGCGGTGGCGTACCCGGGACAGGAGATGCAGTACGCCGGCCAGGGCGGCTCGATTCCGCTGTGCAACACCCTCGCCGCTCTCTACCCGCGCGCGGAGATCCTGCTCATCGGCCTGAGCGAGCCGGAGGCCCAGATCCACGCGGTGAACGAGAGCGTCTCGCCGGAGGAACTGGAACGGCTGTCGGTGGCGGAGGCGGAGTTCCTGCGCAACTACGCGGCGAACTGACCGGCCGGTCGGCGCCGGCCGGCCCGTCGTCGGTGAGGCGCCGGGCGGCGCCTTCGGCCCGTTGCCGGACACACCGGGTGATCAAGCCCCGCGTCCGGCCACGGGCCCGCCCACAGAAAGCACCTGGGCCCACCCGCAGAGGACACACAGACCCACCGCGCAAGACGCACGGTCCCACCCGCAGAGGACACACAGACCCACCGCGCAAGACGCACGGTCCCACCCGCAGAGGGCACGGGTACACCCCCGGAAGACACGGGCCTCCCCGGAGGACACCGACCACCGGACGACAGGTGCCCACCCCTCACCCCCCGACCGGGACGCCCGCCTCCAGGTACAGCGCCGCACCGCGTTCCCGGGCCCGCAGGGCCCATCGCAGGCGCTCGTAACGGACCGGCGGGAGCAGGCCGGCGGCCTCCTCCTCGGTGACGAAACGCCAGCCGCGCAGTTCGGGGCCGGGCAGCAGCAACTCCCGTGCCGCCGCGGAGTCGAGGCTTCCGCCGTCGAAGAGGAGGCGCAGACCGCCGTACCCGGGAGGCGCGGGCGGCTCCCAGTCGACGACGAGCAGGCGCGGTACGTCGTCCAGGTGGAGCCCGGTCTCCTCGGCGACCTCGCGGATGCCGGCGCGGGCGGGTGCCTCGCCGGGCTCGACGACGCCGCCGGGGAACTCCCAGCCGGCCTTGTAGGTCGGGTCGACGAGCAGCACGCGGTCCTGCTCGTCGAAGAGGAGGACGCCGGCGGCGAGGGTCTCGGCGGTGGGTTCGGGGGTCTGCACGATGTCACAGACGGGGACGGCACCCGAGTTGACGGCCTCGGCGATCCGGTTCGCGGTCTCGTACGGGGTGAGGGCGCCGTTGTCGACGGGGTGGGCGTCGGCGGTGAGCCAGGACGCGAGGGCGGTCTTGTACGGCTCGATGTGGTCGTACGCCCACTGCCGCGCCCGTATCTCGCCGTCGGGTATGTCCTGCGGTATCTCACGGGCGGCTATCCGCTCGCGCAGGATCGTTTCGGCCGGGGTGAGGAGGACATGCCGGACAGTGATCCGGCGGGCGGCGAGGCCACCGAAGATCTCGTCACGGTACTCCTGACGCAGCAGGGTCATGGGCACGACGAGCGTGCCGCCGAGTTCGGCGAGCAGCGCGGCTGCCGTGTCGATGACGAGACGTCTCCAGATCGGCAGATCCTGGAAGTCACCGACCTCGGCGAGGCGTTTGGCCGGCAGCAGATGCGTGAGTGTGCCGCCGAGGACCTCGGGGTCGAAGAGCGTGCTGTTCGGGATCAGGTCGATCAGTTCCCGTGCGGTGGTGGTCTTCCCCGCACCGAACGCGCCGTTGACCCAGACGATCACGGTTCCCCCTCTTCTGTTGGCCCCCTGTGCCTTGCCCGCTCCACCCTGCCACGGAAACCAGCCCCAGTTGAGGGTGCACAAGCGGAAGCGCCGGCACCCTTGTCCGGGTCGCCGGCGCTTGGCGTGTCGCTGCCTGCCGCCTCAGTGGCCCTTGCCGGCCTTGCTGCTGCCCGCCTTGTGACCCTTGCCGCTCGCGGCCTTGCCGCTCGCGGCCTTGCCGCCCTTGTCACCGCCGGCCTTGTTGCCCGGCTTGCCTGCGGCCTTCTGGCCCTTGCCGCCCTCGGTCTTCTGGCCCTTGCCGCCCTCGGTCTTCTGGCCCTTGCCGCCCTCGGTCTTCTGACCCTGCTTGTCGTCGTCCGTGTCACTTCGGCCGCCGCCAAGGACATCCCTGTCGATCTGCAGGCTTTCGTCGGCGATGGTCTGGTCGATCGTGTCGAGGGTGTCCCCGACACTGAGATTGCTCAGCCCCTCACCCAGGGCGTGGGAGGGGGTGACCGCCGCGACGACGAAGCCGGTGGCGAGGGAGGCGATGGCGAGCATGCTGCGCTTCTTCATGCCCCGAACAACTGACGGACCGGCCCCGGGGTCACGCACCTGTCTCCCGTTCCCTCGGCCCCGGCCGTCGCCGGGGCCGAGGGTGAACGTTCCTGCCGCCTCCGTCTCAGACGCCCGCCGCTGCGGCGTCCGGCCTCCGGCTCAGCACCGCGGCGGCGGCCCCCACCAGCCCCGCGTCGGTGCCCATCTGGGCGGGCACGACGGTCAGGCGCTGGACGAACGACAGCGTCGCGTAGTCGGCGAGAGTCTTGTGCAGGGGCACGAAGAGCACGTCGCCGGCCTTGCCCACTCCCCCGCCGATCACGGCGATGTCGATCTCGACCAGGGTGGCGGTGGCCGCGATGCCGGCGGCCAGGGCCCGGGCGGCGCGTTCGAAGGACGCCACCGCGACCGGATGGCCCGCACGGGCGGCGGCGGCAACGGAGGCGGCGGAGGTGTCGCCGTCCGGACCCGGCAGCCATCCGCCCTCCAGGGCGCGGCGGGCGATGTTGGGGCCACTGGCGATGCGTTCCACGCATCCGCGCGCGCCGCACGGGCAGGGGTCACCGTCGAGATCCACGCTGATGTGGCCGATGTGGCCGGCGTTGCCCGTGGGGCCGGGATACAGGCGCCCGTCGAGGACCAGGCCGCCGCCGACGCCGGTGGAGACGACCATGCACAGTGCGTTGTCGTGACCGCGTGCGGCGCCCTGCCAGTGCTCGGCGGCGGTGATGGCCACGCCGTCGCCGATCAGCTCGACGGGCAGCCCACCGGTCGCCGCCCGGACCCGGGAAACCAGCGGATAGTCGCGCCAGCCGGGGACGTTCACCGGACTGACCGTGCCCGCGGAGGCGTCCACGGGACCCGCGCTGCCGATGCCGACCGCGTGCGCGCGCCCCCACAGCGGCGAGGCGGTGAGCTCGCCGATGACCTGCTCGACGGCCCGCATCACGGTCTCGCCGTCCTGCTGGGCGGGTGTGGGGCGCTGCGCGCGCACCACGATCCGGCCGCCGCCGTCCACCAGCGCGCCTGCGATCTTGGTGCCGCCGATGTCGAGCGCGGCCACGAGGTCGGTGTGCATCAGTGTGAGATCCCCCGTCAACCTTGGGTTATGGGCCGGCCGACCCTGCGGTGGGGCGCGGGCCGGGAAGTGCGGTGGACAGTCTCTCCCGCTTCTGACAACGTTGTCCAGGCTCTATGCTCGACGCCACATCCTCATACAAACCATGGATCGACGCATCCCCATGGACCACAGGACAGGACAGCGCACCGTGCCCGAGACCCACCGCCTCGCCGCAAACCGCTACGGCAACCGGCCCACGATGAAGGACGTGGCGGCCCGCGCCGGAGTCGGACTCAAGACGGTGTCCCGCGTCGTGAACGGGGAGGCGGGGGTGACTCCGGAGACCGAGCGCCGCGTTCAGGAGGCCATCGAGGCGCTCGGCTTCCGCCGCAACGACAGCGCGCGCGTGCTGCGCAAGGGCCGCACGGCGAGCATCGGACTCGTCCTGGAGGACCTCGCCGACCCGTTCTACGGCCCTCTGAGCCGCGCCGTGGAGGAGGTGGCCCGCGCGCACGGGGCGCTGCTGATCAACGGGTCCAGCGCCGAGGACCCGGACCGCGAGCAGGAGCTGGTGCTGGCGTTGTGCGCCAGGCGGGTGGACGGACTGGTGGTCATCCCGGCCGGCGACGACCACCGCTATCTGGAGCCCGAGCTGAAGGCGGGCGTCGCCACGGTGTTCGTGGACCGTCCGGCCGGGAAGATCGACGCCGACGTGGTCCTCTCGGACAGCTACGGCGGCGCCCGGGACGGCGTGGCCCACCTGATCGCGCACGGGCACCGACGGATCGGGTTCATCGGCGACATGCCCCGCATCCACACGGCCGCCGAGCGCCTGCGCGGCTACCGGGCGGCCATGGAGGACGCCGGCATACCCGTCGAGGACGCCTGGATGTCCCTGGGGGCCACGGATCCGCTCCGGGTGCGGCGGGCGGCCGAGGAGATGCTGTCCCGCCCCGACCACGTGACCGCGATCTTCGCGGGCAACAACCGGGTGACGGTCACCGTGATCCGGGTCCTGGCCGAGCAGCCGCGCCAGGTCGCGCTCGTCGGCTTCGACGACATCGAGCTGGCCGACCTGCTCCAGCCCGGCGTCACGGTCGTCGCGCAGGACGCGGCGGCACTGGGCCGCACGGCCGCCGAGCGGCTGTTCCGCCAGCTGGACGGTTCACTGGTCGTCCCGGAGAAGATCGAACTGCCGACCCGGCTGATCACCCGGGGGTCGGGGGAGCTGCCGCCGGCACGCTGAGCCTCCCCGCGCGGCGGACCGGGCGGCGCGGGAATCGACACCGCGGACGGCACGGTCAGGCGGCGCTCATGGGCGCCGAGTATCGGGATATCGTGATGTGACGGCACGTCGGCGGGACGGCGTCCGGCGTGACGGAGGTGTGGCTCATGACCGAGGCGACCGGACTGGACTCCGGCGATCTGATCGAGGTGTTCAAGGCCCTCGGCAACCCTGCCCGTCTGCAGATCATGCGGTGGCTGAAGGATCCCGAGGCGCACTTCGGCGAGTACGAGCCAATCGCCGACCGCCGGTCGGTCGGCGTCTGCGTCACGCACATCCAGGCGAAGTCGGGGCTCGCCCAGTCGACCGTCTCCAGCTATATGAGCACCCTCGAACGGGCGGGGCTCGTACGGCTCACCCGGGTGGGCAAGTGGACCCACTACCGGCGCGACGAAGCGCGGCTGACGCAGGTGGCACGAGCGATCGACGTCACCCTCTGATTGACGAATCGCAATACGTCGATACGATCTCTTCATGTCGACCCGTGATGCTGTTCCCACCGCCCTGATCGTGCACGCTCACCCCGAGCCCCGCTCGTTCAGCACGGCGCAGATGACCACTGCGGCACAGGCCCTGCGCGACGCCGGGTACCTGGTCGATGTCCTCGACCTCTACTCGCAGGCCTGGGCCCCGGTGCTCACCCGCGAACAGTTCGCGCCGGTGGAAGGCCACTTCAAGCCGCAGGCCGAGCAGCAGCGCGCGGTCCGGGACGGGGACCTCGATGC
Source organism: Streptomyces sp. NPDC052023 (assembly GCF_044548465.1). Classification (NCBI taxonomy): domain Bacteria; kingdom Bacillati; phylum Actinomycetota; class Actinomycetes; order Kitasatosporales; family Streptomycetaceae; genus Streptomyces; species Streptomyces sp. NPDC052023. Next base: position 281,149 of record NZ_JBIUBW010000005.1, on the reverse strand, counting down.
CACCGTCAAGGCCCACCTCGACCGCCTGCTCGCCGCCGATCTGCTCGTGCTGTCGTTCCCGCTGTGGTGGTTCTCGCTGCCCGCCGTCCTCAAGGGGTGGATCGACCGGGTCTTCGTGATGGGCGGGGTCTTCGGCGGGGAGTACGGCCTTTTCGCCGACGCGGCGCTCGCCGGGAAGCGGGCGATGCTGCTGTTCACGACCGGCGGTTCCGGTGAGTCGTTCCGGCCCGGTGGCGACTTCGGCCCGATGGACGACTTCCTGTTCCACATCCACCGCGGCATGCTGGAGTTCGTCGGCTACCAGGTGCTCGACCCCGTGGTCACCTATGGACCGGCCCGCATGACCGACGTGCAGCGAACGGCCGCGCTGGACACGGTCCGACGGTCGGTCGCGCTCGCCGCGGCGCACGCGCGGCCCGCCGTTCACTGACCCACCCTCGGCCTCGCGGCCGGAGGCCTCGTCGGCCGCCCGCCGGACCACGCTCTGCCGCGACGGCGGCCCCGCTGCCATGCCTGCACGACCCGTCCGTCAACGCCGGTCAGTGCCATGGGGCTGCGGCGCCGGCGGACGGCCGGGACGTGCGGGGCAGGGTCCGTCGCCTACTTCGCGGAGGCCGTCAGGTCGCCCCGCCGGGGCGCCGCGAAGGCTTCGAGGTCGGCCCGGGTCAGCCCCGTCAGGCGTGCGACCTCCGCGATGTCGAGGGCGCCGCAGTCCAGGCCACGCAGCAGATAGCCGCTGAGGGCCTTGGCGGTGGCGGGCTCGTCCATGACGTCGCCGCCGGTCCGGTTGGCGTAGCGGGCGAGTCGGCCGGCGGCCTGCTCGAACCCCTCGCGGTAGAAGGCGAACACGGCCGCGTAACGGGTGGGGATGTGGCCGGGGTGCATGTCCCAGCCCTGGTAGTAGGCACGGGCCAGGGCGCGGCGGGTGAGTCCGTAGTGCAGGCGCCAGGCGTCGTGCACCTTCTCGGTGGGACCGACGGGCAGGACGTTGGTGGAGCCGTCCGAGACGCGGACGCCGGTGCCCGCGGCGGCGACCTGCATGACCGCCTTGGCGTGGTCGGCGGCGGGGTGGTCGCCGGCCTGGTAGGCGGCGGAGACACCGAGGCAGGCGCTGTAGTCGAAGGTGCCGTAGTGCAGCCCGGTGGCGCGGCCCTCGGCGGCCTGGATCATCCGGGCGACGGCGGCGGTGCCGTCGGAGGCGAGGATGGACTGGCTGGTCTCGACCTGGATCTCGAAGCCCAGCCGGCCGGGCTCCAGGGCGTGCGTCTTCTCGAAGGCCTCCAGCAGCCGGACCATGGCCGTGACCTGCTCCGGATAGGTCACCTTGGGCAGCGTGAGCACCAGTCCGCCGGGCAGGCCACCGGCCCTGATCAGGCCGGTGAGGAAGATGTCGAGGGTGCGGATGCCACGGTCCCGTACCGGTGCCTCCATGCACTTCATGCGGATGCCCATGTACGGGGCCGCGGTGCCGCCGGCGTAGGCGTCGGCGATCAGGCGGGCGGCGCGGGCGGCGTCATGGTCCTCGTCGCCACCCTGGTAGCCGTCCTCGAAGTCGACCCGCAGGTCCTCGACGGGCTCGCGCTCCAGCTTGGCGCGCACGCGCGCGTACACGGGCTCGGCGAGGTCGTCGGCGAGCCCCAGTACGGCGGCGAAGGACGCGGCGTCGGGGGCGTGTTCGTCGAGGGTGGCGAGCGCCTGGTCGCCCCAGGAGCGGAGGGTGCCGGGGGCGAAGGCGTCACCCGGTACGTAGACGGTGTGGACGGGCTGACGGGTGCCGGGGTCTCCGGGGTAGCGGCGTTCCAGTTCGGCGTCGACCGGCGCGAGGGAGGCGCTGATCTCCTCGCTGACCGTGCCCGCGAGGCTCGTCGCGACCTGCTCCTGCTGGCCCTGACCCATCCCACACTCTCCTATTTTCCGCTCTGCGGAATCAACAATCCGTAGAATGAAGTTATCCGGGGACCTTCCGCCTGGTCAACACCCGCTTCCTCGCCGTGCCACCCTGACCTTTCGGCATGTTCACGTTCACATCACGAGTCGGTGGAACACTTCGGTAGGCACACTCTGCTGGCCGCCACGACCGAAGGAGCCCCTGTGCCGAACCGGAGCCGAGTCACCCGCCGCCTGGGCCTGAAGAGCGCGTTGGCCGCGGCGGCCGCCGTGCCCCTCTCCAGTACAGCACTGTCGTCGTCGGCCGCCTCGGCGGAGGAGCGTGCCGGCGCCGCGCCGACGGAGCGCGGCGGCCGGCGGCTGGAGACCATGTCCTTCAACCTCCGCTTCGCCGGCACCTCCGAACCCAACAGCTGGGCCGTGCGCAGACCCGTGATGCGCGAACTGCTGCGCCGCGAGCGCCCGCACCTCATCGGCACCCAGGAGGGGCTCTTCCAGCAGGTACGGGACATCGAGTCCGACCTCGGCCCGCACCACGACTGGATCGGCACCGGCCGCGCGGGGGGCAGCCGCGACGAGTTCATGGCGATCTTCTACGACACCCGGCGCCTCGCCCCGCTGGAGTACGACCACTTCTGGCTCTCCGACACCCCCGACCTCATCGGCTCGAACACCTGGGGCGGCGGCTCCATCCGCATGGTCACCTGGGTCCGCTTCCGCGATCTGCGCGACGGTGGCCGGGAGTTCTACTTCCTCGACACGCACCTGGACAACCGCAGCCAGGAGGCACGCGCGCGTGCGGCCACGCTGATCGCGCAGCGGATCGCCGGGCTGGACCGCTCGCTGCCGCTGCTGGTGACCGGTGACTTCAACGTCGCCGCGCACAAGGACCCGGTCTACGACACGATGCTGGGCGCCGGCCTGACCGACACCTGGGAGACGGCCGCCGAGCGGGGCGACCTGTACGCCACCTTCCACGGCTACCGGCCGCTGACGCCGAACGGCGACCGGATCGACTGGATCCTCGCCACGCCCGGGGTCACCGTGCACCGGGCGGACATCAACACCTTCTCGGTGGACGGGCAGTTCCCCAGCGACCACCTGCCCGTGCAGGCCACGGTGACCCTCGGATGAGGCGAGGCCCCCGTGACCGTCGACGGTCACGGGGGCCTCGTACAGACTGTGGACAGCCCGCGGACGGTCAGCCCTTGCGGGTCTTGATCTCGTCGGTGAGCTGCGGGACGACGTCGAAGAGGTCGCCGACGACGCCGTAGTCGACCAGCTCGAAGATCGGGGCCTCGGCGTCCTTGTTGACGGCCACGATGGTCTTCGAGGTCTGCATGCCGGCCCGGTGCTGGATCGCGCCCGAGATGCCGGAGGCGATGTACAGCTGCGGCGAGACCGACTTGCCGGTCTGGCCGACCTGGTTGGTGTGCGGGTACCAGCCCGCGTCCACCGCGGCACGCGAGGCACCCACGGCCGCGCCGAGGGAGTCGGCCAGCGCCTCGATCAGCGCGAAGTTCTCCGCGCCGCCGACGCCACGGCCGCCGGAGACCACGATGGCGGCCTCGGTCAGCTCGGGACGGCCCGTCGACTCACGCGGCGTGCGCGAGGTGACCTTCGTGCCGGTGGCCTGGGCGGAGAAGGACACGCTCAGGGCCTCGACCGAACCGGCGGCCGGGGCGGCCTCCACGGCGGCCGAGTTCGGCTTGACCGTGATGACCGGGGTGCCCTTGGTGACACGGGACTTGGTGGAGTAGGACGCCGCGAACACCGACTGCGTGGCCACCGGGCCCTCGTCGCCGGCCTCCAGGTCGACGGCGTCGGTGATGATGCCGGAACCGAGGCGCAGCGCCAGACGGGCGGCGATCTCCTTGCCCTCCGCGGAGGACGGGACCAGCACGGCGGCCGGGGAGACCGCCTCGTGGGCGGCCTGCAGAGCGTCCACCTTCGGGACGACCAGGTAGTCGGCGTACTCGGCGGCGTCGTGGGTGAGGACCTTCACCGCGCCGTGCTCGGCGAGCGTGGCGGCGGTGTCGGCGGCGCCGTTGCCCAGCGCGACGGCGACGGGCTCGCCGATGCGGCGGGCCAGCGTCAGCAGCTCCAGGGTGGGCTTGCGGACGGCGCCGTCCACGTGGTCGACGTAGACGAGAACTTCAGCCATGGGACTTCTTCTCTCCTGCTTGCGAAGTATGAGGGGCGGTCAGCGAAGTCGAGCGCAGGGCTCAGATGAACTTCTGGCTCGCGAGGAACTCAGCGAGCTGCTTGCCGCCCTCGCCCTCGTCCTTGACGATCGTGCCCGCGGTGCGCGCCGGGCGCTCGGTCGCGGCGTCGACCGTGGTGTACGCGTTCTCCAGACCGACCTCGTCGGCCTCGATGTCCAGGTCGGACAGGTCCCAGGACTCCACCGGCTTCTTCTTGGCCGCCATGATGCCCTTGAAGGACGGGTAGCGCGCCTCGCCCGACTGGTCGGTCACGGAGACCACCGCCGGGAGCTGCGCCTGAAGCTGCTCGGAGGCGGCGTCGCCGTCGCGGCGGCCCGTCACCACGCCGTCCTCGACGGAGACCTCGGACAGCAGGGTCACCTGCGGAACGCCGAGACGCTCCGCGAGCAGGGCGGGGACGACGCCCATGGTGCCGTCGGTGGAGGCCATGCCGGAGATGACCAGGTCGTAGCCCGCCTTCTCGACCGCCTTCGCCAGCACGAGCGAGGTGCCGATGGCGTCCGTGCCGTGCAGGTCGTCGTCCTCGACGTGGATCGCCTTGTCGGCACCCATCGACAGCGCCTTGCGCAGCGCGTCCTTGGCGTCCTCGGGGCCCACCGTCAGCACCGTGACCTCGGCGTCGTCGGCGTCCTCGGCGATCTGCAGGGCCTGTTCGACCGCGTACTCGTCCAGTTCGGAGAGCAGACCGTCCACGTCGTCGCGGTCGACGGTCAGGTCATCGGCGAAGTGCCGGTCGCCAGTGGCGTCGGGCACGTACTTCACAGTGACAACGATCCTCAAGCTCACGCCGGCTCTCCTACTGCATCGTCAATTTCTGGCTGCCTTCTTGCAGGCAGCATAGGCGCCTCTAGCGGCGGATCCCGGTCGGGGCGACCCACGCTCCGAACGAGATATTACTCGTCAGTACATCCACTTCATGCCCGCTAAGCAAGCGCTTTGAACTGTGACCTTCGCAACGCAGCGTAACCGGAACTGGACGGTTCCGCAGGCCGCTCAGTCGCGCAACGCGGTGAAGCGTCCCTGGTGGTAGAGCAGCGGCCGGCCTGCGCCGGCCGGGTCACCGCCGACGACCTCCGCGAGCACGAGACGGTGATCACCCGCGGGCACGCGCGCGTGCACCGCGCACACCGTCCAGGCCAGCACGCCGTCGAGCAGCGGGACCCCTTCGGGACCCTCGCGCCAGACGGTGGGCGCCGCGAAGCGGTCGGCACCGCTGCGCGCGAAGGTGGCCGCCAGCTCCTGCTGGTGCTCACCGAGTATGTGCACCCCGACATGCCCGGCCCCGGAGATCGCCGCCCAGCTGGACGACCCGGTGCCTATCCCGAAGGAGAGCAACGGCGGTTCGGCGGAGACCGAGGTGAGGGAGGTGGCGGTGAAGCCGACCGGACCGTCGGCTCCGCGCGCTGTGATCACCGCCACGCCGGCCGCGTGCCGCCGGAAGACGGCACGGAACAGGTCGGGAGCGGCACGGTGCGGGGAGGCGGGTGTGGCGAGGCCGGGGGTGGCCGTCATGGAGTTGTCCTTCTGCGGGGGGCGGCGGGCGGATCCTGGGCTGTTCATCAGCCCGGACAGCGCGCGCTCGCGGTGCGGACGAGGTCGACGTGGACCCGGCCGAAGAGAAGGACTTCCGAAGGCATGGGGTCAAGCTGACGATGGATGCCGCGCCCAGTCAAGTTCGCCCCGTGATCCGGGATCCGGTCTCAGCCGCCGGGAGCCGGGGTGCGGACCGCCTGCCCGAGCGCGGCGATCACATCCGCCTTGCGCGGCTGTCCGGTGGCCCGCCGCACGATCCGGCCGTCCGCGTCGAGCACCAGCACGGTAGGGGTCCTGACGATGCCGAGCGCGCGGACGAGATGCAGTTGCGCCTCGGCGTCGATCTCGACGTGGGCGACGCCCGGCACCAGGCCGGACACCTCGCCGAGGACCCGCCGCGTCGCCCGGCAGGGCGCGCAGAAGGCGCTGGAGAACTGCACCAGCGTGGCCCGCTCACCGAGTTCGGCGCCCAGTTCGGCAGCGCCGAGCGGCCTCTCCTTGTCGTCGTCACGCACGCGCGTGTCCCACCCCGCCTGTCAGTTCTTCCGTCACGACCAGCACAAGCGTTCACGAGACCGCAAAGATTCCCGCCTGCCGCGGGTCATCTCACCCCGGAATCCTGGCTTCATGGACATCGACGTGAGGGGACCGCGCTTCGGGGCGGCCGTGACGGCCGCCGTCCTTGCGGTCGTTCTGATCACCGGGAACGCGTGGCTGCTGGCGTGGCAGACCCTGGTGTTCGCGTGGGGCGCGGCGGGCGGTGTGGGCCATTCGCCGTACGGCTGGGCGTTCCACCGGTTCGTACGGACGCGGGTGGCGCCGGTGGCCGATCCGGCGGGGCTCGAACCCTCGCGGTTCGCTCAGGCGGTGGGGCTGGTGTTCGCCGGTGTCGGACTGGCCGGCTACACCCTGGGCCCGCTGTGGCTGGGCCTGTTGGCCACCGGGGCCGTGCTCGCCGGTGCCTTCCTGCACGCGGCGTCGGGGTTCTGCGTGGCGTGCGAGATGTACCTGCTCGCCCAGCAGGTCGCGCTCCGCGTGGAGTAAAGGCGCCGTAAAAGCACGAGGTGGAATGTACGCCGACGTGACGAGGATCTCGCGCCGGTCGGGCACGGGGGCTGGCTCCCCGACCGTTCTTGGGGCACGATCTGCGAGATGCCGTAAACCTACGGCTACGTAACTTTCTGGCGGGGAGTTCCTCCCCAGGCAGAGCAGGAAGGGTCCACCCCGCCCATGGCAGAACTCGTCTACCGTCCCGTCGTCGGTCTCGCACGGACCTTGTTCAAGGTCTGGGACCTGAAGATCGACTGTCAGGGGTCGGAGAACATCCCGCGCTCGGGCGGCGCTGTGCTGGTGAGCAATCACATCAGCTATCTGGACTTCGTCTTCAACGGCCTGGCCGCGCTCCCGCAGAAGCGGCTGGTGCGTTTCATGGCGAAGGAGTCCGTGTTCCGGCACCGGATCTCCGGTCCGCTGATGCGCGGCATGCGGCACATCCCGGTGGACCGCAAGCAGGGTGAGGCGGCCTATCAGCACGCCCTGGACTCGCTGCGTTCCGGTGAGATCGTGGGGGTGTTCCCGGAGGCCACGATCTCGCAGTCGTTCACCCTGAAGAGCTTCAAGTCGGGTGCGGCACGGATGGCCCAGGAGGCGGGCGTTCCCCTGATCCCGATGGCCGTGTGGGGCACGCAGCGGCTGTGGACCAAGGGGCATCCGCGCAACTTCAGGCGCAGCCACCTCCCGGTCACGATCCGGGTGGGCGAGGCCGTCGAAGCCCCCCGCGACCAGTACGCGGGGGCGATCACGCGCCGCCTGCGCGAGCGGGTCCAGGACCTGCTGGACGTCGCCCAGCGCGCCTACCCCGGCCGCCCCCGCGGCGCGGACGACAGCTGGTGGCTGCCCGCCCACCTCGGCGGCTCGGCCCCGACCCCGGAGCAGGTCCGCGAGGCCGAGGCGCGCTGACCCCGGGCGAGCCGGCGGCTCAGGCCGCCGGCTCGGGGGTGTGCACCGTGATCCGGGCTCCGGGGCTGAACTTCTCCAGCAGCGCCGCGAGTTCGGCGGCCGCCTGCTCGGCCTCGGCGACCGGCATCGGAGCCATCGTCTCCAGCAGGAAGATGCCCGAGACGGTCGCCTCGGTGAGCCGGGTCCGCGGGCCCTGGCGCCAGTTCCAGCGACGGCAGGTCACTCCCGCGTCGTCACGCCACACCACCTCGCCCGGATCGGGGTGGTCGACGGCCTCCGCGCCGTCGGCGGCGGTGACGAAGTCCTCCTCGCCGGTGGCCCGCACGAGTCGCATCCCGCCCTGGACCCGGTGGATGTCCTCGCCGCCGACGGGGATCAGACGGGCGACGCTGACGGCGTTGTAGACATCCACGAGAACGTTGATCCGCGGCAGACCGGCGTCCGTGAGGGCTCTTCTGGCCAGCGCCTCGGCGGAGTTACGGGTGCGCGACGGCTTCGAGCCGAACGCCGTGTAGACCTCGCGCCAGGCGGCCATGTGCGGATCCTCGTGCGGGGCGCGCCCGTCCAGGCGTACGGCGAGCCGACGGGCCGCCTCGTCGAGGAGCGCCGCACTGGCGTCGGTGCTGGGTCCGTTGACGAGTCCGTGCGCCTCGACGGCGACATGGGTGAAGCCGGGTGCGAGGGCACGTACCTCGTCGGACACGGTCAGCGTGAGAGTCATGGTCCTTGCCTCAGAGTGCGGTGGGGAGGTGCCGCCAGAGGTACGGCCGGTCGGGCGCGGCCTTGAGCGCCGCCAGTACCGCTGGATGCGGTGCAGCATACAGGACTGGATAGTCCATCTCATTGGACTTCAGGTCGGGCGTGAAGGCCAGACGCTCACCATCCAGAGAGAACTGCGCGTCCACGCCGGGTTTGTTGCCGCGCGGGTCCTGCCGATGCCACGCACCCCGGAAGCGCACGGCGACCAGCCCGTGCACCACGTCGAACCGCTGGTAGCACAGAGCGGCCGGGATGCCCTCGGCCCGCAGCAGCGCGGCCAGCGCGTGGGCCTTGGCGTGACAGATGCCCGTGCCCTGCTCCAGGACGCCGGAAGCGCGCCAGGTGACACGGAGGTCGCCGGCGTCCTGGGAGTGCGTCACGGTGTCACGCACGAACTCGAACGCCCTCCGCGCATAGTCATACGAGTCAGCAGCCGAGGTGGCGAGCCGGGCAGCCGTGTCCCGCACCCGCGGATGGTCGTGGTCGACGGCCTCGTCGGCGCCAAGGTACGCGGAAAGGTGAGGTGTTTCCTGGATCAGCTCCATGCCCGCAGAGCATAGAAATGCGATCACCCGAGCGTCAATGACTTTTCAGGTGACCGCATACCTATGCACAAGAGCCGCGCGTCCTACCGCGCCATCTCCCCCTTGAGCGCCGCGAGGAACGCGTCCACGTCCTCCTGCGTGGTGTCGAAGGAGCACATCCAGCGCACATCGCCGGCGGCCTCGTCCCAGAAGTAGAAGCGGAAGCGCTTCTGCAGGCGCTCGCTCACATCGTGCGGCAGCCGCGCGAAGACCGCGTTGGCCTGCACCGGGTAGAGCAGTTCCACGCCGTGCACGGACCGGACACCCTCGGCGAGCCGCTGGGCCATCTCGTTGGAGTGCCGGGCGTTGCGCAGCCACAGGTCCCTGGCGAGCAGGGCCTCCAACTGCACCGACACGAAACGCATCTTGGAGGCCAGCTGCATCGACAGCTTGCGCAGATGCTTCATGTGGCTGACGGCGTCCTGGTCGATCACCACGACCGCCTCGCCGAACAGGGCGCCGTTCTTGGTGCCGCCCAGGGAGAGGATGTCGACGCCGGCCGCGTTGGTGAACGTCCGCATCGGCACGTCCAGGGAGGCCGCGGCGTTGGCGATCCGGGAGCCGTCCAGGTGCACCTTCATCCCGTGGGCGTGGGCGTGCTCGCAGATCGCGCGGATCTCGTCGGGTGTGTAGACGGTGCCCAGCTCGGTGGCCTGGGCTATGGAGACGACCTGCGGCATCGCACGGTGCTCGTCGTCCCACCCCCAGGCCTGCCGGTCGATCAGCTCGGGGGTGAGCTTGCCGTCCGGCGTGGGCACGGTGAGCAGCTTCAGGCCGCCCATCCGCTCGGGGGCGCCGCCCTCGTCGACGTTGATGTGCGCGCTCTCGGCGCAGATCACCGCGCCCCAGCGGTCGGTGACCGCCTGGAGGGCCACGACGTTGGCGCCGGTGCCGTTGAACACCGGGAACGCCTCGGCCGTGGCACCGAAGTGGCTGCGGACGATGCGCTGGAGATTCTCGGTGTAGTCGTCATCGCCGTACGCGACCTGGTGCCCGCCGTTCGCCACGGTGAGGGCGGCGAGCACCTCCGGATGGACCCCGGCGTAGTTGTCGCTCGCGAAACCGCGGACCTCCGGGTCGTGATGGCGACGCGCGTCGGTCTTCGGTGGGTTCACGGCTTCTCGGTCAGCCACAGACGTTGTCCGTTCACTTCGGCGGCAGGCTTGTCCCAGACGCAGGCGATGGCCTCCGCCAGGTCGCCGACGTCCGTGAAGCCCGCGAACTTCGCGTTGGGGCGGTCGGCGCGCATGGCGTCGTGCACCAGTGCCTTCACCACCAGGATCGCAGCCGCGGCGTTCGGCCCCTGCTCGCCCCCGGCCTTGGCGAAGTAGTCGGCCATGGCCAGGGTCCACGCCTCCGCGGCGGCCTTGGCGGCGGCGTACGCGGCGTTGCCCGCGGTCGGCCTGCTGGCCCCGGCGGCGCTGATCAGGAGGTACCGGCCGCGGGGGCTGCGCTGGAGCGGCTCGTGGAAGGCGAGGGAGGTGTGCTGCACGGTCCGGATGAGCAGCAGCTCCAGCAGGTCCCAGTCGTCGAGCCGGGTCTTGGTGAAGGTCTCGCTGCCGCGCCAGCCGCCGACCAGGTGGACCAGGCCGTCGACGCGCCCGAAGTCCTTCTCGATGCGGTTCGCCCAGTCCTGGGTGGCCTGCAGGTCGAGCAGGTCGACGGTGTCGCCGACGACCGTGGCGCCGCCGTGCGCGTAGCTCGCCGCGTCCACGGCCTCGGCGAGGCGCTCCGGGTCGTTGTCGGAGCCGACGACGGTCGCTCCCGCGTCGGCCAGGCGCTGCAGCGTCGCCCGGCCCGCGGGGCCGCCCGCGCCGGCCACCGCGATCACCGCACCGCTGAGAGCTCCGTTGTGCATGGTCTTCGCCTCCTGAGCAGCGTGTGTGGTGCGGTCGCTCACGCGGCGACCTGCTCGGCGGGGTCCGCCGTGATGCCCTTGGTCGAGGCAATCACGTTCCTGAGCTTCTTGGACAGCGCCTCATAGAACATGCTCAGCGGAAACTCGTCCGGAAGCACGTCATCGACGAGCTTGCGCGGCGGCTGGCTCAGGTCCAGGGCGTCCGGGCCCTTGGCCCACTTGGAACCCGGGTGCGGGGCGAGGTAGGTGGAGACCAGCTCGTATCCGGCGAACCAGTGCACGAGCTTGGGACGGTCGATGCCGTCCCGGTAGAGCTTCTCGATCTCGGCGCAGAGCTGGTTGGTGACCTGCGGAGCGCGCTCCCAGTCGATGGACAGCTTGTTGTCGGTCCAGCGGACGACGTCGTGCTTGTGCAGGTAGGCGAAGAGCAGCTGGCCGCCGAGGCCGTCGTAGTTGCGGACCCGCTCTCCGGTGACCGGGAAGCGGAACATGCGGTCGAACAGCACCGCGTACTGCACGTCGCGGGCCTGCGGGACGCCCTCGCCGGACAGCTTCACGGCCTCCTTGAAGGCGGTGAGGTCGCAGCGCAGCTCCTCCAGGCCGTACATCCAGAACGGCTGGCGCTGCTTGATCATGAACGGGTCGAACGGCAGGTCGCCGTGGCTGTGGGTGCGGTCGTGGACCATGTCCCAGAGCACGAAGGCCTCTTCGCAGCGCTTCTGGTCGTGGACCATGGCGGCGATGTCCTCGGGCAGGTCGAGCCCCAGGAGGCCGACAGCGGCGTCGGTGACCCGGCGGAAGCGGGCGGCCTCGCGGTCGCAGAAGATACCGCCCCAGGAGAACCGTTCCGGCGCCTCGCGCACGGCGATGGTCTCGGGGAAGAGGACGGCGGAGTTGGTGTCGTACCCGGCCGTGAAGTCCTCGAAGGTGATGCCGCAGAACAGCGGGTTGTCGTATCGGGTGCGCTCCAGCTCGGCCAGCCACTCCGGCCAGACCATGCGCAGGACGACCGCTTCGAGGTTGCGGTCGGGGTTGCCGTTCTGCGTGTACATCGGGAAGACGACCAGGTGCTGCAGACCGTCCTGGCGGTTCGCGGCGGGCTGGAAGGCGAGCAGCGAGTCCAGGAAGTCGGGGACCTCGAAGCCCTCGTCGGCCCAGCGGCGCAGGTCCCGCACCAGTGCCTCGTGGTAGGCGGCGTCGTGCGGCAGGAGCGGCGCGAGCGCCTCGACGGCGTCGACGACCCGTCGTACGGCCAGCTCGGCCTGGTCCCGGCCGGGGGCGCCCTCGGCCTCGAAGTCGATCGATCCGTCCTTGGACTGCCATGGCCGGATCTGCTCCACGGCATCCTTGAGCACGGGCCACGCCGGGTGCTCCACCACCCTGACCACAGGAGGAACCTGCCCCTCCGTACCCACCTGCACAAGAATTTCCGTCATGTCCCATCCTCCACGGGAGAACCTCGCGTAAGGAGACCGTATACACACCGAGTTTCACCCAGCAAGGGGAAGCTCGGGAGAATATTCTGCGGCGCCCCCGCCTTCACCGCACTTTTTTCTGTCGGACACGGCGATGGCGAGGACACATGGCCTCGTCGTCACCCTCTGCCCAGAACCGCTCAGGCGATACCTTCCAAGACGGGCCGCGAGGCCTCCACGCCGCTGTCGACGGAAGCGAGTCACACCTTGAACTTCCTCACCATCGGTCACCGCGGAGTCATGGGTGTCGAGCCCGAGAACACCCTCCGGTCCTTCGTCGCAGCTCAGGAGGCCGGTCTGGACGCGATCGAACTCGACCTCCATCTCAGCAAGGACGGCGCCCTCGTCGTGATGCACGACACAGCGGTCGACCGGACGACGGACGGCTCGGGTCCGATCGCCGAGAAGACCCTCGCCGAGCTGCGCACCCTCGACGCGGGCCGGGGCGAGCGGGTCCCGGTGTTCGAGGAGGTCCTGGAGGCGGTGCGGGCGCCGCTCCAGGCAGAGATCAAGGACGTGCGGGCGGCGCGGGCACTGGCCGGAATCATGCGGCAGCGGGACCTCACGGGCCGGGTCGAGGTGTCCTCGTTCCACGACGCGGCCGTCGCCGAGATGACCCGGTTGGTGCCCGGGGTGCGCACCGCCCTGATCGCGAGCCGCTACGGCCCCGACGTCGTGGAGCGTGCCGTCGAGGCCGGTGCGGCGACCGTCTGCCTGAACGTCCGCCGGCTCACGCTGGAGATCGTGGAGCACGCGCGTGAGGCGGGCCTGAGGATCATCGGCTGGGTGGTGAACACGCAGGAGCAGCTGCGTCTCGTACGGGCGCTGGAACTGGACGGCGCGACGACGGACTACCCGGAGATCAAGCGCACCGGCCGGTTCACGGCGTAGGCGCGAGAGTCACGCGAGCTCCTTCACCAGCAGCTCGAACTGCAGGTCGTCGCGTTGCGGGATGCCGAACCGCTCGTCGCCGTACGGGAACGGGGTCATATGGCCCGTACGGCGGTAGCCGCGCCGCTCGTACCAGGCGATGAGGTCGTCGCGTGCGGAGATCACGGTCATGTGCATCTCCCGTGCGCCCCAGCTCTCGCGGACCTGCCGCTCCGCCTCCGCGATGATCACCTTGCCGAGTCCGGAACCCTGCAGGGCGGGGCTGACGGCGAACATGCCGAAGTAGGCGTGGGTGTCCCGGCGCTCCAGCTGGCAGCATGCGACGACGGTGCCGTCGCGCTCCACGGTCAGCAGCCTGCTGTCCGGGGCCTTGATCACGCTCAGTACGCCCTGCGGGTCGGTCCGCTGCCCCTGGAGGATGTCCGCCTCGGTGGTCCACCCCACCCGGCTGGAGTCACCCCGGTAGGCCGACTCGATCAGCGCGACCAGCGTGTCCACATCGGCGTCGGTGGCGTCGCGAAAGGTCAGTCCGTGGACGGCGGCGCTCTCCATGAGGTGTCTCTCCGGTTCTCGGCGCGGCTCGGGCACCGACGAGCCTAACGCTGCCACTAGGCTCCGGGTGCATGGTGCATGTACTGAGCGGACGGATCCTGCTGCGGCCCACCGACCCCGAGCGGTCCCGTGCCTTCTACGGCGAGCAGCTGGGCCTCGCCGTCTACCGCGAGTTCGGGACGGGACCGGAGCGCGGGACGGTCTACTTCCTCGGCGGCGGCCACCTCGAGCTCTCCGGCCGCTCCGAGACCCCGCCGTCCCCGGCCGTCCGGCTGTGGCTCCAGGTCGAGGACGTGTCCGCCGCGCACGACGAACTGCGCGGGAACAACGTGGAGATCGTACGTCCGCCGGTCCGCGAGCCGTGGGGGCTGGTCGAGATGTGGATCGCGGATCCGGACGGCGTGCCGATCGTGCTGGTGGAGGTGCCGGCCGATCATCCGATCAGGTACCGGCCGGGCATCTGACGCCCGGTCACGCCGGGCGGTGCTCCCAGCCGCGGTCCATACGGGTCAGCTCCCGGAAGCCGGCGGCGGTCAGCAGATCGATCGCCGTACGGTCCTCGGCCTCCTCGTACGCCAGGACGCGGTCCGCGCCGCACAGGCGGAGCCAGTCGGCCGCCCGGGCGAGCAGCCGGCGCTCCCAGCCCTCACCCCGGCGGGACGGCTCCACGCACAGGTTCCCGATGTCCGCGAGACCACCGGCCCGGACATGCCGCTCGGGCCGGGCCGGTGCCGTGTCCACCTCGACGAAACCCACGGCGTGCCCGTCGGCGTACGCCGTCCAGCGGGTGCCGCACTCCCCCAGCGTGCGCTCGTACCCGACGCCGGGCGCGGAATCGGGGCGGGGCAGGTCGGCGACGCGGGCGATGAGCAGCACCTCGGTGCGGCCGGTGTGGCGGAACCCGGCGCGTTCGTAGACGGAGCGGACGTGCGGCCAGGGCCGGGGCAGCCCGTACACGCCGGGCGCCGGGAGCGCGCCGTCGGCGTACCGCGCCCGCACCCGCCAACGGGCCAGGCAGGCGAGGCAGGCCTGCATCAGCAGATCGCCGGCCCGCTCGGTGTCCGGCCGGAACGAGGCCCGCGGGGAGCACACGAACCAGCGGATCTCACCCGTGTCGCGGTAGGGCGCGCCCACGCCGGCGTCGGCGCGGTAGCGCAGGAGATGGGCGGCCGCCACGACCGAGTGGCGCTGCTCCGCGACGAGGGTGACCCGGTCGCGCACCCAAGGGTCGGTGATGAACTCGCCGGGCTCCCGCTCCAGCGCGCCGAGCACGGTGTTGACGGAGACGGAGACACCGGGGACGACGGCGGCGGCATGCGCGTTGATCAGTTC
This sequence comes from Streptomyces sp. NPDC052023, assembly GCF_044548465.1. NCBI lineage: Bacteria > Bacillati > Actinomycetota > Actinomycetes > Kitasatosporales > Streptomycetaceae > Streptomyces > Streptomyces sp. NPDC052023. The sequence continues at coordinate 266,094 of NZ_JBIUBW010000005.1, read as the reverse complement.
GGTGAGCTGGTCACGGTCGTCGCGGAGAAAGGGGCGCACCTGCGGCGCTGACATGTTCGACCTCCGGGCAGGGGTGAGCGTCTGGAGGCCGCCACGCGGTGCGGTACGCGGCTGATCGTACGTCGGAGGCGGCGCCGGGCGCGAGGAGATTGCCGGATGGCCGCCGCCGGTGGCCGGGACTAGCGTGCTGGTGGAGGTCTGCCCTGGGGAAGGACGTCGGATGAAGCTGCACAAGCCGGTTGTCGGCGGTCCCTGCTGGACCGAACTGGGCACGAGTGACATGGCGCAGGCCGAGCGGTTCTACGCCGAGCTGTTCGGCTGGCGCTGCGAGACCGACCCGCGTCAGGAGGCGGGCGGATACACGGTCGCGCACCTGGGAGACGCGGCGGTCGCCGCGCTGACACCGCTGTACCAGGAGGGGCAGCCGGTCGCGTGGACCGTGTCGTTCGCAGTCCGGGACGCCGACGAGACCGCGCAGCAGGTGACGGCCTCCGGCGGGACGGTGGTGATGAACCCGATGGACGTGTTCGACATGGGACGCTTCGCGGTGGCCGCCGATCCGTCCGGCGCCGTGTTCTCGCTGTGGCAGCCACGGGCCTTCGAGGGCGCCGGGGTGTTCAACGCGCCCGGCGCGCTGGGCTGGGTGGAACTGCTCACCCGGGAGCCGGCACGGGCGCGCGACTTCTACACGAACGTCTTCGGGTGGACCGTCAACGCCTCCGAGCACTACACCCAGTGGGGCCTCGCGGGCCAGGACTTCGGCGGCATGATGGTCATGGACGACAAGTTCCCGCACGAGGTGCCCCCGCACTGGCTCCCCTACTTCGCGGTGGACGACGTCGACACCGCCGCCGCGACGGCGACCGGGGCGGGTGGTACGGCCCTGATGGAGCCCACCTCCGTACCCGAGGGTCCGCGGATCGCCGTGCTGCGCGACCCGCAGGGCGCGGTCTTCGGCGTCTATCTCGCGAGCGACGAGGGCTGAGCCGGCGGTCCGCTCACCGCGGCGCGCCCAGGCGCCCTTCCAGCTGGCCGAGCAACTCGCCCAGCAGCGCGGCGAGTTCACCCTGCCGCGGACGGTCGAGTCCGGCCAGTACGGCGCCCTCGTAGGCGAGCTGTTCAGGCAGGACGGCGTCGACGAGGTCGCGTCCGGAGTCGGTGAGACGGACGTGGGCGACACGACGGTCCCGGTCGTCGCCCCGCCGCTCGACCAGTGCGCGTTCGGTGAGCTGCTTGAGGCGTTTGGTGACGGCGGCGCCGGAGGAGAAGGTCTCACGGACCAGTTCGCCGGGGGTCAGCTCGTGCCCGGTGCGGCGCAGCGCGGCGAGCAGGTCGAACTCCGGCCTGCTGAGCCCGGCCCGCCGCAGCGGGGCGTCCTCGGCCTGCTGCAGGAGGGCGGCACAGCGGTTGACCCGGCCGATGATCTCCATGGGGCCGGTGTCGAGACCGGGGTGCACGGCCTGCCACTGATGGACGACGGCGGCGACGGTGTCTCGCCGGCCGCCCGGCCCGGCGCGATCTGCGCCACCTGCGGGATCGGCGTCGGTGGGGGTGGGGTGGGCCGAGGCGCCGGGACGGTCCGCCTCGCCCGCGTCACGCCGCCCCCGCGCATCCGCCCGGTCTCCCCCGTCGGTGCCCCGCCCGTTCGTCCCCGTCATGGCCGTGCGTCCTCCGTCGTCCTGCGCGCGTCCCGGTCCAGGAGCGAGCCCTGGTGTCGTACCGTCGCCGCGAGCGTACGGTGTCCTGCCTGTTCGGCGTCGACGACCCGCTCCTGGGGCAGGGGCCCCCTGCCACCACTCGCCGGACGCGGCGTCGGCGGCGGCGCGCAGGTCGACGAGGGCGGCGGCGGGGCCACGGCGGGCGGCTTCCAGCGCTCCGGCGGCGGGCCGTGACTCGGCCGGCAGGCGGGCGGTGAACCCGCGGGCGCGTTCGGCGGCGGCGAGGGCCTGTTCGAGGCGGGCGCCCGCGCTCCGGTCGGTGACGGCGAGCGCGGCGGCGAAGCCGGCCAGCGCGCCGGCGAAGGTGTCCGCGACTCGCTCAGTGGTCAGCGCGCCGGGATCCTGGAAGCCGGTGAACTCGGTGATGAGCAACGCCATCGGCGTCACGCAGACGCTGCCGAGCCAGTAGTTGCGGCTGATCAGCGCTTCGGCGCCGAAGCTGCAGGCGAGGCAGCACAGCACCAGCGCCGCGGGGCCGAGGTGGGCGGGCGGCGTGAGGGCGGCGAAGACGAGGACGCCGTCGAGGTTGCCGACGACGCGCTGTACGGCCCGGCTCCAGGTGAGGGTGATGTTGACCTGGTACAGCGCGGCGGCGGTGACCAGGGCCCAGTAGGGACGGCCGATCCCGAGGCCCAGGGAGACGTACCCGGCGAGCGCGCATCCCAGAGCGGTGCGGACCGTGATCGGGCCGAGGGCGGCGAGGGTGCGTCCCAACGGCCGGCGGGGCGCCGCGAGTTCCAGGTCGACTCCGAGCAGTTCGCCGGTGCTCGCGTCACCCGTGTGCGGCACGGGACGGTTGCCGCGCAGGTCGCGGGCCCAGGCGCGCAGCCGCGCCGGGTCGGTGCCGCGGGGCGCGGCGAGGGCCACCTCGGCGCGGACGACGAGGGCACGCAGGTCACTCCGGGTCGTCGAGCGTCCGCCCGGGCGGGTCCCCGGGGGGAGCAGCGTCTGCCAGGCGGCCTGCACGGCGGCGGCCGCGGCGGCCCGGGTCCGGGCGTGACCGTCCCCGGTGCCGTGCAGGGCGGCGTACCCGGCGGCGGCGTCCAGGGCCAGCGCGGTGGCGCGGCGTTCCGGGCCGTGCGGGCGGGCGAGGCCCGGTGCCATGCCGACGAGCCAGGCCCACGCGCCGGCGGCGAGGCCCAAGGCCAGATGACCGGGCACCTGGTGGAGGGACTGCGGGGCGAACAGTGCGGCGGAGCTGACGAACGTGAGGACGACGTTGCCGGGCGGGCCGATCCGGGTGGCGTCACACAGCGCCTTCTGCGCGGCGGCCAGGAGGGCTCCGACGGTCACCAGCACCACGCCGTCGCTGGTGAGCGACGCGGTGACCAGGGCGACGGCGAGCCCACCCAGCATGCCGAGCAACAGGTGTTTTACTCGTGAATCATCTCGGCGCATCGCGATGCATTGCGCGGGCCTCGCCCGGGAATCCTCACGACGGAGTGAATGCGCTCCGCCGAACGCCCCCACGTACACCCCTGCGCTCGCGTGCGCGCCGCACGAAACGGGCATCTCTTTCAACCGAGCAACCCTTGACCGACCGTCGAGCGGGGAGGTTCGGGTGCACGGACCGGCCGCGTCGGGCTGGCTGCTGGTCGCGCTGTGCGCGGCGACCGGGGCCTACTGCCTGCTGCGCCTGCGCAGCGGTGTCGAGGAGCAGCGCCGTACCGCGGGCGACGAGGCGCTGATGGGATTCGGGATGGCCGCGATGGCCGTACCGGCGGCGGTGTACACGCCACCGCAGTGGGCCTGGCCGGTCTACGGGGCCGTCTTCGGCGCGGCGGGCCTGCGCGCCCTGTGGGCGGCGCGCGTCGGCAGGCACCACCTGCACCACCTGGTGGGCACCGCGGCCATGGTCTACATGGCATGGGCCATGGCCGTCTCCCCCTCCGCGCACGGCCACGCCCACGGCGGGTCCGGCCTGGCCCCGGTGACCGGCGCGCTCCTGCTCTACTTCACCGGATACGTCCTGCTGAGCGGGGCCCGGCTGATCCCGGTGCCCGCCGCGGCAGGCGGCGCGCCCCCCGCCGGATGGGGCGACCGGCCCGAACTGGCGCAGGCCTGCCGCTTGTCGATGGGCATCGCCATGGTCGCCATGCTCATCACCCTGTGAGGGAAACGTGTCCTGTGTCACTTGCCGACGCAGTCGTACCGCCGAGTAGCCCGCCGCTCATAGGGTGTTCCCATGATGGTCCCCGCGGCACTTCTGCTGCTCGGCGCCCTGACTGCCGTCCTGGCCCCGCGGCTCCTCGCCCGGGCCGACTGGCCGGACCGCGAACCCGTGGTGGCCCTGTGGGTGTGGCAGTGCGTGGTGGCGGGCGTGCTGCTGTGCTGCGCGCTGTCGATGACGCTCAGTGCGGCGGCGGCCTGGCACGCGGTACGCGGCCAGGTGTTCGCCGGGGCACCGAGCGCGGTGGTCGAGGCGTATGCGCTGGGAGTCGCGGTTCCGTGGGCGGCGGCGACCGCGCTGGCGCTCGCGGGCGGCGCGGTGTGGAGCGCCGCGATGCTGGTCCGTGAGGTCGTCCGCGCACGGGCGCTGCGCCACCGGCGGCGGGCCGAGCTCCTGGTCCGCGCGCCGCTGCTGCCGGGCGAGGAACCGGCGGACGGGCGGCTCGTCGTACTGGAGGGTGAGCGGCCGGACGCCTGGTGGCTTCCTGGTGCGCCGCCCCGGCTCGTGGTCACCACCGCCGCGTTGCGCCGACTGAGGGGGCGGCAGCTGGACGCCGTCCTCGCGCATGAGCAGGGGCACGCGCGGGCGCGGCACGACTGGCTGCTGCACTGTTCGGCGGCGCTGGCGGGCGGGTTCCCGCAGGTGCCGGTGTTCGCCGCGTTCCGCGACGAGATGCACCGGCTGGTGGAACTCGCCGCGGACGACGTGGCCTCCCGCCGCTTCGGCCGGCTGACCACCGCCCTGGCGCTGGTGGAACTCAACGAGGACCGGGGTGTGTTCGGTCCCGGTCCGGCCCCGCACGCGCACGTGCCCCAGCGGGTGCACCGTCTGCTGACTCCCCCGGCGCGCCTCACGGCCGCCCGCCGGATGCGTCTGACGGCGGCGGGGGCCCTGGTGCCGGTCGTGCCGGTGCTGGTGACGTTCGTACCGGCACTGCGGGTACTGGGGTAGTCACGGGCGCCGCGGCGCACATGATGATGTCCGCCACGCATCGGCGGCGATATCAGGCCGTCCTGTGTCCCGGCGCCTCAGGACATTGGCCTCCTACCCCAAGAGTTGGTAAAGATCGCACCATGCACCAGCCCGTCGACACCCCGCCCCGTACGTCCGCCCCCCACACGGCCGTCCGTGCCGCGATCGCGCTGGCACTGAGCTCACTGCTGCTCCTCGCCCTGGTCGCATCCGGCTGGCACCCCCTGATCACCCTGGACCGCGAGGTCGCCCGGGTCACCCACGGCTGGGCGGTCGAGGAGCCGGGGCTCACGCAGGCGTGCCGGATCCTCACGGACTGGGTCTGGGATCCCGTGACGATGCGCCTCCTGTGCGCGGCGGTCGTGCTGTGGCTGGTGCTGCGGCGCTCCGCGTGGTGGACGGCTCTGTGGCTGGTGGTCACCGTGGCGGTGACCACAGGCGTGCAGCAGACGATGAAGGCCGCGGTCGGCCGTGAACGGCCCGAGTGGCCCGACCCCGTCGACACGGCTCACTACGCGGCCTTTCCGTCCGGCCACGCCATGACCGCCACGGTGGTCCTGGGTCTGCTGCTGTGGCTGCTGCACCACTACGACGCAGGCCGCCCCCTGTTTCGCACGGTCCTCGCCGTCGCCGTGGTCTCGGTGGCCGGCGTCGGGCTGACCCGCGTGTGGCTGGGGGTGCACTGGCTGACGGACGTGGTCGCGGGCTGGCTGCTCGGGGCGATGGTGGTGGCCCTGGCGGTCGGGGTCCACACGCGCCGGCACCCCTGACCACGGGGCCGGTGGCCCAAGGCTCGTCCGGTACGTGGTCCCCCGCATCCCCGGACGGCGCGGGGCGCCCGCCCCTAGGATCACCGCATGACCGCCGTTCTCTTCGACTTCTCCGGAACCCTCTTCCGCGTCGAGCCCACCGAGGTCTGGCTGCGTGCCGTACTGGCCGAAACCGAAGTAGAGCTCACCGAGCCCGAGTTCACCAAGACCGCGCAGGCCCTTCAGGCGGCGGGCGCGCTGCCCGGCGGCGCGTCCCCGCAGCACGTTCCCGCCGACCTCGCCGAGATGTGGGAGGTCCGTGACCGGACACCCGAGGAGCACCGGGCCGCCTTCACCGGCCTTTCCCGGCAGGTGCCGCTGCCCGACCCCCGACTGCACGACGCGCTCTACGAGCGCCACATGCGACCGGACGCGTGGACGCCGTACCCGGACGCCGCCGAGGTGCTGGGGACGTTGCGCGAACGCGGAATCGCCGTCGGCGTGGTCAGCAACATCGGCTGGGACCTGCGCCCGGTCTTCCGTGCGCACGGCTTGGACGCGTACGTGGACAGGTACGTCCTGTCGTACGAGCACGGCATCCGCAAGCCCGATCCCCGGCTCTTCGAGATCGCCTGCGCCGGCATCGGCGCCGACCCCCGGGAGGTGCTGATGGTCGGTGACGACAGGCGGGCGGACGGCGGCGCCGCGGCGCTGGGCTGCGCGGTGCACTTCGTGGACCATCTGCCGGCCGACCGGCGGCCGGACGGGCTGCGCCCGGTTCTCGGCCTGGTGCGCTGACCTCGCAGAACCACCGCCCACCCCGGACGATCCCCCGCGTCGCCCGGGGCAGGACGGCACCGCCGGAACCGGCCACTCCGTGGGCCGGTCCGGACACCCTGAGTATAGTTGGCTGGCAGCCAGTCAACGCAGGAGTTACAGCATGACCCCCCGTAGCGCCTCGGTCAATGAAGAGTTGCGGCGGCGTTCCCGGGAACGGCTTCTGCAGGCGGCGGTCGAGCTGGTGAGCGAGCGCGGATACGACGCGACGACGCTCGCGGACATCGCGGACCGGGCCGGATCGGCGCGCGGGCTGGTGTCGTACTACTTCCCCGGCAAGCGCCAGCTGGTCCAGTCCGCCGTGCACCGGCTGATGCACCGGACCCTGGAGGAGGCGCTGGAGCGCGAACCGCGCACCGAGGACGGCCGGGAGCGGATGGCGCGGGCCATCGACGCGATCCTGGGGCTGGCCCGGGACCGGACGGTGCTGATGCGCCAGCACATGGCCGGACTGCTGGACACCGAGGGCTTCGTGCAGTGCCCCGAGCAGCAGCGGCTCGCCGAACTGCTGCGGGACACCGTCACCCGGCACGGCTCCCACGACGCCGGGGCCGACTATCCGATGCTGCGCGCGCTGCTGATGGGCTCGGTCTACGCCATGGTGCTGCCGAACGTGGGCATGCCGATCGCGCCCCTGCGCGCCGAGCTGTTCCGGCGCTACGGCCTCGACTGGAAGATGGGTGTCCCGCCGGACACCGGGGCGCCCGGCGGGACGTGCGACGCGGACGTCTCCCGCTTCTTCGCCACCGGGGTGGGGGGGGGGGGCGGGGTGGGGGGGGCCCCCCCCCCCCCCGGCGGGGGGGGGGAGCGGGGGGGGGGGGGGGGCGGGGGGAGGAGGTGGGAGGAGGGAGCGAGCACAG